>CAYLXM010000083.1:0-15373 GCA_964387555.1 uncultured Rhodothermales bacterium | reverse complement strand
GGGTCGCGGGTCGCGGGTCGCGGGTCGCGGGTCGCGGGTCGCGGGTCGCGGGTCGTGGGTCGCGGGTCGCAGTCGGCGGGCAAAGGGCAGCGCCCACGGGCTCTTCTGCACATGCGGAGGGCCCGCACCGTCGGTGCGAGCCCTCCACAACCCATCAAAGAATCCGCGCAAATTACTTCAGCAGGACCACGGAACGCGTCTGCTGGAAGTCCGGAGCCTCGAGGCGGATCATATACGTCCCGCCCGCGAGTCCATCTGCACTGAAGCGAACCGTGTGTTCACCCGCCGTGCGGAGGCCATTCGCCAACGTCGCGACTTCGCGGCCCATCATGTCGAAAACCCGAACAGCCACCGTCGCCGCATCCTCGAGGCGGAAAGTGACCTGGGTGGCGGGGTTAAACGGATTGGGGTAGGCCGCGAGAAGTCCGAAGTGGGACGGAACCGGATCTGCCGTGACATCCGTACCGACGCCTGCCCACTTGTAGCGAGTCTGGCGGGAATTCTCGAGAACGAAGGTGAAGAAACTAATTGCCTGTTGGGTGACGACGCTCAAATTGCCGTCGTTGTCGTACTCGTACGATGACTGGGACCAGGTGAGCCATCCCATTTCTCCCTCGTCGTCCTCTTCAGCAAATTCGGTCTTGCTGATGGTTGGCCGATCGACCGTTCCGACCCGCTCGAATTCCGTGGTTGTTCTGAGCGCATCGACCCACGAAAATCCTCCTTCAAAATCCTCCGCCCACTCCTGATAGGTGCCGATCCTCCGAACGAGCCGAACGCCATCGATTTCGGACTCAGACACGAAGCGGGTTACATCCATCCAGTCCCCGTCGATCCACTCCTGGATCAGGAAGTTGGTATTCCAGAATCCCAGGAAGTCCTCGAAGAACTCTTCCGACACTTCATTCTCGCCTGAGACACCCTGCCATACCTGCTGAAGCGAGAAGTCCGGAAAGACAAACCGGTCTTGATTGACCCATGCATCGCTTTCCCAGATCTGAAAGGTCAGAGTCAGCATGCTGCCTTCCTGGGTGGCCAGCATGCGATCACTCAACACCCATTCCCCGTTCTCGAAGAGCTCTGTCGTGTAGGCTGTCCACACGCCGGAATCGATGGTATAGGTGGTCCTGTCCACATCCACAAAAGCACCGAGTTCGGCATTCCACTCCCTGTAGGTAACCTTTGTGGGCACGTCGCCTCCCGCACCATACTCAATGACCGTTTGAAATTCGGGGAGCCAGTCCGAGGCACCCTGAGGCCATCCATAATACGTCTCCTCCACTACCTTGCCACCGGAGACCATCGATACGTAAAGCTCGCTCTTGACCCACGCACTGCCGGTCCACTCCTCGGTTTCCTCCCTCACCGAGATCTCTCCGGCAAAGGAAAACGCCGTGCGGGTTTCGGGCTGCCAGTCACCGGATTCCCAGGTGAACGTGCTTCGCTCCGATACCTGAGCAAGCAGAGCTGCCGTTCGAAGATGACGCTTCTGAAGCACTTGCAGCGGTTCTGCGGCCTTCATCAGGGCCATCTGGACCCGGTCCGCACTCGCCTTGCTCGCCTGGCCCAGGGCCGCGTTTGAGGCAACCAGCACGAACGAAGCGAAGAGAAACAGGCTGACTTTGTAGAGTTTTTTCATTGCAAAAGGAAAATCGGGGTGAACAGGTACGGCGAACAGAAAACGACCTTGCCGGACGGAAAGTGCTGGTGTATATACGTCAGCACGCTCGTGAGGGATTCAACCTTTCTTAACAAAAGTGATTCTTGTACCCTCCGGTCGTGTGAGGTCCGACGTGGGCAGAATGCTGCTCGGGGTTCCATCCCCGCCTGGTCGACGGACTCGCCCCGTGGTAATTCCGTGAAACCGTACGCCATCCCCTTGACCCCTTTCTCGGTTATCCGTCTCTTTGATGTACTTCTGCCTCGTCTGCCTCTGAATACCCCGGCTGCAACGCGCCCTCAGGTCGCGTGCCCTGGCCCCCACCACGCTGCAAAGAGAATCACCATGCACAGTCGTCCATCCCACCTCCGAATTCCGGCAGCGCTTCTCGCCGTCGCATCCCTGCTTTTTGCCGCTTGCGGACGGGAGGAGGTTGGGCCCACCTACCGCATCGTCGGCTACGCCAACGAAACCATAGACAGTACGGGAGCGGCCCGCCTCACCCACCTCAACTACTCCTTCGCCAACATCATCGACGGCGAAGTGGTGCTGGGACGTCCCGAACAGGATGCCAGTCTGCGCGCCCTGCAGCGCGTGCGCCGCTGGAATCCCGACCTGAAACTCCTCATCTCCGTGGGGGGATGGAGTTGGTCGGGAGGATTTTCCGACGCGGCATTGTCGGACGAGTCCCGCGAGAAGTTTGCCCGCAGTGCGGTACGGTTCATGAAGACCTACGAACTCGACGGGGTGGACCTGGACTGGGAGTTCCCTGGCCAGATCGGCAATAACAACGTATTCAGGGCGGAGGACAAGGAGAATTTCACCCTGATGCTGGCCGAGTGTCGCCGTCAACTCGATGAACAGAGCCGGTTGGACGGACGCGCAGGTACCGACCCGTACCTCCTCACGATTGCCTCCAACCCGAGCCGAAATTATCTCAACAACACCGAAATGGCCGAAGTGGCGCGGAACCTCGATTTCGTGAATATCATGACGTATGACTTTCACGGAACCTGGACGCCCATCACAGGCCACCACACCAACCTTTCCGCCTCAGCAGCCGTCGGCGCCACCGAGATGAATTCCCGCAAGGGCGCCGAGGACCATATCACGGAGGGTGTCCCGGCCGACAAGGTCGTGCTCGGCGTAGCCTTCTACGGGAGGGCCTTCTCGGGAGCGCAGAGCGATCAGTACGGACTCTATCAACCGTACGACACGGAACGCGCGTATTCCTATCACACGATGGCCGCTGATTTCATCGACAAGAACGGCTTCGAGCGGAGATGGGATGAGTCCGCCGAAGCGCCCTACCTCTGGAACGACAGCCTCCTAACCTTTATTACGTATGACGACCCCGAGTCGTTGCGTCTGAAAGCCGAGTTCGTCCGAGAACGGGGCCTGGGCGGTGTCATGTTCTGGCACTACAACCACGACACGACGGGGGTGCTGCTCGGGACGCTGCATGAAGGGTTGCGATCGGCGAAATGACCGCCGATCTCCGGCATGCGGGGCCCTTATTTGCAGGACCCGGCAGATACGGTACTCTTGTCCGCAGAGGCCTGCAGTGCGCATGCCGGGATCCCGCTCGTCCCCATGGTTCCTGCACCGGCGAGCTGCCACGTCGACGCTGCGCCGCCTGCCCGATCCGGCCGATTCCGATCCGGCCCCCGCGGATGTCACGCAGGGTGAAATGAAACCGGCCGATCTGCGTGACACAGACCGGCCGGGTGGGTTCGCACTACAAGAAACCTTGTTCATGCGTCCGATGAACGGCGGAGATTAGCCCCGCTGGCTGGACGGCGGCACCATCCCGTTGATGCGCATGTAGGTCACCAGGTTGCCGTAATGCTCGTAAACGTGTCCGTAGTTGAGGATCAGCGACGCCAGAGCCGGCACCTCGTTACCGAACATACGGATGGTCTTGCCGGCATCCACATCGGACATCTCATACGCACGATTGCACACCTCATTCGACCCGGCGAGGGCTTCGAGAATCGCCTCCTTTGTCGTGGCGGTCTCCACGAGGTTGGCCGTATTCGGATCCTCCTCGCCGAGCGCCATGGAGCACATCATGTACTGGCCGCTTGCCACGTGCGCGAGCATCTGGCCGAGGGTATTGACCTCCGGCGTGGGTTGGAAGGAGTAGGTCTCCTCGGGGACTTGCTCGGCGACTTTCGCGATGAAGCCCTGCACGCGCAGGTAGAAGGGCTTCAGGGTCTCCACGGAGGCCGGTGGTTCGGTCTGGGCCGCAAGGGGGATGGTCAGCAACAGGGCGAAAAGAATCGACACGATAGAAATTCTTGTTTTCATGGAAATTAGGTTGATGTATCGGTGCGTGTTCGTGATCGGTCCGGCCGGGTCCGGGGATGGAGTGCGAGACTCCGTAATCCGCCCCCGCTCATCCGAGAAGCGTCGGACGAACGACCCCTGCTTGTGAAATCGGGCCTGTCGACGGCGAACTGGCGCCCTGTGTTCCCCGCGGCGGGACAGGCCGGTCTGTTTCGTCGGGGCATGACCCGGCACGGGGTCGGAAGAGCGATCGGTAGAGCGCCTGCACCCGAGGCTAGCGAAGCCTGGCAACAAGTTGGGTGACATTCCGGTCGCCCACCGTCAGGCGAATGAAGTAAGGCCCGGCCGCAGCCCGTATCCCGTCATCCCGCAACCCGTCCCAAACCGCGATCTGTTTCCCGGCCCTGCCGAAATCCATGGGAATCGCTCGGACGAGACGGCCTCGAATATCGAAGACCTGCAGGGACCCTTCGGCGATGGTGCCCGTCATCTCCAGGGGGATGAACAGGGTATTCCGAAATGGATTGGGATAGCAGGGTTGAAGTCTGCCGACCTGCTGCGGCACGGCCGGAAAATCAACGGCTGTTCCGGTCGACAGATCCACCTGGA
Source organism: uncultured Rhodothermales bacterium (assembly GCA_964387555.1). Lineage (GTDB taxonomy): Bacteria > Bacteroidota > Rhodothermia > Rhodothermales > CAYLXM01 > CAYLXM01. The sequence goes on along the minus strand of CAYLXM010000083.1, from coordinate 10,815 downwards.
AGGCAGTGGATTGAACGATCTCCGGCGTATTGTCGGCTTCGTTGTATTGAGCCAGGAATCGGTCAATGCCGGATGATTGACCGGCGTCAAAGTGTTCGACGAACACGGGCGCGATGCTCTGGTAGAGAACGGATACCACAACGTCCAGTATTCCGGTCAAGCCGCCGACGTCCCAGCGATAGGTGACGCGATCCGTCCCGGATCCCTCAATTTCTCCCGCGTAGTTGAAATCCGGGTCTGACTCAGCGGCGCCGCGGATCGCCATGTCGTCATAGGCCTCCGCCTCCCGAGTGAATCCTCTGGGAGGAATCCGGTTGTCTTTGACGTATCCGGCGCCACGGAGCAGCGTGAGGGTGGGATCCCCGTTAACGTCAATCATCCGGCTTTCGTAGATCTGCACCAGATCGGCCGTTTCGATCACGGTATGATGGGGTTCCACCGCGTTTTCGTCGAGTCCCTTGATCTTCCCGTCAGGACCATAAGCGCCGGACTGGAAGACCGTCTCCCCCGACTCATCGGCCGCCCTCACATGCAGCCAGACACGCCGGCTCGGAAATCCGGTCGGGAATTTATGGCCGGTCAGGTTGACAAGATCAACAGCTAACGTGAGTTGATCTTCTTCAACGGATGGTGTGACGGTCAACTCGAGGGCATGCTTCCCGAGTTGCGCCCTGGTCAACGCCGTCGTCGTGTCAAACTGCGCTTCCGTGGCGGTGACATTCAACTCCAACCCATGGTTGCGCATCAACTGCAGCATGAACGCATTGCCGCCCACAAAAGTGTGTTGAGAGAACGGGCTGCGGAGCGGGGCAACCGGTGGGATGGTCGTAATCTGCACCGGCTCATCCACTTCGGGCATGTGGCAGGACTGGCATGGAACCCCATCGCGCGCGAACGTGCTACTCCGCCATTCCAGATAGGGCGTCTGTTCCGGGAAGGTCCCTGCAATCTGCCCATCATCATCCAGATACGGCGTGTAGAGGGTGTGGCACGTTGCGCAGAGCGCGGCAGACTGCATGTGGGCCCCGAATTCCGATGCATAGTTGACCACGTTGCGCATCGGCATGTCCAGCGGATCCGCATAGGGGCCGAAGATGACCCGGCTGTCATCGATGAGGTACCCCCCCGAGTAACTCTCCTCCGTTCCCAGATTGTCGGGCTGAATCTGGTGACAAGCCGTGCAGCTCACCCCGTCCAACGCGAGCGTATTTTCCCGCATCTGCTCCATGCCGAATCCAACAGCCCCATTGTACACCGCCTGGGTTCTGCCCATGGGCGCGTGACAGGTGGTGCACTTGTCTTCGATGATCGACTTCAGAGCAGGAAACGCCAGCGCCTCGCTCTCCACCTTGGCCTGCCAATAGGGATCCTTTGCGGCGTTTGCCATCATGGAAGATCTCCATCGGGTGGTTGGAGACAAGTCGAGTCCTCCCAATGTCACCAGGGCACTGCCGTTACTCTGATGGCACAATACGCACGTTCCGGAGCCGGAAAAGAGGGAGCTTGTCCCGGTGGGCAGATCGGAAAAGAGCGCCGGTACGACCGCCGCAAGAGCGAGAAGCCCCAGGGCGAACAGCCTGGTTCGGCGGACCGGGAAAGATCGAGATTTGGAGTTCATCTGTGCACAGACAATATGCCGATTGAAGGCCAGGATCAGGGGTGCATCAGCCATAGAACCGTCTGACAGATACACCTCAACCATGAATAGGGCCGGCAAACCGGATGGTTCGGCAGGTGAATTTGCACGTTTCTGTAGGGTATACCCGGTCTCGGCGTCCGCTTGCCTGATGGGTGCGCCGTTCGCAGTGGGTCTTGGGCGTCCTGCACTGTGTTCCGAGAAACCGTAGCAGCCGCCTCACGATATCCACCCGTGAGCATGACCCGCCCTTCCGCATGTCGTCGGCTACGCGTATGATGGGAGAAATGCAGGAGGATGGTATGATCGAGATGCAGGCGGCATCCACCATGGAAGATCTTGCCGGCGCGCTTGCCGGCCGGTTGCGGAGTGACCCGCTCGGTCCGTTCGAAGAAGAGGTCATCCTCGTCGGCGACGCCCGCGGGGTGGCTGACTGGCTCCGACTTGACCTCTCGCAACGTCTGGGCGTGGCCGCATCGCTCCGCTTCCGGACGCCCTTGCAACTGGTCGAAGATCTTGCACGGCGCCTTTTCCCCGAGCGGAAGTCCTTCTGGATGCCGGAAGCGCAGCAAGAAGAGGAAGCGCTCGTCTGGGAGATCTTCGGAGCGCTCGACGATCCTTCCCTCGCGCGTTTTTCGGCCCCTTCGCGGCACGTACACCATCCATCGGAGGTTCACCGATTCAGGTTTGCCGAGCGGTTGGCGAAGCTCTTCAGCTCGTACGCCCAGAACCGTCCCGACCTGCTCGTTTCGTGGGAGCGTGGCCAGGAAGACACCGATGCGTCCAAACATGCCGGCTGGCAGGCCGCGCTCTGGCGGCTTCTGGCCGATACCCCGGCCGCCATGCGCCTCGCCGGGACCTATCGAGAGGTCGTCGAGGCCCTGCAGCCCGATCCGATTGAAGCGGCCGAGATCCGTGTTTCACTCCCCCGCCGGGTGGCCGTTTTCGGGGCGGCCCGAATGCCGGAGACCGTCCACCGGGTACTGGAGGCCGCTTCCCGGCATATCGATGTCCTGTGGTACATCCTCCAGCACGACAACACACCGGGTCTTGCGCCCGGCATGGACAAGACGCTCGCCCGGTGGGGAGCGGTCCGACGGGAGTCGGCACGTCGAATTCGCCGGTCGTTAGCCGGCGGCGAGCCGCCAGCCTGGGCGTCCCCGGGCCAGGCAGACCCGACGTTGTTGGGCGGTCTTCAGGCGTTCTTGCGCGGGATGCCGCCCGATCGTTCATTTTCCACCGCGTACGAGGCCGATCGATCCGTCGAGGTGCATCGTTGCCATTCGCCGCTTCGCGAACTCGAGGTGCTTCGCGACCTTCTGCTCGAGGCATTCGTTGAGATCCCTGATTTGCAGCCCCACGAGGTATTGGTGGCTTTGCCTGACGTGGCCGAGTACGGTCCGCTGATCGAGGCCGTTTTCGGTCAGGCATCGGAAGCGGACCCCCGGATTCCTTTCCATATCGTTCATCGCGGATCCGATATGGAGCGCCGGCTGGCAGACTCGTTCATCCGGCTCCTCGAACTGGTACGCGGCCGTTTCGAGGTGGATCATGTGGTCGACTTGCTTGAAACGCCGGCGGTCCGCCGCGCTGCGGGCCTCGATGCGGCGGATGTAGGCGTGCTGCGCTCGCTGCTCGCCGAGATGCGCATCCACTGGGGTAAGGACGGTTTCCACAAATCGGCGTTCGGAATGCCCGCCACGGAGGTTCATACCTGGGTGGCGGGTCTTGATCGGCTGTTGATGGGACAGATCACCGGCCCGGTAGATGCCGTGGTTGCAGGAATCCTCCCCTCCGTTGAAAGCACCACGGAACGCGCCGAGTTGATTGGCCGGTTCACCAAGTGGTTCGATGGATTGGTGCAGGCGGTCGCGTCACTCGATATGACCTGGACCCCTGCCGGCTGGGCCGAGCACCTAATCGGGCTCGCCCGCGTGTTCTATCTGCCGGGCGATGCGGACGAGGAGCGTGCGTTCCAGCGCATGCTGAAGGGGCTCGAACAGTTGCGTGGTGACACGCCGTTGCTGCCCTTCGATGTCGTCTCGGCACATCTGGAAGGCTCTCTGCCCGTCGCCACGCGGTCGGATCGCTTCGTAACCGGGCGCATCACGTTCGCGGAGTTTCACGTACTGCAAGGGGTTTCATTTCGAGTAACGGCAGCCGTGGGGCTGGACGACAGCCGGATGCCCCGAACGGTCCGAACGCCTGGGTACGACCTCGTCGCCCGCGACCCGCAGCCCGGGGATCCTCAGCCCGACGCGCTCGATCGTCAGGCCTTCCTTGACCTGATCCTCTCGACCCGCAATCGGTTGTTCCTCCTCTACCCGGGCAGGTCGGAGATGGACGCATCGGAGCGCGCTCCATCGGTTTTGCTTTCGCAGGTTCTCGAGGTATGCCGGACGCAGTTCGGATCGGACATCCTGAAGTCGCTCACCATCGAACACCGGCTTCAGCCGTTCAGTCGCGCCTACTTCAAGGATGCCGACCGCAGTCGCCTCTTCACGTATTCCTCCTCCCTTCTGGGTGCGGCGCGCGCCACACGGTCTGAGCGTATCGCCCCGTTCTGTGTCGAGCCCCTTTCGCTGGACGAGCCCGCCGCGCAGGCAGAAGTCCATCTGCGCGATTTGGCGGAGGCCTGGGTCAACCCGTCCCGATTCTTCTGCCGGGAGACCGTTCGGCTTGTTTTTCCGCGGGAGGAGCCCGGCCTGGACGCCTCGGAACCGATGGGCCTCGATGTCCTGGAACGATACGCCCTGAAGGGCCGGTATGTGGACGATCTGCTCCTGCACGGGCGGTCGGAAGACGAAATCTGGGAAATCGTCCGCCGGTCCGGCTCTCTTCCGCCGGGCGAACTCGGACGCGCGGCGTTCTTGTCTGAAGCCGGCGCTGCAGCCCGATTCGCTACGCAACTCGAGGGCACGGTCTGGCTGGAGCCTCTACCTTTCAAACTCCGCGTAGGTGGGCACGTCCTCGTGGGTGAACTGGATGGACTCTCGACCGACGAACAACTCCGTTTCCGTCCGTCGAAGATCAAGAGCAAGGATCAGATCAGGGCCTGGATCCGCCACCTGGTCCTTCTCGTGCTGTCGGAGCAAGGAGAGGAGGTGCCCCGGTCGACACGGGTGGTGGGCACAGATCGAACCGTGGTTTTCGGGTCCATTGACAAGCCCGTCGAGCAACTGGCCCTCCTCCTGGACGAACTGGACGGGATGCGGCGATCGCCCAGGCCGCTGTTCGAGTACGCATCATCCACATTTGTCGAAACACGAGACAAGACCAACGTCTCGTCAGAAGTCCGGAAAGCCTTTTTCGGCAATGAGTGGACGAAGGCTGCGGATTCCCACGACGAATATGTGGGGCTGTGCTTCCGTTCACTGATTGCCGAGGGCCTTTCCCCGTTGGATGATCCCGAGACATCGGAGCCGTTCATCCACCTTGCCTCGCTCCTTTGGGAACCTCTCATCGCGGCGACGCAGAAACTCACATAAGCCATGGTGAAGCCGCTCGAATTGAAGACGGTGAGGTTGGAGCCTGGCGTTACCCGCATCGAAGCAAGTGCCGGGACGGGGAAGACGTTTGCCATCACGGGACTCCTCTTGCGGCTTCTGATGGACGCGCGTGTGGATGCGCTCTCCGAGGTGCTGATCGTTACGTTTACCGAGGCGGCGACCGCCGATCTCAAAAACCGGGTCAGGCGTGTGCTTTTTGATGCGGCCTCGGTACTCAGAGGGGCAACGCCCGACGAGAAGGAGCCGCTGCAGGATCTCGTCTTCTCATATGTCGGACGCTGTGATCCCGCCGTATTTGAGCGTGCTCTGGCGGATCTGGACCGTGCCTCCATCTTTACCATCCACGGATTCTGCCGCCGCCTTCTCGAACAGATGGCCTTTGAGAGCGGCGCACCCTTCTCCTTTGAAATCCTTTCTGATTCCGCCGAACTGATGGACCGGGCCGCCCGGGACTACTGGCACGTCACCGTAGCGGCCGACGCCCTCCTTGCCCAGGTCGCGGTGGATCAGGACTGGGACATGGCTTCGTTTCAGCAACTCGCGAACAAGGCCAATCGATTTCCCGATACACGTCTTGCGCCGCCTGCGTTTTCCCTCTCGGAGGCCCTGGAGGAGTTGCGCAGGGCGGTGGCTGCGCTGCAATCCACCTGGGACGCCGCCCTGTTTGACCGATTATGTCCAGCGATTGGATGGAACAAGCCCTTCAAGAGCGGATACGGATTGAGAGACGACGTGCGCGCGCTCACGCTTGACAGCGTCAGCGCCGTCGCCTCCGGCCGTCTCGTGGGCCATCTCGCGGCACTGGAGGCCTGTACTCCGGAGAAGATTGAGGAGGGACGCAATAAAAAGCGGAAGCTGACTCCGGAAGTGAGCGTCCTTAAATCAAGCGAAAGCGCACTGGCCTGTGAGCGGATTCTCGCGGCTCTGGAACCCTTGAAGCGCGCGCTTGAGCATGACTTCATTGGAGAGGTTCGGACTCGGTTTGACCGATTCCGAGAGGAGCGGCAGGTGCTCTCCTTCGATGATCTGTTGAGGAAGGTAGATGCGGCGATTCGGGACCCGCAAACGGGTCCGCTGCTGGTCTCGGAGGTCAACCGCCACTATCGCGTCGCCTTGATCGACGAGTTTCAGGACACCGATCCGCTCCAGTATCGCATCTTCTCGCGACTGTTCGCCGGGCAGGCGTTGTTCTTTATCGGCGATCCGAAGCAGGCCATCTACGGATTTCGGGGAGCGGATTTGCGGACGTATCTGGATGCCGTTCGCGGGGCCGATTTTCGATACACGCTCGACAAGAACTGGCGAAGTGAGCCTGCCCTGATCGGAGCCGTCAACGAGATCTTCGGCCATCACTCCTCCCCTTTCCTCGACCCCGAAATCCGTTTCGAGCCGGTTGGAGCCGGGCATGGAGAGGGGTTCGCCGTCCTGACCGGCGATCCGGGAGCTCCCCTTCAGTTCCGGTTTGTCCCTCCACGAGAGGATGGCAAGGCCTGGTCGAAAGAAGAGGCCAATGACATCATCGGTCGGTTCATTTCGGCTGAGGTTGGTCGGATCTACGGGCTCGACATCCGGATCGGTGATACGGTGCGTCAGGTCGAGCGCAGCGATATCGGGATCCTCGTCCGCACGCATCGGCAGGCGCAGAGCGTCCAGCGCGCTCTGCGGCGGGCCGGCATTCACAGCGTGGTGAGCAAGAGCGGGAACGTACTTGCTACGTCGGAGGCCGGCGAACTGGCCCTCTTGTTGCGTGCCTTGCTCGATCCACGGCGGGGCGGGACGGTCCGTGCCGTACTGGCCGGTACGCTCTTTGGTCATACGGCGGCGACGCTCAAGGCGCTGTCGGATGACGAGGAGGAGTGGCGTTGGTTGACCGAGAAGATGCAGGAATGGCAAAGGATCTGGTACAGGCGCGGTATCGCCCGACTGCTTTCGCAGGTCGCCCTCGAGGAGGGGATTTACGAGCGGTTGCTTCGGCTGGAGGATGGTGAGAGGAGGGCGACGAATCTCCGCCACCTCACGGAGTTGTTACACGCCGAGGAGCGCGCGCGCAGCCTCGGCCCGGACGCACTGTTGTCGTGGCTTCAGAGCGCGATGGCTGAACCTGGAGATCAGAAGGATCTGTTTTTTCTCCGTCTGGAGAGCGACGACGAGGCCGCCAAGATTGCAACCGTTCACTCCGCCAAGGGGCTGGAATACCCGATCGTCTTCGCGCCCTACCTGTGGGATGCGATGCCGCCCAATCCGAAAGAGCCGCTTCTCGTACAGGATGAATCCGGGCATACGCTCCATTTGGCCCCATTAGCGCCGGATGACCCGGCATTTCTGGCGGCGGATCGCGATCGTCTGGCCGAGGAAATGCGCCTGGCCTATGTGGCCCTCACCCGCGCCCGGGCCCGGTGTTACGTCATCTGGGGGTACATCGGCCGGGACGACAGCGCCTTCTCGGCCGCGGCCTATCTTCTGCACGGAAACGGGCTGTCGACGAACGAACACGTGATCCCGGGGCAGGTCGCCACCGCCTTGAAGGCGTCGGTCCCGACGTGGCGGGCGGACCTCGAAGCGCTCGCCGCGTCCGCGCCCCAAACGATTTCGGTACAGGATCTGGATACGGGTTTGCGGCCCGAGCGAAGTCAATCGGCCCCGGGCGAAACGGATCCTGCGGCGCTGCAAGCCCGATCGCTGCCCGAACCCGCTCTGACCGCGCTCCAACCCTGGGAAATGAGCAGCTTCAGCGCGCTCACGGCGTCGGCGGTGCATTTCGAGGTGGATCCTGATGCGGATCCAGACTTGCCGGGCAGTCCGGCCGTCTCCCCCGTCGGTGCGTTTGCCTTCGCCAAAGGCACGCGAACCGGCTTGTGCCTGCATCATCTGTTGGAGACGCTCGATTTTCGGGCGTTGTCACACGGTGATCCCGAAGCACAGGACGCGGTTCGGCGCGCGATCGAGGAATACGGCTTACGCGAGCCGTCCATCCACGAAGCCCCCATTGATCCTGTTGAGGTGGCAACGGAGATGCTGCGTGCGACCGTGACCCGGCCGCTTCCCGGAGCCGGCTTTGCGCTCTCGGATCTGGATCGCCGGCGGCGACTCGACGAGTGGCGGTTTCATCTGCCCATTCGCGACCACATCTCGCTGGCCGACCTGGCCCCGAACTTCGAACGCAACCTCACCCCGTCTCTCGTAGATGCCTACGTCCCGCACTTGCGCGCCGGCAGCGACCGGCCCGTGCGTGGATATGTGACCGGGTCGGCTGACCTCGTGTTCGAGCATGAGGGCAAATGGTACCTGGTGGATTGGAAGACGAACCATCTCGGATACGAGCGTTCCGAATACGGTACGGAGTCCGTCGTTCGTGCGATGAGCGATCACCACTACATCCTCCAGTATCACCTGTACCTGACCGCGCTCGATCGATACCTCGCGTGGCGGGTGCCGGAGTACACCTATGAGCAACATGTTGGCGGGGTCTGGTACATCTTCCTGCGCGGTGTGGGATCGGATGATGACCAGGGTTTCTTCTTCGATCGCCCTTCGGCGCACATGGTCGCCTCGCTCGGTGGATTGCTCTCGTCTCCTGTGCCTCACACGCCGATTTCGAGCCGATGAAACCCTTCAGCGAACGTCGTCCCGCCGTCCTGCGGCCGATCGATCTTCAGTTGGGCGCCCTGATCGAGCGGCTGGAACCGGATCCGTCGCGAGGGAAGGTACTGGGCGTTACCGCGACGCTGCTGTCGCGCCGGGTCGAGGCGGGTGACAGTTGTATCGAGCCCGTTCACTGGGCCGGCAAGACGCTCTCTGATGCGGATCCGGCCCGCCGCGATACGCTCGAGCGAGGTCGGGAGGAGCGCCTTCCGGAATCGGCCGTCTGGCTCGAACTGCTCCGGGCCAGCCCGTTGGTCGGTGACGGCGCGTCGCCCACTCCCATGGTTCTGACGTCGGCGGGACGTCTCTACTTCTACCGCTACTGGCTCGCCGAGCGCCGGATCGCATCGTGGCTGGAGAATCGCTTGCGTGATGTCGCCGGCGCGCCGAATCCGCTGGAAAACCAGGCCGTGAAGGATCATTTTGACCGGTTGTTTCCTCCGGACCCGACCGGCGAAGTGGACTTCCAGGGCGTGGCAGCGGCCACGGCGTTACGCGCGCCATTCGCGTTGATTGCGGGGGGACCCGGCACAGGGAAGACGACGACCGTTGCCCGCGTGCTGGCGCTTTTGCTGCTTGCCGAGCCGGATCTGCGGATCGCCCTCGCCGCGCCCACCGGGAAAGCCGCCCAACGTCTCGGTGAGTCGATCGAGCGAGAGACGAGCCGTCTGCAGGTGGATGAGGAGACCCGATCGCGCATCCCCGCCGAAGCGACGACGCTCCATCGGCTCCTGGGGTACCGGCCTTCCGATGGACAATTCAGTCGAAATGCCGACCGGCCTCTGGGCGCGGATGTCGTGCTGATCGATGAGGCCTCCATGGTTGACCTGCTGCTTTTCGAAGCGGTAGTGTTGGCGCTTCGACCCGGAACCCGGCTCATCCTCCTTGGAGACAAGCATCAACTTGCGAGCGTGGAAGTGGGAACGGTATTCACCGACCTCTGCAACCGCTTCCTGGGCGATGCAACGCGCCGGGCGGACCCGATACCGACCCGCGATCTCGTGGGGTGGGATGCGGGGATTCCTGCGGTGGAGTTGCTCAAGACCTACCGGTTCGGTCCCGATTCAGCCATCGCCCGGTCATCCGCCGCCGTGCGAACAGGGGATGTGCAGGCTGCTCTTCGTGTGCTTCAGGAGGGCGCCGCTGACGGCCGATTGCGACCGCACCCGAATACGGTCGAGGACCTGATCGCCGGTATCGAACCTGAACTGGCTTCCTTCACCTCCAGCGACTCGCCCGAAGAGGCACTGGATCGCTTCAACGGGTTTCGCGTCCTGTGTGCGACGAACGTGGGGCACTGGGGCGTTCGGCGGCTCAATGCACTGGTCGAGCGCCACCTCCGGCTGCAGGGCCGGATTGACGGCGCGGAGTGGTACCGCCTTCGCCCCCTCCTCGTAACGAGCAACGACTATGAGATCGGGCTCTTCAACGGGGATGTCGGCGTGTGTTGGGAGGAGGGCAACCGGCCGGTCGTCTATTTCTCCGACGGCGCAGGAGGCCTCCGGGCCGTTTCTCCGGCGCGATTGCCCTCGCACACCACAGCCTGGGCCATGACGGTCCACAAGAGCCAGGGCTCCGAATTCGACCGGGTGCTCTTCATCCTTCCGACCGAGCCCTCCCCCCTGCTGACCCGCGAACTCATTTATACGGGCTTCACCCGGGCCCGGGTTGCGCTCGACGTCGTCGCGGAACCCGAAATCCTCCGATTTGCGGTGGGGAGGAAGACGGAAAGGAGTTCGGGGATCAAGGAAGAGTTTAGGAGTTTAGGAGTTTAGGAGTTTAGGAGTTTAGGAGTTTAGGAGTTTAGGAGTTGGTTGACCTCGGGGTCGGGATCGCTATCGGGGTCGGGATCAGGGCCGGGATCGGGGTCGCTATCGGGATCGAAGCGTCGAGGGGGCGGTGGATTCAGACCTTGAGCCGGAAACTCCGGATTTCGAAGGGGCGGATCGAAAAGCGCAGCGCGGACCCGTCACGGTGCACGGGTCCGTCGGCGTCCCAGGGGCGCTCCATCAGATCAACGGGTTCGGC
>CAYLXM010000082.1:0-15398 GCA_964387555.1 uncultured Rhodothermales bacterium | reverse complement strand
AAGCCGACCACGAGATTAGGTTTCCCCTATGGATCGTTCAAGATGAGGACGTTGATAGGCGGTAGGTATACGCACGGTAACGTGTTCAGCCGAGCCGTACTAATTATCCATTCGACTTAATCGCTCCCCCTTTGTAAGATTTCCGCGAAGCAAAGGCGAACCCTCACTCGTTCGCACAACGCCACCATGTCAAATAGTTTGTTCTTGGTGATCATAGCACGGGGGTTCCACCTCTTCCCATTCCGAACAGAGAAGTTAAGACCCGTTGCGCCGATGGTACTGCCGTTCCGGTGGGAGAGTAGGACGTTGCCAAGGACTTCTTTCGAAAGCCCCGATCCCTTCGATCGGGGCTTTTTTTGTACGATCCCCCCCTCAAATCACCGCGCCGGCTCGCCGAACACAAAAAACCGGGAAACCGATCCGACTTTTTTCGCCGGCCACTGTACTTACTGGTTACAGGGCGTCGTCCGGCCTGCCGGACGACCTCCCCACAACCCCACCACATAGATAGCAGCCCCCCCGGGTTCGATGACCCCTGCGCTTCTGAAAAACATGCGCGTCCACTTCTATGGCGTCCAGGGAAGTGGCTCCGTGTACCCCTCCGCCGCGGAACGGGAACAGATGCGCGAGCAGATGGAGGTGCAACTGCTCCACGAAGTGCTCCGAGAGGCCACGGAGGCCGGACAGTCCGGCCAATCCGCCGAACAGGTCGTCGGAGGCCCCCTCAACGCCACCTCCCTGCGCCAATACCGGCGCAGATTCTCTGTCCCGGAACCGCGCAGCTACGGCGGATGGACCACCTGCGTTCACGTGGAGACGGCAGACGGATACGACTTCGTCTTCGATTGCGGCAGCGGGTTCCGACAATGCGCAGAAGCCCTCCAGCGCAAATGGGGCGAACAGACGGATCGACACCTGTACATCTTCGGCAGCCACTCCCACTCCGACCACTCGGAAGGATTCGATCAGGCCGCCGTCTGCTTCGATCCCCGCAATACCATTTCCGTCTACGGAAACGCCCCCTTCCTGCGCGCGCTGGATAGCTACCTGGGCATCTTCACACGCTCCGTTCACACGTCCGAGCGGGGTCTGCGCTCCCCCCTCTCCTATGACCTCATGCCGGCCCGGTTCAACGGCATAGAGATCCTCGCACCCAACCAACGCGACACAGGGAACCTGCTCCTCGGCGATGCCATCGTCGCGGAAGAGACGCTGGAAATCGGAAAAACACGCATCACCCCGTTTGAGGTGCATCACACCTCTCCCTGCCTGGCCTACCGCATCGAGCACGGTGACCGGGTCTTCATCTTCTGCACAGATCACGAACTGCGACACGGCGAACCGGACAATCCGTCCGTGGCCGCGAGCCATGCCGCGGAACAACGCCTGAGACGCTACTCCGTACGGGCCGACCTGCTCTACCGGGATGGACAGTACCTGCGCGCCGAGTACGATGGACTGGCCGGCATCGGCGGCTCCACCCCCGTTTCCCGCGCCGGCTGGGGACACAGTTGCATCGAGGACGTCGAACAAATGGCCGAAGAGTGCCAGATCAGACGGACCTGCATCGGACATCACGACCCCAACCGCGAATGGGCCGATCGCAACCGAATCGACGAGGCCCTCGCCAAGAACAACGAGGTTCGCTACTCAAAGGTCGAGCTAGCCCGCGCCGAGTGCGTCGTCGACCTGTAGGAGGAGCACCGCAAGGCGCTGAAAGGCCTCATCCACACCTTCTCCCGTCTTGGCGCTCGTCTGTACAATCGGATAGGGCGAGATGCGCCGCATCTCCTCACACCACTCACCCTCTTCAACCAGGTCACATTTGTTTCCGAGCAGAAGAGCCGGCAACGGTCCGAGCGCTTCGGTGACCCGCCGTCCGATGTCCAGGGCACGCTCGAAGGTCTCCGGCCGCGTGCCATCCACCACGAGGAGGTACCCCGAGGCGCCCTCCACATACCGGAGCGGAATGACGAACCGGTCATCCTCACCGGCGACGTCCCACACCATCAATGTGATCGCTCGACCGGCCACTTCTACCACTTTTCTCTCGACCACAACGCCCAGCGTCGAATGGTACCGCTCACTGAATCGGCTGTAGACGAACCGATTCGTCAGGCTCGTTTTCCCGACTCCGTATGCGCCGAGTAAACAGATCTTCTTCTGCAGCATGGGTCCCTCACGGTTTGCCGGTGAGAGGCACCAGACGGTCCTCAAAAGGCGGATAGACCACGCCCCGATCCGTGATGAAGGCCGAAATCAGGGCATGGGGCGTTACATCAAACGCTGGATTGTAGACGGTCGTACCAGCGGGAGCGGCCTGCACGCCAAGCGGATGCGTAACCTCGTCAGGATGACGCTCCTCGATCAGGATCGCTCCGCCTGCGGCTGTGCCGGGATCCAACGTGGACGTCGGAATCGCGACGTAAAAGGGAAGGCCATGGAATCGGGCCAGCACCGCAAGCGCGTACGTGCCAATTTTGTTCGCCGTATCGCCGTTGGCCGCCACACGGTCCGCCCCGACGATCACCGCATCTACAAGTCCACGCTGCATGACATGTCCGGCCATCGAGTCGGTGATGAGCGTGCAGGGCACCCCGGCACGCTGCAGCTCCCAGGAGGTGATGCGGCTCCCCTGCAGAAGGGGGCGGGTTTCGTTGACGTACACGTGTATGTGTGTGCCGTGCCGGGCGGCCAGGAGGAGCGGGGCGAGGGCCGTTCCCCAACCCGCCGTGGCCAGACCACCCGCATTGCAGTGGGTCATCACGGCACGACAGGAGGACAAGAGCGGCAGACCCTCTTCGGCAATCCGGCGGCCGGAGTCCTCCTCCTCCCGTTCGATGGCGCGTGCTTCCGACAGGAGAAACGGTCCGGGCTCAGCCGCGGGCTCGAGCGCCAGGTGCTCGATGCGATGCTGCATCCGGTCGAGCGCGGCAAACAGATTGACGGCCGTTGGTCGGGTCGCGCGGAGAAGAAGGATCGCTTCCCGGGCGGCCGCAAGTGCATCGGAACGCTTTCCGCGCCCGGCAGCGGCCAGGACGACTCCATAGGCTGCGGCAACACCGATGGCGGGCGCTCCCCGCACGCGCAGGCTCCGAATGGCCTCCGCCATCGCTTCGACGGATGGGATCTCCATCCAGCGCTCCTCCATCGGGAGGCGCGTTTGATCCAGGAGATCGACCCGCGCGTGCTCCTCGTTCCAGCGCAGCGGTTTCAGCACAGTCACACCTCCTCCAGCAGATCGAGCAGTACCGATCCCGCCTCGTCTGCCGTCCGTCCAAAGGAAATCAATCCGTCTTCATGGCCCCCCATCGCCAGCACCCGCCACTCGCTGAGGTTGGCGTCTCTGTAGAGCCGCTCGATCTCCCGTGCCAGCTCCGGGCTGCCGTAGGGGACGCCCGCATCGGAAACGGGAAGTCCAAGGCGACCTTTGGCGTGCCAGAGCACGGGCGAATGGACGTGCATGACGTAGCGGAGGGTATCATCCAAATCATACAACATCCCGTGGGTTATGGATTCGGATGATGGGTGAAGAATGCCCTCCGCCCGGATGCGATTCTCGCTGGGCACACTTTCCTGCACGACGGTGTAATGCCGGCACTCGAGGACATCGAGGTGGCCCGTTTGGGAGGCGGTCACGAGAAATCGGCGCTTGCCGCGAGGTGCATCCCACGGCGGCAAGCGGCGGCTGATGTTGCCGAATCCGTACCCTCCGTACCGCGAAGGGTCCTGTCCGAGCAGACCCCGGTCGCGGAGGATGGATCGCCACCGATTGGGTTCCTCGATCAGTCGGGCCTCCGGCGGCGGGGCCGACCGGAAGTCGAGGTGAAATGTGATGAGGCCGGCGTGCATGGTGGGAGTAAGGTCAGAGGGTCCGAGGGTCCGGGGGTCCGAGGGTCCAGGGGAAGCGGAGAGTGGAAAATTGGGAGTGGATGGGAGACGGGTCGGGGTCACGGGTCGCGGCGAACAACTCCTAAACTCTTAAACTACTAAACCATTAAACTATAATACTATACGCCCTTCCCATCCAATACGGCAAGAGCCAGAACGTGGGCGCCTCCTCCGTGCGGCCGCTGTTGCCGCCGTCGGGGGTGTAGGGACTCGTGTTGTGTTTGTGGATGCGGCGCTCGTCCGGAGGCAGCACGCGGTTGAGATCAAGAATTCCGAAGCGATTGGGATTGCGGTTCAGGCGCACATCGAGCCGATCGCTGTTCACGACGTGCCATTCAATCATGTCCAGGGGGACGCGCTCGAGGGTGCGTCGACTGTCGTCGAGCAGCGGCAATGCGAGGGGACCCGCTCCCGCGGCGACCGCGATGAAGTTCCACAGCGGGTTTCGATCAGGCTGAACCTGGGTCCACGTGAAGCGAAGCCCTTCGAGGTAGATTTCCCGCAGTACGGGGTCCGTTTCGTACTTCAGCAAGGGGTAGATGGACAAGAAGTAAAGTTCGTCATCGGAGAAGTTGATCTCCCACTCCTCGCTCGCCCATCGCCGATAGTCCAGCGTATTGCGCGCATATCCGCGGTGCACACGATCCAGATAAGCCTCCTGGTATTTTTCGTCACCGGTGAGGTGCCACGTCGTCTTCAGGAACGAGAGCAATTCGAGCGACCGCAACGCCTTCTCGTAATCACCCTCCGGCGTGGCGAAGTAGGCCTCGCTGAAGCGGCCCCACCGCGTGGGCTCGCCGTCCACATCGAGCAGTTCGTATTCGTTGTCGATGAGGTAGTCGGTGAGTGTGCGGACGTGTTGGGCAAGCAGGGGTTTCTCCACCTTGTCCGCGACCAGATCGTGGTAGATGGAGAATGCGTAGTAGTGTCCCACGGATTCATCGGAACTCGTGTCGCCCTTCCACTCCGTTTCCCCGTCGCCGGCGGGGTGCCACTGGCCGCCGTCCTGGTGCGGTAAGGGGGCATCGAAACGCCGGTAGGTCCGCGCGTAGAGCCCCGTGATCGGCGTGATGGTCTCGAGGCGAATCAGGGCATCGAGCGATCTGCGGGCGCGACGGCGGGCGAGCGTATCGCCGGTGGCTGCCCACTGGTAGGCCTGCGCGGCGAGGTACATGGCCGTCCACAGGCCGTCGTTGTCGCTGTCGGTGGTGACGCTCGTCGAAAGGTCGCCTGGGGTCTGGAGGACACTTTCCGACACGAAATCATGTCTGAGGTGCCGTGCCTCCACGATGGCCTCATAATGCGCAGCCTTCTCCTCGAACGTCATGGACCGCCAGGTGATGTGCGATACGCCGGTCCGTGTTCGGATCCACGCGGATTCTGTCCCGCTCCCCGTGTCCAGGACGATCTGCTCAACCTGGTCATCCGGGAGCCACCTGCGCCCGCGAAACACGTGCCACCGGTCCCAGGGATGCGCCGCCGACGGATCGAAACGGACGGCACCGGAATCTCCGCCGAGCCAGACGACGCCTTCGGGAGAGGTCGCAAGAACCGATAATTCGGCGAGCGGAAGCGGCTCCGGAGCTGTCCACGGCGCCGGGCTCGCCGCGTTTCGCACACTTTCCGGCACTTCGTCCGCATTATGATCGTACAGGGTCACGATCTTTTGCTGAAAACTACCGGGGGCGCCTGCCGACGGCGGCGTCGATCCGCAAGCGGACGGCAGGAGCAGGAGGCCTGCCAACAGGGCAGCAAGAGTGCGGCGAACCAGCATGGCGTGAATACAGAGTGCAGAAAGAAAAACCCGACAACCATGTCGGCAAGATACAGAGGAGGGAAGAACCGGGTGTCTCCACATGACCGGTTGTCGAGCGCGCACGATGCGGGCTCCGAAATCCTCGCGCGTCCCGAGGAGGAGCATTCTTTGCGCGTCGGAAGCGTGCCGAGGGAGCCGTGTGTCGGTCGCCGGTACCGGAAGCCTCGGTGTGAATGGGCTGCTCCGTTCGCAGGGGGCCCATGCGTACTGTGCGGATCTGGAGGCCCCAAAAACCTGTTTCTTGCGACCGTTTTCGTTTTGCTTGCGATGTTGGGGCCTTCGGTCCTTGCCCAGCCGTCGATGGGAGTGTCGCCCTCCTGCGCCTGCGAGGTACCCCGTGAACGTCTGGGTCAGGACGCATATGGGCGAAACGTCGGCGGTGCCGCCTCCGTCGAACTCGAGGTGATGGGATTGTGGGCAACGGACCTGAGGACCGGTGCCGCCGGTTCTGTCGCAATCGAGACGTCTGCCACGCGTGCAGGTGGGCGAAGCCCTATTGATGCCAGATGGGTAGATCCCCGAGTGAGGTGGTGGAGGAGCAGAAGAGATGCTGGATTGCTGCCCGGAAATCCGCGTGCGACCGGATCGGACGAGCGCTGGAGATCGCAGGGATTCTACGATACGAGCGAGCGGATGGGCATCGGGCTGCGTCTGGATTCAGCACGTACGACGTTTGAGTTCACGTGGGCCCGTCTGCCGCATCGACGGCTTTCACTCGGACTCTGGGTAGAAGCCAACTGGCTGGATACGCACCCCGAGCAGACTTACGCATCGGGAGGGGGGCTGGAAGTGACCGTTTTTCCGATGCTCCCGGTCGCGTGGAAGCCCTGGGGCCTTTACGCCACTGCGGCCGCAGGGGCGGTTCAGAACTACACGCGAACGTATGACCGACGGGGAGGCGAAGCCAGGCTGTACGCAGAAGCGGGGTGGTTCGGACACTCGGGGCGGCGTCACTTTCTCATCCCCAAGGCGGGCGTTCGTCGCACCTGGTTCTACGAGTTCCGGTACAGAAAGCAAACCGGTGAACGGACGGAGGACCAGGTCGTGCTCGGACTGGAAGTCAAGGTGCGCCGCATGATACCCGGTGTTGCCGTGTTGGTGGGGGATGGACGGCGGGTGTGGCTGGGCTCGTTGCGGTTCGCCTACCGCGATCCGGCGCCTGCGCGCAGGTAGCCGGACTAGCGCCCGCCGGAGCGTGCTTCGCGTTCAATGGCGGGATGCGTTCGCCACGGGAGCCGAGGTTCCAACGCACCGGGGGTGTACCGCACTCGGCGTTTTCCGTTTGGTGAATCCGGGCAGGCAGAGCGTCTGATACGCTCAGCGAGACGGGCACTAGGTGTCTTTCCGCCCGTCGGTCGGCGGCCTGTCCGTCCACTTCTCGCTTTCTTGCTCCTCCTTCTTGAGGAAGAGATAGATCGGCACGAGAAGCAGCGCCGCAAGGAACAAAAAGCCGAGCAGGGTGCCGAGGATGACCCAGGTGTAATCCATTCAACCGGTGGCGGTGAACGGTCGTTCAACCGTTCGTGTTTCGGAAGGGCCGAATCAAACCATGATCGTGCGGATTGCGCGAAGGGGTACCCCCCTTAGGGGGTCTTTGCCTTAAATTCGAACCCGGAAGCCAGTTGTACGGCGCCCACCCCGACTCGGCTCCATCTGCTTTTCCACTTTTCAGGAAGGAACCATGATTCAGCAACGGTCTGCTTCTTTGCGGCGGACAGCCCTCGCCCTGGCATCAACGCTCTGGCTCCTCGTTTTGGGGACCACAGCCCTCTTCGCCCAGACGCTCGATTTCGAGAAACTGAGCGGACTCGAAACCCGGGCGATCGGCCCGGCAGGCATGAGTGGCCGGGTCACCGCGGTGGCCGGGGTCCACAGCGACCCGAACATCCTCTATGCAGGGACGGCATCCGGGGGACTCTGGAAGTCCACGGGTGGCGGGGTGACGTGGGAGCCCATCTTCGACGAGCAATCCGTAGCCTCCATCGGCGCACTGGCCGTGTATCAGCGCAATCCGAGCATCGTGTATGTCGGAACCGGGGAGGGAAATCCGCGCAACAGCCAGACCTATGGGAACGGCGTGTACAAGTCGCTTGATGCGGGCAAGACGTGGATGCACCTGGGGCTCGATGCGACCAGCATCATCCACAGGATTCTGGTTCATCCCGACAACCCGGAAATCGTCTACGTGGGCGCGCAGGGCCCGGCATGGGGGGATTCCGATGCCCGGGGCGTGTACAAAACGACCGACGGCGGAGCGACCTGGCAGAAGATCCTCTACATCAACGAACGAACGGGCGTCGGTGAGATGGTGATGGACCCCACCAACCCCGACAAGCTCATCGTCGGGATGTGGGAATTCCGCCGCTGGCCGTGGATCTTCAAGTCCGGCGGAGAGGGCTCCAGCATGCACATCACGTTCGACGGCGGAAAGACGTGGACGAAGCGGACGGAAAAGGAGGGCCTTCCGAAAGGCGAGTTGGGCCGCATGGGTCTCGCGATCGCACCCTCGAATCCCAACGTGGTGTACGCGCTCATCGAATCCGAGAAAAACGCCCTCTATCGCTCCGACGACGGGGGATTCACCTTTCGTTTCGTCGCGGACGAGAACATCGGGGACCGGCCCTTCTACTATGCCGAGATCCATGTCGACACCAAGAACGAAAACCGCCTCTACAACCTCTACTCCAGCCTGGATGTGAGTGACGACGGCGGACGCACGTTCCGGTCCATCGGTTCGTATTCCACCCTCCACCCCGACCATCACGCCTGGTGGCAGCATCCGGAGGACCCGAATCTGATCCTCAATGGCAACGACGGCGGCCTGTACATTTCGCGCGACCGCGGAACGACATGGCGGTTCGCCGAGAACCTGCCGCTGGCCCAGTTCTACCACATCAACGTGGACATGGCCAAGCCCTACAACGTGATGGGCGGTTTGCAGGACAACGGCTCATGGCATGGCCCGAGTACAGTGTACCGCTCCGGCGGGCTGCGTAATTCCTACTGGCAGGAGGTGGGATTCGGCGACGGGTTCGATGTCGTACCGGATGCCTCGGATGCGCGGTACATCTACGGGATGTCGCAAGGGGGAAACCTCTACCGGACGGATCTTGTCACGGGCAACACGCAGACCATCCGCCCGACCGCGCCGGACGGGGTGGAACTGCGGTTCAACTGGAACGCCGGTCTGGCCCATGATCCGTTCAGCCCGACGACCCTGTATTACGGGAGCCAGTTCCTCCACAAAACCACCGATCGCGGAAGGACCTGGGAAATCATTTCTCCCGATCTGACGACCAACGACCCTGAGAAGCAGAAGCAACTCGAGAGCGGCGGCCTCTCGTATGACGTCACGGCTGCCGAGAACCACACGACCATCGTGGCGGTCGCGCCGAGTCCGGTGCAGGCCGGCGTGATCTGGGTGGGGACGGATGACGGGAACGTTCAGGTGACCACGGATGGTGGGGCCAATTGGTCCAACGTGGTGGGCAACATCCGCGGTGTGCCGGCCAGTACGTGGGTGCCGCAGATCCATACCTCGGCCCATCAGGCAGGAGAGGCGTTTGTGGTCTTCGAAGATCACCGGCGGCACAACTGGGAGCCGTACGTATATCGTACGAAGGACTTCGGGAAAACGTTCACGCGGCTCGTCGACAAGGACGATGTGTGGGGTTATGCGCTTGCTTTCGTGCAGGATTCCGTGGAGCCCCGGCTTATGTTCGTGGGCACGGAATTCGGCCTCTATGTGAGCGTTGACGACGGTGCGACGTGGAATAAGTGGAAGAACGGATTCCCGACCGTGTCGACGATGGACATGGTGATCCACCCGCGTGATCACGATCTCGTGATCGGAACGTTCGGCCGAAGCGTGTACATCCTCGACGACATACGGCCGCTTCGTGCGCTTGCGCAGGAAGGCATCGCGCTGCTGGACGAGCCGGTCGTCGCGTTCGAGGCCCCGGCGGCGTACCTGGTGGATTCCGGACAGGCCTTCGGGACGCGGTTCGCCGCGGATGCGTACTTCTTCGGACAAACCCGTCCGACGGGGGCGATGATTACGTTCTCCATCAATCCGGAAGCGGCCAAAGCGGCGCAGCCGGAGGGAGAGGAAGTTACGGAACGGCCTGCCGGAGCGCCTTCGATGGCGCGCGGAGCCGGGAGACCCGGTCAGGCCCGCGGACGCCGTGGCCCCGGCGGCGGCGGTGGCGAGGAAGAGGTCACAATTGAAATCGTCGATGCCGGAGGAGCGGTGATTCGCACATTCAAGCGAAATGCCAAGCCGGGCATCAACCGGACGACCTGGGAATTGCGGCGCAAGGGCGTACGCATCCCCGGCATGTCGGGGTATGGCGGTGGAGGACGGCAGCAGATGGATGCCGGTGAGCCGGCGGGCGCCTATGTCTTGCCGGGTACGTACACCGCACGTATTACGTATAAGGGGTCGAAGGACTCTACCAGGGTTACGGTGGAGCCGGATCCGCGCGTTTCCTACGATGTCGCCGGAGCGACCGCACGAAGCGCCTTGTACGACCGATGGACGGGACTCGTTGAGCCGTTGGCCACGGCCATCGAACGGCTGACGGAAGCCGGCGCAGCCGTCGAAACGGTCACCAAGCAGATCGGCGCGCGGAAGGACGACGAGGCGAAGGCCGTGTTGGCGATGGCCGGCGAGTTGAAAAAGAAGTTCGATGGCTTTACCGAGCGCATGCGCGGCAAGCAGGTGCAGGGCATCTACAGGGACCCGAATACGCTGCAGATGGTGATGTATGCTCCGATGTCCTACATCACGTCGGGAACGGAGTTGCCGGGGCAGGCCGAGGAGCGCACGCTCGCCCGTGCCGAGGCGGCCGCAGCCGAAATGCTCAACGACGTGAATGCCTTCTTCGCGGAGGATTGGGCGAAATACCGTGCGGCGGTGGAAGCGGCGAAGGTCGAGTTCGTCAAGGAGTACGAGCCGATCGGCGGGTGAACGGGGAGGTCAAAGTTCAAAGTTCAAAGTTCAAAGTTCAAAGTCACTTACATGGGGCACCACAGAGACCGCAACGTTGAACTTCGAACTTCGAACTTCTAGTAGATAAACTCCTCCAGATCATAGACTGAAACCTGGACCCCCGGGCTGAGGCGCAGTCCGCTTCGGATCGCCTCGGCCTGGGCGGCTCCCTCCTCTTCGGAGAGGGGCTGCAGGCCCATGCGGTGCGCAAGGCGCGCGTACGGAGAATCGGAGTCCTGCCGAAACGGAGAGAGGTATACGAGGTCGCCGGGCCCGAGCGGGAGGCGGTTGAGGATCGCGATCGTGTCTGCGATGTGTCCGTCGGAATAGAGCGTTCCGCCCACACCGGTCATCACGATGAGACCGACGCCGACGCCTGCCGCGCGGGTCCGCGAGACGGCCTGGAACACATCCTCCGGCATGCTCGGTTTCTCGAGAAAAGAAAGCAAGGGGATGTGTCCCGACTCCATCCCGATGTACACGCGACGCAGGCCGCGCTCGGCGAACTGGGCCATTTCCTCGGTCGGTATCCCGTCGCCGGTGAAGGCGTCCATGAAGGAGTAGATCCCGTCCATCCCCTCCGGATGGTCCTGTCGCCAGGCGGTGCGTTCGGACCGTGTCAGATGGGCGGGAGCGATCTGGAAGACGTCGTTCAGGGCATCGAAGAAGCCGAGCAGGCGGCGGTGGGACACGACCAGCGCGTTGGCGTCGGCGAGAAAGATGGAGCGTCTGAGCGGAAGACCGCGCCCGATGAAGTCGCGTACGCCGACGAGGTGCCGGGCAAACTCCTCCACTGTTTTCGTATGGAAGGGGATCTCACGGTAGAAGGTGCAGAACGTACACCGGTTGTAGTGGCAGCCCTCGGTAGCCTGGGCGACGATCGACATGTACTGATCCGGCGGGAGAATGCCGACGGGGGAATACAGGGCGTCGTACCGGGCCCGGTCGGCCTCGTACCGGGCAAACGACCAGGTCGAGGCGTCTTCGAGGCGGACGCGCACCTCTGCGGGGGCACCGGTCGGGAGGACTTGCAAGACCGACGCGACGGCTGATTGGGCCAGTTCGACGAGTCGCAGGGCAGACGCTGCTTCTTGTGGACGCGTCACCCGCCGTCCGTTGATTCGCTGCCTGGCCACGAAATGGTGGTTCAGGCCGCGCTTGTATACTACAGGCCCTTCGGAGACCGTCAACAAACGTCCTTCGCCATCGAACGAGAAACCCGATTCGTCGCCGAGGGCGAGTGCCGAGGAGCCCGCGCGGACGGCCACGCGGATCGGATCGGGTGTCAATGCGGACGCGAAGCTGTAGACCATGGGGTCGATGGGGTGCGTGGCAGGCTAAGGCAACCAATCCGCAGAAAGGGCCGGCAGTGTGCCGTTCGAACGGATGTGCATAGCTGATCAGAGAGCGAGACGTAGGCGCATGCCTATTTCGGTCGAATAGCCGCGAGAGCGGGCCACGACCTGCCCGTCGGCATCCAGGACATAGTACGTGGGGTAGGCGTCGACCTGATACGCCTGCTTGACCTCCGGTGTGCCGAGCAATACAGGCACGGTCAGGTCGTGCCGGGAGACAAACCGTCGGACGCTCTCCACGTCCGGCCAGTCGAGTGCGACGAGGTAGACGGCAAGGTCATCTTCCGGCCGGGCATCGCGGACCGACTGAACGTTTCCGACAGAAAAGCGGCAGACGCTGCACCAGGGCGCGAAAAAGTAGACGAGCGTGTCGCCTTTGCCCGATCCGCCGAGGCGAGCGGGAGTCCCGTCCAGGGTGACGAGGTGAAACCCGGGGGCCTCCCGCGATCCGTCGGCCGGAAGCAGATTCCGCTCCGTCCACATCATCACGATCCAGATCACGGGTACGAGCAGTGCGAGGTCGATCAGCCAGGCGGACCACCAGCGGCTACGGGTGGCTTTCCAAACCGATTGGATGCGGCTCAAGGTACCTGTCATGGCAGGGTCGAATGCAGGACACGTTGGACAGAGGCCACCGCAACATCGCACGGATGCGGATAACCTCCCTGAAGAATGCCTCCGAGAAAACGTCGGATATCCCTCTCACGCCGAAGGGTGGGCTCCGGGTTCCGCGTACCGCAGGATCGCATCGGCAATGGCCCGATCCTCCAACATACGAGGAACCTTTGATTGCATGGTGACGCGCTTGCCTTCCGATTCGAGCCAGCGGAGGAACGTCCCCACCGGGACCGTCGTGATCTGCGGCGGGCCGAAAGCCAGGCAAGCCCGCCGGTCGTAGTAGTGGTGCCCTGCGTGTTGGAGGGCCCTGTCGATGCTTTCGATGAACCGGTTCAGGTCGTCCGGCTCCTGTTCGAACTCCACGATCCACTCGTGCGCCGGCAGGAAGTCGCCGGCGTCCACGTGCGTGTGCGTGACGTGATAGTAGGGTACGACCGCGCCGGTGGCCGCACAGGCTGTCCGCAGTGCCTGGTCGGCATCGTCGCCGAAGGTCGCCTCCCCATACTTGTCGAGCATCTCGCTGGTGCGTCCCGCGACGAAGAGCTTGTGCGGATTGCATTGCGAAAAGCGGACGACGTCGCCGAGCGGATAGGCCCACAGTCCGCTGTTGGTCGTCAACACGATGGCGTATCGCACGCCCGGTTCGACCTCGCCGATGTGGTGCCGGCGCGGATGTTCCTCTTGAAGCGCTTCTTGCCGGACGAACTCGAAGAAGATCCCGTTGTCGAGGTGGATTTGCATCGCCGGGTCGGAGAGATCGGTCTGGAAGGCGACAAATCCTTCGGAGGCCCCGTAGCTCTCCAGAAAGTCCACCTGAGGCAGATTGATGGCCTGTTCGAGCATTTCGCGGTAGCTCGAGAGGGCGACGGCACCCGTGACGACCAGGCGGAGCCGGGGCCACACCTGTCCGATGCTGCCCGCAGGCGAGCCGGAACGTTCGCTCGACGCGGCCAGGACCTCGGAGAAGAGGGCGCGGCCCCAACTTGGCGCGAAGACGATCATCCGCACATCGCGATCGACGACGTGCCGTGCCAGGGCGGCCATCTTCTCACGCCAATCTGGGATCCGCGTGATGGAATCGGGCATGGTCTTGCGGGCGCGCCCGAGCAACTTCGGCGTTGTTTCCGCCAAAATGGCGCTGATCTGCCCGATGCGGACGCCCGGGCGACGGTCAGGTTCGATCCAGCTGGGCAGCCCGAGCTGGCTGCCTGCCAGCATGTCGAGGTGGCCATAGCGGGCGACGTATTCCAATCCGAGCGTAAGGCCGAACCGCCAATTCGTTTTCAGTGTGTCGTCGAAAACCGGCACGATGCGTCCGGACGAGACCGTCCCGCTCGAGACGGCGAAGTAATCGGGTCGTCCCGGCCAGAGGACGTTCGCTTCTCCGTCGCGAAGACGCTCGATGTCCGTCCTGAAGTCCTCGTAGCGATGTAGCGGGACCCGATCACGATAGGCCTGTGTGATGTCCGGGGCGCCTAAAAGGTCGGCGAACCCGTAGCGGCGGCCCCACTCGGTGTCCTGTGCCCGGCGGAGCAGGGAGCGCAGTACGCGCGTCTGGGTCCCCAGCGGATCGCCGATCGCCGCATGGAAACGGCGAAGCGGGCTGCCCGGGGTGTGGCGGAGGAGGAAGGGGAGGAGGCGGCCCATGGCGCGCGGTGCTATTTTGATGAGTCCCGGGCGGTCTTCCGGTCGGGCCCAATAAAGAAATATCGGGCTGAACCAGAACAGTTTCATCGATGAAAACGGAGCGCTCGAAAGATCCGTTTGTGCTGGAGTGTCGCGGACGGATCATCGATTGCAGCGCACGTTCGGGGCGCGTCCACGTGATGGGCATCCTCAACGTGACGCCGGATTCCTTCTCGGACGGCGGAAGGTATGTGGAGGTGGATGAGGCGATCCGGCGGGTGGAGCAGATGGTTTCTGAAGGGGCGACGATCGTGGATGTCGGGGGCGAGTCGAGTCGTCCGCGCGGCTCCATCTACGGCGAAGGCGCGCCGGCGGTGTCGGCCGAGGAGGAGATGCGCCGGGTGATCCCGGCGATCGTGGCGGTGGCTCAGCGATTCCCGGACCTCGTCATTTCGGTGGACACCTACAAGGCGGATGTGGCGGAAGCGGCGCTGGAGGCGGGGGCATCCATGCTGAACGATATCTCCGGGCTGCGTGCCGATCCCCGGTTGGCGGATGTGGCGGCGGCGTGGAAGGTGCCGCTGGTGGTCATGCATTCGGTAGGCACACCCGGTTTGCTGGTCCACGAAAGCCGGTATGAGGATGTCGTGGAGGATGTGATGTCCGGACTGCGGGACTCGGTAACGCGGGCCGAAGCGGCCGGCGTGCGTCAGGTCGTCATCGATCCCGGGTTCGGCTTCGGGAAGACGGTGGAGGAGAATCTGCGTCTCGTCGCCTGCACGGACCGGTTTGCAGCGTTAGGTCGGCCGGTGCTGGTGGGGATTTCGCGAAAGAGTACGATCGGGGCCGTCCTGGGGACGAAGGAGTGTCCCGTCCCGGTGGAGGAGCGGCTCTACGGGACACTGGGTGCCACGGCGGTGGCCGTCTTGCGGGGCGCGAGGATCGTGCGGACGCATGATGTGCGGCCAACGGCGGAGATGCTGAGGGTGTTGGAGGAGGTCCGGAGGTCCGGAGGTCCGAAGGTCCGAGGGTGACGGATCATTGTTGCCCGTCATCCCGGCGGAGGCCGGGATCCAGAGTATCGGGAGTGTGGGTAGTCTGG
>CAYLXM010000081.1:0-16113 GCA_964387555.1 uncultured Rhodothermales bacterium | reverse complement strand
CATGCGCTTTTCCACATTCCATACGGAGCGGGCAGGTGGGGATTGTCTCGCCTAGCCGGGACCGGGTGCATCGTCGGGAAGAATGGACGCCTCTTCCGTCTCGATGCGAAGCGTATGGATGGATGTACCCTGCAAGCCCAGAGCCACGAAACCGGAGAGCACGTTCAGCAACGTGAGCGCCGCGTGGTTGACCACGGCATACGTTGCGGCATCCGTCTCGCTCATCGAAAAGAGCAGTACCAGCGTCGCGATCGCCACGTAATGATAGGACCCCGTACCGCCCGGCGACGGGAAGAGTGCGATTCCAATCGTGCCGAAGGCGAGGACGATCCACGAATCGGACCATCCCAGGCCATAGGGGCTCGTGAGGTTCAGCATGAGAAACGGCAAATGCACCATCACCCAGTAGCCGATCCATATCAGAACTGTCGTTGACAGCAGTCCCAGACGCTGTGGGGATCGAAAGACGGTGAACAGCCCGTCGCGGAAAGATTGAAGAAGACCAACGAGTCGGAGTACGCCTCCACCCGCTCCCTCCCTAACCCGCAATCGCAAACGTTTCGCGGCGAAGAGGACCACCACCGCCAGTGCTACGATAGCCAGGATTACGATCAGAAGGCCTGGAGCAGACAGGTTCGAGACCAACTGCCGGGCCGGCGCAACGATATAGCGATCGAGTACGGTCGGACGCTCCAGCAGGAGGAGCAGCGAAATGAGCAGGACCACCGCGAACGTGATGAGATCGAGGATGCGTTCCACGACGACCGTGCCGAACACGGCAGACAGCGAGATCCGCTCTCGACGGGAAAGATGTGCCGCCCGGACTACCTCGCCGAGTCGTGGAACGGCGCTGTTGACCATATAGCCGATCAGCACGGAAGCATAGGCGTCCCAAATCGACACATGCCGGGACGGGGAACCGGAAACCTGCGGGAGCGCCTCCAGCTGCATCTTCCAGCGCCACGCACGCAACAGATGGCTGAGGAGCGTCACCATAATCAGAGGAACGAGCCACCAGTAGTTCGCTGTCTGCAGCGCCTCCCACATCAAGGAGAAATCGACGTCCCGCAGTGCCACGTACAGGAGGAAGCCCGCAACCGCGAGTACGAGAACGTTGAGGATCGTCTTGCGCACGGGATTCTGCTTCAAGGAGGGAAAACGGCCATTCCCCACGACCGTTGCCATTCGCCGGGAGCGTCGGTACCGGGCCCGCAGAGGCCCATTACGGCGGCTATTGTTCCCGCAGGTCGATCACCTCCGCGCCGGCAGGCGTCTTGAACGCGAAAGTGCCGGCCGGCAGTGTCGGGTTCTCCTCGATATTCTTCATTTTAAAGAACATCGTCGTCTCGTTAACGTCAAGAACCTCCATCTGGGTGATCATATTGTCCCGATCACGCATCCACACCGTTGCCGTCTCGAAGAAGGAGTCGGGCTTCTTCGGTTCCAACTTGAGCACAAAGTGCTTCGCCCCGTCAAGCGTCTGCGTGGACACGAGGTTCACGTTGTAGTTCTCCTCAAAATCCGTGAAGAACTCGCTCGGCGAGAATCCCCCCTCTTCCGTGTCCGCCGAGTTGATCAGAACCTGGTTTTCATCGGCCAGGTAGATCCACGTCGTCTTCCCGTCCGTTACCATAGTCTGACTCTTCGTCTCCACCCGGTACTTTTCGCCGGCCAGGACGAGTTTGCCTTCCATTGAAGCCGTCTCGCCGGAGAACGCCGACTTGAGCGTCTGCGTAAACGACGCCCGCAACGCCTGAATCGAATCGTACTTGCGCTCGAGCCGATCGAGCAGCGAAGATACGGGTTGCGCACTCGCCGGCAGCGAGCCGACCAGCACCAGGGCTGCCAAGACGAACGATACGCTGCGGGCTTTCACGGGAGACAGCATTGAGGAGTACTCCAATCAGATTCTGGAAACAATGTCGAAAGGCACTGTACTGCAACAGAAGCAAATATCGTGCCTAGCCATCAGCGGTCTGGGCTTGTCTGAGCTTTCCATCCGGCAAGCGATCCCTCCTCAACTGCGCGTCTTCCCGGCCGAGGGGGAACAACACCCCTGCAACGAGAACGCCTGCCCCATGGGGAACATCGTTTCAGAACGGACGGGAGTCGCCGCACAAAGCAGACGATCGACCGGGCACAATACAAGTCGGCCCTTGAACGTGAGAAGTGACGCGTGGACTTCCGTGTGATATGAAGACTTTGTGAATCGGTCGGTCGGCGGCGTCCAAATTCTTCCCAATCACGGGAGCGTGGGGAGGGACGCGCGGGTTTCGAGGGTGCTCCGCAGGGCGGCGGATGCATCGATCGCCGGACCGATTCCTTCACCGGCGGGGGTGGGGCGGGCCGTAGTACGGAGGCGCTCGTAGACCTGGTCCGGCGAAAGGGCGGGATCGATCGCGCGCAGGATGCCGGCGAGTCCGGCAACCATGGGCGCGGCACTGGACGTGCCGTTGTGCGCAGCATACAATCCACCCGGTTTGGTCGAGAAGATGCCGACTCCCGGAGCGGAAAGGGGCCGCGTCAGTTCCGCGTTGGTGTTGCTGAAGGACGGTTTTCGACCCTCGGCGTCGACGGCCGCGACGCTGATCACGCCTTCGATGTTGCTCGGGGCATGCTCTTCGGCGCTCGCGGCGCTGTTTCCTGCTGCGGCGATCACGACGGCGCCGCGCGACAGCGCAAAGCGCACGGCATCCACCTCGACCTTTGGAGGCACCGGCGAGAAGGCCCCGAGCGACATGGAGATGACGTCCGCTCCCCCCTGCGCGGCGTCAACGATGCCGCGGGCTACCTCCAGCGCACTGCCGAATCCACCCTCGGTGAGCACGGCGTAGCTCCGAATTTCGATGAATCGATTCTGCCAGTTTAGGGAAGCGATGCCGGTGGCATTGTTCGTGTGAGCACCTGCGATTCCTGCCACGTGCGTTCCATGTCCGTTGGGGTCGGTTGATCGTGCGCCCTGTCCAACCACGCCGACAAGGTCCTCATGTCCGGAATCCACGCCCGTGTCGAGAATGGCAACAATGGCCTTCCGGCTCGGGACGATCTGCTCGAGCGCACGGTGCGCTCCGTCGGCTCCGATTGCCGCCAGCCACCACTGTGATTCGACCAACGGGTCGTTGGCCAGGTATCCGGATGCGGTCTCTGCGTCGGCCGGAGGTGCCTCCACGCGGGGAAGGAGGGAAACGGCCGCATCCGGCTCCACGGCGTCGACGTTCTCACCGTCGGCCCGCAATGCCTGAGCGAGCGCATCGGACCGGCCTGCATCGACCTGTACGACGTATACCTGAGCAAGATCGACGTTTTCGTCGAGGGAGACCATAGGAAAGGCCCGTTCCGCGTGTGCGTCGAACCGGCGGAGGATGGGCGCAATCTCTTCGAGACGATCGTCGGGACCCAGTTCGACGAGCAGGCGGCTGGAGTCGACAGGGGTTCGTTTCTCCGTCAGGTCAGACTTTGCCCATCGGGAGGTGAGTCCCGACAGCCCGAAGATGCCCGCAGCAGCCAGAAGTGCAAGCATGCCCAGCAGGAGCGGGGCCCGGGCCGTCTTGCGCAACAGCCGCAAGATCAGCGAGAAAAACACCAGCGCAATCCCCGCGTCCAGGAAGAGCCCGCCAATTCCCGTGGGCCAGAACGCAGAGGCCCCGAGCCGAAACAGAAGCGCGGCAACGAAGACGGCCAGCCCCGTCAGGGCAATCAGGGGGCGAAAGGTCTTGCCCGCGGAACTCCAGGCTGCGAGCGCGAGACCTAGGACGGCGAGCAGCGTCGTTAGCGAAGCGGCTTCGAACATGGCAAAATCCGTTCAGATCCACTCGATACGGTTCAACCGCACGATGTGCCCCCACATGGCGAACGAGGCCATGTCGGCGGGCTCCACCTCGGCGCGAACACGACGACCCGGCTTCCGCCAGGCCTCGGCCAAACCGTCGACAGGCTGAAAACGCCGTCCCCGGTCATCCACAATCCCCCAGATTCCTCCTTCGAGGTTCTCGAATACGATCCGGCCTTCGATACGCATAGAGGAAAAAATTGGAGCGTTTGGACCACAGCCGAGTTCGCGGGAGCCGCCCCTGTGGTCGATCCAGCGTCTCTACCTTCTCGTACGGGGGGATGCGCCTGCGGTTGCAGGGCGTGTCTGGAGTTTCCCCACCGGGCAGAGTATGTTGGAACCGCGAAAGCATCTCCGTCCCTTCCACCGCCTCCACACCGCTTCATGAATCCACTCCGTAGTATGGTGCGGCGCATCGGCGCGTTCGGTCCGGCCATCTTTATTATCGGCGCGACGATCGGCACGGGAAGCGTCTCCTCGCTTGTGGTCGCCGGCGCCGACCACGGCACCCGTCTGCTCTGGGCCCTCATTCCTTCCTGCCTCTTTTTCTGGGTGCTCGTCTCGGCGATGAGCCGGCTCACATTCGCTTCCGGGCAGACGTTCGTCTCGCTCGTTCGGGACCGCATCGGAAAGACGGCCGGCGCCTACATCGTCCTGGCCGTGATGATCGGCCAATTCTCCTCCAACATCGGCGTGCTGGGCATCGTATCGGAGGCCTTTGCCTCGTGGACCGGCACGTCATTTTTGTGGTCGGCCGTCTTCTTCTCCACCGTCGTCTACCTGCTGATCTTCTTCGGGAAATATGCCGCGTTCGAGCGGGCGCTCGTCGCGTTGGTGGCCATTCTGGCCTTGAGCTTTCTTGCCGACTTCATCTGGGCCGCTCCATCCGCGGCGGACATCGGCCGGGGTCTGATCCCACGTGTACCCGAAGGCGGGGCGATGGTGGCCGCGGCGATGGTGGCGACGACGCTCTCGGGCAGCGTGATCGTCATGCGGTCCTTCGTGGTGACGGACAAGGGGTGGACGGTCAACGACCTGCGACACGAGGAGAAGGACGCCGCCGTCTCGGCGGTGCTGGTGTTTGTGCTATCGTCCGTGATTCTGATCGTCGCCGCCGCCACGCTGCATGTGAAGGGCATCCGGGTTGATCGGGCCATCGACATGGCCCATACGCTCGTTCCGCTGCTCGGGGAGTTCGCCGCCACGATGTTTGTCGTCGGCATCGTTGCAGCCGGACTCTCATCGGCTTTTCCAAACGCCCTCGTGTCGATCTGGTCGCTTTCGGATTATTTCGGCTGGTCGAGGGATGCGCGCTCGCTCCATTTTCGGCTGCTGGCGATCCTCTACTGCGGGGCCGGGATCATCGCACCGCTGATGGGCGGGCGTCCGGTACTGATTCAGATCGTCTCGCTCGCGCTGCAAGCCTTGTTGAATCCGTTGCTCATCCTCTTTTTGATCCTCTTGCTGAATCGGCCGGCCGTGGCCGGAGAACACCGCAACGGGACGTTGATCAACGCACTCTGTGTAATTGCGCTCTTGTTCACCACATTCATGGCCTTCCAGGCCTTCTTCGGCCTGAAAGACCTCATCGGAACGCTCAATGGATAACCTTTCACTTCCGGGGCCGCATGGCCGGCAAATGGGGCATTTCAGGACTCCAAATCGTGCTGCAGGGCGGGTCTTGACAACCGGCGGCATGCTCCTGCCGCTCGTCGTAGGTTGGGCGATTATTGTTGCGGGGTGTTTGGAGAGACCTCCGTCCGATGGCCCGATAGCGCTCTTGGAACACGGTGGGATCGTGCGGGGGGACACGACCCGGCCGGAACTCGCCCTGGTGTTCACGGGCGACTCGTTTGCCGAGGGGATGGACACGGTGCGGGCCATCCTGGCCGCGAAGCAGGTGCCGGCATCCTTCTTCTTCACGGGCAACTTCTACCGGAATCCGGACTTCGAGGTGGGTATCCGCGGTCTCCTGGAGGACGGTCACTACCTCGGTGCGCATTCGGACCGGCACCTGCTGTACTGCGACTGGACGAACCGGGACAGCCTACTCGTCACGCGGGAGGAGTTCGAGCGCGACGTGCTGGACAACTACAGTGAAATGCAACGGTTCGGCATCGCAAAGGAGGATGCGCCCTACTACCTGCCCCCGTATGAGTGGTACAATACGCAGATCAGCACGTGGACCGAGGGGCTCGGCCTGACACTGGTCAACTTCACGCGCGGGACGCGTTCCAACGCGGACTATACCACGGAGGACATGGGGGAGCGGTACGTGTCAAGCGAGACCATTCACCAGAGTATTCTGGAGTACGAGACCCGAGACCCGAACGGCCTCAACGGCTTCCTCCTCCTGATTCACATCGGCGCCGGCCCCGGCCGTCCGGACAAGTTCTACCTGCGCCTGCCCGATCTGTTGGATGAACTGAAAGGCCGAGGGTACCGATTCGTGCGGGTGGGTGGGGTGTTTTGAAGGTCCGGGGGTCCGACGTCGGAAGTCGGGTCGTTCTCCACCCACCAACCACCCGCTCCCCGCACTCACCCTCCCACAACCCCCCTCACCTGGCGAATCAGCCGCCGAATCCGAGACTCCGGCGGTTGGGGCAGTGCGGCGACCGGACTGAGTATGAGATGCCGCTCCAGCACCCCGCCGCGGGTGGAGCGGACGCGCACCGTCGCATCCACCTGCTGCAGACCGAACACGTCCACATCAAATGTCACCGTCTTCACCTCGGACGGCTTCGTGGTCCCGGCGAGACGGGTCTTGTCCCGGGTTGCCGGATCGACGATGCGGACACGCGGCGCGTCTTTCTTCACAAGCTCCGGGTCGAACTCCAGCATGGCCTGATCCTCCTGTACGATCTTCACGATCTGAGCCTGGCGCAACGCCGTCGGCAGTTTGCCGGAGTTGGTCCACGAAACCGTCACGCGAAACCGCGCCGTATCCGCCCGCACGCCCGTCTGCCGGATGTCGATGTTCTCCCACGAAAGCTGAGGAAGGCTCTTCGCCAGTTCGAGATTAAACATCGCCTGACGACTGGCCCAGGATTCGAGCAGGTGCGGCGGGGGATTCTGCGCAAAGAACTTCGGGTGGAATCCGCCGATCTCCACGAGCCCCAGTTCGGGATGTTCGAACGGCTCCCAGGACAAAAATCCCTTGCCGCCGTTGTGCTCATCATCCCATATCAGCGCGTCGAGATCATCGAGGCGGCCATCCCCATTCAGATCCTCATGCGAACCGCCATTCCAGAGTTCATCCCCATACCACACCGCACCGTACATGAAGTAGCCGAAATCCGGGCCGTGACCAAAAAGGGGAGAGGGCCGGCTGGGTTCTCCGGTCGACAGGTTGACCGCGTGGCGCGTGTGGTACTCCCCGTACGTATCGCCCGCCCATGGATATCCGGTGATCCCCTTTCCGATCTCGTCGAGCGCGCGCAGAATCGTCAAATCCTCCGGGAACATGCTCTCGGTGCTGTGGGCCGTTGACGGGCCCCTCAGGTGCATCGGCACCCGGGTGTCCATCGAGTTCACAACCGATACGTGGGGATGCTCGAGCAGCCACATCACGACACTGCGGGTTTCGGGCTCGCTCATCGGATACGCACCGGCGCCGCCCTGTGTGTAGCCGCGCCCCGTTGCATCGAGACCCGGCTCCGGACGCCAATTCTCCGGGTAATTTCGATGCAAATCGAGGCCGCCGATGCCGTCCTCGTTGTACGCTCCATCCCCGTCGTTGTCGATCCCCTCGCTCACCACGCGCCAGTCACCCTCCCCCTCAGGTACGTACTGCATCAGGCGCAACGTCGGGTCTCGAGGATCCAGGATCGCGTTCCCCTTATCCTCCTCCCCCTCGCGCACGCGCCATCGCAGCGTGGAAACAAGGCCGTCTCCGTTCAGATCCTCAGGGGGATCCTCGTCGACCAGCCCGTCCCGGTCGCTGTCATGCGGACGCACACTGCTGCGGTTGGACTGCAGCGTGTGGAGGTACAGGTTCGCTCCGTCGGGGTTGTTCTGCGGCCGGAAGTAGAGGGTCTTCGTGTCCAACAGGCGGCCGATTTCGGGATCGCGGCGGTAGTTTTCGAGCAGATAGTGGATGAGCCAGAGGACCGATTCGCTGCTGGTGACTTCTCCGCTATGGCGTCCCCCTTCGAAATACGCGGCAGGTTTGTCGGTGGCCTTGCCCGTGTCTCTGTTGGTCAAGGTGACCTGCCGGATGGGACGCCCCTCGAACGAGGTGGCCACGGTGTAGAGTTCGATCAGGTTCGGATACTGTTCGGCCCAGCGCTCGAGCCACGTGTTCATCACATCTACGGTGTGGAACCGATCGAACGAGAGGCGATCTCCCGCCTCGTACTCGACCTCGGCGTAACGGTGGCGCGGGAAGTAGCTGACGCCGTGCCGTTCTCCCTTCACCGTGTACCAGAGCGAGTCGGTTCGCTGCATTCTGACCGAACCCTCGTCGGAAGAACGCTGAGCGGAAGTCGACTCACTAAGGCCCAGGATGAGGGTCGCGCAGAGCAGCAGGAAGATCGGGGACGGGCGAAAAACCATGGGCGTCTCTTCGAGTTTTCTGGATGCCCCGAAAGGTAGTCGCCTGCCCGGCTGCAGTCAACGGAAACCAACTGGTCCGCCACCGTTCGGGGGTTGGACGGGCAGGTGGTGTGACGGGCCCTATTGGAGGAACGGAGTAACTCCGCAACGCCGGGCTCGGCGGTGCCCTGGGTCGCATCCCGACCCCGACCCGCCAAACGGTTTGGAGAGTTCCTGCCGCATCTTCGGGAACAAGGCAAGATGTAGTTCACCGCGCTGACAGGGTGCGACGGTCTTCGTTCTCGAGACGCACGTGCCGGTCACTCAGGCTGAGTAGACGGTCGGCCCGGGGTGGAGAATCTCGCTTCGACGGCAGGGGGACGCGATCCTGCTCAAGGAGAATCGACGGACTGAGTCAAGCGTACCGGGATGCCCTCCGCGTCGAGGTAGGCCTTCACTTCCGCAATGGAGAAGGTGCGGTAGTGAAATATGGACGCAGCGAGAACCGCATCGGCCTCTCCGCCCACCAGCCCGTCGCGCATGTGCTCCAGCGTACCGGCGCCGCCCGACGCGATGACCGGGATGCCCACCTTCCGATTGATCGTGCGCAGGAGTTCGAGGTCATAGCCCGCTTTCGTGCCGTCTCGGTCCATCGACGTGACAAGCAGTTCGCCCGAGCCGCGTTCAGCCGCCTCCACGGCCCATTCTACCGCATCGATTCCCGTTGGCTTGCGTCCGCCGTGCGTGTAGACCTCCCACCTGAGAGGATCGGTTCCGATACGCTTGGCATCGATGGCGACGACGATGCACTGGCTGCCGAACGCCTCGGCGCCTTCGGAGATCAGGGAGGCGTCCTTGATGGCGGAGGAGTTGAGGGAGATCTTGTCGGCGCC
This sequence comes from uncultured Rhodothermales bacterium, assembly GCA_964387555.1. Taxonomy (GTDB): domain Bacteria; phylum Bacteroidota; class Rhodothermia; order Rhodothermales; family CAYLXM01; genus CAYLXM01. The sequence continues at coordinate 6,858 of CAYLXM010000081.1, read as the reverse complement.
TGCATGTAGCATCGCCCGGATATCCTCCAGCGACCGAAGCCCTCCGCCGACCGTCAGCGGAATGAAGACCTGATCGGCCGTCCTGCGGACGACCTCGTGCATGATGCCCCGGGCTTCATGCGTGGCCGTGATGTCGAGGAAGACCAGTTCATCCGCCCCCTCCCGATCATAGAATCGGGCCTGTTCGACCGGGTCACCCGCATCGCGGATATTCACGAAGCGCGTACCCTTGACCACGCGCCCCCGATCGACATCGAGGCACGGGATGATTCGCTTGGCAAGCATGGAAAATGCGTTCACGCGACCTACGCGTCGCGAAGTGCAGCGGTAGAGACGAGGTTGAGATCCACGTCCTCTTTTTCATGCCAGCACCAGAATTGCTGACACGCGAAGCGGTTTTCGTAGAGGGCGCGGCCGACGATCACAGAATCGACCCGCGGCTTGAGGTCCCGCAGCGCGAGCAGGTCTTTGAAGCCGGACACGCCGCCGGATGCGGTGATCTTCATCGTGTCCAGATGTTCCGCCAGTACGCGATAGGCTTCAATGTTGGGCCCCTCCATGGTGCCGTCCCGGGCGATGTCCGTGTAGACGACCCGGCAACACCCTCGCGCCTGCATTTCGCGGGCGAGTTCGACCGCATCGATCCCGCTGCCTTCCTGCCAGCCTTCCACGCGTACCTCGCCGTCGCGCGCGTCAATACCGACCACCACGTTGCGTCTGAATCGCTCCACCGCCCGGCTTACCAGATCGGGATCGCGCACGGCCGCCGTACCGATGACCACGCGGCTCACTCCGAGTCCGATCATGAACTCGACGTCTTCCAGCGTACGCACGCCGCCACCCACCTGAACGGGTATGTCCACCGACTCCACGATGGCGCGGATCACGTCGCGGTTTTCGCTCCGATCCGGGGAACCACCCCTCGCCGCGTCCAGATCGACGACGTGAAGGATCTTTGCGTTCAGCACGCGCCAGAGCTTGGCCATCTTGACCGGGTCTTCAAAGTAGACCGTGTCCTGACGGTAATCTCCCTGGTAAAGGCGCACGCACCGTCCGCCGAGTATGTCAATCGCAGGAATGACGAGCATGGTCGTTCCGAATGGTTGGGAAAACGAGCCCCAACCTAATTACACGCCCGGATCAGCCTAAAGTTTGGCGAAGTTCTCCAGGATACGAAGCCCGTTGTGGTGGCTCTTCTCCGGATGGAACTGTACGCCGAGTATGTGATCGCGGGCCACAATGGAGGCAAACTCTTCCCCGTAGGGTGTGGTAGCGAGAATGTCTCCCTCGGAAGCAGGGGCCACGTAGTAAGAATGGACAAAATAGAAAAACGAGCCGTCGGCGATGCCATGCAGCAAGGGATGTCCGGGATCTCGGGCGTAGACGGTATTCCAGCCCATGTGGGGGATCTTCAGCGGGATTTCTTCCACTGCGATCTCGGCCGGACCTACCGCGGCGGGGAGTTTCGCACTGGCCCGCTGGACCACCGGGACAAACCGGACGACGCGGCCGGGTAGCAGCCCGAGTCCGCGGTGCAGACCGAGTTCTTCACTTTCCTCAAAGAGGAGTTGGAGGCCGACGCACACGCCCAGGAGTGGTTTGCCGGCTCGGACGAGTTCGATGAGGGGCTCGTCAAGCCCCCGCCGGCGCAACTCGTCCGCACATGCGCCGAACGCGCCTACGCCTGGAAGGACGAGCTTGTCGGCCCGCTCCATGTCCTCGACGCGGTCGGAACGCACCAGATCGGCGCCCACGCGCTCGAACGCCTTTTCGATGGAGCGCAGATTCCCGATGCCGTAATCGATGATGTTAATCATGCGTCTCGGGCGATTGTTTGCTTAATTGCTGCGACCGAGCGGTGGCCGTGGCGACCGCATTGATCAACATCGTGCGCAGTCCGTGGTGCTCGAGTTCGGCGACGGCGGCGATGGCCGTGCCCCCGGGCGTCGTGACTTCGTCGCGAAGGATGGCCGGATGTTTGCCCGTCTCCAGAACGAGCTTGGCGGCGCCGTACACCATCTGGGCGGCCAGTTTCAACGCGACGGGGCGGGGGAGACCCTGCTTCACACCGCCGTCCGTCAGCGCCTCGATCACCATATAGATATACGCCGGTCCACTGCCGGAGAGGCCGGTAACGGCGTCCATCAGGTTCTCCGTCACGACCTCCACCATCCCGACCGCCTCGAACAGTTCGCGGGCGATCTGCAGATGGTTCGGCTGGGCATACCGCCCCGCAGAAATGGCCGTGGCCCCCTCGTTCACGAGTGCCGGCGTGTTGGGCATCGCGCGCACGACCGGGGCATTGTGACCGATTCCCCGCGCGAGCGAGTCGGTCGTGATGCCTGCCAGTACGGAAATCAACAGGGCATCCGGACGAATCCGGGAGCGGACCTCGGCCAGCACCGAATCAACGTTCTGGGGCTTGACGGCAAGGACCACAACGGTAGCATTCTCCACGGCCGCCGCATTGTCCGACCCCGCATCGATGCCCGGGAAGTCGACGACCAGCTCGGCCAGGGCCGCCTGGTTACGACGCGTGGCCCGAATGTGCGACGCCGGCACCTCGGTGGCATGGTAGAGTCCGCCGATCAGGGCGCGACCCATGTTGCCCGCGCCGATAACGGCGATGGTCTGATCCGCAATCATAATTGATCTACTTCACTACATATTTTGAAAGGACTGCAATCCTCTCCTACTAGCTATTCCCGAGGCTATGCCTCTTGTACGCTTAATCGAATAATAAACTCTGTTCCCCGCCCGGACTCCGATTCGACTAGAATTTGCCCTCCATGACCCTTCGTCACAATATCATAACTCAAACTCAAACCCAGTCCTGTGCCTTGCCCGGTGGGTTTGGTAGTGAAGAAAGGCTGGAAAATTTTATCCCGTAATTGTTCCGGGACGCCATCACCATTATCCAACACCCGGATTTCAACATTCCCACCAATGCGTTTCGTACTTACGACTACTTCCGGTTTGTAATCATCGTTTTGAGTGCCACGAATTGCATGATTTGGGTGTCGCCCAATCCTGAGCCTTGAGCTTTCAGTTACAGCATAGAAAGCATTGTTGAACAAATTCAGCAACACCCTTCCCATATCCTGCGGCACGACATTCACTTTCGGCAGCGATTCATCGAGATCCAACCTGAAATCCGTATTGATATTATTGCCCTTTGCCTGCAGCCCGTGGTATGCCAGACGTAGGCATTCATCACAAAGAGCATTGATATCCGTCGGTTCCTTTTCCCCGGTGCTGGTGCGGCTGTGCTGCAGCATGGCTTTCACGATCTCACCTGCCCTTCGTCCATGGTGCCTTACCTTTCGTTCATTTTCTGCCAGATCGTTCAATATCGTTTGAGTTTCTTTATGATCACCGGCAGCTACCGACTCCCTGAGCTCTTCAATCAATTCGCAGTTTACATCTGCAAAGTTATTCACAAAATTAACCGGATTCTGGATCTCATGGGCGATGCCCGCAGTGAGCTCACCCAAAGAGGCCATTTTCTCGGATTGGACCAGTTGAGTCTGGGTGGCTTTCAATTGCTCATATGCGCGTTCAATTTTTTGCCTTGCCTGCTGTTTAAGTCTGCTGCTTCTATATAAGAAGCCGGCAATAACCAATAAAGTAAAGGTGCTTCCCAGAAAGGCATTTATCTTGATGCGATTTTGAAACTCAGTTCTAGCTGTCTCAATTGCCCGTTGACGTTCCTCCGTGTCAAAATCAATGAACGTTCTCTGTAAGCTTGTTTTCACAAGGCTATCCAGGCTATCATTATAGGCTATTGCTTTCTTGCCGTAAAATAGCGCCTGCTGAGGATTGTCCTTTTCATAAAGGCTTGTTAACAATAAACTGGCCTCGATAATGCGTCCATAAAAGCCACTTTCCGTGGCAATATTCAAAGATTGCTGAGCATAAACAATGGAAGAGTCGGGCATGGCCATTCTTTGATACTGATGCGAGATGGCATAGCTACTCTTGAAAACAGCTTCTGATTCAACTGCACGGGATAGTGATAGCTTAAAATATTCCATCGCCTGTTCATCATTGCCCTTCATACTCTGGATGTTTCCCAGGTTCAAAAGAATATAGGTATGTATCCACCTATACCAACCTCGATCCTCTCGTGAGTCAACTATTTTGGCTTCAGCATAGGCTTTCTGAGAATAATATAAGGCTGAATCCGCGAGTTGCATTGCCAGGTAGGTTTCGCCAATTTTATTATTTGAATAAGCTATTTCAGGTAACAGATTTAAAGATGCGAAGATCAATTGTGATTCGCTGTACAGATTCAAGGCCTCATTATAAAGTCCTAATTTTCGATAAATATCTCCCATTACAGTCAAAATAAACGCTTCGGTAAAATGCGAGTTCAATTTTTCAGAAATGTTTTTAGCGAGAAGGGCGACATGCAATGCTTTTGAGTCATTACCAAGATGTGTATATGCCATCGAGATATACAACAGCGCACCAGCCTCTCCTCTGGGGAAATTGATATCCCGTGCCAATTTCAGTGCTCTATGTGCATAATAAAGCGTCGAATCAGGTCTTTTTAGTTTATAGTAGTTACTGAATTCTGATAAGAGTAAGACACGGGTCGTATCGTGGGTGGCTATTGACCAATTGTGCTTAATAGAATCTAGCCAACTTTTCTGGGACAGCCCTATTTCAGGTGTTATCAATATGAAGACTAAGAATAGAATATATCTCTTCATGGGCATGCGGACAAAAGCGTTAGGTATTCAGGGCCCGCCCCGTCGTTGGTTGCCATCTTATGACGTGCTCCATGCGGCTTTGACTGTTCTTTACTTGCATGAATCACAGGTGGGCGCCATTTGAACGGGTTGCGAAGGTCAGGAGGTGACGTGCAAGGCACGGGGATTAGAAGCCTCCCATCATGAAACAGAAACGTTCGGGAAACCGGCGAAAACGCGATGTCTACAAAACGCCCTTGGTGGAAAGGACCTCCCCATGGGACGCGTCACGCGCCGCCGCCGCTCGCAACGCCCTCGCCGTCGCTTTGAACAACGCCTCCACCTGATGATGCGCGTTCTCCCCATAGAGCAAGGTCATATGCAGGTTGCAGCGTACCTGTTCCGCGAACGATGACCAGAAATGACCGACCATTTCGGTGGAGAAATCTCCCACCGTCGGCCGGGAAAACTCGGCATCCAGACGAAAGGCATAGCGCCCCGAGAGGTCGACGACCGCGCGCGCCAGCGACTCGTCCATCGGGACGTACGCATGGCCGTACCGCGCGATGAAGGCCTTGTCTCCTAGGGCGGCAGCGAATGCCTTCCCGAGCGTGATTCCCACATCCTCCGCCGTGTGATGGTCGTCGATGTGGAGATCCCCCGCGCACGTGACGTCGAGATCAAACCCGCCGTGCCGCGCCAGAAGGTCCAGCATGTGATCCAGAAAGCCGATGCCGGACTGGTTCGCGTACAGTCCGGAGCCGTCGAGATTCAAGCGCACCGTCACACGCGTTTCCCGGGTGACGCGCTCCTCGAAGGCCGTTCGCGGGGTCAATGCCGTTTCTTTCATGGGGATGGTCCGATGAAGAGGTAATCCATTAATCTACGCGAAAAGTCACAGAGATTAAATGAACGCCGGGCGGATCAGGGTCGTAACTTAAACGTTTTGGCCGGTCGATCGGCCGGCCCCCGGCTTTCGGCACTGCCTCAACTCCCCGACATGCCCGAGTTCAATCGCATTCTGGTCACCTCGGCGCTTCCGTACGCGAACGGCCCGCTCCATCTGGGCCACCTCGCGGGCGCCTACCTGCCGGCCGACCTCTACTGCCGCTACCAGCGGCTCAAGGGGCGGGACGTGGTCTACATCTGCGGATCGGACGAACACGGCGTGCCCATCCTCCTGCGCGCCCGCAACGAAGGCGTGACACCCCAGGAAATCGTCGATCGCTACCACGCGCAGATTGAGGACAGCTTCCGCCGCTTCGGGATGAGTTTCGACTACTACGGACGGACCTCCTCCCCGATGCACCATAAGACGAGCAGCGAGATCTTCGAACGGCTCGACGAGAAGGGCGTGTTCGTCCTCAAATCCGACCGCCAGCTCTTCGATCCGGAAGCCGGCATGTTTCTCGCCGATCGGTTCGTTCGCGGAACGTGTCCGGTGTGCGGCTATGAGGACGCCTACGGCGACCAGTGCGAAAAATGCGGCACCTCGCTGAGTCCGGCCGAACTGATCAACCCGCGCAGCGCCCTCACCGACGCGATTCCCGTCGAAAAGGAGTCGACCCACTGGTACATGCCGCTGGCCGCCTGGCAGAAACGGCTCGAAACGTGGATCGACTCCCACCCCGAATGGAAGCCCAATGTGACCGGGCAGATCAAAAGCTGGTTTGCGGATGGATTGCGAGATCGCGCGATGACCCGCGACCTGCCCTGGGGCGTGGATGTCCCGGAGTCCGCTGCCGCCCGCAGGGAGGTGGACGTAGCGGGCAAGGTGCTCTACGTGTGGTTCGACGCCCCCATCGGCTACATCTCCGCCACGCGCGAATGGGCCGAACAGAAGGGCGATCCCGAGCGCTGGCGGACGTACTGGCAGCAGCCGGACACGAAGCTCATCCACTTCATCGGGAAGGACAACATCGTCTTCCACTGCTTGATCTTCCCCGCCATGTTGATGGCGCACGGAGACTACGTCCTTCCCGAAAACGTGCCGGCCAACGAATTCCTCAATATCGAGGGGCAAAAACTCTCGACGAGCCGCAACTGGGCCATCTGGCTGCACGAATACCTGGAGGTCTTCCCGGCCGACCTGCTGCGGTACGCCCTTGCCACGACGCTGCCGGAGTCGAAGGACGCGGACTTCTCCTGGAAAGAGTTCCAGACC
>CAYLXM010000080.1:0-16397 GCA_964387555.1 uncultured Rhodothermales bacterium | reverse complement strand
CGCGAGGGACGGTACACGCCGGGACAGATCGACACGGCCTGGAGCGACGACATCAAGGCGGACTTCCTGCGCTGGATCGACGAGAATCCGGAGAAACTCCCCGTACCCAAGGAGGATTTCCTCCGCGAGTTAAACGCCCGGGATTGGTAGTCCGGAGCTGGCGTTCGCCCCGTTCAGCGCATGGCTTGATAGGCCAGATACAGGGCCTGCGTCCCTTTACGGGCACCGCCGATTTCCATCACCTTTTCGTAGAGCGCTCGCGCATTCTTCAGGCCCGGCACCGGAATGCCGAGGCGTTCCGCCTCCGCCAGCGCGATGTCCATGTCCTTGATGAAATGTTGGACGTAGAAGCCCGGCTCGAAATTGCCATCGAGGATACGCGGTGCGAGGTTCGAAAGGGTCCATGACCCGGCGGCCCCGCCGGAAATGGCCTGCATGACCGCATCGGGGTCCAATCCGGCTGCATCCGCGTAGACCAGCGCCTCCACCACGCCTACCATGGTCCCTGCCACGGCGATCTGGTTGCACATTTTGGCGTGCTGCCCCGAGCCGGCCGGTCCCTGGTAGACAATATTCCGGCCGACCATCTGCAGGAGCGGCAGCAGCGCATCGAAGGTCTCCTGCCGGCCGCCGCACATGATGGAGAGGGTGGCTTGCCGTGCCCCGACGTCTCCTCCGCTGACGGGAGCGTCGAGCACGTGGATGCCATGCCGGTCCGCTGCACCCTCGATTTCCTGCGCCAGAACGGGTGCCGAAGTGGTGAAGTCGCAATACAGGGCACCCTTCTTCCCGTTTTGGATGAGTCCTCGCTCTCCCAGATAGACTTCCCGCACATCATGCGGGTACCCTACCATGGTGCAAATGGCCTCTACCTCCGAGGCCATCTCCGCAGGTGAATTGGCCCACCGCGCCCCCTCGGTAAGCAGAGGCTGGGCCCTTTCGCGCGAGCGCGAATAGACCACGAGCGGGTGGCCGGCCTTCTGGATGTGTGACGCCATGCTCCGGCCCATCACGCCGATGCCGATGAAGCCGACAGTTTGACCGGGAGTCAGTGTGATCATGAGTCTGTCCGGTTGGCGGAGAGCGGTCCATGCGCGTTCAAGATACCGTCTGCTCGTCTTCGTCGGGCGGACACGGTGAGATAAACCATGCGCTAACAGGCCTCGAGGAGCGGGGGACGCGTCCTTCCTCCCACCGGTTCGGAATTGCTCACGTCGATTGCTGAACGTGATTTCCTCCCGTTCTCGATCAGATGCCGTAGATTTTGTCCGGTCACGCGGCACCTTGCCCCCGATCTGCAACCCTGCTCGGTTCGACCCATGAAGATCTCTCTTTGCGGCATCCTCACGCTTCTCGTGATCGGTACCATCTCCTCGGCGGCTCAATCTCGATACGAGGCGAACTGGGAATCCCTGGATTCCCGTCCGCTGCCCGGCTGGTTCGACGACGCGAAATTCGGCATTTTCATTCACTGGGGGATCTACGCCGTTCCGGCCTGGGCGCCTACCGGCGGAGACAACGTCTACGCGAAATACGCCGAGTGGTACTGGAAGCGGTACGATGAGCAGAGGACGGCGGGATCCGGACCGTTTCTTGATTTCCATAACGCCATGTACGGCGAAGAAGTGCGGTACCAGGACTTCGTCAAGGACTTCAGGGCGGAGTTGTTCGAGCCCGCGCAGTGGGCAGCGCTCTTCAAACGGGCCGGAGCGCGCTACGTCGTGCTGACTTCCAAACATCACGAAGGTTTTGCCCTCTGGCCAAGCCAGGAGAGCTGGAACTGGAACGCGGCGGATGTCGGTCCGCATCGGGACCTGGCCGGCGACCTTTCAGCGGCCGTCAAGTCTGCAGGACTTCGTTTCGGATTTTATTACAGCCTCTACGAGTGGTTCAACCCACTCTATCATTCGGATGTGGACCGATATGTCTCCGAGCACATGCTGCCGCAATTCAAGGACCTCGTCACCCGGTATGAGCCGGACATCGTCTGGCCCGATGGGGAGTGGGACCACCCCAGCAGCACCTGGCGAAGCGAGGAATTCCTGGCCTGGCTCTACAACGAATCTGCCGTCCGCGACCACGTCGTCGTGAACGACCGATGGGGTAAGGAGACACGCAGCGCGCATGGCAGTTTCTATACGACCGAGTACGGGCTGGTGCATGACGGCGCCGGGCTTGCAGGCGATGCGGCATTCCACAAGTGGGAGGAGTGCCGGGGAATCGGGGGATCGTTCGGATACAACAGGGCCGAAACGCTGGCAGACTACAGCAGTTCAGAAGAACTGGTACACCTGTTGATCGAGACGGTCAGTCGCGGCGGCAATCTTCTGTTGAACATCGGGCCGACGGCTGACGGCCGGATCCCGGTCATCATGCAGCAACGGCTCGTAGACATGGGTTCGTGGCTCAACGTCAATGGCGAGGCCATATACGGCACGCGGCGCTGGACGAAGCCGGCCGAAGGGAGCGTGCGGTTCACGGCCAAGCAAGACACGGTCTATGCCATCGCGCTCGCCTGGCCCGGAGACCAATTGGTGCTGAACGGAATTCCGGAACTCGACAAACGCGCACGAATCGAGCTGCTCGGTTTTCGTGGATCGCTGGACTGGCAGCTGAAGGGAGACAGGCTGACCGTTACGATGCCGTCGCCTCACCGGCTCTCGGCCGAGACAGGAAACTACGCGTACACCCTGCGCATCACGGGATTCAAGCCACCTGCACAGCCCAGCCGTTGACGCCCTAGAGGGTGTTCATGCCGAACGCCTGGAAGAACCGCTTGATCGGGATGATTTCCGCCTGCCGGCTGAAATCGTATTCCTTCTTCAGTTTCAAAGCAAACCAGCACCCGGCGTACTGTGTCACGTAGGTGTATCCGCCGAACTTGCTGAATCTTGCGAGCACCAACGGCTTGGCACTCTGACGCTGCAGGATCGCGGAGAACGTGTCGAAGTCGACTTCAGCGATCAGAGTGGGAGGAGCTTTGGACGATGCGGCGGCTTGGGCTGTTACGGGGACCATGTCTGAGTCAGGATCTGGAGGGGGAGAATCATTGTTGGACGGATAAACTGCGGTCGGGTTGCACGCGAGGTCGGGAGGCCGATGTGGGAGACGGCAGGGGCCGCGGATGTCGCGCGAAGGGGAGATGGGGAGGGGAAAGCTAAAAGTGGGAGAAGGATGTGCCGAACCCTACCATTGGTCCATGCCCCGGTTTTGAGGGAACTCGTACAACCCCCGGAACACGGATATCCCCCTGGAACCCGGTGAACCCTGTGGGCCGTATGAGCCCGGCGGGATGGCCTCAATCCATTTCAACCCAACAAGCCTATGACAAGCCACCGGACTCTCCTCCTGCTCGGGGGACTCTTCCTGACGAGCGTTTCCGTTCCTGCTCAGGACGGTCTTCGCTATGACATTCTCTGGAAGAATTCGTTTGCGGGCGACACCGTGCGCTTTGCCGTGCTACAGGGACCGGATCTCTCGGTGGCCGTTCAGAAATGGAGTGAGGACGATCTCAATTTTTCGCCGGACAATGCCCTGCTTCTCGCCGGGACCAGCACCGGCGGGCGAGTCGTGCAAGTTCGGCAGGTAGGGGACGTACTCTTGACCCGTCCTGCCGGCGTTGATTCCACGGAACTGTTCAGTCCTCAGACAAGGGAAGCCTTCGGAGAAGGCGTGATCAGCAAGGTCGATACGGTTCACTGGCGCATAACCCCCCTCCCCGAAGAGAATGATCCCGGCATCAGCGGATTCAACACCGTTGCCTTCCGGCTCACGGCAGAAATCCCGCAGTCCTGGAGGTACACCATCCGGGACTCGATCTGGGTCGATGTCCTCCGCCTCGAAGCTGACATCTGGATCGATCCGGATTTCGACGACGGGGGAATGATGATCGGGACCATCGGCATAAACGGAGAGCCGTGGCTTGCACATCTCCTGCCGCGTGTGGGGCTGCCCGCGGGTGCGGTCGTACGCGTCGTCGAACGGGCGGTCATCGAACAAGACGGTTCGTCGGTGGAATACGAAAACGTCTTCACGTCCACCCCTCCGATCCCGTCGGACCCGCCCCCTGCTCCGTCTCGTCCATTTCTCAATCTTACCCGGAACGAGAGCGACATCGTGCTCAGCGCGGTCGTCCTGGCCAGCATGCTCTCCATGCAACCGCTCCAGGATAGTACCGGAAGCTTCCAGGCTGTGCTGACAGGGGCCGAAGAGGCCTCCCTGCTCGGACGCGCCATCTACGGCTCCGAGGATGACCACTTTGCCTTGCGGCTGACGCCGCACCAGCCGAACGACCCGGCCTACGGCTCGCTGGTCTTGCTCTCGTTTCCCTCGAACCTGCCGCAGCCCGGCGCCTATTCCGTGGCGGACATCCATGAGATACAGCGCGGGGACTTGCCGATTGCCTCCTTCGCCCCGCTCACGGTCCTCTCGACCCCCGGCGGGCTCATCGTACTGGACCGGGTGTCCCACGGTACCGTTACCGTTGAATCCTCTTCTTCGGAACGCATCGCAGGCTCCTTCCGCATGACGGCCTCCGGCTTTCTACTGAAAGGAGGCTCCGAACGCAGCGATTTTTTCCTGGAAGGCACGTTTGATGCGCCATCGGGATGGGAGAACATCCCCCGGATGCAACGGTAATTAATACGTTGCCTCAAGTTGACATCCCCCGCGGGTTTGCCCGGCCCCCAGGCGAGCACGCGCTTCGTCCCGCGCGCCATTCCGGCACGGCACCAGCAAACACGATGCGATTCGCTCTCCTCGGCGCCGGCATGGTGGCCGAGTACCACAAGGCCGCCATTGAGGCCGCTTCCGACCTGGGGGCGCGGCTCTGCGCCATCGGTCACTATGATCCCGACAAATTCCACGAAATCAGCGCGCGTTTCGGAGTGCCCTGTTTTCGGGAAGAAGATCTCCTGGCCGATCCGACCGTCGATGCGCTGATCCTCTGTACGCCGAGTGGGCAGCACGCCGAGCAGACGCTCCGCGCGGCCGCCGCGGGCAAACATGTGCTCGTCGAGAAGCCGATGGCGCTGACGCTGGAGGATGCCGACCGGATGATCTCTGCCTGCGTGTCCGCCGGAGTCACCCTGGGCGTGGTGCTGCAGCGGCGTACGGAACCCCTTTTCAATCGCGTACAGGAGGCGATCACCTCCGGGGCTCTGGGCCACCTATCACTCGGGGTCTTGACGATGCCGTATTTCCGCTCGCAAGCCTATTATGATCAGGCGGCGTGGCGGGGAACCTGGTCGCTCGACGGCGGGGGCGTGCTGATGAATCAGGGTATTCATCTGATCGACCTGCTCGTCTGGTGGATGGGCTCCCCGGTCTCTGTCGAAGCCCTCGGCGGAACCCTCCATCGCCGCGTCGAGGTGGAGGATACTATTGGCGCCGTGCTTCGGTTTGAGGGCGGCGCCATAGCGACCGTCACCGCAACAACGACGGCAGAACCGGGATTTCCCCATCGCCTGGAGGTGTACGGGTCCCGGGGATGCGTTCAGATCGAGGGGGAGACTGCCGTTCGATGGTCGACGGCCGATTCATCACAGGTTTCCCCGGAGCCGCTACCGGACGGGGGCCCCGCACATGCCGGGAGCGCAGGGGATCCCCGCGGGATCGCCACAACAGGACACAGCGCTGTAGTCCGCGATTTTGTTCAAGCCGTGCGCGAGGGGCGGGCTGCGATGGTCGATGGTCTGGAGGGCCGTCGAAGCCTCTCCGCCGTGCTTCAGATCTACCGAGCTGCCGGCCTTCCCGTCCGCTAGAATCCCACGAAACGACACCGCACCATGAAAGAAATCCTCGTTCCGGTCGACTTTTCCGAGGTTATCGAATCCATGTTGGCGGCGACAATCGGCATCGCTGTGGGTCTCGAAGCCCGCGTCCATCTGCTGCACGTCGCGGCGCCCGACCCGGCGTTCGTGGGCTACCAGGCCGGTCCGGACACGGTTCGCCATCGCCGAGCCGAAGAGCTTCGCAGCGAGCGGCGGGCCATCGAGGCGCTGGCGGACCGCCTTCGGGAGCGCGGAATTGAAGCCACTTCCACACTCGTTGCAGGCGCCACGGTCGATACGATCCTCGCTCAGGCGGACCACCTGAAAGCGGACCTGATCGTAATCGGATCTCATGGGCGCGGAGCCCTCTACCGCGCCCTGGTCGGCAGCGTGAGCGAAGGCGTCCTGCGCCGGTCACCGTGCCCGGTACTCGTAGTGCCGTCCCGCCGCGCCACCTCATCGTAAGTGCCCCACCAATAGATTCCGCCGGTCCATCCAGGAGGACCGGGCAGATGCCTCCGCGCCCCGCGCGCACCGTCACCTCCCGGCGTAGACTACCGGCCAGGTGTGTCGCACCGATGCGCCGATCCGCAGGGTGACGAAATATACGCCGGTCGAAAGACCGTCGGGCACCCAGTCAACCTGCAGTTGACCTGCGGCCGCCGTCGCATCAAAGGGGCGTGCAACCGACCGGCCCATTGGATCAAAGACGTCGATTCGGACGAATGCGTCTCGCCCCAGTGAGACGGCAATCGTCACGCGTCCGACGAACGGATTTGGATAGACGTGGAGGCCCTCATCCCGACCGAGTCCTTTCTCCCACTCCTCCGTTCGCGTGGAAACGCTGTTCTTCCGGCCGGGCGTTCCACCGCGGACCGTCGAGGCCCGCCATGACGACCCCAGCGCATTGTCCAGGTTGGGATCCGTCAACTCGAGGGAGTGTCCGAATCCTCCGGCCGCACTCGGCCATGGGGCTTCAGGGGCGTAGGCCAGCGAGTCGGTGATCCTCCGCCCGTGATCGGCCAGAATGAGTTGCTCTCCCGCATTGTCGAGACGAAACGAAAACGGCCCGAAACAGGGAACGTCCGGATAGGAGCGCGCGAACCGCTCCGGGTCACGGCATAGAACCGCCGCCTCACCAGGTTCGATGGATGCCGGATTGGCGATGACAAAGGCGGACCCCAGGTCCGTCAACATCCACCCGCTCAGATCGATCGGCGATTCGCCGGCATTCAGGAGTTCCACCCACTCGTTTTCCGGATCATCCGCGGGCTGAAACTGGATCTCGTTGATCACCAACCGCCGAGGCGGTTCGGCCAGGTTGGGTCGACCGGGCGTGCCGCCCAGAAGCGGAGACAGAACCCAGGAGGCTGGATCGTGACCGCCCAACGCTGGATGCGCGCGCTGCAGCACCCCGCCCTTGCCGTCGGCCAGCGTCGGCCACGGATAGGTATCGTCATACCATACCGAATCCACGACGGCGCCGCTGTGGTCGCGTAGCACCAGCCCGTCGCCGCCCTTGAAGAGACCCAGCCCCAATGAGTCCCCACAGGCAACGCCGATGCCGTGCACGGCCACAAATTTCGCCGGTTCGGAACAGAGCAGGTACGTGCCGTGTGCGGGTACCTCGTCCGTGGCGGAGAAGGAATGGGTATTGCCAACGGCGTCCGCCAGGGTCCATCCCGAGAGGGCGGCTGACTGGTCCGTGTCGTTGTCGATTTCTACCCAATCGCCCGCGTCCAACCAGGGTGGAGCGTGGTAGTTCAACTCAGCGATCACCACATGCCCGGGTGGAAGGGGTTCGAACACCGCCGTAAGGTCCAGTTGCCCCGACCACGCCCACGTCAGGGAATCGTCGGGCCAGCCGGTCTGCTTCCACCCGGAAAACCGATGCCCAGGAGCGGGATGTGCACGGAGCGTGATCGGCACATTTGCGGCGTACTGCCCCGACCAGGGAAATTCCTCGATGGACAGTGAATTGACCGTGACGGCGCCCGTCCCCTGTACATCCAGCGTCAGCGCATTGGAATTCCCCGCATCGAGGTATGTCCTGAGCCCCTCTCGGATGCAGGATGGCGAGACGGAAAGACGCTGTTTCGTGGTCTCCAGGTCTCGTTGCCACAGCGAAACGGCGTTGCCCGGCGGTACCTCGAAATAGGCCCATCGCTCCGCATCGAAGGGCATGGCCTCCTGAAGGCGGCCGGCCAACTGTTCGGCAAGTGCCGTCAGGCGGTCCGGGGCCAGTGTGGTATTCAACAAGTCGAGCGTTCGGTTGACGAATCGCTCGCGGAATCGTTCGTGTCGGGCCGCCCAGCCCAGAAGGAACACATTCCGGTCCGTCGACTGCTGGAGTACTTCTTCAAATTTTCCGTCGCACACCCATGACGCATTTTCGAAATCGAACGTGATCCAGCGCCACCGGCCTTGGGGCGTACGGGGCCTCCAGTAGCGCACATTGTTGATGACGTCGAGTCGGCCACTGAGGATATCGAAGATCCAGAAGTCGATGAAGCTGTCCAGATCGACCTGGCGTTCAAATTCCTCGAAACCCCCGGGCTGGAGATACGCGTCCGACGACACAAAGTCGTGAAGGGCGTAATAGGCTCGTTTATCCCCCTCGATGATATTCGATTCGGCGATCGAGCCTGCCAGCAGATCGATGGGTCCCAAATCGCCGTGGTTTGTCGCGACGAACGAAGCGTTTTTCCGCTCGGTAAGTGAATAGACCCCCCAGTACGCTCCGTTGATGTAGACCTCTGTTGGCGCATAGGCCTGCATGTCCACGTTTCGTCCGGACCGCGCGTTGAGCTCGTAGATCACATCGTTTTTCCACCGGTACCAGGTCTGGGAATTGGCCCGGAGGATGAGCCCGTCGAACGTATCGAGTCCCGGTTTATCGGCAAAGAGTGCCGCCTCGATAAATCCGGACTCGTAGCGGGATCGCGCGCGAACGAGGAATGACTTCTTCGGGAGTTTCCGGCTTCCGCCACCGCTGATCTGGAGCCCCACCCTCTGGTCCACCGCCGGTTCGCCATGGGAGGTGATCACCTGGAGCGTGGCCGGGATCTCCCAATCCTGCATGTAGTTCGGCGCACCTCCTGGAGGAGGATTGCCTTCGACGTAGATCCCGCTATCGGGATCGAAGAGATGGCGCGGATCCGCGACAATCGACACCGCGGCGTCCAGCGCGGTGAGGCGGTTGACGTACGTTGCGACAACCTCCTCGCCCGGCAGCCTGCCGTCACAGAACGAACGGGCTCTCAACGTGGTGGCGGACGAGAACGAGAGCGTTTGACCCATCCGGAATTCATCCGACCGGGAAGGGTTCGGATCGGACCCATCGACCGTGTAGAAGACCTGCGTGCCCGCCGGCACATCGAACGTGACCCCGATCGGTGGGGCATAAAAGCCGCCGGGTGGGCTGACGCGGATTGACGGACAGGGAGGCCCGAGGGGCGGACCCACGTTCACGGTGCCCGGGGTGGGGTTCGTCAGAAATCCCCACACACCGTCGATACGACCATAGGAGATGTCTGCATGCTGCCGCGGGAAGCGCAGCGAATCGACCGCGGTGATTCCGTCGGGCGCGAACAGGCCCAGTGTTTCCCCTTCGGAGGACAGCCGCATCGGGCCGTGAAAGGCGCCCTGGTCTTGTTCTCCGTCCAGCCAGAGCAGGAGGATAGACCCGGGGGCCAGCGGGATGGACCCGTCGTTCAGCCCCGAGAGCCTCCACCGGGTCGGATTCGCGAAATCATCCGTCAGGAAGAAGCCGCGCAAATCCAGGACTTCGTCCGACACATTGGTGATCTCGACCCAATCATCGTAATCCCCCACCTCGTCCCGGATGGTGGATGCATTGAGGGCCATGAACTCGGAAATCCGGAACGTGTCCGTCTGCGCGAACGCCGTCCCTTCGAGGACGATCATCCCCGTGAGCAGCAGCACGGCGACGTACCCCAACTTACCCTCCCCTCCTCTCCCGGATCCTCCCATCTTCCTTCTCCCATTCGAATGTGAAAGCCTGCTCGTGAATACGATACGAAAACGCAGCCATTTGAATAGGCATTGATTGCCTGGCGTGACCGCCTCAGACCCATAGAGGGGAAAGGTCTGTCGATCCGGCGGTCGGACTGATCAGGGAGTGCTATCATTACGGTTGAGAGGCGATTTCGCCCTCGTTCGGACCAGAAAGCCGTCATCCTGCCATGTCGACCACCCAACGCGCTCGTCCCCGATTCTTCCGCGCCCCCTGGATTGCAATCCTCGCTCTTGCGGCTTGCCCATCCGCGTCGTCGGGTCAAGCCGTTTCCTCCAATCCTGACCTCTTATCGTCCCCCTGGACGGCCCGCTGGATTTCGCATCCGACGGCCGATCGGGAGGCGTTCGGGGTTTTCCACTTCAGGACAACCTTCACCCTGGCGGCCGCACCGGATCGGTTCGTCGTGCACGTGTCGGCTGACAATCGGTACCGGCTGTTCGTAAACGGCGCGGCCGTCGCGCGCGGACCCGCACGGGGGGATGTGGCGCGCTGGCGCTTCGAGTCGGTCGACATCGCCCCGCAGATGAAGGCGGGAAAAAACGTACTTGCAGCGGTAGTCTGGAATTTTGGCGACAACGCCCCGATGGCGCAGCACACGGTGGAAACCGCCTTCATCCTTCAGGGGGATACCGACCTGGAGGAGGTGGCCAACACGGACGCCGGCTGGCGGGTCTACCAGAACCCGGCATACCAGGAGATTACGATGACCCAGGAGGATGTCGACTGGTACTTCGCCGTGGGACCGGGCGAGCGGATTGACGGTTCTCAATACCCGTGGGGCTGGGAGAGTCCCGGTTTTGACGACACGGATTGGCCGGCGGCTCTGCCCGTTGCCACCGGGTATCCCCGAGGCATCACCTCCCACGGCGAGCTGCCGTACTGGATGCTGGTCCCCCGCGATATTCCCGCCATGGAGGAGTCCCCGCTGAGGCTCCAGGCGCTGCGCCGCGCCGAGGGTGTCGAGGCCCACGACGGGTTCCTGCGGGGTGACCGACCTCTTCAGATTCCGGCGCGGACGAAAGCGACGCTGTTGGTCGATCAGGGCCATCTCACGACTTCCTATCCGGAACTTGCGGTCTCGGGCGGCAAGGGCGCATCGATCACCCTGCGGTATGCCGAGTCGCTCTTTCACGAGCGGCGTCAGAAGGGAAACAGGGATGAGGTGGAAGGCAAGATGCTATACGGCAATTTCGACACGTTCGTGGCGGACGGGGGTGAGCAGCGGCGCTTCGAGCCGCTCTGGTTTCGGACGTACCGGTATATCCAGGTCGAGATCGAAACGGCGCAGCAGCCGCTCGTTCTCCACGATCTCCGGGGCGCCTTCACGGCGTATCCGTTCCAGCAAAACGCCTCCTTTCTGTCTGCCGACTCCGATCTGGGCCGGATCTGGGATGTGGCATGGAGAACGGCGCGGTTGTGCGCCGGCGAACATTACTACGACTGTCCCTACTATGAGCAACTTCAATATGTCGGCGACACGCGGATTCAGGCGCTCATCTCCCTTTTTGTTTCAGGGGACGATTTGCTGGTTCGCCGGTCGCTTCGTGATTTCGACCACTCGCGCATTCCGGAAGGCATAACGGCCAGCCGCTACCCGTCCCGCCTCCCCCAGTATATCCCCACGTATGCCCTCTTCTGGGTTTCGATGATCCATGACTACTGGATGCTGCGTGACGACCCTGACTTCGTGGAGGGCTTTCTCACCGGCGTGCGCGGCGTGCTGGACTGGTATGATGGGTATGTGGATGAGCAAGGTCTGGTTTCCGCGACCCCCTGGTGGAATTTCGTGGATTGGGCGCCCGAATTCCCGAGTGGTGTTCCCCCCGGCACCGATGACGGGCCTTCCTGCCTCATTTCCTTGCAGGTTGCCTACACGCTGAACCAGGCCGCTGAACTGGCGGATGCGTTCGGACGACCGGATGAGGCCGGCACGTACCGGACCCGAAGGGAAGCCCTCGAGGATGCCGCATTCGATCAATGCTGGGATGCAGACCGCATGTTGTTCTCAGACGCCCCGAGAGGGACCGCCTTCAGCCAGCACGCCAACCTGTTCGCACTCCTCGCCGGCACCATCCCGCCGCATGCCCGGCATGCAACGTTAGAGCGGATCATCGAGGACGATTCACTGGTCCAGGCCACCTTCTATTTCCAGTTCTATCTCCACGAGGCTTTGCGCCGTGCCGGAATGGCCGATGGGTATCTCCCGATGCTGGACGGATGGCGAGAGATGCTCGACCTCGGGTTGACCACGTTTGCGGAGAAGCCGGAGCCTACCCGCTCGGATTGTCACGCCTGGAGTGCGAGTCCCAACTACTTCCTTCTGTCGCTTGTTGCCGGAATCGGTCCGGAGGGGCCCGGTTTCCGGCGCGTCCGCATTGAACCCGCGATGGGTCCGCTCGAATGGCTCGAGGCGCGGATGCCCCACCCCGCCGGAGAGATCCACGTGCGCCTGGAGCGGCGCGGCGAGGATGGCCTCGAGGCGCAGGTCACGCTGCCCGAAGGGCTGGAGGGATCGTTCCACTGGGGCGGACAACAGCGTGTACTCACGCCGGGCGCGCAGGAATTTCGGTTCTGAACACGGGGGCCGGGTCCGATGGCGGCCCCGGCGCGGCGACCCGTCCAATCCGCCGTTTTCCTGAGCAGCACGCGCCGCATTTGGTCCCTGATCGGGATCCTGCCCGCATAATCGTCGGTATTAATATGTTTAAAATGACCCACCCGGCGGCGCCGAACGCTGGCGCCACGTTGGGCTCAACCCCGTGATATATGCTCGTCCGGGCCGTTAGCCTTCTCCTCCTCCTCGGCGTGTTCTTTACGCCGCTGGTACCGCATGCGAAGGGTCAACCGGTCATCTCCGAATTCCTGGCGTCGAACCAGACGGGACTCGAGGACGAGGACGGAGATTTCTCGGACTGGATCGAGGTTCACAACCCTACGGCCGAGGGGATCAACCTGGCCGGGTGGACGCTGACCGACGACCCGGCGCGGCTGGATCGATGGCCGTTTCCCGGGTTGGTGTTGGACCCCGGGGCCTATCTCGTCGTCCACGCCTCCGGCAAGGACCGGCGTCTTCCCCCGCTCTACTGGGATACCCCGATCAGCCGGCGGCACCTCTGGCGATACCGGGTAGGGCTTTCCGAGCCGCCTGGGGACTGGGCGGATCCGGATTTCGATGACAGCGACTGGCCGGAAGGACCGAGCGGATTCGGGTATGGGGATGGGGACGACGACACGATTCTCCCGAACACGATGTCGGTCTACGTGCGGACCGTGTTCCATCTGGAAGATGTCGGCAATGTGGCGCGCGCGGTACTCCATGTGGATTATGACGACGCGTTTGTCGCCTACGTGAACGGCGTCGAGGTGGCCCGGGCGAACATCGGCGAGTCCGGCGACCGTCCTGCATTCGACACCCCCGCCGCGACGGCGGTTGAGACACGGATGTCCGAAGGCCAGTTTCCGGAGTCATTCGAAATCTCGGACTTCGCGGCTCTTCTCAGGGATGGAGAGAATGTGCTGGCGATTCAGGGGCACAACAGCGCGTTTGATTCGTCGGATCTCTCGCTCATTCCTTTCTTATCGATCGGCTACCTGGAGCCGCCCTCCCACCCCTTTCACGCCGACGACGCGCTGCTTCGCGCACTCAGCCAGCGGCTTCACACGAATTTCAGCCTCAGCAAGGACGGCGAGTTCCTTGCCCTGACCCCTCCCGGAGGCGATACGCCCGCGTCCGATTTCGGGCCTTCGTACCCGCCCCAGTATTCGGATATCTCGTTCGGCCGAGTCGGGACCGACGTCGGCTACATGCTTCCCCCCTCTCCTGGCGAGCCAAACGGCGGCCTGCTCGACAGACGTCTCGAGCCGCCGGTGTTCAGCGTCCAGCGGGGATTCTTTGACGCTGCGTTCCGGCTCACCGTGCATTCGTCGTCACCGGCCGCCGAAATCCGCTTCACCAGAGACGGGAGCACCCCCACCGCGACGAACGGGTTCGTCTACGCTTCCCCCATTGAGGTTGACCGGACGACCGTTCTGCGTGCCGCCGTTTTCCGGGACGGCACCTTGCCGTCCGATGTCGTCACCCATACCTATGTGTTTGTGGAGGACGTGGTCACGCAGTCCCCATCGGGCCAACCCCCCATTGGATGGCCGGCCAACTGGGGGCGGAACGCGGTGGACTACGGAATGGACCCGGACGTTGTGGGTCCGCCTGGATCCGCATCCCGCAGGGCGGTCCTCGAAGGGCTTCTCGGACTGCCGAGTTTCTCTATCGTCACGGATCCGCCCCATCTTTTTGACATCGATACGGGGATCTATGCCAACGCCCTATACCGCGGCCGAGACTGGGAGCGGCCCGCTTCGGTGGAGTTGATCCATCCCGATCGCACGACGGGTTTCCAGATCGATGCCGGACTTCGAATCCGGGGTGGATATAGCCGGGACCACCGAAATCCCAAGCATGCATTTCGGCTTTTCTTCCGCGACACGCCCCTGAAGAATCCCATTTTCGGCCGGGAGGGGGCCGACGAATTCACGCATCTCGATCTGCGGACAAGCCAGAACTACTCGTGGTCCTACATGGGTGACGAGCGCAACGTGATGATCCGAGACGTGTTTTCCCGGGATTTGCAGCGCGACATGGGAGATCCCTACACCCGCAGCCGATTCTATCACCTCTACGTCAACGGACACTACTGGGGGCTCTTCCAGAGCCAGGAACGCGCCGAAGCCGACTTTGGGGCGACCTATCTCGGGGGACAGTCGGAGGGATACGACGTCCTCAAATCGACCGAGCGTCACGAGGGATTTTATGACCTGGAGGCCTCGGACGGCAACACTGAGGCCTGGTCCGTCCTCTGGAATCTTGCGAATGAACTGGCCGATGCGAAGACCCAGGAGGAGAAACTCGTCCTGTACCGCAGGATGCAGGGTCTGGGCACGGACGGCAAGCGTAACGAGGCCTATCCCGTCTTTCTGGACGTCGACAATCTCATCCGCTACATGCTCGTGATCTTCTACACGGGCAACCTGGATGCACCCCTGGCGATGGACAACGCGAATGTCAACAACTTCTTCTCCATTCGGGATCGCGAAGGGGAGCGGGGGTTCGTGCATTTCGCACACGATGCAGAGCACACCCTGCTGAACCCCTACGAAAACCGGACCGGCCCGTATCCGGCCGGTCAGACCTTCATCGAGAGCAACCCCCAGTGGATTCACCAGCAGTTGACCTCGCTGGAGGAGTACCGAATGCGCTTCGCTGACGAGGCTTCCCGGCTCATGGCAGCGGGCGCACCGCTTGCTCCTGACGCCTCCATCGCGCGCTTTCTGGCCCGCGCCGAGGAGATCCGCAAGCCGATCCTGGCCGAATCCGCCCGCTGGGGAGATGCCAAACGACACCCGCCGCTCGGACCCGTCCACTGGCAGCGAGAACTCGACCGGATCGTCAAAGAGTACTTCCCCGTCCGCACGAAGACGCTTGTGGGCCAGCTCAAGCAAGCTCGCCGCTATACGCACTGGCATCTCGGCGTCGGCAGTCCGACTGAACCGGCGCCCCTTTCCCCGTCGGTTGCGCGGCCGCAGTTGAATCGAACGCCGGGGGCCCTGGCCGGTGGGGACCTCATCCGGCTTTCGGCAGCCCAGGGGCGGATCCTTTATGCCACCGGCGGACGAGACCCGCGCCTGTTCGGCGGGGAAATCGCCCCATGGGCCGTGGAGGCCGATACGGTTACCGTTCGCCCGAGCGAGCGGCTTCACCTGAAGGCCCGCGTACTCGCCGACGGGGTCTGGTCCGTGCTCCAGGAAGCCGTCTATACCGCGGATGCCGTCCCGGCTGCGGACCAGAATCTGCGCATCACCGAGGTGATGTACTCCCCGCCGCCGCCTGGCCCTGCAGAGCGTGAAGCCGGTTATGACGACTCATCCGATTTCGAGTTCGTTGAATTCACCAACGTCGGCCGCGAACCGCTTCAATTGGGCGGTTTGGTGTTGGAGGAGGCTGTCACCGCGACGCTTCCGGACGCGGTATTGGCTCCCGGTGAGTCCGGCGTGGCCGTGCCAAGGCCTGGCGCATTCCGCTTCCGGTACGGGTCCGACGTGCGCATTCTGGGCAACTGGAGTGGCAAACTTGCCAACGAGGGGGAGACCCTTACGGTTCGCAATGGCGTGACCGGGCATCGAATCGCCTCGGTTGCGTTCGGTCCGGGCATTTCACCGGATCGCGCAGCCGGCCGGGGGAGTTCCGTTGAGTGGACCGTGGGATCGGACCAAGGCCCCGCGATCGCCTCGACGTCGTATGGAGGAACCCCCGGGTCTACCGCGTCGGTGCCGGCTCCTCCCCTCCGGCTGAACGAAGTGTCTTGCCCCCTTTCCGACGCGTGTTTCGTGGAACTCTCCAATGGCGGATCGGAATCCGTGTCGGCAGGGGGATGGATCATCGCAGGCGATTCAGGCGAACTGAGGCTCCCGGTTCTACTTGAGGTGCCTCCGGGCGCCGTGGTGTCCGTCGCCGCTGGCGACATCGGAGCAACTCCGGCGGACTTCGCCGCCGTGTTGAACGGGACCTTTGATTTGCTCGCCGTCGACGAAAC
>CAYLXM010000079.1:0-16688 GCA_964387555.1 uncultured Rhodothermales bacterium | reverse complement strand
CCGGCGACGGGCTCATCCGCCGCGAAATGGACGGGGGCGCCGGTGGGGGTTGCGCCGGCCGCCGTCCGTGTCATCAGGAGCAGCACAAGCACCAGAATGAGCACCGCAAAGAGGAGGTAGAGGAGAAGGCGTCGCATGGGGCCGGCCCGAGGATGAGAGACAATACAGGCTCTACGTGCAATGACGCCCCATCCGTATCCATTCGTTGTGGGAATTGGACTGATTTCCGTGTAGGGGAATGGAGGATATCAGTCGGCCCGCTGAGTTGGACAAAGGACAAACCGCAAGCATTGCGCCCGACGCCTGTCGCATTCCGCCCTCCTTTTCCGCATGTGGAAGTTAGAGGGCAGCTTCATCGACGCGGCGGCCCCGCATTCGTAACCCTTTTAACCATTCAGCCAGGGAGGGAAGGCCATGCGACATCGCAATCGCATATTCCTGCTCGGCAACGTGGGGAACGACCCCGACGTGATCGAGCGTGACGACTTCATGGTCTCGACGTTCAGTCTCTATACCACGCGGTCGTGGACGAACGCCGAAGGCGAGCCGATGAGTGCTTCGGAACGACACACGGTCAAGGCGTTCGGCGCGCTCGCCGGGATTGTCCGGGACTATGTGAAGAAGGGCAATCTGCTCGACGTGGAGGGATCGCTGCACCACGACACGTTCACGGCCTCGGACGGGGTGCAGCGCACGGCCACGTTCATCCGAGCCGGGGAAATCATTCTCATGCCGCCCCGCGAGACGAACGGCCATGAAGAAGCGTAAGACGTTTCGAAGACGGCCGGCCGCGCGTTCGCCTCCGGTCGCCTACCCGAGATCGATTGCCCGGTGATCGATGTCTTCGTCCTTGAAGAGCCCGAGGCCCATAGCTGCCGAGATCTCCACGTGCTCGGGCTGCATGCGGTAGTAGGAGCTATCTGCGTCAGGAGCCGCCTTGCCGACTTCTTCCATGCCCATTTCGGCGCGCTTTTCGTCGATCACTCTCCAGCAGACTTTGTCCACGGCGACGGGATCCGTGCTGAAATAGAACGTGCTGTGCGGCCAGACGTACTTCTCGACCTTGCGGCCGGGACCGCCGTGGTAGGCGCCCAGCACGCCGTCGATCATATTGAGGACGACCTTCTGCCGGATCGTCGGATGATCCACGATCGCCGGGATGAACCAACCGCACGTGTTGAGCGTCGGGCTGGAGTGGCTGCGGCTGACATTGTTGACGAGACCGTGTGACAGGTTCTTGAGTGCGAGGGTGACACCGGCCGACTGATGGTGCTTCAGCAGCGTCAGATTGATCATCTTGTTGACGTCCTGCGTGATGAACTTTGCCAGGTAGGAGCGCCGGTGGTGGGGGTTGGTCGGGTCGGCGGACGGGAGAACGAGCGGCACCTCGACGTACTGGTCCGCATCATACCCTTCCATATCCAACTGAAGCGGATGGCCTTGATCGGATGCGAACGTCCAGCGAACACCGTCCGGAAGCCACGTATCGAACCCGCACTGCAGGAAAATGCGGCGCTCGCGGTCATAGGCGATGATGTCCTTGCGCGGAATTCCGGCCATTTCGAGGCCTTCGACGATCGCATGCACGGTCTCCGGCGACGATATCACAAACGGCCGCCCGACACCGTTCAGTTTAAGTCCGACCACATCTCCGGGTTGGAAGAAATAGCGCCAGGCATCCTGTGGCGTATCGGCACCGGTCAGTTCCATCACCCCCCGGTGGATCGATTGCCGAATGGGTTCAGCCTGGAAGGCCTCACCCGCATAGGTTCCACTATGGCGCACCGAGACCACGCGTCCCGGGAAGGGTCCAGGAATGCCCGGCTCGGCCGCCGCCGCCGACCGCGGACCGGCAAGGACGGTGGAGGGGCGATAGGAGGCGAAAGCGCCTCCCAAAACGGCCGTCTTGAGAAAGTCTCGTCGGTTATGCGCCATGGTGCTGGTATTCTGTGGGTGTCGTGTGGGGTGAGTGAGGGCTTCGCCTGCCCGGGAGAACGTTCTGTCGGACTCCCGGCCAGACCATAGCGGCGGCTCTGTTCACGAAAAATACAAAATTCCCGCGAAATGGACGCCAAGGTCCAGTGCACGGTTCCCTTCCGGCCGCTGCAAATTCCCTTCCGGCTACCGCAGAAGGGGATTGGGCCTCTTCGTCCTCACGTTGTTCCAAACAAGGAGCGAGCCCTTTGGCCGTGGCCTGCCCGATGGCAGGATCACCCATCCAGGGCGTTCCGCTCGCGGGTCAGATCGCGGTTCAGGGCGTGTTCCGACGCGAACCGTTCCGGATAGCGCGCCTTCAGCTTCGCGATGTTCCGCCGCTGCACGCTCTCCTGGGAAACGCCCAGGCGGCTCCGGAGCACGGCCATGTACCACTCGAGGTCGCCCAGTTCCTCGATGGCGTTGACTTCATCAAATTCCTTGTCCGCGTACGCGGATGCGCAAATGGCCGCGAGGAGTTCGGCCGCTTCCGTGAAGATGCCCATTGCGCTGTGCAGCATGTCGACCGACGGTCGACCGGGCGTCTCTTCCCCCGGCTGGATATGCAGCGGAGCGTGCTCGGCGTATCGGCTGGCGGCCTCTTCCGGGTAAACGCTCCCGTAGAACACGGCCCGCTTCAGGGCATCCACTTCATCTCCGAGGTCGACAGCCCGCAGGAGCACGTCTCGGAGTTGCCCGGATGTCGGGCGCGGGCCTCCGGGCGCATCCTGCAGGTTGAACTGCAACGAGAGGGTTCGGAGGACATCGGCTTCGTATTCGGGATACGGCATGGCGGCAGCGTTGAGGGTGGAGGACAGCGGTCCGGCGGGGCGTGCGCGTGCGCCATACGGCCCAGGCGTCGGCCTTCGGCCCCGTTCCGATGTGCCGGGAGCAGCCCCCCGGGCACCAAAACAATGTCGCGGAACCGACGGAAAACACAAAACCCCGGAGGAAGAATCCTTCGGGGTTGGTCCGTGGAGCTAAGGGGAGTCGAACCCCTGACCTCTTGAATGCCATTCAAGCGCTCTACCAGCTGAGCTATAGCCCCTTCGCGGGCCTGCTGCATGCAGAATCTCAAAGATACACCATGCCTGGGGTAAAATGCAAAGTCCGATGGGTCGAAAGCGATCACGGGCCGAGTGCCGGAACCGCTTTCCCACGCCCGACAGCGGGGATGGCCCCGGTGCGTGGTATTTTCCAGGTTCGCCTTGCAGCAACCAACCCTCCCCCCATGTCCTCGACACCACCTTATCACGTATTCAAGTTCGGCGGAACCTCCGTGGCCACGGCCGACCGGATCCGTCGGGTCGTCCACCTGATTGCATCGTCTGCCCGGGACGTGCGACGCGTGGTCGTGGTCTCCGCCCTCGGGGGGGTGACGAATCAGTTGATTGAAGGGATCAACCTCTCTCTCAAGCGATCGGATGATCGCGTGGCGCTGATCGACTCGCTCCGGCGCCGGCATGCGGAAGTGGCGCGCGAACTGATCGACAACGAAGAGCAGCAGGCCATCCTGGTTCGGCTCAACAAGCTCTGGCACGATCTTCAGGAGCTGCTCGACGGGGTGGCGCTGCTGCGCGAGTGCTCCCCTCGCTCGCGCGACGTCATCATCTCCATGGGCGAGCGGGCATCCGCCCCGTTGATAGCCGCCGCATTTCGCGCCGAAGGACTGCAGGCGGTGGCAATGGACGCGGACGAGTTCGTGCGCACGGACGAAATCTTCGGCGAGGCGACCGTCGATTTCCCGACTACAAACCGGCTCATACGGGAAGCGTTTCTCGACATTCCACACGACCACGTGGCCATTGTCACCGGTTTCGTGGGCTCTACCGACCGGGGCGTCATCACAACGCTCGGCCGTTCGGGGAGTGACTACACGGCCACGATTCTGGGCGGGGCACTCCATGCCGAACGCGTCGAGATCTGGACGGATGTGGACGGGGTGCTATCGGCCGATCCCCGTATGGTGATCGACGCGATCTCCCTGCCGCAGTTGTCGTACCGGGAAGCCAGCGAACTGGCCTATTTCGGCGCGAAGGTACTGCACCCACGCACGATGCGTCCGCTGATCGAGCACGGCATCCCGCTCTATATCAAGAACACGCTGAATCCGGATGCTCCCGGTACGCTGATCTGGGATAAGCCGGTGGAGGCGCCAAGGGTGATCAAGGGCGTCACCGCCATCAGGGAGATGGCGATGGTGGTGATCGAAGGCACGGGGATGATGGGTGTTCCGGGCATTGCCGCAAGGGCCTTTGGTGCATTGGCCGCCAAAAAGATCAACGTATTGTTGATTTCCCAGGCGTCCAGCGAGCAAAGTATCTGCGTCGTGGTGAAAGCGGACTGCAAGGTGCAGGCCGTCGAAGCGCTCGAGGAAACGTTTGATCGAGAGATCGGGCGAGGCGACATCTTCGGGGTGAGCGCCACCGATGATACCGCCATCATCAGTGTGGTCGGCGAGGGCATGCGCACCAGAGCGGGGCTCACGGGGCGCATGTTCGCGGCGCTCGGCCGCGTGGGTGTCAACGTGCTGAGTATCGCCGAGGGAGCCTCCGACACGAACATCTCTGCCGTTGTGGCCGAGCACGACGTGGAACGGGGTCTCGATGCGTTGCACGAGGCATTCGTGACGGGTCGGGATCGTGTCCACCTCTTCCTGATTGGCGCAGGGATCGTGGGAGGCCGCCTGCTCTCCATTCTGGCCCGTCAGGAGGAAATGCTCGAATCGCGGGTCAATCTGAAAGTGCGATTGGTCGGCCTGGCCACCTCGCGGGGCATGGTCTGGGACCGGGAGGGTATACCGTTTGACGAAGCCGTCGAGCGACTGGATGGGGCGCGGCCGACGGATCTCGAGTCCGTCGTCGAGCATATCGAGGCGGCGCCGCTGGAACGTCTGATCGTCGTGGATGCGACTGCATCCGACGACATTGCCCGGTACTATCCTCGCCTCCTCGGGGCAGGGGCTTCGGTTGTTACCCCGAACAAGCGGGCGAACAGTCTCGAGTTTGCCTATTTCCGGAAATTGCAGGATCTGGCCCGCAGCAAGGGGGTCGCCTATCGATACGAGACCACGGTGGGGGCAGGGTTGCCCGTGCTCAGCACGATCCGGGATCTCGTGCTCTCCGGGGATGTGATCCATCGGGTAGAGGGCGTGTTATCCGGCACGCTCGCCTTCGTCTGCACCCGACTCGGGGAGGGCGTTCCGTTTGGACAGGCCCTTCGGGAGGCGCATCTTCGGGGGTTCACCGAACCTGATCCGCGAGAGGATCTGGCCGGCCGGGACGTCGCACGCAAGATCCTCATTGTCGCCAGGGAAATGGGACTACCGGCCGAACCGGAAGATGTACAGGTCGAGTCGCTCCTCGATGAATCCGCGATCGCGATGGATGTCGACACCTTCATGGCGCACCTCGATGACCTCAACGAGGCATGGGAACGCCGCATGAACGAGGCAGCCGCGTCGGGCGGCGTGTTGCGGTACGTGGCCACGGCATCCGCCGGAACGTTGACCGTCGGACTTCAGGTGTGTCGGCCAACGTCGCCGTTCGCGGGTGTGACCGGGACGGATAACGTGGTCGTGATCACAAGCGATCGATATCCCGAGGAGAGTCCGCTGGTCATCCGCGGAGCGGGGGCGGGGCCGGAAGTCACGGCCGCCGGTATCATGGCTGATCTGATTCGTGCCGCCCAGACGAGCGGCTGAGGGGTACTCGCTCCGGAGATTGCCTACAGGCGCTCGGCAGCGTCCACATCCACCCACCAGACGACATCGCCGTTTCGGGGGTCTACCTCCCGTGCGGGGCATGGTTGAAGCGGATCGGACTGTCCGAATGCACACTTCAGGGCGTCCGACTTGTCGGGTCCCACCGCGATGAAGTAGATGTGACGGGACCGGTTCAGCACGCGCAGGGTCAGGGTCACCCTGAGCGGCGGTTGGATAGGAGCGGATACGGGAAGGACCCATCGCCGCCGCTCGGTGAGGGCCGGCCCTCCCGGGAAAATCGAAGCCGTATGCCCGTCGGCTCCCAGGCCTAGCATGGTGAGATCAAACCGCCCGCGGGACCCCAGATGCGACCGGAGGGTTGCTTCGTACGCCGAGGCTGTAGCCACGGGATCCGCTGTGTCGATCGGGACGGGATGGACCTGCGTTACGGGGATGGGGACCCGCCGAACGAGGTGCTCGCGAGCCGCTCCGAAATTGCTGTACGGATGATCGTACGGCACCAGTCGTTCATCTCCCCAATACATGTGGACGTGATTCCAGGGAATCGATTCGCGATACGAGGCAGCGAGGAGGTCGAACAGCGGGATGGGCGTCTGTCCCCCGGCCAGCACGAGTCGGCATACGCCGCGGGCATCTACGGCATTGGAGATGCGGCGGAGCATGGCCTCTGCGATGCTTGCGTAGAGGTGAGCGTGGTCGCGATGGAGTCGAATTTCTCTTTTCATGGCAGGTTCAGCCATCGGTCGCCTGCCGCCGCTACCAGATTTCCGGCTGCAGCAGGACCCCATGTTCCAGAGGCATACGTGTCCGGATCGGGCGGATCTTCCAGCACGGACCCGTAGAGGGACCAGGATTTCTCCACTTCGTCGGCGCGAACAAAGAGCGTCTGGTCGTCCGTTAGCACATCGTGGAGGAGGGTCTCGTACCCGTCAGGAAGCAATCCGAACACATCCTCATACCGGAATGTAAGGCTTTGCGTTTGCAGGGTCATGTCCTGTCCAGGCTCCTTGACGTCAAACCGGAGCGCGAAGCCCTCGTTCGGTTGCAGGGTGAGTACGAGGGCGTTGGAGTGCAGTCTGCAGGCCGGGTACGTGTCAAACAGGGCCACGGGGGGCTCGCGGAAGATCACGACGATCTGAGTCGTTCGCCGGGCCATCCGCTTGCCGGTTCGCAGGTAGAAAGGCACCCCCTGCCAGCGCCAGTTGTTGATATGCATGCGCAGGGCCACGAAGGTTTCCGTAGCGGAATGGGGCTCGACACCATCCTCCTCGAGATATCCCCGGTGTGATGGAGAGCCCTGTGCCCCGGCATACTGTCCAAACACGATATCGGACGCGGAGAGGGGTTCGATGGACCGGAGCACCTTCACCTTTTCGTCCCGAATGGCGTCTGCATCGAATGCAGCAGGCGCCTCCATGGCGGTCAGAGTCAACAACTGCGTGAGGTGGTTCTGCACCATGTCCCGCAGCGCGCCGGCGCGATCGTAGTACCCGGCACGGGAGCCCACGCCCAGCTCCTCCGCAACGGTGATTTGAACATTCTTGACCCTGTCGCGATTCCAGACGGATTCGAAGAGCACGTTGGCGAATCGAAAGACGAGCAGGTTCTGGACGGTCTCCTTTCCCAGGTAGTGGTCGATCCGATATACCTGCCCTTCCTCGAAATGCCGATGCACCGTTTCGTTGAGTGCGTGCGCCGAAGCCAGGTCGCGTCCGAATGGCTTTTCGATGACGAGCCGCGTCCATCCCGCACTCCGGTTGAGACCGGCTTCTCCCAATCCGGTGATCGTGCCGGCGAAGGCGGCAGGGCCCAGTGCCAGGTAAAAGACGCGGTTCCCAGGGAGGGATCGCTCAGCCTCGAGATCGGAGATGCGCCCGCGGAGTGCTTCGAAATCGGCCTCCGCCTGCTCGCCGATGGACTGGTAGGCGACACAACGCGTGCACCACGCGTCCAGTGCCTCATCGTCGGCTTCTCCGGCGTCGAGCAGTGCGGCGCGGATCAACGCCCTGTACCGATCGTCCTCAAATTCCCGACTGCGCGCTACCCCGAGAAGCGTGAACCGGTCCCCAAGACGGCCGCGTTTGGACAACTGGTACAGCGCGGGCACCAGCTTGCGCAGCATGAGGTCGCCCGTGCCTCCAAATACGACAAACAGGTGCTGGACTTCCGGGGTGTCAGTCATGACGGCAATCGGCAAGGGAAATGATCGGGGAAACGGGCGCTGGACTGAGAATCACTGCACCGGATGGGGAAGGCGCTTGACCCGCGGGAGGTGCGTCGTCTAAACTAGACTGCCTTTTGCCTACCAATCATACGGGATGATGTTCTTCTCTCTCGAAAATTCCGGTGCCTCGGTCGTCCTGTCCGCGTGCCTCACCCTGCCTCTTGCGACAGGATGCGCGCCAGAGGCGCCGGACGCCCAGCGGATCGTTGACCAGACGATCGATGCGCACGGCGGCCCGGCATACGAGACGTCCGAGTTGTCATTCGTGTTCAGGGGCGACCGCTACGACATCCGGCATGACGGGGCTCGATACCGCTATGAGCGGACACGGCGTGACTCCGCAGGAATATGGGTGGATGTACTGACCGCACGGGACTTCGATCGAACCCTGAATGGCGTCGGCGTGCCCCTCCCGGAACGTGATTCCCTGGCCCAGTCGTCCACCCTCAACTCGGTGCCGTATTTCGTCCTCTTGCCCTTCCGCCTCAACGATCCGGCTGCGCGGAAGCAGTACCTGGGCGGCGTCGAGGTGGCGGGCGCACCATATCACAAGATCGAGGTGACGTTTTCTGAGCAGGGCGGTGGCCGTGATTGGCAGGATCGGTTCATCTACTGGATCCACCGTGACCGCCACACCATGGACTATCTCGCATATCGTTTTGGATCAGGTAGCCGAGACACCCGTTTCCGGGAAGCCGTTCGGGTGCGCCGGGTTGGGGGGATCCGCTTCGCGGACTATCGCAACTACGTGGTGGACAGTCTGAATTTTGACATCGCCGCATACGACCGGCTGTTCGAGGACGGGGGGCTCGAAGTCCTGTCGGAGGTGGAGATCGATTCCGTCGTGGTCAGGCCGAAAGCGGGGTAGGGGTCGGGGGCCGGGAGTCGAACGGCGTCAGCGTCTGGGGGCGAACATGGCGGCCAGCAGGGCTACGAACGCGGTGTAGGCCGCCGAACCGAGCCATAGGCCGAAGATGAGGAAGGGCGTGCGCGTACCGGCCCCGAGTGCGTAGAAGATGACGGTAATGCCGTTGTGAACGAGGGCGATGACCAGCGCGACAATGAGGGCCTGTGCGGGAGAGATGTGCAGCTTGTCGCGGGGATCGATGGCGAACAGCCCAACCAGAAACCCGACGATCGTCTTCGAAAGCATGTGCACGCCCCACGTGTCGTAGAGGAAGTCCATGCCGAAGCCGAGCACAAACCCGAACACCGAGCCGGCCAGGCGACCTTCCCGCAGTGAGGCGATGACGATGTAAAGGAGAACGACATCCGGAAATACCCCCCAAATGCGCAGCCGTCCGAAAACCAGCCACTGCAGCAACAGCACGAGAATGCCAATCAGCAGCTTGCGAAAGAACGGCAGCATGGGCGGTGCGGCGTCGCAGGATGGGGAAGGGAAACGACTAAGTTAATCGACGGGACGGCAGTAGAAAACGTCTGAAGGTACGGCGCAGACCGCGTCGCCGAATGGGAGCAACAATGCGGCAGCGTGAATTGACGGGACGGTGGTAGAGAACGTCTACCGGCAGGGTCCGGCCTTTCAAGCCGGATTGCGCCGCGGTCAGGCCGGGCCGTCAGGCTCAGACGTCGGCACGGTAGGCGGCCAGGGTGCGAACGATGCCGTCAAGGGTTCCTGATATCGTTCCGCCTGAGGACGCGTAGTTGTTGGCGATGATGGAGAAGGCGAGCAGGCGGTTGTCACGGGTCACGACATAGCCGGTGAGTGCGCGCGCATATTCGATGGATCCTGTCTTGGCCTGCACGGATACGCCGGAGAGGCGCCGAGCGAGCGTCGTTCCCCGTTCACCACCCCTCGGCAGTGACTGTGTGAACGCATCCCACTCCGGATGTTTGACCATGTAGGCCAGAAGCTGAACGAGTGATTTGGGGGTGACGAGGTCCTTTCGCGACAGCCCTGATCCGTCTCGAATCGATAGCCCCTCCGTAGCGACCCCCGCCTTGCGAAGGAGTTGCTTCACGCGGGTTTCGGCAGCCGAGGTCGTGCCGCTGGGAGCGAGGCTGCGAAAGACCTGCTCCGCATAGAAATTGTTGCTGTTCTTGTTGATCAGGTGGATCATGCGATCCAGAGGCGGGGAGACATGGGCGAGCAGCGGCATCGCGCCCCGGTAGTTTACCTTGCCGGGCAGATCATCTCCATCGACGATCTCCGCATCCACCTGGATACCCGAAGCCCTCAGGTAGAGGGCCAGTGAGGAGACGGCATACAGGGTAGGATTACCCACAGGAAGTCGCATACGACGGGTCTCCCCTGAACCGATCGTCCCCGTTACCCGGAGCGACGTGCTCGCGGGCAACCGGTAGATCTCCAGTGAGGAGCCGCGCCCCGATCGGGAAGTCGCGACGTTTTCCACCTCGAAGTGGGGAACGGGAGACTGGGTGACCAGCGGAGCCGCGCCGTTCGGCCGTCCACGAACGATAACGTCGATCAGATTGTCCCGGTACGACAGGCCACTGCTGCTCGGTGCGTAAGCACGCGTGGCGATGAGCCCGACATCCCAGCCGTCTGCGTACGGCGCATCCTCGAACGCGTCATCATCGCCGATGATGCGTCCCTGAATCGCCCTGACGCCGGCACGGCTCAATTCCCGTGCCCACTCCTGAAGGGGATCCGTTCGATAGCGTGCGCTCCCGAACGACGGGTCCCCTGAACCCCTGACGATGAGATCGCCGACCAGCGTGTCGCCACGAACCGACCCGTTGAAGAACAGAATCGTTTGCCACCGGTGGTGCCCACTCAATGCGTCGAGCGCCGTCGTCGTTGTAAACAGTTTGAGGTTCGACGCAGGCATGAAGCGTTTGTCGCCGTAGTGGTCGTAGAGGACGGCGCCGGATCCCACGTCCATGACGTAGACGCCCCAGAAGGCGGACTGCACCCCTGGAGCCGCGAGCAGACGATCGAGTCTCGTCGCAAGTTCAGATACCGAAGCGGTCTCCGGGTCCGGCGCCGAGGGTTCGGGGGCGGATCGAGCAGGGCGCGCACCGAGGGCGAGCACACACAGGGCCAACGTCACGAGTCCAGGTCGCCGCGACAGGCGGTCACGCCAATCAAGCATGGGTAGGGGGATGGGAGGACATCCGAAAGCCCGATGAGCCGGGCACGATCGGGAGGTACAACAGCGTTGGTGTTTGTAGCCCACGCCGGATGCGCAGGATAACGCAACTATACGCGCGCCGGACGGCAGGGTTGCCTGCCGGGAAATCGACCCCTGGAGAGAACAGGAACATCGAAGATGGATCAGGGGTACGCGTCGCTATTCTACCAGACACCTCCCGCCATGGCCGACAAGACTTCCAGAAGGACCAAGAGATCCAATGTTGCTACCCGCTCCCGTGGGGCGCGGCGGGTGAGTATGCCCTTCAGCCGCGGGAACTATCTGCTCATCATCGGGGGTCTGCTCGCGGTGGTCATCGGATATGGCATCATGCGTGCCGAAAACGAGGTGGACGGGTTCATTTCGCTGTACGTGGCTCCGGTCCTCATCCTGTTCGGCTATCTGGAAATTCTCTACGCGATCTGGTGGCGGGGGGGTACGGAACAGGAGACAGTCCGCTCGGCCGAATAAGCGCCGGCATCATTCGGTGCGCCGGCGTGACCCATGGGCTGGGGAATGCGCAGCCGGAGAGAGCCCGCTTCGCTGAAGAGGAGTTGGCGTCTTTCAACGGGACATGACCGCCATCCGGCCGCATTCCGGGAGAGGTTGGCCGACGGAGGGTTCAGGCGTCTGCTTACCGCCGGGCGTCTCCACCTTCGGGAATGAGGGGTCTCGGAAGCGGCTAATAGAGCAGATACGGGGCTCGCCGATCGGCGAACGCATCGATCTCTGCTTGCCAGGACGAAACGATCGCTTCAGGGGACAGCCCGTCGGCCAGCATGGTGCGCAGTCGGTCTGTGCCGGCGAGGCGATCAAAGGTGCCTGTCAGGAAAAAGTCCGATCGGGCTTCCTCGGGCGCCGCATGGTACAGGGCGTGCAGCAGGTGGATGCCTGCCTCCACGGGTTGCACCGCGTCGGGGTCAACAACGACGTGGCGCACGCCCTCGGAAGGGACGCCCAGGAGTTTCGGGCTGGAAGACATTCCCTGAATGCTCTCCGGCGTAAAGGCAATCGCCTCGTATTGAAGTCCGGGCAGCGCGAGACCGTTCATCTCCGACGCGAGCGATTCACCGTCCACCCACGGTCCACCGATTACGAGGAAGGGTTCGAGTGTGCCTCGCCCCTCGCTCAGGTTCACGCCCTCGAAAATGCACGTGCCGGGATAGAGCAGGGCGGTCTCGAAATTCGGGATGTTGGGGCTCGGCTTGACCCACGCCCGCTCGGCGTTTGCATGGCGCATCGAACGGCTCCACCCTTCCACCTCGACAATGGTAAGGTCCAGGTTCTCCAGTCCGGGCAGCCACGCCTCACCCTGAATCATACGCGCCAGTTCTCCCACAGTCAGCCCGTGCGCAGCAGGGATGGGGTACTGGCCCACGAACGACTCGAACCGTTTCTCAGCAAGAAAGCCGGCCATGTACACGCCGCCCAGCGGATTTGGACGATCGAGCACGATGAAGGGTACGCCCGCTTCGGCTGCGGCCTGCATCGAGAGGCCCATGGTAGAGATATAGGTGTAGAAGCGCGCCCCGATGTCCTGGATGTCAAAGAGGAGAGCGTCCAGTCCCTCGAGTGATTCAATGGGGGGTGCACGCCGCGCGCCATAGAGGCTGAACACGGGGATGCCGGTAGACGGGTCCACCTCGTCGCCGACGTGATCCCCCGCATCGGCCAACCCGCGAAGTCCATGTTCCGGCCCGTAGAGCGCCGCCAGTTCCACGTTCGGCGCCTCGTTCAGCAGGTCGATCAGGTGCACGGAATCGACAAGCGCCGTGTGGTTCGTCACGAGTCCAACCCGCATCCCGTCCAGAAGCCGAAACCCGTCTGCGGCAAGCTGCGCTGCGCCGGACCGAACCGTCGGGTTGCCCTCCTCTTGCGGATCGGTTCCTGCGCGACAGGCCGTCAGCGCCAGGAAAACCCCGGCGAACAGCACGAAAAGGCGGTGCGGCATGGGACTATGAGTTGGAGACAATTTCGTGCTCCGGGTAGAAATAGGAGGCCTCGAGGCGTCCGTTTTCGGCCGAGTCGGAGCCGTGAACGATATTTTCACCGACCGAGTCGGCATACAATCTGCGAATCGTACCCTCTGCGGCAGCCGCGGGATTGGTCGCGCCAATCAACGTACGGAAGTCCGCCACCGCGTTTTCCTTCTCGAGCACGATGGGGACGCACGGGCCGCTTGACATGAACTGGGTCAACTCCTCAAAGAAACCCTTACCCCGGTGGACGGCATAGAAGCCTTCCGCTTCTTTCTTGCTCAGCGTAACCATCTTGAGCGCGCGGATGGAGAAGCCCGCCTCCTGGATGCGGCGAATGACTTCGCCGATGAGGCTTTTGCGGACACAGTCGGGTTTGAGGATGGCGAGTGTGCGTTCGACGGCCATGAGAGGAAGATTGAAGGGTTTCCGTGGAGAATAACTCGATAAGATAGCGTAGCGCGTCGTTTTCGAACGTGAATGGCATTCGAAAGCGGCGCCCGACGACCGGCAGGACGGTCGGTTCAGGTGCTACAGGTGGCGCTCGGCGTGGTAGGAGGACCGCACGAGCGGCCCGCTCTCCACGTGCCCGATACCGAGGCGTTCACCTTGCTCCTTATACCAGAGGAAGGTGTCGGGGTGCACGTACTCCAGAACAGGGAGGTGCATCTTCGTGGGCTGCAGGTACTGGCCGATCGTCATCACATCGAGACCGATCTCTACGTAGTCCTGCATGAGCGCCACCACCTCATCCGCGGATTCCCCCAGGCCGACCATGATGCCGCTTTTGGTACGCAGTCCGAACACGTCCTTCGCCCGGCGGAGGACCTCCAGGGAACGGCGGTAGTCGGCCTGGGGGCGCACGCGGCGGTAGAGCCGGGGAACCGTTTCGATGTTGTGATTAAAGATTTCGGGACGCGCGGCGAGGACCAGGTCGAGCGCTCCCTCATTGATGCCGCGGAAATCGGGAGTAAGCACTTCAATCGTACAGCCCGGTACCATCTCGCGAATGAGCCGGATGGTTTCGGCGAAGATCGGAGCCCCTCCGTCCTTGCGTTCGTCGCGATTGACGCTGGTGATCACGGCGTGGCGAACGGCCATCAACTTCACGGCTTCGGCGACCCTGCGGGGCTCGTCGACGTCCAACTCGGCATCCGGACGGCCGGTCTTGACGGCGCAGAAACCGCAACTGCGCGTGCAGACGTTGCCCAGAATCATGAATGTGGCCGTGCCGGCCGTCCAGCACTCGCCCATGTTCGGACACCGCGCGCTCTGGCACACGGTGTGGAGCCGATGGGAGTCGATGATGTCGGAAACCTGGCGAAACGTGGTCCCGTACGGCAGGCGGACGCGCAGCCAGTCGGGTCTTCTCAAGGGTTCCTGCCCGGGCGCTGACTGCTCGACCACCGGCAATTCGATGGGCAGGCCATCTCCACCGGACGGTGCGGCTTCGCTTGCCTGGCGCTCCAGTTCGATTTCACCGGGTCTGAAGGTCTTGCGGGATCGGGAGGACGAAGATGACGCCATTTCCTGTCAGGGGCGATGGAACGAGACCTGAAGCGGTCGGTAGATTCGAGACGCGCTGTTCAACGCGGCAATCCGAAGGGGGTTCGGATTGTGAACGTCTGCCGCACCGCGGAGTGCGTCTCGCACCAGAGCCGTGGGGAGCCTATTTTCTCCTCCGCATTCCGTTCAACAAACCCGTGATCCTGGAACATGACAGCCCCGAAAACGATCGCTCCGGAACAGGTACATGACGTATTGAAACGGCACTTGTTGATAGACGGGTATCACATGGTGCTCGATCTGCGGGCCAGCGAGGGGTCCCATCTTGTGGATCAGCGAACGGGGCAGCGATTCGTCGACTTCTTCACGTTCTATGCCTCCAGTGCGCTGGGCATGAACCACCCGAAGATGCGATCGAACCCCGAGTTCGTCGAGCGCCTGCTCGATGCAGCGCTCAACAAGGTCTCTAATTCCGACATTTACACGGGCCACATGGCCCGTATGGTGGAGACGTTCAGCCGTGTCGGCATCCCCGCCGCACTTCCGCACGCCTTTTTCGTCTCGGGCGGCACACTGGCCGTAGAGAATGCAATCAAGGCGGCCTTTGACTGGAAAGTGAGACGAAATTTCAGAAAGGGATACCGACGCGAGGTGGGGCATCAGGTGATGCACTTCGAGCACGCCTTCCACGGACGCTCCGGGTATGCCCTGTCGTTGACGAACACGGATCCGAACAAGGTTCAGTACTTCCCCAAGTTCGACTGGCCTCGCGTGAGTACACCGGCCGCAAACGGGCCGCTGTCAGGCGACTACCTCGAGGATCTCGAGGCCCGGGAAGATCACGCCATCCGACAGGCCGAAACGTATTTTATGGAACGCCGGGACAACATCGCCGCCATCCTCATCGAACCGATCCAGGGAGAAGGCGGCGATAACCACTTTCGGCCTGAATTCCTTCAGAGGCTCCGCAACCTGGCGGACGAGAACGAGGCCTTGCTCATCTTCGACGAGGTCCAGACCGGCATCGGACTGACGGGGACCTTCTGGTGCTACGAAGGGCTCGGCGTGCAGCCTGATATCCTGGCATTCGGCAAAAAAGCGCAGATATGCGGTATCCTGGCCAGCCGACGGCTGGATGAGGTGGAAGACAATGTTTTTCGGAAGCCCGGACGGATCAACTCGACGTGGGGGGGAAACCTGGTGGACATGGTCCGCTTCGACCGCATCCTCGAGATCATCGAGGAAGATCAACTCGTCGACAACGCAGCGCATGTCGGACGCTACCTGATCGATCGCCTCCGAGACCTCGATGAGCGATTCTCCAGCATACATTTTCCGCGGGGGCGAGGACTCATGTGCGCCTTCGATCTCCCTTGTAAAGGGTACCGCGACGCTGTCCGAAAGAAGGCGTATGAACTGGGCCTCATGATTCTAACCTGCGGCACGAAAACCATCCGTTTCCGCCCCGCACTGACGGCCACGGAAGACGTCATTGATGAGGGGATTCAGATCCTGGAGGAGGCGCTGCGCGTGGTCGAGCGCG
Source organism: uncultured Rhodothermales bacterium (assembly GCA_964387555.1). Classification (GTDB taxonomy): domain Bacteria; phylum Bacteroidota; class Rhodothermia; order Rhodothermales; family CAYLXM01; genus CAYLXM01. The sequence continues at coordinate 625 of CAYLXM010000079.1, read as the reverse complement.
AGGGACGTCCGGAAGACCATCCCATGGAAGCTGCGGTCTGAAAGCGGGAGGATCCGGCGCACGGCTATTCCGCCACGGCGACCTCGGGTGATGTACCGGCTTCGTCGAGCCCGGCCGGGCTGCGGAGCGATTCTCTCATGCGATTGGCCCAATCGACAATGCGCGTGCGTTCGTCCGTGGTGAGCCGCGCCTCGGAATGCAACAGGAGGTAGGACGAAAGAGGCATATCGTGGTTCTCCACCCGTTCTGCGATCTCCTCCAACTTGTGATCTTTCCTGTCGGAAGCCATCCCGTCCCAGGAGGAGAAGTTGAGTTCCTCGCGCCCTTCCCTGACGTGCCGCGCCGTGACCCACGACATGGGTGCAACATGCGCGTACAAAGGCCATTTCGTTTCGTTGGAATGGCAGTCGTAGCAGGCCTTCCGGAGCAGGCCATCGACCTCCGGTTCGGCGCCCAGGTCGCCGGTTACGGGGGGATTCGAGCGGTCAACGGGGATGAACTGAATACCAGCCACGACGGCGACCAGCGCCAGAAGCGCATTGCGCAGCGATTTGCCTTTCATTAGGAGTGCGAACCGACTTGTGTTGAAGAAATGATGAAGATGTAAAATACAAAGCGGATCCGA
>CAYLXM010000078.1:0-16794 GCA_964387555.1 uncultured Rhodothermales bacterium | reverse complement strand
TCGGAGCACCTCGGTCGAGACCGCTTCTGGCGTGGACTCAAGTGCATCCGCTGCGGCGCCTGTTTGAATACGTGTCCGGTGTACCGGCGCAGCGGCGGACACAGTTACGGGGTTTCGATTCCGGGCCCGATCGGGTCGGTCCTCACGCCCCGCATCGACCTCGAAAAGCACGGGGATTTGCCCTTTGCTTCAACCTTGTGCGGGTCCTGCTCGGACGTGTGTCCGGTGAAGATCGACCTCCACGAACAACTCTACGCCTGGCGGCAGGTCGTCGGAGCGAGCCGCCATGTTTCCCGCGCCAAGCGCCTGGCGATGAAGCTCGCGGGGTTCGTGTTTGCTCACCCGGTGCTCTACCGGTTTGCCGGATGGATGGCGCGGGTGTCGATTCGCCGTCTGCCGCGGGGTCTCGTGTACAGTCGCTTCAACATCTGGGGCCGCACGCGCGAATTGCCGGTGCCGCCGAAGGAGAGTTTTGGGGCGTGGTTTCGAAAAGGAGGAGGTGCAAAATGACGAGCCGTGAGCGGATCCTTCAGGCCGTGAAGGCCAACCTGCCGCCGGCGGTGTCGCGGCCGCCCGAGCCGGAGGCTTCCGCTGCCGATTCTGCGGAGGGGCTCGCCGAGCCGTCTGCGGCCTCCGTTCAGGCGGGTGCCGAGGGGCTCGTCGAGCGGTCTGTGGCCTCCCATAAGCCGGGCGCGGAGGGGCTTGTCGAGCGTCCTGTGGTTGCTGTGCCGGCGGAGGCGGGTCCGGGCGCGGACGGCCTTTTCGAGCGGTTTTCGGTGGCTCTCCGGGCGGCGGCGGGTACGTGTGAGCGGGTCCGGCGGGCGGATGTCGAGCGCGTCGTTGCCGAACGCTTTCCGGACGCCCGGTCCATCGGGTCCACGTACCGGGGAATGGCCCGTGCAGCCGTGGTGCCCACTCCGGATACGTCCCGCGAAGTACTGGCCTCGGTGGACGTAATGGTCTGTCCAGGCGTGCTTGGGGTCGCGGAAAACGGGGCGGTCTGGGTTACCGAATCGCAGATGGGTCATCGCGCGGCTCCGTTCCTCGCGGAGCATCTCGTACTGGTGGTTCCGGTGGATGGACTGGTGGTGGACCTCGAGGAAGCCTATCGGCGGATCCGGATCGACGAGGAGGGGTTCGGCGTGTGGATCGCGGGACCATCGAAAACGGCCGACATCGAGCAGTCGCTCGTCATCGGTGCGCACGGTCCGCGGAGTGTGCTGGTGCTGGTGCTCACCGGGTGAATCGGACGACGGTCGGCGGGATGGCTCGCATGTACGTCGGGGAGTCTACGGCTCCCGAAGGTCCGCATGTCGGGGCGGTCTCGCGAGCGGCACCGTGTCAGAGGGCGTCGTGCGGCGGTCCACTTGACCCTCCGGGAACAAGGTCGATCTTTCCTCCCGGCGAAGGCCTGCACCGGCGTCTGCAAAGTCAGATCAGCGCCCCACCTCCACGGCCTCGACCGGATCGGAGCCCGCCTCCAGGGCCTCGTAGTTGAGCTGGCTGCCGCGGGTGCTGTGGGGCACCATGTAGACGCCGAGCATGAGGACGGCGGCGGCGATGACGACCCAGCGAGGCCACGCCTTCCCGGAAAGAGAGATTCGAGAGAGTACGAATGCGGCGACGGCCCATCCGATCCACATGAAGAGCGTCTTGTTGTCCGTGAGATCCTCCCCGAACGGCCAGCCGGTCCAGTACGCCCCGAAGGCCGCCTTCTGGACGAGGGGGCCGAGGATGAGCCCGCCCACCGTGATCAACACCAGGGTGACCCAGGTCCACTTCTTGACGGTTGTCGGATCGAATCCTGCCGAAAGGGCGGCCCGTACCCCGAACAGCATCCCAAAAAACATGAAGAAGACGTGGGGAACCAGAACGAATGGGGAGACCGGGTCTTTGTAGCGAAGCACGGCGGAGTCTCCCTTTTCCGGCAGCCAGGCCGTCTGGGTCCCTGCGTGCACCTCCACGACGTATTCCATTTTCCCGGCGGCCGGCTGGACGGGAAGGTTGGCTCGCCAGTCGCCCTCGGCAAGCGTCATGGGTGTCGATTGCATCGAGTCCGAGGTGGGAAACCGCCGAAAATGCAATGTGGCGCGGTCCAGGACGCCGTCCGGATCCGGCACCAGGATCGGTGCAGGCGCCGTGGTCTCATGGCTTCGCAGGAGGCGGTAGGATAGGATTGTGCCGGCCACCTCTGCGGAGCCTCGCAAGGGGTAGGTTGGGCCGGTCATCCGCTGGTACACCGCGGCGGAAAGGGTGAGGAGGATGGCGACAATCCAGAGGAGGGTGCGGCGGAGGCGGAGAGGCCGCTCGGTGGAGGGCATGACGGTTCGGCCTGATGATCGGGTCGTTTGAACAGGGCGGCGCCCAAGATACGGTCGGGCCGGCATATCGGCATTCCACGAGTGGTCAGGTGGAGGGAGAAGACCCGCGTGGATGGGCGATTGGCCGGTGGCCCACTTTCAGGTGGGGCGCCATATCGGTTGGATCCGCAAGAGTGCTCCATGCGGCTTTCCGCCAAAAGGAGCGCCGCGGGGGCGGCGATCAGCACCGGTTGCGCTGTCTGGCCCCCGATGCGCACCTCGGCGCCTGTGCGGTAGAAGTCCCCACTTGACATCGGTGTGACTTCATCTTACGTTCATCCCCGAAAGGGGGATAAACTACATCTGCACATAGAAATGCATGGTACAGTGGACACCTCCGAAACCGCTCCTCCGCCTCGCCCGCACTTTTTTCGCGCGAATCCGTGCGAGCACGATCCGGCCTTCCGGCAACAGGTTCAGGATCTCACGCGACGCGGTTTGTTCTTTGTGGGTATGGCGGCCGTTCTGATGCCGCTCATCTTCCTGGCCTTTCATGTCTGGGCGGGGGGACGGGAACTGAGCTGGACCTATACTCCGGCCGACATTTCCCGGCGCGTGGTGTTGTGGGATAAGCTCGTGCTGGTCGCTCTGGGCGCAGCATGTATGGCCTACGCCCGACTGTCCCGCACTGCGGCGTGGGGACGGTTGCTCGTTAGTGTACTGCTGCTTGTCGGGTGCGCGGCCATTCTGGCCGATGATTTCCTGAATCGGAATGTGGAGGGCTCTGCCGCATACGTCGCGCTGGTCTTGCTGGTCGTGGCGAGCACGATCCCGTTTCGGCCCCAACAGATGCTGGCCCTGTCAGCCGCTGCCGCCGCGCTGCTTCCCGCGTTGGTATTCCTGCAAGCACCTCCCGTTCGAGCCGCTCTGATGGGGGCTGTCTATTCCCATGCGGCCTACATGACGATGGCAACAGTGCTTCTGACGGGCATTACAGGCTTGCTCTATCGCCTCCGGGTCGAGCAGTTTCTTTCCCAGCGCCGTCTCGAACGGCTGAACGAGGAGCTGCACTCGCGGACCGCCGCTCTGGAGTTTGAAAAAATGAAGACGGAGGACCAGGCCCATCGGCTGCAGGACCTGGAAGCGGCGAAATCGGCCTTCTTCACCGACATCAGCCACGAACTGAGAACGCCCCTCACTCTCATCATGGGGCCGGCACAGGACGCGTTGTCCGGCGCCTACGGGCCGCTGGATTCACGACTCGAATCCCATCTTGGCCTGCTTCTCCGGAACGCCCGTCATCTCCGTCACCTGATCGACGAACTCCTGGATCTCTCGCGCATCGAGGCCGGCCGCAGGGAACTCGACGTCCGCAAGCACGACCTCTGCGGATTTCTGCGGGACTGCGTGGGTCGGTTCGCCCTTCATGCCGAGCGGGCCGGGGTGACGCTATCCCATCGGTGCGAGATCGAACATTTTCCCTATCCGTTCGATGCGAAAGAGTTCGAGAAAGTCATCGACAACCTGTTGACGAACGCCATCAAGTTCACGCCGTCGGGTGGACGGGTCGGAGTGGCTCTGGAGGCCGATGAGGAGGTGCGGGTCAGGATTCGGGATACGGGGATGGGTATTCCGCCCGAGGATCTGCCGCACGTGTTCGACCGCTTCTTTCGGGCGTCCAATACGAGTAAGGAGATCGTGACAGGCCTCGGCATCGGTCTCGCCCTGTCGCAGGAGATCGTGGAACTTCACGGCGGCACCCTGCACGCGGAGAGCGAACTCGGATTCGGCACCACCATGGTCATTACCCTTCCAACAGTGGCCGAGTCGGGAGCCGAGGAGAGGGCGGATGACTGGCTGGAACTCGAAAGGGAAGAACCGGATCTTTCTCCCGTGCCACCGGACGGATCCGATTCCGAGGAAAGCGCGAAGCCGCTCGTACTCGTGGCGGACGACAACGAGGACGTGCGGCGGTACGTGGCCGACCTGCTCAGCGGACGCTACCGCGTCTGCGAAGCGTCAAACGGAAACGAAGCATGGGACCTGGCTCGGGAGCGCCTCCCCTCACTCGTCGTTTCCGATGTCATGATGCCTGGCATCGACGGATACGAGGTATGCCGGAGGATCAGAAGCCATGCCCCAACCGCCCACATTCCGATAGTGTTGCTCACGGTGCGCGCAACCGAGGAGGCCAGGATCGCCGGCCTGGAGTCGGGAGCGGACGACTACCTCGTCAAGCCGTTTTCCGCCGCTGAGCTGCTCGTCCGCGTGGAGAACCTCATCGAGCTGCGTGCCCGCCTCGCGCGCGGACCCTCCGGGCCTCTGGCAACGTTTCCGGTCGTGGAAGGCCGTTCTCCCGAGGAAGAGGCTTTCGTGGCGCGAATCCGGGAGGTCATCGGCCATCACATCGGCGACTCCAATTTCGGGGTCGAATGGCTCGCCGACGAGATGGCGCTCAGCACGCGGCAGCTTCAGCGCCGGATTCACGCGGACCTCGGGCTTACGGCCGGAGGTCTCATTCGCCTGATGCGGCTCCAGCATGCCGGAGACCTGCTTGGACAACACGCCGTGCAGGTTGGCGACTTGGCGGCCCGATGCGGCTTCAGGGACCCCGCGTATTTTGCGCGCCTGTTTCGCCAGACGTATTCCGTGACCCCGTCGGAATTCGGCGCGGTGCGTTCCGTTCCCGCCTGACCGATAGCACCGGGCGCGGCTCGTCCGGCATGCGCCCCGCCCGCGGCGTGTTATGCCATGGTCACCGGAAGGGCGGCCGCGGTCCATGCCGTCAGGGAATCCACGTACGCGGCACACACTCGATGCCGTTGTTGACATCGGGAGGCATACAGCATACCATTAGGGCATCCCTCGACGCACTCCCGAATCAATCGTCACACAGAGGCATGATGGACGCCATAACCCGGATTGGGCTGATTGGGCTGCTCGCCCTGTCGGTCCCCGCCTTCTGCCAGAATGATGATCGGCTCACCGCCCGATCCAAGCTGGATTCGGTCGTGATCGCGGCCCGGGTTGTCGCGTCCGACGCCCAACTCATCTTCGTATTCTCCCCGACTCCGACGGATTCGACCGGTAAGTCCGAACACTGGGCCTACATCTTCAAGTCGACCGGAAAGGAGTCGCTGTTCGAGTTCCATTATGCCTCGGGACATCTCGGTCAGAGTCCAGCCCTGACCGTGTCCGATCCCTTCGTGCACATCGGTCTGGAGCCCCTCCCCGACAACTGGATCGACAGCGATGCGGCGCTGGCAAAGGCCAACCGAGCGGGCGGACGCGCCTTCATCGCTGCAAACGGAGAATACACCGTCCAGTCCGGACTCTATGCGCGCGGATCACCGGCAAGTAGCGGATCCAATTCCTTCTACGTAGCCTCCTCCTGGAGAATTACCTACGAAGGGCCGAAGGGGCAGATGGACCGCCTCATCAACGCATCAACGGGAGGAGTCCGCTCGGCTTTCCCGATCGACTGGTACATCGAGGTGCTGCACGCAACGGCAGAGTCGGCCGATCCGGATGCCGAACTCGTGGTAGTGGTCGGCGAGCAGGTGGCAGCCAACGGACGGTCGAACACGTGGCTTGCCACCTACCGATCCCGGCACAGTAGCACGCTGCGCGAATACTGGCTCCACGAATACCGGCTCATGCCGCAATCGGAGCTTTCGTTTGGCGATGAAGAGATGCTGCGGAGCCTGCCGCCCCTTCCGGCTTCGTGGATTTCGAGCGACCAAGCCCTGGCCGTGGCCGAGCAGAAGGGGGGGCATGCCTTTCGGCAGGCCCATCCAAACTGGCGTTGCGCGGCACATCTGTGGACCAAGGAGGTGATCGGCCGCACCGACGGGCGAGAATTTCCGTTCCCGGGATTTCCCCTCTGGGAAGTAGTGTACGATGCGCCCGGAGCCACGACACTCGCCGTTCGCGTCGACGCATCGACCGGCATGCCGGTCGATAATCTGTTCGACGGGCTTTCGCCGGTCACGGCCGGACAAGGACTCGCGCAGGTCGACAGCACGGTGACTGTGGATTCCCTGGATGTGACCCTCGTGTTCGTCGAGGCGTACGGGCCGGCCGGAACGGGAAAGGCGCGCATCTGGAACTATGTGTACTGGGGGCCGGCCACCTCATACTCCGCCTACCTCTACCTGGGTCGACCTGAACAGTCGGTCGTCCGCTTCTCGGGCTTCCCGGGTTTCGGGCACGTGCTTTCCCCGCTGACGTCCCCCTGGGTCGACAGCGATTCCGCCGCCGCGGTTGCGGAGCGAGAGGCCGGCGAGGCGTTTCGTCAAGTGAATCCTCAGGTGGATATGGAGATGCGGATCTACACGTCCGCGGAGTACCTGCCGGTCGAGCGCCCGGCCTGGAAGGTGGCGTACGCGAGTTCGAACGGCGCGTGGACGGAAGTGGCGGTTGATGGGGAGTATGGTCTGGCCTATGACAGCTTGCCGCGTATTGGACCGATAGAAGGCCTTCAGGATGCCGTCACGACGGCCCAATCGGAGGATCCTTCTGTGAGCCTGGTACGCGTTGCAGCACGCGTTGTCAACCTGGACGGGAAAGCGCGAAGATGGCACTATCAGTTCGCGCCGGCGGAGTCCGAAACGCTGGTGGAATGGTGGAACCACGGCGGGATTGTCTACCGGGAACCGTCTCCAGGCGCCGTCGACCCCAATTTGGCCGTCTTGCCGGCGGGGTGGATCGATGCGGACTCCGCGCTCGCCGTGGCGGAGATGCAGGGTGGGGCGCCGTTTCGTGCGGAGCACGCGGACTGGCGCATCAACATGGAATTGACGGCCGTTTCGACGTCGTTTCAGAAGACATCGTCCGCACTGGGCACGCGGGCGACCTGGGATGTGCACTACACTGCGCCGGACGGGGCCGATCAACATTTCCCCGTCGAAGCGGCCTATGACGCTGTCACGTCGACCGCCGGCGTCCGGTTCGCCGATGTCAACGCGCTGGCGCGATCCCTTGCGGAAGACATCGAATTGATCAGCGTGTTGGCCTATGGCGTCGATCTGGCGGGCAGACACGAAACGTGGTTTTACATCTACCAATCCCACGTTCTGCAGAAGCTCTTTCAGATCGTCGTACAGGACGGCGTGGCGAGTTTGTCGGACGTCGTCGCCGTCTACGATGAGTCCGTCTATCTAGGGGCTCCGGCGCTGCCGCCTCGCTGGGCAGACAGCGATCTGGCCGTGTCCATGGCCGAAGCAAGCGGAGGCAGTACATTCAGGGTAGCCCATCCCGGCTACACGATCCGGGCCAGGCTGTTCACTCCCCTGGATGCCCGGTCGCGTTGGGAGATCCGATACGAGCTTTCCGATACGTGGGCGGACTACGAAATCGATGCGCTGACCAACGTCGCCTTTGAGGCGGAAACCGTCTTGCCGGAAATGCGGGTGGGGATTGCCCCGAACTTCCCGAACCCATTTTCCGGAATCACCCGAATCGGGTACGCCATCGCGAGGGAAAGCCACGTGACGCTCGATGTCGTCGACATGATGGGCCGCCGGGTAGCGCAACTGGTAGATGGACGCCTCCCGGCCGGGAGCCATTTCGTTGACTGGAACGCCTCGGGCGTGGCGCCGGGCGTCTATGGGTGCCGGCTCCGCGTCGATCGCGACGAACCCGTTCCATTCGTCCGGACGATGCTCCTGCTGCGGTGAGTTGCAGGGAAGATGGCCGTTTCGACATGCCTCGCGGGAGTCTGCCGAGGGGCGCCCGCACCGGGCCGGTCAGTATGGCCGTGGGCCGGGGATCGACGGTTCGCCCGTGCTGTGCGGGGGGTACGGGCGTGGCCGGATGGGTGCTCGTTTGACGGGCCGCGCGCCAGGGATGCAGGAGAGCGCAACGTGCTGCACCACGTTGTCCAAAAAAAGGCCCACCGCGGTACGCGGAGGGCCCCATTTTCGCTCCCCGGGTAGGACTCGAACCTACAACCCTGCGGTTAACAGCCGCATGCTCTACCATTGAGCTACCGAGGAATGAATCTACAAAATAGCCACGGCGGGTCGTCAAAATCAAGCAGGTACGCTGCCCGAACTCATACATTCTACCGTTACCAGACACGGGCTGACCCCTGATGACGCATTTTGAGACGCAATCGCAGGGGTTCACGGGCTGACGGCAGGGCGTTTCCCTCCGAATTGCACGTTGCCCCGAAAAGCCGTTGATTAGTCGTACACCGATTTCTCCATCCCAGGAACGTTTCTCATGTCCCCCCACCTGCTCTCCCGCCGAGATTTCCTCAAGTCGACCGCCGCTGCCACCGCTGCTGCGGCGCTCGCTCCTGGAGTTGCCGCCGCGCAATCCCGCCGTGCGTTTGATCCCAAGAACATCCCCACGCGCAGACTCGGGAAGACCGGCGTCGAAATCCCCATCCTCGTCATCGGCACGGGAAGCCGGTTCATGGCCGTTGAGGACGAAGACGCGGCCCTGGAAATCCTCACCCATGCGCTCGATCACGGCCTCTACCACTGGGATACCGCCGCGAACTACGGACGTCCGGGCATGCCCAGCGAAGAACGCCTCGGCCGGATCCTGAAAGACCGCCGCTCCGAAGTTTTCCTCTCCACGAAAGTGCCCGATCGGAAAGGGGAGGAGGCCCGCCGCACCATCGAAACCAGCCTGAAGCGCCTCAACACGGACTATATCGACCTCTACCAGATCCACTCGGTCGAGTCCGCGGAGGACGTGGCCGCCTTCAGCGCACCCGACGGCGCGCTGCCTGTTCTGCTCGACTACAAGGAACAGGGGATCATCCGGCACATCGGGTTCAGCGGACATTCATCGGCCGAAGGGATGAAACGGGCCGCCGAAACGGACGGCTTCGAAACGATGCTGATCGCCCTGAACCACTACCAGCAGGGGAATCAGCCGATGGAGGAACAGGCCGTGCCTGCGGCTCTGGAACGCGGACTCGGGGTGCTGGCGATGAAGGTGATCCGTCCGCGCGAAACCGTCACCTCCCTTCCGGCATCCGACCTGATCCGGTACGCGCTTTCGCTCGAAGGCATCACCGCGGCCGTCATCGGGACGGACAGTCTGGACGTGCTCACCGCCAACATCGCCGTCGCGGAGGCCTTCGAGCCGCTTTCCGAGCCGGAAATGCAGCGCGTCCGCCTCTCCATGGCGCCGTTCTACCGGAGCCGGTCCCTCCCGTGGATGCAGCCGAGCTACCACGACGCGTTCCTGGCCTGAGTCCGCCCATCCCGGCAGGTTCTGAACGGATCCTGAACGATTCCTTTACCCCGGAAGCGTAGTGTTGGGACGCTGCCCCTGGGGCGGTGTCTCTCAGAGCCCCGGAAACACTGGTTCCCGGCTTTCGCCGGGAAGACGGGCGTGGGGGATGAACCTCCGCCGGGGCAGGCGACCGGGACGCCGCCTCCGGGCGCGCCTTCGGAACTTCTGACCGACCACACGCCTCGCCCACGAAAGCCAGTCGCCTCCCCACACTCCCCATACTCCGCTCACTCCCCATACTCTAGATCCCGGGTCTCCGCTTCGCTCCGCCCGGGACGCTCACTCCGTTCGCGCCTTCGGACCCCCAGACCCCACCCATGCACTCTCTGTCCGTTAAACTCGCGCTGGCCTTCGTCGTGGTGTGCCTCACCGAGGCCGTCATCGCGGCGATCCTCATTCGCGTGTCCACACAGCGCGCCTTCGACGGATTCATCCGGGATGAAGCGGTGGGCCGTTTCGTGGAAGGCGTGCGCGAGTACTACGAGACCAACGGCAGCCTGGAAGGGGTCGAGACGCGGTTTCGGAGCGGACGCGGCGCGGGGCCGGAGGTGCGACCCTACGCCGGCAGATCCCCGATGCGCCTGCCGCACGGCTGGCGGATCGCGTTGCTCTCGGAGGACGGCACGGTCATTCTCCCCAACGACCGCGCGCGACCGGACACGCGCCTCGATCGCGACGTCCTCGACGAAGCCAAACCCGTTATCGTGCGCGACACCGTTCGGGCCTACGTGCTGGGCCCCGGCGTGCGCCTTCCGCTGAGCCGCCGTGAGGAGGCGTACATCCGAAGCACGGAAAGCGCTCTGCTGCTCGGCGTAGTAGGCGCCATGGTGCTGGCCCTGGTAATGGGTCTCTGGATTGCGCGGACGACACTTCGTCCCCTCCGAAACCTCACCGAGGCCACCGCCGAACTGGGCAGCGGACGCTTCGGCATGCAGGTACCGGTACGCTCCCGCGACGAACTCGGACTCCTCGCCGAGGCCTTCAACCTGATGAGCAGCCGCCTGGCGGAGGCGACGCGCCTGAGACAACAGATGACGGCCGACATCGCGCATGACCTGCGAACGCCTCTGACCGTGATCTCCGGCTATCTCGAAGCCATGCTCCAGGGCGACCTGGAACCCACCACAGCCCGACTGGGCACGATCAACGAACAAGCCAGGCACCTATCCCGCCTCGTCGAAGATCTCCGCACGCTGAGCCTGGCCGATGCCAATGAACTCAGCCTGCATCCCGTGGAAAAGGAGGCCGGCGACCTTCTCCTGGCCGCCCGATCGACCTTCTGCCGCCACGCCGAAGCGGCCGGGATCAGGCTGTCGGCCGAGGACGCGCCCGCCGGTTTGCAGGTCGAGGTCGATCCGGCAATGATCCTTCGTGTGCTGGGCAATCTGCTCTCCAATGCCATCCGCCACACGCCGGGCGGAGGTGAAATTCGGCTGAAAGCGACGGCCACTTCTGAAGGCGCCGTGCGTCTCTCCGTATCCGACACCGGGTCGGGTATCCCGGCCGATGAGTTGCCCCGCATCTTCGACCGGTTCTATCGCGTCGATCCGGCCCGGCGCCGGGAGGCCGGTGAATCCGGCCTCGGATTGGCGATTGCCCGCTCCATCGTCGAGGCACACAAGGGACGCATCCACGTCGAAAGCGACCTGGGACGCGGGACCACGTTCCACATCGACCTGCCACCGGCGCCCGCCAGACAGAATGGATCGGTCGATCGGCATTCGGATGCGACCGTCTCGGAAGCGCGCCGACCAAACGGGGCGTGAACGACCGGCAGGATCCGGTTCGCCGCATGACGCGCCGGACGGCACGGTCCGCGCGGGCTATTCGTAGCGCAGCGCTTCGATAGGGTTCAGTGCGGCGGCCTTTCGGGCGGGATAGTAGCCGAAAAAGATGCCGACCGTCGCCGAGAAACCGATCGCCAGCAGGACGGTCCCCACGGATACGACGGTCGCCCAGCCCATCGCCCTGCCCAACAACTCAGAGCCCAACACGCCAAGCACGAGCCCGAAGAATCCCCCGAGCAGACTCATCACGATGCTTTCGATGAGAAACTGGGTGAGTACCTGGCCTCCACGGGCCCCGACCGCGAGGCGCACGCCGATTTCGCGCGTCCGCTCCGTCACAGACACGAGCATGATGTTCATGATGCCGATGCCGCCAACCAGCAGCGAAATGGATGCGATCGCGGCCAACAGGATCGTCATGATCTCGGTTGTCCCCTTGGCGGCCTCGGCCAGGTCGTTCTGATTGCGAATCGTAAAATCATCCTCCTCCCAATCTCCAAGGCGGTGCGATTCGCGGAGGATGAGCCGCATGTCCTGCTGCGCCTGGGGAATTTCGTTAACGGACGCGGTGGCCACCAGAATCTGCGCGATGAACTGGCGGCCGTGAAGCCGGTTCTGCACGGTGGTGTACGGCGCGAGAATCGTGTCATCCTGGTCGTTCCCTGTGGCTGTCTGACCCTTCGGGCCGAGGACTCCGATGATTTCGAAGGGGACCTGGCGCAGGCGGATCTGCTGGCCGACCGGGTCGCTGTCGGGGAACAGGTTCGTGGCGACGGTCTGTCCGATGATCGCGACACGCTTCGAGGTCCGGATATCGGAGGTGTCGAATGCGCGTCCCGACGCCATCGGCCAGTCGCGGATCACGAAGAAGTCAGGAGACACCCCCTGCACCGGGGCGCGCCAGTTGCCCGTCCCCCCGACGATGTGGCCGAACGTCATGATGACGGGCGACACGGAGGTCAGAAACTGGCCTTCCCGGCGCAGTTTATCCGCATCCTCGATCCGAAGCCGGTTGAACGAGCCGGCTCCCCGGCTGACGCCCCCTTGCTGGCTGGCCCCGGGCGTCACCACGATCATGTTCGTGCCGAGGTTGTTGATCTGCTGCTCGATCCGGGATTGGGCGCCCTGGCCGACGGCCACCATGACGATGACCGCGCCCACCCCGATGATGATACCCAGCATTGTGAGCAGCGAGCGCATCTTGTTGTTCAAGATGCTCTGTATGGCAACGCGAAAGAGCGTGAAGATCATCATGGCCGTTCGGGTCAAAATGGAGATGATTCGGTGTCCAGGCGAGGCGCCGGACTGCGGATCAGAACGGTCCCGGAGGGCCGGGCCGGCGTTGCTCCGTCTGCGACTGGAACGGATTGAGCGACGTCGTACTCGCCGTCTGGGTCATGCCGGCGATGATCTGCAGGCCTTCCTGGACCCCTTCTCCAATCACCTGCGTGAATTGTCCATCCGTGATCCCGGTCCGGGCACGCAGCATCTGGATCTGGCCCTGTTCGTCAAAATACCAGAGCCGGGCAATATTGCGGCTGCCGTTGCCGCCTGCGGCGGGACGCTGTGCGGCCGGCGTCGCCGCTCCGCCTCCCTGCTGCCACCCGCCCGGAGTACCGCTGGGGGGCCTCCTCGCCGAATCACCGGCAGCCGTCTGCTGCTCCATCCGCGCCCGCATCTCCGTGATCATGTCTTCCGACGGCTGAAATCGAAGCGCCGCATTGGCCACTTTGAAGACACCCTCCACATGCTCGACCAGAAAATCGACCGTGGCCGTCATGCCGGGCAGCAACCGGCCGTCGGGGTTGTGGACATCGACGACAACCGTGTAGTTGACGACATTCTCCTGGCTCGTCGATTGGAGGCGCACCTGACGGACGACCCCCCTGAACACGTCATCCGGATAGGCCTGCACGGTGAACCGGACATCCTGGCCCTCCTTGATGGTCCCGATATCGCTCTCATCCACCGCTGCAAGAATCTCCAGTTTCGAGAGGTCTTCCGCAATGAGGAAGAGGACGGGAGCGGAGAGGCTGGCGGCGACGGTTTGGCCGACATCGACATTCCGCTCGATCACGACACCGTCCACCGGCGCGTAGATCTGGGTATAGGCGAGGTTTCGTTCGGCCCGTGTGAGGTCCACCTTGGCGCGCGTCAGACTGGCCCTGGCGATCGCGAGCGCGTATTCGGCCGCGTTGAACTCCTCCTCGGTGAGCACCTTGCTCTCAAAGAGGGACTTCTTCCGTGCGAACTCGCGCTCTGCCTGCAGCAGCTCGGCTTCCGCGCGCTGCAGATTGGCCTTGGAGTCATCCACGGCGAGGCGCAGGAGCGTCGGGTCGATCCGTGCGACGAGTTGACCCTTCTTGACGGTGTCGTTGAAGTCGACCAGGATTTCCGCGACCTGGCCGGAAACCTGGGTCCCGACCTCTACTGTACGCACGGCGTTGAGGCCGCCCGTGGCGCTGACGGTCGACTCGAGGTCCCCCCGTTCGATCGGGACGAATCGATAGGTCGTGGTCTCCTCCTCGCCGCGAAACATATACCAGGCGGCGGCGACGAGAACGATCAGCAGGCTGGCGATGACGACGATCTTTCGCATTGTCTTATCTCCCGGGGTTTCAGCCGTCAACGGGTGAAGGCGCCATTCCCCGAACCATGGAAGGAAGTCCCGTACAGGAGTGCTCGGCGTATGTTTGCTTACACTTACCTACGGTACGCGTACTACGTTCAGAACCGGTTCAGGATGCATCACAAACCCGTCGCGTCTCTCTGATGACACGCGGGAGCGCATGGACGGGCGTCCACGGAGCATGAAATGCAGGTGGAACCCGGCCGTGAGAGGGTCTATTCTTCTGCGCAGCGATACCCCACGCCGAAAACCGTCTCCACGTACCGGGGCCGGGCGGGATCCGGCTCGATTTTGCTCCTCAAATTCCGGATGTGCACGTCGATCGTCCGCTCTACGCCATCCGCCGCGTCATCATGGAGATGCTCCAGCAGTTGGGTGCGCGAGTAGACGCGTCCCGGGGCGGACATCAGGACGGATAGCAGGGTGAACTCGGAGGGGGTCAGGGTGACGGGGCGGCCGTTTTCCTCGACGCGCCGTGTGCCCCGGTCCAGTTTGAGGTCGCCCAGAAGGAGGGTCGCGTCGGGATCGTTTCGATCGGCCTGGCGGGCCCGGCGCAGGACGGCGCGCACGCGGGCGAGCAATTCGCGCATGCCGAAGGGCTTGGTGACGTAGTCGTCGGCCCCCAGTTCCAGGCCGATCACCTTGTCGGGCTCTTCCACCCGCGCGGTGAGCAGGATGATCGGGGTTTCGGCCTCCTTGCGATAGGCGCGGATGAAATCATAGCCACCCATTTCGGGCATCATGATGTCGAGCAGGATGAGATCCGGTCGCACGCGGCGGGCTTCGTAGAGCGCCTCCTGTCCGTTGGCCGCGGTCTGGGTGCGGTATCCCTGTTCAGTCAGGTAGTCTTTCAGCAGGGTGCGGATGCCGGAGTCGTCGTCGACGACCAGAATGGTTTGTGCCATAGCCCGAGTCGGATAGGGTTCAGTGGCTGCCGGCGCCGGCCGGGGGGTCGATGGCCGGGTTGGACCAGTTGTTGTTCGACCGGTCGACATCCGGAAGGGTCTCCCGCGGATCGATTTCCACCGAGACGAGAGGACCCGCTTCGAAATGTACGTCTGCCGTTCGTTTTCCGGACAACCAGTGAGAGACGGGAACGGTCTGCGTGGCCGTCCGTCCGTCGGCATACCGGGCGGTGACGGGCGCCGGCATGGGGGTCAGGCCGAGATCCTCGACTGCGACGGTCCATCCACTTGCCCCTGAAGTGACGGAGGCAATGCGATGGTCCAGGGTCCATGTTTCGAAGAAGAGGGGGGTCCAGAACCAGTCGAGGTCTTCGCCCAGCACGTCTTCGAACGTATTGAAGAGGTCGAGCGGGGTGGGGTGTTTGTAGAGCCACCGCCGGATATAGGTGCGGTAGGCCTCGTAGAAGCGTTTGTCGCCGAAGAGTCCGCGCAGGGCATGAAACGCCACGGCGGGTTTGTTGTAGGCGGCGATGGTACGGGCGGAGGAGAAGGGGGGGTAGAGGTCGCTGTGGCGCATGATCTCCACCTCGTCTCCGCTCCGGGCGATGCCGTAGTAGGATTGTTTGTCCGATCGCCAGACGTCGGCATCGTTCCAGAAGAGTGCGGTGGCTTCGTTCGTGTTGAAGGAGGTGAGTCCTTCGTCCATCCACGCGTGGGCTTTTTCGTCCTGTGCGACGAGCATGGGGATCCACATGTGGGAGATTTCGTGGTAGGTGGTGCCGAAGAGGGACCGGTCGGAGCGCCCGCTTCCGATGAACGTGAGCATCGGGTATTCCATGCCGCCTCCGATGATGCCTTCGCAGACGGTCATGTGCTGCCACGGGTAGGGGAGGAGGCGGGTGGAGAGGTCTTCGATGGAGAACCGGGCGTATTCGGCGGCCCGTTTCCAGAAGGTGCGGTCGGGGCGATAGAGGGCGTGGATGAGGGTGCGGCGGGGGGATCCGTCGGGGTTGATTTCGCCGGTTTTGGCGGAGGCGGCGTCCCATACGTAGTGTCGGGAGAAGCCGAACACAAAATCCCGCATGTTGTCGGCCGTGAAGTGCCAGGTGAGGGTACCGTCGGCTCCTTTTCGGGTGGATGAACCGGCCAGGCGCTCCGATTCGCCCACGATGGAGACGATGTCTTCGCCGCGGGCTGCGGTTTCGAGGCGTTGGAGGGTGGTTTCGGAGAGGACGTCTTCCGGGTTCCGGAGGGTGCCGGTGGAGGCGACGAGGACGTTTTCCGGGACGGTGATGCGCACGTCATAGTCGGCGAACCCCATGTAGAATTCGCCGCTGCCCATGTACTGGTCGGTGTCCCACCCGTGGACGTCGTCGTAGACGGCCATTTGCGGGTACCAGTAGGCGATGAGATAGACTTCGGTGTCGTGTCCGTTGCGGAAGGACTCCTGGGGGAGGAGGTAGAACCAGGACGCGGTGAGGGTGGTGGAGTCGCCCGGGGCGAGGGGTGTGTCGAGGGGCACAGTGAGGAGGGTGCCCAGGAGGGTGGGTTGGGGGGTGTTTTCCTCGTTTTGTCGTTCCGCGAGGTCGACCCCGTTGAGGGTGAGTCCGCTCAGGCGCATCCCTCCGGTGAGGTCGGTGAAGCGGTTGCGGACGGCGCCGGGCCGGTAGATGTTTTGTCGGAGGTGGAGGTGGAGTTGGGAGAGGGTTTCGGGGGAGTGGTTGGTGTAGGTGATGGCGGCGTTGCCTTCGACGACGTGGTTGGTCGTGTCGACCTGGACGTCCATCCGGTAGCGGGTCGTGTTGGTCCAGTAGTTGGGTCCGGGTTCTCCGGTGGTCGTGCGGGTGCCGTTGGCGACGGCGCGTTCAAACTGGATTGTGGGGAAGACCGGGTAGGGGATGGGTCGGGTTGGTTGGGAG
>CAYLXM010000077.1:0-16815 GCA_964387555.1 uncultured Rhodothermales bacterium | reverse complement strand
TTTGAGCGTTTGAGGCTTTGAGCGTTTGGAGTTTGCCTCTCGACTGTCATCCCGGCGCAAGCCGGGATCCAGATTAGTATAGGTCCAGAGTTTATACATTAGAGAGTTAAAGAACTCAAGAGCTTCTCGGAATGGGCGGCACACTGCTCGCGCTTCTCAACGAGCATACTTTGAAACTCTGCACCATCTATTCGGTCCGGCCTTCGGTAGACCGTTCCGCATTTTTCCCAGGAAGCGGGAACGCAACGAGTCGTATTTTTAGTTTTATGCGCCCGTAGCTCAGGGGACAGAGCATCTGACTTCGGATCAGAGGGTCGGGGGTTCAAATCCTCCCGGGCGCGCAGCAAGCCAGGGCGGCCGTCGGCCGACGCCGTCCGTGGGTACCCTCTATCGAGATCCGTATCCGTTCCGGGACCTGCGCAGCGTCCCGCGACCGAGAGAGGGGGCACACCTGCTTCCGCGATCTTCCAACGCACCGATGGTTCAACCGGCGGGCTTTGCTGCGACCGTCCCGGCCGGCTCCCTCGAACCGCCGGTACATCTGCACTATCGATGGCGCACAGCCCGACTGCCGCTCCCCGAGGTCCGTTGAATCGTCTCGCTTCGGCCCTCTCCGTACTCCTGCTCTTTGTCCTGCCGCTTTCCGCCCGGCAGGCGCCGGCCGTGCAGACGTTGTTCTATATGACGGGCAGCGAGGCCTCGTTTCAGAGCTTCAAGGCCAACGTGGATCACATTTCCATTGTGGGTCCGCAGGTCTTTTATGCCAAAGAAGACGGGGTCGTCTGGGGACAGGTCGATCCCCGAGTCATCGCGCTGTCAAAGGAGCGCGGCGTCAAGGTGATGCCGCTGATCATCAATCCGGGGTTCAACCGGGAGATGTTCCACAGGCTGTTGCACGACCCGGACGCCCGTGCGCGTGCGGTCCGCAGCATGGTAGAGCTCGCCGAGGAGTTCGGATTCTGGGGCTGGCAGTTCGACTTCGAGCACATCCACGTATCGGACAGAGAGGCGCTGACGCAATTTTATAAAGAGGCCGCGGAGGCGTTGCACTCCAAAGGCCTGAAACTGTCTGTCGCAGCGGTTCCGACGACGGGGAAGACGGGCGCCACCCCGTATCAGTGGTTCATGGAGACCGAATGGCGGGGTAGTTTCGATCTGAAAGCCATGGCCGAGATCGGGGATTTCATCTCTCTGATGACGTATGACCAGCATACGCGCAATACGCCTCCCGGACCCGTCGCCGGCCTGGACTGGATGCGTTCCATGATGGACTATGCCCTTGCACAGGGCGTGCCGCCGGAGAAACTCTCCATGGGCATCCCGTCCTATTCGCATCACTGGGCTGCGACCTATACTGACGAGCGAGGCATTCACTCCTACGGTCGACAAACGGATTACGCCACGGCGCGGGGATTGCTCGAGAAATTTGGGGCCCAAACGACATGGATTCCCGAACAGGGCGTGAGTTGGGCCGTCTGGGACAACCGGAGTCAGTGGGAATACGTCTTCCTCGAAGATCGGAGGGCATTCGAGGCCAAGCTGGACCTGCTGAAGGAATACCCCGGTCTGCACGGCATCTCCGTCTGGGTACTCGGATCGGAAGATCCGGCGATCTGGGATGCCGTAAAGACGCGCCTCCGCGTGGTGAAATAGCGTCGGGCAGGCAGCACTTCTCCGGTCCTTCCGGCAGATTCAGGGGGTCAGGCCCCTGCACGTCCACTACCGGTCAGCGGGCGTGGGGTATCGCGATTCCGAACCCGGTAGAAGGATCCGGGTCCCCTGCAACGCGAACGATAGCAGGCGCCGTGCCGGTCTCTCCTCAGCCGCGCCCCAGCTCGTAGAAGTCGGCGCAACGCGGCCAGTTCACGACGTCCCAGAACGCGGATACGTACTCCGCACGGCGGTTCTGGTAATTCAGGTAGTAGGCGTGTTCCCACACGTCGATGCCTAGAACGGGGCTGAGCCCGGCGGCAAGGGGCGTGTCCTGGTTTGGCGTGGTCACAACGCTCAGTGTGCCTGCGGTGTCGGTGGCAAGCCATGCCCAGCCGCTCCCGAACACACTCATGGACGCCGTCTGGAAGGCATCCCTGAACGCAGAAAACGACCCGAAATCCCTGAAGATGGCATCGGCGAGTACGCCCGCCGGCTCTTCCCCTCCGTTCGGAGAGATCATCTGCCAGAAAAGCGAGTGGTTGAAGTGGCCTCCGCCGTGGTTGCGAACAGCGGTCCGGATGTCCTCCGGCACCACCTCGAGGTCGCGAAGCAGGTCTTCGAGCGGCTGTGCCGACAGATCGGGATGCTTTTCGAGTGCTGCATTCAGTCCGTTGACATACGCCTGGTGGTGCTTCGTATGGTGCACCGTCATCGTCATCTCATCGATGATCGGCACCAGCGCGTCGTAGGCGTACTGCAGCTCAGGCAGCGCATGTCCGGTACCTCCTGCCGACGGCAGCAGTGTTCGACGGGAGGTATTCTCGGCCGGGGGCGCGCAGGATGTAACGGGCAATGCCAGGGCGGCTGCGGAGCCCAGCGCCATCAGGCGGAGCGCCTCGCGGCGCGTGGGCCCGGATCCGCGGGAAACGAAGGAGTTCTTCTTCATGGTTCGCATGGTTTCTTGTGGCCGACAATATAGTAAACGGCGCACGAAGCATCGAACGACTCCGGAGAAAGGCCCGGATCATGGTGCGCGCCCAACCCGTCGGCAGCCCATTGCTCCCGCTTTTCCCTTTGCGAAAGAAGATCGTCTCCCGCACGTGCGACACCGTTCCCGCTTCCCGTACCTCCGCATGCCCCGCAGCCTGCGGGACGCCAAAACCCAGCCGCCTTCTCACCCGCCTCCCGTCCGTGCTGCCCACCCCGGTGATCTCTGACCTCGGTCCCGTTGAACCGGCCCTGCACCTCACGAGAATGCGCCATAGGTGGATCTCGGCGGATGTGATCGGGTTTAATCTAGTTTTGGGTCGTTATCGAAGCGACCGAACCTAAACGATCCAGACGCAGGTCCTCTATGAAGCGTGGCAGCGGAGTTTTGCTGCATATTTCCTCCCTTCCATCGGCGTACGGAATTGGCGATCTCGGCCCGGAATCGTATCAATTTGCCGATCGTCTTCGGGAGGCATCTCAGCAGTATTGGCAGATTCTGCCACTCAATCCGACCAGTCAGGGCTCCGGCAACTCTCCCTATTTCAGTGCCAGTGCGCTGGCGGGGAATCCGCTGTTGCTGAGTCCCGAATTGCTGGTCGAGGCGGGCCTTGTATCGGCGGAGCGCCTCGCCGCTGCGCCCGTATTTCGGGAGGAGGAGGTTGATTTTGCGTCGGTGGAGCCGTGGAAACTGGCCCTGCTTTCGGAAGCGTATCACGCCGTGATTGCGGACGCGCAGCGCCTCGAGTCCTTCGAGCGCTTCTGTTCCGACAACGCCTCGTGGCTGGATGACTTCTCCCTGTTCATGGTCTTCAAGGACCTTCAGGGGGGGCGGGCATGGCCCGAGTGGCCGGAACCCTGGCGCAGCCGGCACGCCAAGGCGCTGTCGGAAGCCCGTGTCCACCATGCGGATGCCATCCGGCTTCATAAGTTCTACCAGTTCCTTTTCGAGGACCAGTGGCAGCGCCTGAAGGCCTACTGCAACGGTCAGGGTATTTCTCTCATTGGGGATGTGCCCATCTATGTTGCGCTGGACAGCGCCGACGTGTGGTCGAATCCGCATCTCTTCAAGATTGACGAAGGGATGCGGCCAATCAGCGTATCGGGTGTTCCGCCTGACTATTTCAGTGCGACCGGACAGTTGTGGAATACCCCCGTCTATGACTGGCACGCATTGTCTCAAGCCGGCTTCGCCTGGTGGAAACAGCGTATGGAGCGGATGTTCGGGCTGTACGACATCGTGCGCATCGATCACTTTCGCGGGCTGGTGCAGTTCTGGGAAGTGCCTTTCGGAGAGGAGACGGCCATTAACGGACAATGGAGTGATGTGCCGACGAAGGCTTTCTTTGACGCGTTGATCTCCTCGTCCTCGCGCTTCCACATCATCGCGGAGGACCTGGGGATCATCACGGAGGATGTCGTGGAGATCATGCACCATTACGGATTCCCCGGCATGAAGGTGCTGCTCTTCGCATTCGGTGAGGATAGCCCGGGCCATCCGTATCTACCCTACAATTACGACGCGAATAGTGTGGTCTACACCGGGACGCACGACACGAATACGGTGGTGGGCTGGTGGCAACAGGAGGCCCGGCAGGAGGATCAATGGCGGTTCTTCCGCTATATCGGGAAGTCCTGCGGCGAGCACGAGGTAGCCTGGGAGATGATCCGACTGGCGATGTCCTCCGTCGCGGAGATGGCGATCTTCCCATTGCAGGATCTCCTCTCTCTGGATGCCGGAGGCAGAATGAATGATCCTTCCACGGCATCCGGGAACTGGAAGTGGCGGTGCCGGAGACAGGAGATGGCGGGTGTCGATTGGCCGCGTCTCAGGGATTTGACGACGGCTTACGGGAGGCAAAAGCAGGAGGCCTGATAGAGAAACGGAGCCGGTACGGGCTACCCTTCACTGTCGAGGATTTCGAACTCGGTATCAGGCTTGGAGGGTTGGATCTGGACCATCCATCCCTTACCCAACGGATCCGTATTGGCCAGCTGCGGATTTGCGGCGAGAGCGGTATTCACGGCCAGAACGCGCCCACTCAGAGGCGCCCATGCTGCGTGTACCCATTCATCCTGAGCGGTTACCGTCACGAGGCAACCGCCTTGCTGGAGTTTGGCTTCCACGGTCGGCAATGCGATGTGCGCGATGGGTCCCACGGTGACCTGAAACAGCTTCGTCAGACCCAGGGTCACGTATCCGTCGGGTTCGCGGCGTGCCCACGTGTGTCGGCCGAGGCGGTGGAGATCCGGATGAGCCGGGTCGAAGGGCGCGTTGCGTACCTCCTCCGGTAGATCCACGAAGCGGCAGGCCCGGTGTACGGGTCCCTCGAGTTCACCAAAGGTGAATGGTTTCGGCAGGAAATCGAAGGCGCCTTTTTTCAGCGAGGCGACCGCTCGGTCGACGCTGGAATACCCGGTGGTCACGATAACAGGCACGTGGGGGTGCGAAAGGCGCGCAGCGTCCAGGAAGTCCAGCCCCGACATTCCGGGCAGCATGAGGTCCACCAGCACCACCTCCGGTGAGGCATTGTGCAGGACTTCGAGTCCAATTTCGGCGTCGGCCGCAGCCAGGACCTCAAAATCGGTCGCCGAAAGGATCCGTTTCGAGACGTCAAGGATGACCTGTTCGTCATCGATGACGAGGATGGTTCGGGGTTTTCCCATGGCACTGATCTCGATCCGGTACGGGCGTGGTCATGCCCGCTCGTGTTCGTGGTCGCTCTGGGGGATTAAGATCGTGAATGTCGTGCCTTTTCCCACTTCGCTCGCCAAAGAAATCCTTCCGTTGTGCTCCTCAATAATCCCCCAGACGATTGCGAGCCCAAGGCCGTTGCCCTTCTGGCCCTTCGTTGTGAAGAACGGATCAAAGACTTTGCCAAGGTTGTCCGGCGGAATCCCGCATCCGGTGTCCTTGATGCTGATCTGGACGTATCCCCTGTCCGGGTGGCCCGGTTCACTTTGCCTGACGGCGGCGGATTCCACGGAAATCGAACCGCCCTTCTCGGTCATCGCATCCCCTGCGTTCACGAATAGGTTTACCAGCACCTGCTCCAGCTGATTTGCGTCGGCATACGCCGCGGGTAGCCCATCCGCCAGGTTGAGTACGAAGCGGACGTGCGCAAAGGAGAGCTGGTTCTGCACGATGGCGGCGGCGTGCAAAATAGCCTCGTTAACGTCTACGGGACGCTTCTCGGGTGCGGATTGCCTCGAGAAATCGAGCAGGCCCTTCACGATCTCCCGGCAGCGCTTGGTTTCGCGGACGACGACCTCCAGGTCGGCGCTGATCTCCTTATCGTCCTTGAGTCGACTGAGCAAGAAGCTCGAATACGTCAATACGCCCGTAAGTGGGTTATTGATTTCGTGGGCAACTCCCGCGGCCAGGCGGCCGACAGAAGCTAGCTTATCCGACTGAAATAGTTGCCTTTGTGCCTCCGAAAGCTTTTTCGTCATCCCGTTGAACGAGGTGGCCAGTTCCCCCAATTCGTCATTTCTTCGAACGGGCACGGTATACCCGAGGTCGCCCGAAGCGACGCGGTGCGTGGCCGTTACGACCTCCCCGATCGGTTTGAGTACGATTCGCTCGGCCAACCAGAAAATGATCAGGCTGACCGCGGCAATGACCAACAGGGCCAGGATCAGAAGCCTTGCCCGGCTCGTGTTCAGATCCCGGTCCAGCTCGGTGAGAGGCACCGTGATGTCCAGCACGCCCAACACCTTCTGGTCTGCCGAATGCGCATGGCATTCCGCCTCCCAGCAACTGCGTTCGTTATATACGGGGTTGATGATGCCGAATACCCGGTGACCGGCGCCGTCAAAGAAGAGCCGGGTACGGCTGGAGACCGGCACATTCTCCAGGGGCTGATCGGCTGCGTGACAAGCGTAGCAAGCCTCGGCCCGTTGGTCGACCATACTCCCGACATCCGAGGA
Organism: uncultured Rhodothermales bacterium; assembly: GCA_964387555.1. Lineage (GTDB taxonomy): Bacteria > Bacteroidota > Rhodothermia > Rhodothermales > CAYLXM01 > CAYLXM01. The sequence goes on along the minus strand of CAYLXM010000077.1, from coordinate 10,245 downwards.
ATCGGACGACAGGATGATCTCTCCCTCTTTGTTGTAGACCCGCACCTTCTCGATGCTCTCCTGGGAGCCGATCGTATTGATGATTTCGTGCAGGGACTCCCGCCGATTGAGCAGCATATCGTACCGCGTGCTGCTCTTGACGGTCTCGCTCAACTGTTCGGCGAAGCGTTCCACGTCTCCCAGCACGTGAGACTGGAACGAGTCGAGAATGATGTACGCAAACACGCCGATGATGGCGGTCACGATGCCTGATACGCCAACGATGAGCTTAAAGCTGATCTTGTTCCACATCTCAGGCTCACGTTGCGGGACTTCGCAAGTATCGAATCAGCAGGACCAACAGAATGAGAAAGCAGATCAGGAGGATATACTCCAGCCCCTTGGTCTCGAATATATTGACGTAGGTATAGGTCTCCATGGCGATTCTGACCTCTCACGTGCCGGGTTTGGCGGCCATTTTCAGGTTGTTGGGATACACCGGCATGCGGGTAACGATCCACCGGAAGACCCAGATCTCGACGAAGATGATGGACGCACTGACGACGACCTCCATCCACGTGGGCACATAGTGCACGGGTGCGGACCAATTGTAGGCGATCAGCGAGATATTGAGCCGATTGAGGACGATCCCGATCAGGGCCATCGCGGCGGCCCAGCGGATGATCGTCAGATTCCGATTGCGGGCACCCACGGCGAAGAGGACGCACGGAACCAGAACGAGCCCCACGACCTCGAAAGAGTACCACAGTCCCCAGCCCGTCGCGAGGTAGATCCAGTGTCCCTCATGCAGAAAAACAACCAGTTTGAAGAAGTAGTAGACGAACATCGAGATGGCCGCGCCTTTCGACAATCCGATGATCATATCATCAAAGCTGTGCGTCGCTTCATTGATGTGGTCTCTCAAGAACCGCCGGCTGAGGGTGCCTTCCAGGATGACCATCGAGAGCCCGGCAAAAATGCTGGAGGCGAAAAACAGAATCGGGATGAACTCCGTATACCAAAGCGGGTGAATTTTCGACTTGGCCAGCAAGAAGAGCGCGCCCAGACCGGATTGATGGAGGATGGACAGCGTGACGCCGAAGATCACCGCCCCCAGGGTCAGTGCCTTGAGCGCCTTGGCGGCCTTCTTCTTCTGCAGCCATTCCGCCACTGCGGGTGAGAACTCGACAAACTGGGCGATGATATAGAGGAGGAAATGCCAGGCGACGAGGAAGAGCACCGAGTTGTAGCCGAACGAGTTGCCGATGATCGGGTTGATGATCTTCCACGGTCTGCCGAGTTCAAAAATCAACGCGAATGCGTAGAACATGTACGCGAGCATCCCGTTGAGCACCGACACGCGGGCGATCGGCTTGTACTTCTCCACGTTCATCACGTACACCACAAACGTAACCAGATAGGCGCCGCCCGCAAGGGCAACGCCGGCGATCACGTTGAATCCTTTCCAGATTCCCCAGGGAAAATCCTGGGAGAGGTTGGTCACGGGACCAAGTCCGTAGATGAAACGGTAAATCAGAATGATCACCCCCGCGAAAATGACGGGGATGGAGATGACGTTGAACGGAGTCAGGAATTTGCCTCGCGGCTTTAGTTCCTGCAGAATGAACCGGAACGTCCCGACGGATGCGGCGGTAGGGGCAGGCGTGGTGGGCATGTCAGGCCTTGTCGTCTGATTTTTTGGTCGGAGTTGCTCCCGCGGGCGGGACCGGCAGGCCGGTGTGGGGTGCAAGGGCTTTCCGTTCAGCCAGTGCGCTCAGGCCGTAGAGAAGAGCAGGGACACCGAAGAAGATGACGGGTACCGCGTAGAGGAACTCTTTTGTGTACTCCGGATAAGGCGTCGTCCCCAGATCCGTCCGGAACCCCAGTTGATCGAATGGGACGGACGCGAGATAGAGCCATCCGGTGCCCCCCACCTCGTGTTCCCCGTAGATCTTGTGCACGTAGTTATCGGGGTTGTTGTAGATCCGCGTTCTTGCGATCTCCACCAGGTCCCGCTTCGTCCCGAACTGAAGGGCATCGGTAGGACAGGCGGCGACGCACGCCGGACGTTCGCCCTGTTCCAGGCGATCCCAGCACATGTCGCACTTCTGCATGCTGGGGTTCCACCCCTCGTACTCGAACTTCGGGATGTCGAACGGGCAGGCTACCATGCAGAACCGGCATCCCATACACTTGCCGTTCCGCCAGATGACCGGTCCTTCCGTCGTCTTGTACATCGCATTCGTCAGACAGGCCGCCGCACACGACGGCTGCCAGCAGTGCATGCACTGCTTCTTGACGAACACCTCGCCTTCGTCTGTCTCGAAGCGGTTGACGACCGTATGGCTCGTTTCAGTTGTGGTTCGAACCGTCTCGAATGCGTTGTCGTTTTCGACATCCGGCGGCTCGAACCCGTGGGCCTCGGCGCACGCGATTTCGCACGACCGGCACCCGATGCACCGGCTCGTGTCAACCAGTACGCCAATGAACTCCGTTTGGGAAGCGCCCGGATCTGTTTCCTTCGCCCTGGCTGCGGAGGGACACGCCAGTCCGGCGCCGATCGCGCCGGCCGCTTTCAGAAAATCTCTTCGTTCCATAATGGGGCTCGACGGTGGGGGGTCTCACCTGTTCGTGGGAGCGAACCCGGTCCGGGTTCCACTGTGGCAGTAGGAGCATTCCTGCGAAGCATCCGCGCCTGTCCCGACATCGTGACAATCCCAACACTTTCGATGGATGACCACCTTGGCACTGAGGGCGGCGTCGGAAGTAGTTCTCGGACTGGCCGGGTGACAGGTCGAACATTTTCCGACCATGAGGCCGTCCGAATCCTCGTCGCGATGGCACGTCTTGCACTCACTCCAAAGGGTGGTGAAGTACTGCGGATGCGGATTATCGAGAGGTTGGGCGTTTGTCTCGTGATGACAGTCGCTGCAGGCGATTTCGAGCGCCTCCGCGTGCATATAGTGGGGAAAGACGACTTCGCCGACGGGGGTCTCCGTTACGAGTTCGTCCGGCGCCTCGACCTCTTGTGGCTCGGAGGTCTCCACGACCTCCTCCGTTGCGGGGTCGAGTTCGTCCTGGGCGGTCGGGCGCGCAATCGCCAGTGAAATCGCCAACCCTACGAGAAGGGCCGGGGTGAACAGGAGCAGCCGGCGCGTATTCATAGTCGCGGGTGGTGGGGTCGTGTTCAACAGGGTCGAAGAAATGGACCTATTTGGCTTTTACCAGCAAAGCATAGGCCTCCCATTTCAAATCAAGGTCGTCCTTTTCCTGGTCTTCTTTGCCCAGGTCCTTGGCCGCTGCAAGGAATGCGTCGATTTGTTCTTTGTACCACGTTACGGCATCCGCCCCGATCTTTAATTCCTGAAGATCTGTCGGCAGGGAGTCCGGCTCGATCCCACAGATCCAACCGGAATCAAAGGGATTCTTATTGATCAGCGAGGGATCGTCGGCTGCATGCTCGTTCACGGATGTCACAGTGCCCGATGCCGGAGCGGGAAACGTGATCTTGTGTGCATTACGGCTGATCGAAAAGAGGGCTTCTCCCTTATTGACGTGCCTCCCGACTTCGGGAAGCTCGAGTGCCGCGATTTCTCCGAGCGTCTTCTGCGTGAAGTCGTCGATACCGACCAGGAGCATCCCATTCGAGTACATCGCGACCCAGGTATGGTCCAGCGATACGAAGATGCCGGCGGGCACGTTGAACTCGTGCTTGGAACCCGAAAGGCCTACCGACGGCGTTACGAGGCGGACACTGGGCCGAATCTGCTTATCAATGCGATCCTGACGGCGGATCTGAGACTTGTTCACAAAGTCGACCAGCTCGTCCACCGTAAACGGCTTCTGCACGTAATCCATCGCCCCAAATTTCATCGCACTCACAGCCGACTCGATCGTGGCGAATCCGGTGATCATGATCACATCGATATCCGGGCGCAAATGCTTGACGGCTTTGGTAACATCCAGGCCGTCCATTTCCGGCATTTTCAGATCCGTGAATACAAAATCGTAATCGTTCTTTCGGATCAGGCCCAATGCCTCTCTTCCCGTTTCTACCGTATCGACCGAATACCCGGCGAGAACGAGAATCTTACGGAAGCTGTCAAGAATGATGGCCTCATCGTCAACCGCCAGAATCTTCGCTTTCGGATCGTCCACCCGAACGCGTTTCAAACTCGGAGCTTCTTCCGCGTAATCGAGCTTCAGCCCAATATCCAGGGCCTCTTCCCGTTCCTTCTGAATCTTCTTCTGCTCTAATCGCTTGATCACGAGGCGTGTCGTGACATCGATCAGGATGAAGACGACAAACGTCAGGATGACCATCAAGGGGACCATGTCATCAACCTCGTTGCACGATGGGGTTTGACAAACAGTACGCGTGGTGCTGGATCGATTTCGGACCATCCCGCGTGGCCCGCCGGCTCATCCTCGGCATTGTGGCACGGGAGAGCCGCAATACAGTACCTCGGCGACCGGACACGCGGTGTAGGGAAAAGCCCATTCACTCTGCAAGGAGAGATCACGGCGCTCTATGGGGAATGGCCGCGCGCATCCCTCGTCCCGAGCCACGGGCACGCAAGCGGAAGCAGCGTACCCCCTTGTCGCGTTCCTCCCGTGCTACTCCGAATAGAACCGGATGACGCGCTCCAGCGCGTTGCTGCATACACGGTCAAAGGGCGCCAGGCTCAAGGAAAACATCCGACAGTCGGAAGCCGGCCGATAGAGCCCGGTCGAACTGTAACCGGATCCCTCAAACGCACCTACCTTATCCGCATCAGGCGACTCGGCCATTTTCTCCGTCTGGAGGCCCCTGATTGCACGCCAACGCTCGTAATAGCCCGCCGCTTCGCGATCGAGTGACTGTCTGACCGTCTCGAGGCTATCGAAATGGGCCTTCGGCCACGGCGTGGGCAGCGGCGTGTCAAAGTCCACAAATTCCTTCCACTTGAGATTCCCGGGATCATTCAAAGCGGTAACGTTCGGCTCCCAGGGCTCGACGCCCGGCGGATAGAAGTCGACGTAGGCCGTCGTGCTGGAGTAGTACTCGTCACCCAGTCCACCGAATGAATGGCCGAACTCGTGCGTAAACATGTAGGGGATGTGGAAATCCAGATCCGGGTTGGTTACGCCGCTCATCCCGGTTGCATACAGATTGTAGATGCCGCCGCCCCCGTATCGGTTGCTGTTGACCAGGATGTAGAGGAAATCGTAGGATGCCGCCGATGCGATGTCGCGCAGGGCTTTGTTTTCAAAGGTGAGGACATAGCGGGGAAGATCCAGCGCATTGTAGGTGGTTCCGAGTGCGGTATTCTTCCAAACGTTCTGACGCGGTTCGTCAATGCCGCTCTCTTCCGAAATCACCTCGATCGCCCGGATGTTGATTCGGTCGGCGAGGTCGCTGAAGGGTGAGGTGGAAAGCATGACCTCCTTCCACCGCTCGGCATCCCGGCGGAACTTCTCGCTGTCTTCCTTCGCATATCCATCACCCAGCACGAGAAAATCCACGCGCTCATGCGCGGGGCCACTCTCCCAGAGCGAAAACACCTCAAAATCGAGCGCTCGATTTTCCCGATTCACGAAGCGGGAAGCCGGATCGATGGCCGTCGAGAAGATGGGCTGGAATGCCAGGAATCGATCGCGTTTTGCCAACTCGAAACGAATCGGCATCCTCGGATAGGGAATCAGAACCGACTCGTGGAAGGTGCGGGCGATCTCGTCGAGCGCATCCTGCGTGGTTTCCCACTCGCCGTAGATGCTCGAGAATCCTCTGGAGTACAGGAGCCCTCCCGTCTCCGCATCGTACACGCGCGCCATGTACTTGCCCAGGTTGAGCGTGTCGATCAGGTTGGTCCGGCTTCCCGCCCATGGCCCCTGTTCATAGACCTGGTCCAGACTGATGATCTCCGTTGTGGCCGTTCCCGTATGGTTGTAATCGATGCGCAGCGTCTTGTCCTGAAAGAGCGCATCGAAACCGGCGGGATCCTGCGCCGAAATGCTCGAGCCGGCCACGAACCAGGTCCAGCCGACGACGGCGACTATACATCGTGCGTAACGCATGGCGCGTACTGGTTAAGGGGTTGGGGTGGGTTATCCAATCTACGGCGTGGAGACCAATGGGGGCGCGGGGCGGAGGTGAGCGGTGGGCGGATGCGCTCGTGCAGATCCTTGTTGGACAGAGCCCTGTTCCCGCTGTACCTTCGCCCCGTATTTCGCGTCGGGCACCCCGTCTCCTCCTCCCCCTTCTCGCCTTCTTCCGAGCAGCGTTTCCTCCATGACCGATCCCGCCGGCCCCCTGTCCGGATCCGTCGCATTGCGCCCCGTTCTCCGTTATCGGGACCTCGTGTTGCTCTATGTGGTCCTGATCTTCGGCATCCGCCAGATGGTGATGGCCGCGGCGATCGGCCCGTCGGTAGTCATGTACCTGCTCATCGCGTTTGCGGTATTCACGTTGCCCCTCGTGATCGCCGTGGCGGAACTCTCCTCGCGGCATCCGGGCGAGGGGGGATTGTATGTGTGGACAAAGCGGGCGTTCGGCGATTTCCACGCGTTCGCAATGGCCTGGGCGTATTGGACGAGCATCCTTGCCTTTTTCCCGAGTGCCCTGTATTTCGCCGCAGGCAACGCTGCCTACATCTTCCCGAACCTGTCCTTCCTGGGCGAGAACAGGTTCTTCCTCGCAGGTTTCGGCCTGGCCGCGCTCGCCGGCGTGCTCTACCTCAACATTCGAGGACTGGACATCGCACAGAAGCTCCATAACCTAGGCGCGGTATTCACGCTCGGTCTTCCGGTTCTGATCCTCCTATCGCTGGGACTGGCCACGTGGGTGCTGAGAGGTCCGGCATCTCCTTTCACGTGGGAATCCATGTCTCCAGACCTCGGCTCACTCAAGAGCCTGGTCTTCCTCTCCGTCGTGGCCTACGCGTTCGCCGGCTTCGAAGGCGCTTCGCTGCTGGGTGATGAGGTTCATGACGCACGCCGGACCATCCCGCGCGCGCTTGTCTCATCGGGCCTCCTCATCACCCTCGGATACATCCTCTCGGCGATCGCTATCCTGGCTATGCTGACGCCCGAGGCCGTCAACTCGCTGACCGGTCTACCCGAGGCGCTCCGCGCCGGGGGAACGGACCTCGCCGGACCGTACGCGGGGGCTCTTGCCGGATCCCTGATCGGACTATTCCTTTGCGTCGGGACCATCGGATCGGTCAGCGCCTGGCTTGCCGCGACGAGCAGACTGCCATTCGTCCTGGGTCTGGATCGACACCTGCCGGCTGCGTTTACCCGGCTCCATCCTCGGTTCGGCACGCCTCATATCGGCATGGCGGTACTCGCCGGGATAGCCGCCTTCTTCATCGTCCTGGCCGGCCTGGGAGAGCGGGCCGAACAAGTCTACCACATGATGGTGAGCCTGGAGATCGTCATCTACTTCGTGCCGTATCTCTACCTCTTCGGAGCCCTCGTCGTACTCCAGCGGGAACCCGCCGGCCCGACGGTCCAGCGAGCCCCCGGCGGCCGAACCGGCGCCGTTCTTCTCGGCGGCGTCGGCTTTGCGGTAACGCTAGGGGCGCTGATCCTGGCCCTGATTCCCGGAGAAGACGTGGAGAATCCCGTCACCTTCTTCATGACCGTGTTCGGGTCTCTCGGGTTGAATGTGGCGGTAGGGCTGTGGATCTACAGGAGGGGGAGGAGGAGGTGAGGAGTTTGGAGTTTGGAGTTGGGGAGTTTGGAGTTGGAGTTTGGAGTTGGAGTTTGGAGTTGGAGTTTGGGAGTTCAGGAGTTCATGCGGAACAACATCCTGGGTCCGATCTCCCGTTTGGGCAGACCCGGACCTTCGATGGAGACGCGCAGGGCGTAGCCCCCCATGCCCTGGAAGAAGGCCACCCGGATGGGGTGAAGTCCGGCCTCCAGCGCCATCGGCCCGGACTTCTCCTGGTCCCCGTGCGTGCCGTCGTTGTCCACCACAAGATCATCCCCTATGAAGAGCAGGCTACCGTCATCCGAACTTGTGTAGAACCTGTACATGCCCGTAGCCGGTACCTCCACATACCCCTCCCAGACGGCGCCGAAGTCCACCGTGCGCCCGATATCGTCGAGCGCCACGGTGGATGCAACCCACGAGGAGTCCGGAGCCATCGCCGAGAAATCCGGTACGGCGCGCCAGGAACCCGAGTAGAGGCGGGCGTTGACACCGGGCTCGAGCGGTCCCTCGCGATCCGGCGGGCGGAGCGCAACTTTTCGGATCTCGAAGTGCGTAACCCGGCTGGTTTCGCCGTTCGGCCAGAACGCCCGGGCCGTCACGTCAACCGACTCCGTTACATCAAACGGTCCGCTGTACAACACATCCTCCGGCCCGGGCTCGCCGCCGTCGAGCCGGTACCGGATGGACGACCCGGGAACCGGAACCCGGAGATCGACCTGAAACGCGTCGAGGAAGATGCGGTCGGGGTTGACCAGTCGTGGACCGACATAGCCCAGATGGGCGCGCCGCACGGCATCGGGAGCCATCTTGATCACGGCGCGGTCATAGGTCATCAGGCCGTTGGTTTCCGTTTCCACGTCGGTCGTCTGCGTGTACACGACAGCGGAGAGGCCTGGGTCGACGACGAATCCGGCTACGGTGCCGTAGAAATCTTCATACTGCTCGAGGAGCGAAAGCGTGTCGGCCATTTGCTGATACCCCCATGCCTGGGCCTCCCAGGTGTGTCCGGGCACGGCGAGGCCCAGTCCGCCAAATTCACCCAGGACGGCGGCCCGGTTCGGCTCGGGCGGCACGGCCCCCGGGGCGGGATAGCGGTGGATGTCGTTTACGTCTCCCACGCCGCGATCGGCCCAGCCCGAGGCATGATTCACGAGGCGGGTCGGATCGATCGAACGGATCAGATCCACGATCCGCGCGCTGTCGTACTGTCCCCACCCTTCATTAAACGGCACCCACATGATGATACTCGGGTGGTTGAATTTGGTCAGGATCATCTGGCGCAGTTCCGCCTCGAACTGGGCGGCCGACTCCGGGGAACGGACGATATCCGGGTCATTCAGGCCGATGTACTCATCCCCGCTCGGCATATCCTGCCACACGAGCAGCCCCATCCGATCCGCCCAGGTATAGAACCGGCGCGGCTCGACCTTCACGTGCTTTCGCAGCATGTTGAAACCCATCGCCTTCGTCACCTCGAGGTCATACCGCATCGCTTCATCCGTCGGCGGGGCGTACAGGCCGTCGGGCCAGAAGCCCTGGTCGAGCGGACCATTCTGGAAGACGAACCGGTTGTTCAGAAAAAGGCGCGTCTTCCCGTTCTCATCCTTCCCGAGCGACGTCTTTCTCATTCCGAAGTAGCTATCAACCGCGTCCACCTCCTCGCCGTCACGCATCAGAGAAAGTCGAAGATCATAGAGGAAGGGATTTTCGGGCTCCCACAGGGTTGGAGCGGGGATGGAGAGTACGAGCGGTTGGCCGGTCGGGCCCTCAACGTCGGCCACCAGAGCACCCTCTGCCGTTGCCACGGCCCGGATCGCGATGCCGGGTTCGGCATGCGCGGCGTCCGCGAGGATGGTCAGGGTCTGTGCATCGATGTCGGGCATTGCCCGGAATTCAGCCAGGTACGCCTGGGGTACCGCCTCGAGCCAGACGGTCTGCCAGATTCCGCTCGACGGGGTGTACCAGATCCCGCTCGGGTTGCTGACCTGTTTTCCGCGCGGCTGTGGACCGGCGTCGGTGGGGTCCCAGACGGAGACAACGAGCTCGTGGTCCCCGCCCGCCGTCACCAGATCGGTGATCTCGAACGAAAACGGGTCGTATCCGCCGCGGTGTGTTCCCACTTCGACGCCATCAATCCAGGCCTTCGTTTCCCAGTCAACCGCCTCGAAGTGGAGCAAAACCCGCCTTCCGCTCCATGCCGCGGGGACCTCGATCGCACGCCGGTACCATAGTCGCTGGTTTTCATCGACCCGCTCCCCGATCCCCGACAGGGCCGACTCCACCGGATACGGGACGAGGATCTTCCGCGTCATCGACGCAGGCCGATCTGCCTCCCTCTCGGCAATCGCGAAATCCCAGAGGCCGTTCAGCGAAAGCCAGTCTTGCCGAACCATCATCGGGCGCGGGTATTCCGGCCACGGGCTGTCCGGATTCACGTCCGCCGCGAATTTGGAGAGCAGGGGCCCGGGCGCAGGCTGCCAGGAAGCGGGCTGAGGCGCGCAATGCATCAGGAACAGAGGAAGCAGGAGCGAGAGCGGGGTCAGGCGGGACATGGGCGGGGGGTGGAGGGT
>CAYLXM010000076.1:0-17312 GCA_964387555.1 uncultured Rhodothermales bacterium | reverse complement strand
ACCCCATCTGCGCCATCTGCGGATCACAAAACCGGCACTAGAACAGGTAACCAACGTTGAACGTCACCCGCGCTTTGTCCCGGTTCCCCACCCCGACCGTCACCTCGAACGGTCCGATTGCCGTCTCCAATCCCAAGGCGGCGCCCACGCCGAGCAACACGTCGTCCCGTCCGTAGGGATACTGGCTCCATTCCTCCGAGGCCGAGCCCACGTTACCGATCAGGGTCAAGTACCTCCTTGACTGGAACTCCATCTGAAGATGGAGGCCCGCTTTCGTGAGGAACCGTCCCGTCCGCTCATTGTGTCCCAACCCGACGAAGCGGCCCGTCTCGAATGGCCCTTTGATGAGGCCACCCAGTCCAATCCTGAGCTGTCCGGGCAACTCCTGCCGATTTCCGAAGGTTGCAGCGGCTTCGAAATCCGTGATGAGGGTGATCCGCTTCGAGAGAGAGTGGGCGTACCGCCTGATGAATCGATGCTGACTCATCGAGATCCCGCTGCCCAACGCCTCGTGCGTGCCGATGCTGCTGAGATAGAATACGCCTCCCCGACGCGGAAAGGCGATCCGATCGAAGGTGTCCAACCAGATCGTAGCGGTGGGAAGGATGAGCGTGCTGGTCGAGGTCGGAAATTCGTCCGTGCGGGCGATGCGGGGAGCGGTTCGCGACGCCATGGCGATCACGGAGACGCCATAGTATCCCCGCGTCGAGTACACCGAGGCCACGCCGGCCTCGAAGGAGGCAGATCGCGTATCGATTTGTGCCTGCGCTTTCCCGTCCGCGAACTCATCGATTCGCTGTTGGAACAGCTCACCGCGAAGGCGAATCGCCTGCCGCCCCTGTAGCCCCATCTTCAGGTAGTAATCCGTTGCCAGCGACAGTCGGTTTCCGATTTCGGTCTCCAGCACCAGCTTCGACCCCTTGCTCAGAACGTTTTGAAATGCCGTGGCCACGACCAGGCGGGACTGGTTCCTCAGATCAAACCGGAACCCGAACCGGACCTCGTTGTCGCGCCGCTCCAGGCTCCGGATGCGCAACACCGACCCGTAGCCCTCCGGTGCAAGATCGATCCGATAGGTAACGCGTTCGAAGAACCGGGTGGCGAAGATGCGTTCGATATCCCGCTCGATATCGGCTGCCGAAACCCAGGAGGGGATTTCCAGATCCATCAACCCGATCACAAGCAGCGGCGGGACCCGCGTCAGTCCGATCAACTCATAGTCTACGATCAAGACGGAGTCGACCGCTGCCGGATTCCAAACGGCAGGGGGGTCCTCCGGACGCGATACCGAGTCGGCCAGGGCTACCAGGCGATCCTTCACGGTATCGGCCGCGTCCTTTCCGGACCGGATGACCGCCTCGACGTGGCTGAAATCCAGCGTCTGGCGTTTCTCCAGCTCGGGCACGATAACCAGATCGCAGTGCCGCCGCTGCTCGGACACCGATGCCCAGTACTCGAAGTTGAACGTCTGCTCCATAATGGAGATGATCGAGTCGAGACGGTCCCGCTCCAGCAACGGTCTCGATACATCGGAGCAGATCACCACATCCGCACCCAACTCCCTGGCGTCCACCGCCGGAAGATTGCGGACGACGCCTCCGTCCACCAGTACGCGCCCCTCCAGTTCGACCGGCGTGAATGCGGACGGAATCGCCATGCTCGCGCGCAAGGCTTCAGGCAGGTAGCCGCGTTCGAGCAAGACCGGTTCGCCCGTGACGATGTCCGTCGCAAGACAGGCGAATGGAATCGGCAACAGGGAGAAGTCCGTGACGTGATGAACCGGCCAGGTGAGTCGGGCGAGGACCTCAGAGACACGCTGGCCGGCCAGCAATCCCGAAGGCAGTCTCACTCGTATCCCGCGCAACGGCAGCGACGCAATGAATCGGCCGTCGCGGAGTTTCTCTTCCATCGAGAGGAGGGGACGCGCCGGTTCGTCGGAGAGCAGCTCGTTCCAGTTCGTACGCAGCGCGAGGTCGGCCAACTCGTCTGCGGTGAACCCCGTTGCATACAGTCCTCCTACCACAGCCCCCATGCTGGTGCCCGTGATGAGGTCCGGCTTCAGCCCAGCCTCTTCCAGGACCTTCAGCACTCCGATGTGCGCAAGGCCACGGGAGCCTCCGCCGGACAGAACGACAGCAACGCGCGGCCTCTCAGAGCGGCCGTGCACGGTCTGTCCCAGGGCGCCTGTGCCCGCTACACCCAATGCCAACAGAAGCAGGACTCGAAGCACGTGCCGCATCGGGAATCTCCATTTGATCATCCTGCATACGCGACTCGATGCGGCTCGGGTTCACCGGGAGCGGTCGCAAAGGCGGACAGGCGATCAATCTTTTGTCAAATCGGCACGGCGGGCCCTCAAACGAGGCCGCGTTCGTCACCGGAACGGGAACCGATCAGCATCGGGTTAGGCGCAGGTGCCCGAAGGGGCCTACCTCCAGTCGCCAGTCTGCCGCCACTACGGTGGTCGCGGAGTACTCTGTGATGAGGGCGGGGCCCTGGAACTGGTCTCCTGCCCGCAACGCTTCGCGGCGGACGTGGCGAAGATTCAAGGGCATCCCCCGATACGCCGGCTCTACCCGCACGAGGGGAAGCGGTCCGTCGGAGGCCGAACGTTCGGCAAGCGAAGCGAGCCGTACCGGCTTCTCGGTTCCGGCAGCCCGAACGCGCGCAGTGACCACCTCGACCGGAGCGCCCGTCGCTGTGTATCCGTACAGCGTCTGGTGGCGCTGTTCAAAGTCGTCGATCGGGTTCGCAGCACCCAGCGGGATGGTGAGTTCGTACGATTGGCCGCGATACCGCAGATCGAGGGCCGGCTCAAATCTCCGCTCCGGAGCGGGCACCTTTTCCCGGTCCAGCGCCTGGGTCGCCTCCCGGGTCAGACTGGAGAGTGCGTCGGCTACCGAAGCGTGCTCGCGTGGATCCGTATACCCGTTGTCTGCGGCCCCGATCTCGACGAGCACACTTCGGGACAGGTGGTACAGGGGCGCCGCCGACAACATCCCCAGTGCGCTGAGCACCCCGGCGAATGGAGGCACGAGGATGTGGCGCATCCCCAGCACATCGGCCAGTGAGCAGGCGTGGAGGGCGCCGGCTCCGCCGAACGGAACAAGCACGAACTCCCTGGGATCGTGCCCGCGCTCCACCGAGATGCGCTGCACCGCTCTGGCCATGGTCACCTCCGCAATACGCAGGATACCCCGGGCGGCGTCCTCCAGGGGCAACCCGATAGCCCGGGCAACCCCGTCGACCGCTTCCCGCGCTGCGCGCTTGTCAAGCCAGAGGTCGCCACTCAGCGGATGGTCGGTAGGGAGATTCCCGAGAACGACATGCGCGTCCGTTACGGTCGCCCGGTAGGGTGGGGATTGTCTGCCGTAGCATGCAGGACCCGGGTCGGCGCCCATGGATTCCGGACCGACATGAAGGGCGCCTCCTGCATCGATCCACGCTACGGATCCGCCTCCTGCACCCACCGTGTGAATGTCAATCATGGGCAATCGGATGGGCATTCCGCCGATCTCCGACTCGGTAGTCCTGGCCAGACCATCGTCGCAGAGGGCCACATCGGTGCTGGTGCCCCCCATGTCGAATGCGATGATCCGTGATTCTCCGGCCGAGAGCGCAACGGCCCGCGCCCCCAGCGCGCCACCGGCCGGACCGGAAAGGATCGTCTGGACCGGTTTTCGCCGCACTTCGTCGGGAGGCAGGCTACCCCCGCCGGAGGCCATGATCCGGAGCCGATCGGCCCCAAGCCCATCCGCCAGGCGCCCGACATACCGGTTCATGGGCGGTGCCACAACGGCATTGACAATGCACGTCGCCGCGCGTTCGTACTCTCTGAATTCGGGGAGAATCTCGTGAGAAACGGTCAGGGGAATGTCCGGAAAATGGGCACGCAAAGCAGCGGCCAGGCGCTGTTCGTGTTCCGGATTGGCGTAGCTGTGGAGCAAGCTGACCGCGATCGACTCCACGCCCGTTTCCCGCAGCGCGACCACGAGCTTCTCGATCGCCTCGGCATCCATCTCCACCAGCACGGCGCCATCATAGCGCAGTCGCTCTCGGACGCCGAAACAGTGCGCGCGCGCAACAGGCGGCTGCGGACGGCTCGGAGCGAGGGCGTAAAGATCGGGCCGATTTTGCCGAGCCAGGTGCAGCGTATCCTCAAATCCCTCCGTGGTAACGAATGCGGTTCGCGCCCCTTTTCCCTCGAGAACGGCGTTCGTGGCGACCGTCGAACCGTGGACAACATGAGGAACTGCGGCGGCGGCATGGTGACCTACGCGCCCTTCCCACATCGCCAGTACGGCTGCGATGCCGTTCAGTACGGCACGGGCCGGGTCGTCCGGCGTCGAAAGCAGTTTGTGCGTGATCACGGGAAGGGGATCTCCTGCATCCAGGACCAGATCCGTGAATGTTCCGCCCGTATCGACCCCGATGCGAAGCGTCTCGGATGGAACCACTACAGAAGGCTCCATCTCTCGTCAGGTTGGCTTCGAGGGGCACGCATACCGTCGCGTTTCGGCGCCGGGCGCCTATTCATCGGTACCGTGAATCTCCTTTTCCCACTGGTCCAGGCGGATTTCGGAAAGCCGCATGGTCAATGCCGACGCCAATTCACGCACCTCCTCCCGATGACGCAGCGGGAAGTGCAATCGGATAATGCCGGGCGTGGTTGCCGGGATCTCCCCGTACCCTCTGATGCTGCGCAACTGGAGTTCCAGGCGAAGCTGAAACAGGCTGTCCTTCAGCCGAATTGCCGTCAACTCCTGGAGGGGAATCAGGTACTCCTTCATCCGTTTGGATAGCGTGCGCCATTCCCACATGACGATCTCCAGGATAATCGTAGGGGGCTCAAAACGAATGATCCCCTGGGCCTCGAGTCCCACCGGGATTTTGAAGGGTATGGAAGTCATGGAGTGAGTTTCAGCTTTGGCTAATTTGTTAAGATGGCAACGATGGTTCTCCCGGTCAAGTGTCCACCGCTGCAATGGATGTGAATCGCGGAAAAGGGAATGTCGGCGCACGGAGAGACCCTGGGATCGGTTGTCGCTCGTCTTACATAGACTAAGTCTAATCTAAACTTGTAGATTGGAACAAACTTCTTCCTTGCGTTACGGTTCTTTCGTTACCTTGTTCTGTATGGAGGTACACAAGCGTGTCGGTGTCCGTCTTTTCGGTTTTCCTGTTCGCAATGATCACGGCAATCGCGACCGGTCTGGGCGCGATCCCGTTTGCCATTACGCCGCGGATGTCGCGCTGGTGGTTGGGGATGTCGAACGGACTGGCGGCCGGATTGATGATCGCCGCAAGCCTGATGCTCATCTATGAGGGGGGATCACTGAGCATCTGGCGGATGGGCCTGGGTCTGCTGGCAGGGATGGCCTTCCTGGTCGGATCGAGGCGCTGGCTGGACGGACACGACCATCTGCAGATCGGGCAACTGGCCGGCGCCGATGCGCGCAAGGCGCTCCTGATCGTCGGGGTCATGACGATCCACTCGTTTACGGAGGGCATCGGGGTGGGCGTCTCGTTTGGTGGAGGCGAACAACTCGGGATCTTCATCACGACGGCCATCGCCGTCCACAACATTCCTGAAGGACTCGCGATCAGTCTCATCCTTGTCCCCCGCGGTATTTCCGTCTGGCGTGCGGCCTGGTGGAGCATCTTCTCCAGCCTCCCCCAACCGCTGATGGCCGTTCCCGCGTTTCTGTTTGTTTCTGCGTTTACTCCGTGGTTGCCCGCCGGACTGGGTTTCGCGGCGGGAGCCATGCTCTGGATGGTCGCACGTGAACTCATTCCCGAAGCCGTCAATGAAGCACCCTGGCGGCCGGTCGCCCTCACGGTCGTATTGGGGAGTCTGGCCATGCTGCTCTTCCAGATCTGGCTGAAGGGTTGAACCCGCCAAAAGAGGCGGACAGAGCTTTCGCAGAATCCTCACGTGTTCGCCGATTGCAGGAAACCTAGCATGTCCCTAAATGAAGCCGTTGGTCCGGCCACCCCAAATACCCCGCAGATGTCGACCATCAAGAGACGCCGGCGACGCCCGCATACGCCCCCTCGCCCTGTTGCCCTCCTCCTTCTGCTGGCTTTTGCGGTCGGTTGTGGGGACCGCGCCGAGGAAGGTGCGGCACCGGAGGTGGGTACGCCGCCTTCCCTGCGCTCCGAATCTCCGACCGGCGAACGAATCCGGCTCACCGAAGTGCAGGCGGAGGAACTCAACGTTCAAACGGTGAGGGTCACTCGCAGCGCGGTTCGGTTCAGCTTCGCCCTTCCGGGAGAGGTGCTCCCCGCACCTGAAAACTATGCGCTGGTCAGCGCTCCCATCAGCGGACGCGTGACGGCCGTTCACGCCCACGAGGGTGAGCGCGTGCGGCGTGGACAGGTCCTCCTGGAACTCGAAAGTCTCGAATTCGCGAACCTGGCGGCCGATTATCTGCAGGCCATCGCCGATGAGGCATACCACCGAACCCAGGTCGAACGGATCACCACACTGGTTGAGCGCAAGATCAGCCCACGCAGCGCCCTGGAGAAAGCACTGGCTGACCTGGGCCGCTCCCAGATGTCCGTCAGCGCCACATACGCCCGGCTCCAGGCGGTCGGGGTGCGCGACGAGGTGCTCGAATCGTGGTCGATCGCCGGTCGCGAGCGTCCCCTGCTGCAGGTGTATGCCCCGATCTCCGGGGCGATCGACCGGCATGAGATCGACCTGGGACAATCGGTAACGGCCTATCAGGAAATGCTCAGCATCATCGATGCCTCGCATGTGCTCATTCGGGGGTTTGTTTCGCCGGAGGACGCGCCGTATGTGTCACCGGGCGATACAGTCCGGATCGGTCTCCGTTCCAGGGAGCCCCTCATCGAGGCGCGGGTATCGACCATCAACCCGGCATTGGACGCCTCAAACCGCTCCGTCGTTGTCAACGTCTTGACGCCCACACGCGACGGATGGCCGCTTCCCGGACAGAACGTGCGGCTGGAGATCCTTTCGGGGAGCCCGCGTCCCGCCGTCTCCCTCCCGATGTCGGCCGTCCAGTACGAGGGTCAACAGGCCGCGGTATTCGTGCGCATCGATCCCGTCACCTTCGAGAAGCGCTTCGTCGAAATAGACCGGCTGGACGACGAGACCGTGGTCATCGCATCGGGCCTTCAGGAGGGAGAGGACGTTGCGGTAACCCAGGTGTTCAGCCTCAAGGCATTGAGCCGCTTCGAACTCTACGGCGAGGA
Source organism: uncultured Rhodothermales bacterium (assembly GCA_964387555.1). Classification (GTDB taxonomy): domain Bacteria; phylum Bacteroidota; class Rhodothermia; order Rhodothermales; family CAYLXM01; genus CAYLXM01. The sequence goes on along the minus strand of CAYLXM010000076.1, from coordinate 10,091 downwards.
ATAACCACGGCAGAAAATCCGGCCTTCCGGGGCATAGCATGCTGCACAGGATCATCGATTTCAGCCTCCGACAGAAGTTCGTAGCCCTGTCACTCGTTCTGCTGATGGCCGTAGGCGGCATCTCCGCGCTGCTGCGCCTGCCCATCAACTCCCTGCCGGATGTGACGCCCATACAGGTGCTCGTCATCACGAAGTCCGGCCGATATTCCCCGTTCGATGTCGAGCGCCTCGTGAGCTTCCCGATCGAAACCACGATGAACGGGCTGCCGAAAGTGAAGGAGGTACGGTCGGTTTCCCAGTTTGGCCTTTCGGCCGTCACGGTGGAGTTCGATGAAGGGACGGACATCTATTTCGCCCGCCAGATGGTCAGCCAACGGCTCCAATCCGTCGTGGACGATCTTCCCGAAGGCGTCTCCGCACCCGAGCTTGGACCCATCTCCACCGCGCTGGGGGAGATCTATCAATACGTCGTCCGAGGAGAAGGCATCTCCCTGACGGAGTTGCGCACGATTCAAGACTGGTTGATCGGCCCTCAGCTCAAAACGGTGCGCGGCGTCACTGAAATCAACGCCTTCGGGGGATTCGTCAAGCAGTACGAAGTCATCGTCCAGCCCGGAGCGTTGCGGGCATTCGGAATCGGCCTCGGGGAGGTATTCGAGGCCATCTCCCTGAACAACTCCGTTTCCGGGGGCAACTACCTGGAGCACAACCGCGAGCAATACATCATTCGCGGGTTCGGGCTGATCCGTGGGCAGGAGGACATCGAAAATGTCGTGGTGACCAAGCTCCAGAACCGGCCGGTGTACGTGCGCGACCTGGCTGAGGTGCGCGTTGGAGAGCAACTGCGTCAGGGTGCGGTGACGCAGGACGGCAAGGGCGAGATCGTGACCGGCATCGTGATGATGCTCCGCGGAGGCAACGGTCGGGAAGTCATCCAGTCCATCGAGGAAAAAATCGACGAGGTGAACCGGGGGCTGCCTGAGGGTGTGTTCATTGAAAAGTTCTACGACCAATCCGATCTGGTGGACCGTACGACGAATACGCTGACCGTCAACCTGCTGGAAGGCGGCTTCTTCGTCATCGCCGTGCTGCTCCTCATGCTCGGAGAGATCACCGGCGCGCTCATCGTGGCGTCGGTGATCCCCCTCTCGATGCTGTTTGCATTCATCGGCATGCAGGAGTTCGGCCTCGCGGCGAACCTGATGAGCCTGGGCGCAATCGACTTCGGGATGGTGGTCGATGGATCGGTGGTGATGATCGAAAACATGGTGCATCGGGTGCAGGAGGACCGGGGCCGGAGATCCACGTCCGACGTCCTCCGCGAGGCGGCGCACGAGGTGGCGCGTCCCATCTTTTTCGGCGTGCTCATCATCCTGATGGTGTACGTTCCGATCGCCACGTTCAGTGGAATGGAGGGTATCCTCTTTCGCCCTATGGCGATTACGGTGGCCACAGCCGTGTTCGGTTCGCTGCTTCTGGCCCTCGTTTATGTCCCTGCCGTAGCGGCGATCGTATTCCGAAAGGGCGTCCGGGTGCGTCGCAACTACGTGATGGATTGGATGCGCCCGCGATATGAGCGATTCCTGGACAAGAACCTGGAGCGGCGGGGTCGCACGTTCGCGATCGCAGGAGTGCTTTTCGGCGTCTCTCTGGTCCTCATGCCGTTTCTCGGGACGGAATTCCTGCCCGAACTCGACGAAGGGTCGATCCTCGTGGAGCAGGTCCGCATGCCCAGCGTCACGCTGGAGGAGTCCGTAGAGAACGCCAACTGGTTCGCGGGGAAGGTCAAGGCCGCGATTCCTGAAGTTGCCACCGTCGTGCCGAAAACGGGCCGTTCGGACCTGGCCAACGACTGGATGGGCGTACATCAGACGGACGTGTGGGTGCTGCTGAAGCCCCGAAAGGAATGGCGACCCGGGGTGACGAAGGAGGGTATTGCCGAGATGATTCGGCCGTTTCTGCTGTCAGAACCCGGCCTCGCATACAACTTCACCCAGCCGATCGCCATGCGGGTGGATGAATTGACGAGCGGGGTCAAGTCCGACGTGGCGGTGAAAATTTTCGGTGAGGATCTCGACGAGTTGCAGAAGGTTGCCGACGACATCGCACGAATCCTCCCAGATCTGCCGGGCACCGACAACTTCTATGTCGAACAGACCGCCGGCCAGCCCTACCTCAACCTGGAAATCGACCGGGATGCCGTGGCTTCGCTCGGCTTGAACGTCAGTGACGTCCAACAGGTCATCGAGGCCGGCATCGGCGGGGCGTCGGTCAGCCAGGTGTTCGAAGGCCAACGCCGGTTCGATATTGTGGTGCGCTTTCCGGAAGATATTCGGCGGACATTCCGTGACATCCTGAACGTGCCGGTGCATCTTCCGGGCGGCGACTATGTCCCGCTGAGCCGTGTCGCCCGCGTCTCGGCTGAAGAAGGGCCGCGCGAAATCGCCCGTGAGAACGGTTGGCGGCGGGTGATTGTGGGGATCAACCTGCGCGACATCGACATCGGGACCTACGTGGCAGGCCTTCAAGGCGCGATTGACGAACGCATTGATGTTCCGGCCGGCAATTTCCTGAGTTATGGCGGCGCCTTCGAGGACCAGCAGCGAGCGATGCGCCATCTCCTCTTCGTTGTCCCCCTGGCCCTCTTCATCATCCTCGGGCTGCTCTACCTCATGTTCGGACAGATGCGGTATGCGTGGATGATCTTCCTCAATCTCCCCTTTGCCCTTTCGGGCGGCATCTTCTTGCTATGGGTGCGCGGGCTCTATCTGTCCGTGTCGGCCAGCATCGGCTTTGTGGCCCTCTTCGGCGTGGCCGTACTGAACGGCATCGTGCTCGTGGAGCACCTGAACGCATTGCGCCGGCAGGGGATGTCCGTGCGCGAAGCCGTGATCAAGGGGTCCTCCGACCGGCTCCGGCCGGTGCTGATGACCGCGCTCGTCGCCAGCCTCGGGTTCGTCCCGATGGCGTTCAACGTGGGCCCGGGTTCGGAAGTGCAGCGACCCCTGGCTACGGTTGTGATCGGAGGTCTTATCACCGCGACCATCCTGACCCTGCGCGTGCTGCCGACCCTGTACGCCTGGCTGGAGAAGGACAGCGATATCCCGACGCGACCGGGCGAGGGACACGGTGTCCCCGGCCCGGATGTCGTCCGAGCCGCTTAACCGGGAACCCATGAAGACGCCTCCGTCACCACTGGAACGTGTCGCACTGAGTTGCCTGCTGCTCGGCCTTCTCCCGCTGCTGTCTACGCAGGGGATGGGGCAGGCGGTAACCGACCGGCTGGATGTATACGACGCCATCGCCTTTGCCGAGGCGAACAGTCCGCTATTGAACGGGCTCCGCGCACAAGTCGAGGGGGCAAAGGGCGCCCGCTTGACCGGCTACGGCATCGAACCGCCGACGCTCTCCTACGGCCGTGAGGGGATACCAGGACCCGGAGACGGATTCGCCGAACAGCGCTGGGTGGTATCGCAGTCGTTCGACTTCCCCCTGCAGAGTGTTCATCGCCTGCGTCGGGGATCGCTCGAGATCTCCGCCCTGGAGCAGGAATTCGAAGCGGCGCGGCGAAGGCTGCGGGCAGACGTGAAATCGATCTACGCCCGGCTGCTCTATGCCCAGGAACTGGTCCACCTGCGTCAACAGGAAGTTGCCCTCGGCCGAACCCTCGAAGAGGCCGTCACGATCCGCATCGAAGTAGGAGAAGCGGCCGAACTCGATCTCATGAAGGCGGAGTTGCAGACTGCAGAAGCGCTGGCGGGCCTGGAAGGGGCACAGCGGGACTTTCAGAATCAGCGATACACGCTATTCAACACCATCGGGCTCGATCCCGAACGGCAGCGGTACAGCATCGTCTTTCCGGACACCCTGGTCTTCTTCGAGGCGGCGATCGACCAGGAATCCGTCCTCAGCCAAATCGACCGGCAGCCTGAGCTCGCCGGTGCCGAACGCCGATTTACGGCCGCGGAGCGGGGGGTTCGAAGCGCCCGAAGCGGCCTGCTTCCCGGGATCACTCTCGCGTACTGGCCCCAGGACTTCGGCAGCGGATACGACTTCACCGCCTTCGAAATCGGGCTCAAGCTACCGCTCTGGGGTTTCCTCACCCCACGGGGCGAGATCCGGCAGGCGCGAGCGGATCTGGAGCAGCGGCGGTGGGATCGTCAGGCGGTCTATCTCGACCTGAAGAGAGAGGTCGAACAGGCCTGGCACAGCTACGAATACACCCGGATGACCATCCGCCGGTATACGCTGGGCCTTCGGGAGCGCGCGGAAGAATTGCTGCGGCTGACCCGTGAGGGGTACCAGCTCGGTCAACTCGACTTGCTCGCCCTGCTCGACGCGCAGCGGACCTGGGTGGCCGGCGAGATCCGGTACAACAATGCCCTCCTGGAGTACTACCTCGACCTCATTCAACTGGAGAGGTACCTGGAGCGGGATCTGGTGTTTGAAGCAAGGTAATAAAAAACTATGTTTTAATAGTTTAGGAGTTTAGTAGTTTAGGAGTTGCGACCACCGAGTGCGCCCCGAGAGCCTGCCTCGGACCCGATCCGGTGAGCACAGCGAGGAGGAATCCTTGAGGAGTTGAGGAGCTTGCGCGTTGAGGACTTCGGCACCGTTTCCGGCTTCATTCCATACGCCGACTCCCTTTTCCGCCCTGTCGCCCGATCGCCAAAGTACCCAACTGCCCACGTACTCAGTTGCTCAATTGCCCAACTGCTCAACTCTGAAACGCTGAAACTCTGAAACATACTCGATGAAGCGTCCCCTTCAGAACTTCGCCGTCAACTTCGTGGCCCTGGGTCTCTTTTTGTTTCTTGCCACAACCGGACTTCTGATGCGCTACCTCCTGCCGCCGGGCTCGCACGGCGTCGGGATTTGGGGACTCGGCCGGCATGACTGGGGCGCCGTCCATTTCTGGATTGCCGTCGCCATGCTGTCGACCATCGCCGTCCACCTGCTGCTGCACGGGAGATGGATCATCCACATGATCCGAGGCCGCAAGGCCTCCACCCGCCGCGAGCGACTTCGCCTTGCGGCCGGTGGGGCGATCCTTGTGCTCCTGGTGGGGTCCGCCTCCGCCCCGCTCCTGGGCACCAAGGTGGCGGTCACCGCGGACTCGCCTGAAGAAGCCGCCTCAGGATCGCCGGCCGATGGCGAGGCGCGGTACGGCGGGTCGGAACTGCAGGTGGAGGGGGAGATCCGTGGTCATATGACGTTGTTCGAGATCGAGCAGCAAACCGGTGTTACAGTCGCCTCCCTCGTGTTAGCGCTCCGACTGCCCCCTGACGTACCGTCTACCGTGCCGCTGAAGTCGCTCGCAGACGCTTACGGATTTGATGTGCACGCGGTCCGTGAACTCGTCGCACGCCGATCGACCGGTGTGCCACAGGCCAACGGCAGCCCTTGACCCTGCCCGGGTCCATCCTCTCCAGCCATGCCAAACGAACACGTGAACCGGCCTCCGATCACGCACGTGGCCTGCTTGCTCCTGCTGTGCTTCGTCCTGCCGGCCTCGTTCGCCCTGGCGCAAGGACGTGCGACAGCCCCCATCAGCGAACGCCTAAGCGGAATGTATGCCGGCGAAACGCCGGATCTCGTCGATCGAATCCAGGAAACGGCGGCTCCAGCGCGCGAGGAGGCCCACGAAGAGGCGCAACGGCGCATGGCGGATCGCGAGGCGCAGCGGTTTCGAGAGCGACTGAACGCCGGGTTCGGCGCCGCCTCGAAAACTGCCCAAACCACTACCCGCACTGAGGCCGTGCAGCAGGCGGATTCGCTCGCCCTGGTGGCCCTCTACACGTCGACGGCCGGGGCACAGTGGATCAACCGTGCCGGCTGGTTGGAAGGACCCGTCTCCGTCTGGTACGGCGTGACGGTCTCCGGCAACCGCGTCGTCGGGCTCTCGCTGCCTGAAAACAATCTGACGGGTCCGCTGCCGGACGAACTCGGCGTTCTCGACGGATTGCTGTGGCTCCTCGTCGGAGACAACCGCATCAACGGTTCGATCCCCCCTGCGCTGGGCCGGCTCGTGGCCCTGCAGTGGCTTTCCCTCGCCTTCAACGAACTGGCAGGGCCGATTCCCGCGGAACTGGGCGGCTTGCGCGATTTGCAGGAACTCTATCTCATCGGGAACCGGCTAAGCGGGCCGATTCCCTCGACGCTGGGCCAGCTATCCCGACTGCAGACTCTCTATCTGTCCCGCAACAACCTGTCAGGCGCCATTCCCGTCGAACTCGGTGTGCTCACGAACCTGAAATACCTGAGCCTCTACTCGAATCGTCTGACTGGAACCATCCCGGCTCAGTTCGCCTCCCTCAGTCAACTGGAGGAGCTGTACCTCTCTCGCAACCTTCTTAGTGGACCCATCCCTCCGACCCTGGGAGGCCTCGGCCGCCTCCGGTGGTTGAGCCTGCACGACAACGAGCTTACGGGGCCGATTCCCATGGAGTTGGGCCAGTTGTCTGCGCTCGAAGAGCTTTACCTGTCGCGCAACCACCTGTCCGGCGGTATTCCGGCCGGCCTGGGCAACCTGGGGGCGCTGCGATGGCTGGGCTTGTATGCGAACGCATTGAGCGGCGAGATCCCTCCCGAGCTGAGCGGGCTGGGTCTGCTGGAGGAACTGACCCTGTCGCGCAACGACTTGTCCGGACCGATCCCGGCAGTGCTCGGGTCGATGCCGAATCTCCATTGGCTTTCGCTGGACGGCAACGCCTTGAGCGGACCGGTGCCGGAGGAACTCGGCGGACTGTCCAACCTGCAAACGCTGGACCTGTCCTTCAACACCCTTTCGGGTCCGATTCCGCCTGCTCTCGGGATCCTGACGAATCTGCAACGCCTCGTGCTGGAGTCGAACCGGCTGAGCGGCGCGATCCCTTCCGAGTTGGGCGGTCTGGCCAACCTGCGCACCCTCTATCTGTCGTCCAATGACCTCTCGGGCCGCATTCCGCCCCGTTTGGGGGATCTTGTATCGCTTCGGGTGATGTGGTTGCCCTACAACCAGTTGTCCGGCCCGATCCCCGTGGATCTGGGGAAGCTCACCGGATTGCGCGAACTCAACCTGTACGGCAACCAGTTGAGCGGCGGCATTCCGTTACCCGTGGCCACGCTCGCGGCGCAGACCGATTTCTGCAGCTGGGCCGGGAATCTCGGCTCCCTCTGCCTGCCTAATACGCCGGACTATCGGGCGCTCGGACAAGATCCCCTTTGCGGCCTCGCACTATCGAACACGTGCGCGTTTGCGCCCGCTGAATCGGAGACGGGCCCGGAAGGTTGGGGATTCGCGGTACACGGGCCCTATCCCAACCCCTTCTCTTCCTCAACGACGATCCGCTTCGACTTGGCGGAGGCCGCTGAGGTAGAACTATCAGTCGTCGATCTGCTCGGTCGCTCGATGTTCACCGTCGGGCCACAGAGGATCGAGGCTGGAACCCCGTCCTTCTTCCAGGTGCGCCGAATGGGATTAGCCCCCGGAACGTACATTTTCTTGATCGAAGCCTCCCGCCGGCGGGTCGTTTACCGTGCAACCGGATCCCTGACAATCATCGATTGAGGAAAAGGGATTCTCTTATTGACAATTAGGCATTGCAGATATATTGTTAGTAAGGGTAGCACGTACGCAGCATAGGTGCGGACCTCTACGCCCCAGCAGCGTCCTGCGCAAGCGTCGGTGGCACGTCTCCCCACGCTGAATTCTCCGGAGGCGCCCGCACCTCGTCTCCGGCAATGAAACCGGTTCGATCGATTGGTCGGGAGGTATTACTATGATGGGTCGCATTTCCATACCCTTGCTTCTGTCGGTGCTTGCTCTTGGTCGTCCGGCGCTTTCCCAAAATGCGCGGGTCCAGATCATCCATAACTCCCCCTATGAAGAGGCAGCCACGGTGGATCTGTACCTCGACGGGACGCGATTCCTCGATGACTTCACCTTTCGTGCGGCGACGCCGTACACCGACGTCCCGGCAGGGCCACATACGGGGGCCGTTACCGCGTCTGACGCCGTGGATGCCTCCAATCCGCTATACGAAGTAGCGTTTACCGTGGAGGCCGGTATCAGCTATATCGTGGTAGCAGCCGGCGATCCCCTGAAGCGAGAGGGGAATCCGCCATTCGAACTGTTCGTCCTCGCCGGGACTCGGGAGACATCCTCCCTGGAGGGCTTCGTCGAGATTTTCTCGTTTGAAGGGGTGCCCGACACGCCTGAGTCATACACAGCCATCCGCGGATTTGGGCCAATCATTGAGTACTCCAATTTTGGCGAATTCAACGATGAAGAGCTTTTCATGCCGCCCGGAATCTATGATGTCGACATCTACTCAGGGGACGACATCCTTCTATCGGTCGTCGTCGACGGCCGTGAGGATGCCGGCAAGTCGGTCTTCTTTTCGTCCTCCGGGTTTCTCGATCCGCCCTCCACAAATGTCCCCCCGTACGGACTGATGCGCGTGGACCCGGATGGCACCGTGATGATGATGCCGCACAACACGGGGAAAGTGCAGATTGTACATGCCTCGCCCTACCCCGAAGTGGCGATCGTAGACATCTACGTGAACGGCGAACTGGCGCTGGATGACTTTTCGTACCAGAATGTTACGCCGTTTGTCGATTGGCCCTCCGGGACCGCAGGCGAAACGGCACCCCCGATTGTGGTCCAGTTCACCGAACCGGATGCCGCTGACAACAGCGCACCTGTCCTCTCCGACACCCTGCGGCTCATATTTGGGACAGGCCACTTCGGTTTGATTGCCGGCGATCCGCTCCAAACCCCCGGTCAGATGCCGCTAGACGTGTACCTCGCCCCCGGTGTCCCGACGGGGAACCAGCCCGGAACTGTCTACTCGTCGCATATCAGTGCCATGCCGGACTATTCTGGCCCCATGGCCATTGAGCTGAGGGACCCGCATACATGGTGGGAAGCCGGCACGTACACCTTTGGCGTGCTCGACGTTAATGAAGGCCCGTATGACCCGACCTCGGGTGAGTTCGAGTTCGATTTCTACTACGGCTCGTCGCCCCATCCTGACTCGCTTGTGTTCGCGACCGTCGCAGACATTCAGGCGGAAAAATGGAAGGACCTCGCTACGGTACAGGTACTTTGCGGATTCAGAAATGCGCCGTCGAACGAGCACCCGGGAGCAAGCTTTCTGGGTGTACTGTCAGACGGGAGCACGTACCCCTTTCGGGACAACGTGGGATCTCTTCGTATGGCTAACCTTTCTCCGTACTCGGGAGCACATTCGGTGGACATCTATCTGGCATCGAACCTCGCGCTCGACGATGTAGCGTACGGGACCGCCCCTCGAATGCACGTTCCATCGGGTCTCACACCGGCAACCGCACCTGCGCTGACATTGGATGTGACGAACCCAGATGCTCCGGATAACTCATCACCGTGGCTGTCCATGCCAAATCGTAAGTTTATCTTCGACCGCTCCTACCTAGGCATCATCACGGGTGATCCAGACAGCCAGTCCGGTAATCGTAGCATGGAGGCCGGATACTTTAGCTTCGCGCCTCCGAGTCCGCTTCCGCCGGACGGAAGCGTTGACATGCTGATATTCCATGGTATCCCGGACGCCCCATCTGTGCGCCTCGAGGTGGATGGAAGCTCCGATGCCATTGTCAATAAACTCGCGTATGGTCAGATGACCTCCTACATCCGACTGCCACGCCAGACCGTCCTACAGGTGAGGTCCGCAGACGATGGGACCCATCTTGCACGTTTTGATGTGAACCTTCCCGAGGAGAGCGTACCCTATGGCGCATTGCTGCTGGGAGGACTTGTGGATGACCAGTCGCCGTTGACGGCCTTCCTGGTTCCACCCGAAGCACCCGCCGTTCCGATCACCGTACCTACCGAACCGCCCGCCCGCCTGCCAGCCCGGTTTGTCCTCCACGGCAACTACCCGAACCCGTTCAACCCGACCACTACGATCCGCTTCGACCTCCCGGAGCCGGCCGAGGTCACGGTCGTCGTGTTCGATCTCACTGGCCGCGAGGTTCGAACCGCAGCGTCGAATTGGCTCGCTTCCGGCACCGACAGGTCGGTTCCGATCGATGCCACCGGACTTGCCTCGGGCACCTACGTCTACCGG
>CAYLXM010000075.1:0-17362 GCA_964387555.1 uncultured Rhodothermales bacterium | reverse complement strand
AGTTCCTCACCCTGGGTCCAGTGGTCGAGCATGAAGGGACCGGTACCATTCATGATGGTGGTCAGAGGATCGGACTCGGAGGGTTCGGCATAGTAATTCTGCCAGGTATCGCAGGAACCATCCCACGCACCGTTGGCAACCGCCCAATCCTGATCTAGCACGGAACCCCAACCAGCAGCAATCGTGGCGATGAACGGACCCCAGGACTGTGCCAGGGTCATGGTAACAGTACCCGTGGCATCGTCGGCCGCGATCGCGGATTTCACGGTCTCACAAGCAGCAACAAGCACAGCCGGATCATTTGCAAGCAGTGCTTCACGATCATCAGCAGATGCGCCATCGTCGACAAGGTATGTAACATCATCCCTGCCAATGCCGAAGAATGGCTCAGCCAGCAGCCACTGCGGACCGCTGTAGCCACCAAAGAGCAGACCGCGTTGGAAAGAGTAGGCAACATCCGAGGGGGTCAGGTCGGCGCCATCATGGAACTTCACACCGGAGCGGATCTTGAAGGTGTAGACGGTACCATCCGCGGAGACATCCCAGGATTCAGCCAGTTGCGGCACGAATCTGTCAGTGTACTCGCCATCGTAGAACACGAGGGTTTCGTAGACATTCTGGATGATCTCCATGCCAGCGGTTTCGTAAGAAAGAGCCGGGTCCAACGTTTCGGGTTCGCCTATTGTCGCTTCAACATAGGTTGTCGGATCTTTTGACCCAACCACAGCAGGCATTTCAGGCGCTGGAGCGGCAGGCTCGGCTGGGGCAGGAGCCGCAGGTTCAGCCGGGGCAGGAGCAACGGGTTCTTCAGGGGCGGCGGTCTCTGCAGGGCCACAAGCCGCCAGGAGCATGCTGGCTACGATCAGCAGACTCAAAATGGAAAACAGTTTGCGCATTATTTTTCTCCTTTATGGTTTGAAATGTTTTGATCAAACACTTACAGACATTCTGTATAAGTAGAAATAACCACCTCCTTTCATAAACACCATAACATTCAACTGACCAGAAAATGATACACAAACCCATTTATTTTACAACATCTAAATGAACAGCGAGGAGGCGCTGTCAGCTGGCTCAAGGCAGACATCCGGTTCCATGGTCAAATGATTCGATATCCGTCAGCCCATCCAGCGAGGACGGGTCGAGCGAAAATCCGCAAAAATCATTTCTGGCAGCGGCAACTTTGAGACGCATGTAAAGCGGGATCGAGGGAAGTTCAAAGGCAAAGAATTCCTGCGCGCGTTGATGGGATATGTATCCTGGTTCATCCGGCAGAACCTGCACGGCTTCTTCACATGCCGCATCGAAATCGGGATTGGAAAACCCGCTGACATTGACACCAACCCAGTTGTTGGATTCATTCGGGATTTGATCGGTGGTGAACCAATTGCACTGCGGTTCGAACGTGTTGACACCAATGGCATACTCTGCAAGATCAAACTTGCGCCCGAAGAGCGGACCGGTCGGTCCCTGCGCGTAAAATTCGGCGGCGGTCTGATAGATAGGATTCAAACCAATACCGCATTCAGCCAATGATGCAGTAAAAATCTCAACCGCCTGCCTGCGCTGGGTGGCGTTCGTTGTGTAATAATCGAGCACAAGTGGTGTTCCATTTGGTACCCTGGTCACCCCCAGCGCCTGGCGCGGCGTGGATGGGTCCTTATCGTGGTCTATCCAGCCAACCTGTTCGAGTATCTCACGACCGGATGCAGGATTATATTCATAGGTTTGCAAATTACCATTGTGAAGGGGATGGTTCGGGGAAAGATAACTATCCGGTACACGCGACAATCCGAAAAGGACGGTGTCAACAATCTTTTGACGGTCGAGGCAGTAGGCAATCGCCTTGCGGACGCGCACATCACCAAAGTAATCAGGACGGTCAGGGTTGAGTCCGGTGGAGCTAAAGCCGTTATCGTAGGAGGCATGCAGTAGACTGAAGCTGAGCCATTCCATCGTATCGGATTGGGCAGTGAGCAACTGTGCCTGTTCATCGGTCTGCATCTGTTGGAGCAGGGAGACCTGACCATCCAGGTTGATGGAGGGGTCAAGCACATCGCACGTTCCAACCACAAAGGCGGTCATGGCAGTCTCCGCATTGGGCATGAAAAGGTAGGTCAATTCGTCTAATTTGGGGAGATCACTATCCGCGCGGAAGTAGTTCAGATTTTTAATCAGGTGGATGCTTTCTCCGGGAGTCCAGTCTTGAATTATGTAGGCTCCCCAACCAAGAGGCGTGCGCGTGGAAACATCCACTTCGAGTAATTGGGGTGCGGAGAACTCGCTCCATTTGTGCTGTGGCAGAGGTGTCCAGAAATTGGTGTAGTATTCAGGGTCAATGTAGCCGGGCAGTCCCCACCACTGGATGGTCACGTTGTCGCTGGCGGCTTCATAGGTTTGGGTACGGTCGATCAGGAATTTGCTGACGGGCGTACCATCGTTGGAGGCAAGGTTGAATGAGAAAACAGAGTCATTTGCAGTGAGCGGCTCGCCATCGGACCACATCAATCCTTCGAGCAGGGTAAAGGTAACCACCATTTGATCCATCTGAATGGTACTGGAACCATCGTAGTTGATTGCGCAATTGTCGCTGCGGCATTCGCTGGGGCGAACACGCACGCCCGTATTGAGCGAAACCACTGCACCGCTTGAATCCACGACCAGGCTGCCTGCGCGAACCGTTATCGGGTTGACCTGCGCGTCGCCATCCTCAAGACTGGGAATTTTCTCAAGAATGACCGCCTCATATTCATAGTTGGAGACATCCATCGGTCCATCGTAAACGGCAGATAGTACACTGCGTGCGGAGGCGTTTAAATCCCCATACAGATACAACGTGGTCGGCTCCTCGCCAAGACAAACTGTCAATGAGCGCGGAGCAGGTGTCGGCGAGGGAAGAGCCGCCGGCGGAGTTTCCGTGGGCACTTCCGACGCAACAAGTGGAATCTCAGTCACTTGCGGAGCGCAGGCAGAAAGCGCCAATATCAATAAAATCAGAATGTGAACAGTTCGGGTTTTCATCATAATATCGCTTCCTTGCAGGGTTATTCTTTGTACATCGGGTAGAAATAATATCCGGGATGGATCGGATTCGGAGTTGTGCCTTTGACCCAGCGTTGTTCGAAACTATGACTGGTGGCAACGGCAAGCAATACGGTCGGAGCCTGATCATAGAATATCTGGTTAAGCTGTTCATAGATCGCTTGACGCGCCGCGGGGTCGGTTTCTGCCACACCCTGGTTGACCAGATCCCTGAATTGGTTTTTGAGATCATTCGGCAGGTTCTGGTTGATGGCAAAGGTGCCGATCAAATATGGAACATACCAATTGTGCGGATCGTGGATATCCTCAGCCCAGCCGCTTACAAAATAGGGAGCCTCACGGTTACGGATCACCCGCAAAAAGGTGTTCCACGGCAATCCAACCGTTTCGATCACGAACAAATTGTTTATCGATGCAATATTGTTTGCCAGAATGTCGGCGATGGTCTGGCGGCTGGTGTTGCCCTGATTATACAAAGCCTGAAGACGGAATCCAACCGTCCATATATCGCCATCAGGATCATTCCCGGCGGGGATGCCATCATCATCAAGGTCGGCTAGTTTGAATTCGGCTTCGCACTTGTCGGGATCATAGGAATACAAAGGTATCTCAGACTGATAACCGGGCATGCCCGACAGCGGCAGGACAGGAGACTGAACCGCTTCGCCGTCAAAAACATCGCTGATGTATACGTCCCAATCGAAACAAGAGGCAAAGGCACGGCGGATGTGTACATCCGAAAAGAAATCCAGCGGGATGCCGTTGCCGTCCAACCTGCCCGACCCAACGTAGTTTGAATCCTCGGCAACACGGAAATTGAAAAACATATCGGTACGGCTGATCCCCGGACGTCCGATATACAGACGGTACGGCAGGGAGTCGTTGATCACATTACAGGGGGAATACCTGTTATTTTCAACATCAAACTCACAGCGTTCCCCCACCAAGGCATCCATCTGGGAACGGTTTTCATCCGGGACCGCGACCACATCCGCATCACCAGCCAGCATCATCGCAAAACGGGTTCCCCACTCATTTACATACTTGGTCACAATGCGTTCGAGCCTGGCAGGTTCGCGCCAGTAAGTCTCGTTACGAACCAGAACAAGTTCTTCGCTGAATTTCCAATTATCCAGCTTGAAGGGACCCGTTCCGTTTGCGATGCGGGACAACGGGTCACTCTCGGAGGGTTCAGCATAATAATTCTGCCACGTATCACATGAACCGTCCCAGGCGCCGTTGGAGATCGCCCAATCCTTGTTCATGATGCCGCCCCAGGTTTGGGCAATGGTGGGGAGAAACGGTCCCCAGGATTGTGCCAGGGTCATGGTGACAGTGCCGGTCGTTTCATCAGCCACGATCACAGACTTGACCCGTTCACAAGCGGCAAGGAGCACTGCCGGATCGTTGGCAATCAAAGCCTCGCGGTCATCCAAAGATACACAGTTATCCACGATGCAGGTGATATCGTCCCTGCCAACACCAAAGAAAGGTTCAGCCAGCAGCCATTGAGGTCCATCAGAGCCTCCGAAGAGCATGCCGCGCTGGAAGGAATATGCAACATCCTCCGCTGTCAATCCCCGTCCGTCATGGAATTTCACACCGGACCGCACCTTGAATATGTAGGCGGTGCCATCGTCCGAAACCGTCCACGACTCTGCCAGCATCGGCACAAATTGATCAGTATGAATACCATCATAAAACACAAGCGGTTCATAGATGTTCTGAATGATCGCGTTACCGGCAGTATCATAACCAAGGGCAGGATCCAGGGTTTCAGGTTCTCCAAATATCACCTGGACAAACGTATTGGGGTCGGAAGATTTTCTATCTGCCACTCCAGTTTCATTGGGAGTCGCGGCATTCAATGGTGAAGATTCAGACTGCTCATTGGTGTTCACATTCCCACCACAGGAAGTAATCAGCATACCAGCAACCATGAGCAGGCTCAATTTTGAAACCTGTCTCTGCATTGATCTTAGCATCCTTCAAATTGTAGCCTTGTTTTGGATTTTTTTGAGGGCGAAGAACAACAGAAACAATAATATGACCAAACCACCAATAAGGAAATATCCTGACCATTCCCCGCCTCTTTCCCGGACTTGAACCTGCTCCGGCGTTACAGACGGGGTTGGCACCCCAAACAGAATACTGACCTCCCCCGCGTTGGACGAGTTCAACTCCTCAACGCCATCCCATAAGCCACTTTCGCGCATCAGGAAGGCGGTTACGCGCCAGGCATCCTCCTCGGTCAAACTGCCGGGTTTCCAATAAGGCATCGCCGCGTGGATGTAGGCTTTGAGTTGTGCAGCATTTGTGAACTTGCGGATCGCATCCGGACCGATCACTGCCGGTATGGTCTTAGGAATGGTAAAACCACTCTCATAGGGGTTCGGTCCATGACAGCCACGTTCCCAGCAATATTGCTCCTCCGGCGGATAGGTCTCGCGGAACTCATCGGTTAATCCCTGCCCCTTGTCGCCATGACAGGGCAGGCATGAAAGCCAGTACACTTGTGCGCCATGATCCGCTTGTGAAGGCGATGGCGGCAGCGTCGGTTCAGCAAGGCGATCCGGGGTTGGCATGGTCTGTAGGTTCGATGAGGCAAATCCCCCATCGAAGAATAGCCCTGCAATCAGCAGGGCTATTCCAAAAGGTACAATGATAAATCTGATCAAAGATCGGGCTGGCACAAACTTTAGACTTTGCCGCGCAGGCGCGGGTCAAGCACGTCGCGCAGGGCATCGCCGACAAGGTTCCATCCCAACACGAAGAACACCAGCGTCACACCCGGGAAGGCGATGATATACCAGTAAGTGTTGAGACTGCTGATCCAGTTGCGGGCGAACGCCAGCACCTGTCCCCAGTCAGCGTAACCCAATTCCACGCCGATGCCCAGGAAGGAAAGCGCCGCGAACGACAGCACCACATCACCAATGCCAAGGGATGCCAAAACCAATGTGGGGAAAATGGCGTTGGGTATGATGTGACGGAAAAGGATACGGCTATCCTGGACGCCGATCACTTTGGCAGCCAGGACAAAATCGCGCTGTTTCACAGAAAGAATGTCACTACGGATGATGCGCGCATATCCCAGCCAGCCGAACGCGATCAGCGATATCAAGACCGGCAAGACACTCCTTCCAATGACTGGTGTGAGCACCGCCGCCAGGATCAACGTCGCCATTAAGCCAGGCAAAACATACAGCACATCCACGATGCGCATGAGGACGTTATCCACCCAGCCACCGTAATACGCGGATACCGAACCAACGATCACGCCGATCAGAACCGTCGAAATGACAACCGCGAGCCCGGTCTTGAAGGCGGTACGCGTACCCCAGATAACACCATAGTAAATGTCATATTGTCCCTGGGCAGTCCCAAAGAGATGCACCCATTGATCCTTGCCCGTGACAGCCTCCCACCAGAATGGCAGTGGAGGCGGCTTGGTCTTCCATACTTCGCCCATGGGTTTTGGCTCCGCCTTGAAACCATCACGAGGGATCTTATATGGATCATTGGGATTCAACGGTGGTGCCAGGATTGGCGCTGCTGCTGCAACCAAAACAAAGAACGCGATCAAAACAGTCCCAGCGATCGCCGCCGGGGTTTTGAACAAGCCCTGCACAATACGATAATTTTCCGGTCCCAGAAAGCGTTCGAGGCGGCCGATCTGCCGCATGGCAACGGCATCACCCAAAAGTTCATTATCACCTGTTGGATTTACTACACTCATGTTTCTCTCCGATTAAGACAAACGCACACGCGGGTCAACCACGGCATAGAGGATATCAACGACCAGGTTGGCAACGATGAGGATGAGTCCGTTGAACAGGGCGAAGCCCAGCACGGTGACCACATCCAATTGCGCCGAAGCCTGCGCCGCAGCCGAACCGATCCCGGGATAGTCGAAGACCGTCTCGGTGATGATCACGCCGCCCATCAAGCCGACCACTGAAAAGCCCGCCAGTGTCACCACAGGGAGCATGGCATTGGGTTTGGCATGTTTATTGATAACATCGCGTTCTGCCAGCCCCTTCGCGCGCGCTGTGACCACATACTCCTGGCGCAGGGTTTCGAGCATGGAGCCGCGCGTCACTCGCAGGAAGGTTGCCCAACTGATATAGGAAAGGGTAAGAATGGGCAGGAACATGTGGCGTAGGGCATCCAGGAAAATATCGAAGCGCCCGTTCAACAGGGCATCGATGGTCAACAACGTGGTGTAATGGTTGAACTGGTCGGAATAAACGACCTGGTTGAACTGATCGGTCAGGCGCCCCGGTGGGAACCATTGCAAATTAGCATAGAACGCCATCAGCATCAGCAGACCGAATACGAACGATGGGAAGGAAGTTCCTACAATGCTGAAGACACGCGCCACCTGATCGACAATCCCGTTATGATGCACTGCCGCCAACACCCCCAGCCAGATGCCAACCATGATCACAGGCCCGATTGCCCAAAGGGTTAGGTCCAATGTATTTGGAAAACGGCGTTCGATCAACTGCGCCACCGGTTGTGAACCGGTCTTTGACCAGCCGAAATTGCCGAATAGGATGCCACCTTCGCGTTCACCCGTGACCGAGTCGATCGTGCCAACCAGCCAGTTTTTATATTGAATGTGGATCGGGCAATCGAGACAATATTTCTTGATGAACGCGTTGACTTGTGCATCCGATTTGGGGTCACCGCGAATATACAGCGAGACCCGCTCATCGGCATCCAAAAATTGCAACATTCCAAAGATCAGGATGGTTACGCCGAAGAGCAGGACCGGCACAAGCAATAAACGGCGAATGATATATGTAATCATGAATTACCTCATGTCTGTTTTTTCAGACTTGCCATCTGGAACAGGTCGGAGACTAGCTCCGGCAATTTACACATGACAAGGCTGTAGTGATTTCTGGGGACCTGGTGTACCAGGTCCCCAGAAATTTTTGGTAAATCTTACTGAACGACGGACTACTCTTTGTACATTGGGTAGAAGTAATCGCCGGAGAAGATCGGGTTCAAAACACGACCCTTTACCCAGCGCTGATCGAAGCCATGACTGGTAGCGGTGGCGAGAAGGACGGTCGGAACCTGGTCGAAATAGAGTTGGTTCGCTTCATGGTAGATCGCCGAACGCTCAGCCGGATCGGTCGCAGCAACACCACGGTTGAGGATATCCGAGAACTGTGCCTTTAGGTCGGCGGGCAGGTTCTGGCGGCTTGCATAGGTGCCGAGCATGTAGGGCTGGTACCAGTTATGCGGATCGTGGATGTCTTCCAACCAGCCGCTGGTGAAGTAGGGGGCTTCCTTGGCACGGATGGTGCGCAGGAAGGTCGGCCACGGCAGACCCACGGTCTCAATCACGAACGTATCATTAACTGAAGCGAGGTTGTTGGCCAGAATTTCGGAGATCACCTGGCGGGAGGTGTTGCCCTGATTGTACAGAGCCTGCAGGCGGAAACCGGTGGTCCAAACATCACCTTCGGGATCGTCACCAGCAGGAACACCGTCCTTGTCCAGGTCGGCAGCCTTGAATTCAGCTTCACATTGGGCAGGATCGTAGGTGTAGACCGGGAAATCGCCTTCGTAGCCGGGCATGCCCTGGCGGGCGAGCACAGGCTGTTGGACAGCTTCACTGTCGAACACGTCGCTGATGTAGACATCCCAATCGAAGCAGTAGGCAAATGCCTTGCGGATATGGACATCCGAGAAGAAGTCATACGGAATGCCGTTGCCGTCGAGCTGTCCGGAACCAACATAGTTGGAGCTCTCAACAACATTGAAGTTCATGAACAGGTCCTGGCTGGCGAGGGAGGGGCGTCCGATATACAGGCGTTGTGAACCACCCGTGCCTTCTTCACCCGCAGCACAGGGAGTGAATTTTGCCACACCCTGCTGGGAAGGATCATAGGCACAAACGTTAACTTCCTCGGCATAGGAGCCGGCAGCCAGATCAAAGATGCGTATGGAGCCAACCATCGCATCCACTTGGGAACGGTTCTCAGCTG
This sequence comes from uncultured Rhodothermales bacterium, assembly GCA_964387555.1. GTDB lineage: Bacteria > Bacteroidota > Rhodothermia > Rhodothermales > CAYLXM01 > CAYLXM01. The sequence continues at coordinate 8,315 of CAYLXM010000075.1, read as the reverse complement.
GAACATCAACGATATCAGCGTCGCCGGCTTGCAGCATCGCGAAGCGGGTGCCCCATTCGTCAATGGACTTGAAAACGATGCGTTCGAGTTTGGCAGGTTCACGCCAGTAGTTGTCATTGCGGACGAGGACTAGTTCCTCACCCTGAGTCCAGTGATCGAGCATGAAGGGACCGGTACCATTCATGATGGTGGTCAGAGGATCGGACTCGGAGGGTTCGGCATAGTAATTCTGCCAGGTATCGCAGGAACCATCCCACGCACCGTTGGCAACCGCCCAATCCTGATCTAGCACGGAACCCCAACCAGCAGCAATCGTGGCGATGAACGGACCCCAGGACTGTGCCAGGGTCATGGTAACAGTACCCGTGGCATCGTCGGCCGCGATCGCGGATTTCACGGTCTCACAAGCAGCAACAAGCACAGCCGGATCATTTGCAAGCAGTGCTTCACGATCATCAGCAGATGCGCCATCGTCGACAAGGTATGTAACATCATCCCTGCCAATGCCGAAGAATGGCTCAGCCAGCAGCCACTGCGGACCGCTGTAGCCACCAAAGAGCAGACCGCGTTGGAAAGAGTAGGCAACATCCGAGGGGGTCAGGTCGGCGCCATCATGGAACTTCACACCGGAGCGGATCTTGAAGGTGTAGACGGTACCATCCGCGGAGACATCCCAGGATTCAGCCAGTTGCGGCACGAATCTGTCAGTGTACTCGCCATCGTAGAACACGAGGGTTTCGTAGACATTCTGGATGATCTCCATGCCAGCGGTTTCGTAAGAAAGAGCCGGGTCCAACGTTTCGGGTTCGCCTATTGTCGCTTCAACATAGGTTGTCGGATCTTTTGACCCAACCACAGCAGGCATTTCAGGCGCTGGAGCGGCAGGCTCGGCTGGGGCAGGAGCCGCAGGTTCAGCCGGGGCAGGAGCAACGGGTTCTTCAGGGGCGGCGGTCTCTGCAGGGCCACAAGCCGCCAGGAGCATGCTGGCTACGATCAGCAGACTCAAAATGGAAAACAGTTTGCGCATTATTTTTCTCCTTTATGGTTTGAAATGTTTTGATCAAACACTTACAGACATTCTGTATAAGTAGAAATAACCACCTCCTTTCATAAACACCATAACATTCAACTGACCAGAAAATGATACACAAACCCATTTATTTTACAACATCTAAATGAACAGCGAGGAGGCGCTGTCAGCTGGCTCAAGGCAGACATCCGGTTCCATGGTCAAATGATTCGATATCCGTCAGCCCATCCAGCGAGGACGGGTCGAGCGAAAATCCGCAAAAATCATTTCTGGCAGCGGCAACTTTGAGACGCATGTAAAGCGGGATCGAGGGAAGTTCAAAGGCAAAGAATTCCTGCGCGCGTTGATGGGATATGTATCCTGGTTCATCCGGCAGAACCTGCACGGCTTCTTCACATGCCGCATCGAAATCGGGATTGGAAAACCCGCTGACATTGACACCAACCCAGTTGTTGGATTCATTCGGGATTTGATCGGTGGTGAACCAATTGCACTGCGGTTCGAACGTGTTGACACCAATGGCATACTCTGCAAGATCAAACTTGCGCCCGAAGAGCGGACCGGTCGGTCCCTGCGCGTAAAATTCGGCGGCGGTCTGATAGATAGGATTCAAACCAATACCGCATTCAGCCAATGATGCAGTAAAAATCTCAACCGCCTGCCTGCGCTGGGTGGCGTTCGTTGTGTAATAATCGAGCACAAGTGGTGTTCCATTTGGTACCCTGGTCACCCCCAGCGCCTGGCGCGGCGTGGATGGGTCCTTATCGTGGTCTATCCAGCCAACCTGTTCGAGTATCTCACGACCGGATGCAGGATTATATTCATAGGTTTGCAAATTACCATTGTGAAGGGGATGGTTCGGGGAAAGATAACTATCCGGTACACGCGACAATCCGAAAAGGACGGTGTCAACAATCTTTTGACGGTCGAGGCAGTAGGCAATCGCCTTGCGGACGCGCACATCACCAAAGTAATCAGGACGGTCAGGGTTGAGTCCGGTGGAGCTAAAGCCGTTATCGTAGGAGGCATGCAGTAGACTGAAGCTGAGCCATTCCATCGTATCGGATTGGGCAGTGAGCAACTGTGCCTGTTCATCGGTCTGCATCTGTTGGAGCAGGGAGACCTGACCATCCAGGTTGATGGAGGGGTCAAGCACATCGCACGTTCCAACCACAAAGGCGGTCATGGCAGTCTCCGCATTGGGCATGAAAAGGTAGGTCAATTCGTCTAATTTGGGGAGATCACTATCCGCGCGGAAGTAGTTCAGATTTTTAATCAGGTGGATGCTTTCTCCGGGAGTCCAGTCTTGAATTATGTAGGCTCCCCAACCAAGAGGCGTGCGCGTGGAAACATCCACTTCGAGTAATTGGGGTGCGGAGAACTCGCTCCATTTGTGCTGTGGCAGAGGTGTCCAGAAATTGGTGTAGTATTCAGGGTCAATGTAGCCGGGCAGTCCCCACCACTGGATGGTCACGTTGTCGCTGGCGGCTTCATAGGTTTGGGTACGGTCGATCAGGAATTTGCTGACGGGCGTACCATCGTTGGAGGCAAGGTTGAATGAGAAAACAGAGTCATTTGCAGTGAGCGGCTCGCCATCGGACCACATCAATCCTTCGAGCAGGGTAAAGGTAACCACCATTTGATCCATCTGAATGGTACTGGAACCATCGTAGTTGATTGCGCAATTGTCGCTGCGGCATTCGCTGGGGCGAACACGCACGCCCGTATTGAGCGAAACCACTGCACCGCTTGAATCCACGACCAGGCTGCCTGCGCGAACCGTTATCGGGTTGACCTGCGCGTCGCCATCCTCAAGACTGGGAATTTTCTCAAGAATGACCGCCTCATATTCATAGTTGGAGACATCCATCGGTCCATCGTAAACGGCAGATAGTACACTGCGTGCGGAGGCGTTTAAATCCCCATACAGATACAACGTGGTCGGCTCCTCGCCAAGACAAACTGTCAATGAGCGCGGAGCAGGTGTCGGCGAGGGAAGAGCCGCCGGCGGAGTTTCCGTGGGCACTTCCGACGCAACAAGTGGAATCTCAGTCACTTGCGGAGCGCAGGCAGAAAGCGCCAATATCAATAAAATCAGAATGTGAACAGTTCGGGTTTTCATCATAATATCGCTTCCTTGCAGGGTTATTCTTTGTACATCGGGTAGAAATAATATCCGGGATGGATCGGATTCGGAGTTGTGCCTTTGACCCAGCGTTGTTCGAAACTATGACTGGTGGCAACGGCAAGCAATACGGTCGGAGCCTGATCATAGAATATCTGGTTAAGCTGTTCATAGATCGCTTGACGCGCCGCGGGGTCGGTTTCTGCCACACCCTGGTTGACCAGATCCCTGAATTGGTTTTTGAGATCATTCGGCAGGTTCTGGTTGATGGCAAAGGTGCCGATCAAATATGGAACATACCAATTGTGCGGATCGTGGATATCCTCAGCCCAGCCGCTTACAAAATAGGGAGCCTCACGGTTACGGATCACCCGCAAAAAGGTGTTCCACGGCAATCCAACCGTTTCGATCACGAACAAATTGTTTATCGATGCAATATTGTTTGCCAGAATGTCGGCGATGGTCTGGCGGCTGGTGTTGCCCTGATTATACAAAGCCTGAAGACGGAATCCAACCGTCCATATATCGCCATCAGGATCATTCCCGGCGGGGATGCCATCATCATCAAGGTCGGCTAGTTTGAATTCGGCTTCGCACTTGTCGGGATCATAGGAATACAAAGGTATCTCAGACTGATAACCGGGCATGCCCGACAGCGGCAGGACAGGAGACTGAACCGCTTCGCCGTCAAAAACATCGCTGATGTATACGTCCCAATCGAAACAAGAGGCAAAGGCACGGCGGATGTGTACATCCGAAAAGAAATCCAGCGGGATGCCGTTGCCGTCCAACCTGCCCGACCCAACGTAGTTTGAATCCTCGGCAACACGGAAATTGAAAAACATATCGGTACGGCTGATCCCCGGACGTCCGATATACAGACGGTACGGCAGGGAGTCGTTGATCACATTACAGGGGGAATACCTGTTATTTTCAACATCAAACTCACAGCGTTCCCCCACCAAGGCATCCATCTGGGAACGGTTTTCATCCGGGACCGCGACCACATCCGCATCACCAGCCAGCATCATCGCAAAACGGGTTCCCCACTCATTTACATACTTGGTCACAATGCGTTCGAGCCTGGCAGGTTCGCGCCAGTAAGTCTCGTTACGAACCAGAACAAGTTCTTCGCTGAATTTCCAATTATCCAGCTTGAAGGGACCCGTTCCGTTTGCGATGCGGGACAACGGGTCACTCTCGGAGGGTTCAGCATAATAATTCTGCCACGTATCACATGAACCGTCCCAGGCGCCGTTGGAGATCGCCCAATCCTTGTTCATGATGCCGCCCCAGGTTTGGGCAATGGTGGGGAGAAACGGTCCCCAGGATTGTGCCAGGGTCATGGTGACAGTGCCGGTCGTTTCATCAGCCACGATCACAGACTTGACCCGTTCACAAGCGGCAAGGAGCACTGCCGGATCGTTGGCAATCAAAGCCTCGCGGTCATCCAAAGATACACAGTTATCCACGATGCAGGTGATATCGTCCCTGCCAACACCAAAGAAAGGTTCAGCCAGCAGCCATTGAGGTCCATCAGAGCCTCCGAAGAGCATGCCGCGCTGGAAGGAATATGCAACATCCTCCGCTGTCAATCCCCGTCCGTCATGGAATTTCACACCGGACCGCACCTTGAATATGTAGGCGGTGCCATCGTCCGAAACCGTCCACGACTCTGCCAGCATCGGCACAAATTGATCAGTATGAATACCATCATAAAACACAAGCGGTTCATAGATGTTCTGAATGATCGCGTTACCGGCAGTATCATAACCAAGGGCAGGATCCAGGGTTTCAGGTTCTCCAAATATCACCTGGACAAACGTATTGGGGTCGGAAGATTTTCTATCTGCCACTCCAGTTTCATTGGGAGTCGCGGCATTCAATGGTGAAGATTCAGACTGCTCATTGGTGTTCACATTCCCACCACAGGAAGTAATCAGCATACCAGCAACCATGAGCAGGCTCAATTTTGAAACCTGTCTCTGCATTGATCTTAGCATCCTTCAAATTGTAGCCTTGTTTTGGATTTTTTTGAGGGCGAAGAACAACAGAAACAATAATATGACCAAACCACCAATAAGGAAATATCCTGACCATTCCCCGCCTCTTTCCCGGACTTGAACCTGCTCCGGCGTTACAGACGGGGTTGGCACCCCAAACAGAATACTGACCTCCCCCGCGTTGGACGAGTTCAACTCCTCAACGCCATCCCATAAGCCACTTTCGCGCATCAGGAAGGCGGTTACGCGCCAGGCATCCTCCTCGGTCAAACTGCCGGGTTTCCAATAAGGCATCGCCGCGTGGATGTAGGCTTTGAGTTGTGCAGCATTTGTGAACTTGCGGATCGCATCCGGACCGATCACTGCCGGTATGGTCTTAGGAATGGTAAAACCACTCTCATAGGGGTTCGGTCCATGACAGCCACGTTCCCAGCAATATTGCTCCTCCGGCGGATAGGTCTCGCGGAACTCATCGGTTAATCCCTGCCCCTTGTCGCCATGACAGGGCAGGCATGAAAGCCAGTACACTTGTGCGCCATGATCCGCTTGTGAAGGCGATGGCGGCAGCGTCGGTTCAGCAAGGCGATCCGGGGTTGGCATGGTCTGTAGGTTCGATGAGGCAAATCCCCCATCGAAGAATAGCCCTGCAATCAGCAGGGCTATTCCAAAAGGTACAATGATAAATCTGATCAAAGATCGGGCTGGCACAAACTTTAGACTTTGCCGCGCAGGCGCGGGTCAAGCACGTCGCGCAGGGCATCGCCGACAAGGTTCCATCCCAACACGAAGAACACCAGCGTCACACCCGGGAAGGCGATGATATACCAGTAAGTGTTGAGACTGCTGATCCAGTTGCGGGCGAACGCCAGCACCTGTCCCCAGTCAGCGTAACCCAATTCCACGCCGATGCCCAGGAAGGAAAGCGCCGCGAACGACAGCACCACATCACCAATGCCAAGGGATGCCAAAACCAATGTGGGGAAAATGGCGTTGGGTATGATGTGACGGAAAAGGATACGGCTATCCTGGACGCCGATCACTTTGGCAGCCAGGACAAAATCGCGCTGTTTCACAGAAAGAATGTCACTACGGATGATGCGCGCATATCCCAGCCAGCCGAACGCGATCAGCGATATCAAGACCGGCAAGACACTCCTTCCAATGACTGGTGTGAGCACCGCCGCCAGGATCAACGTCGCCATTAAGCCAGGCAAAACATACAGCACATCCACGATGCGCATGAGGACGTTATCCACCCAGCCACCGTAATACGCGGATACCGAACCAACGATCACGCCGATCAGAACCGTCGAAATGACAACCGCGAGCCCGGTCTTGAAGGCGGTACGCGTACCCCAGATAACACCATAGTAAATGTCATATTGTCCCTGGGCAGTCCCAAAGAGATGCACCCATTGATCCTTGCCCGTGACAGCCTCCCACCAGAATGGCAGTGGAGGCGGCTTGGTCTTCCATACTTCGCCCATGGGTTTTGGCTCCGCCTTGAAACCATCACGAGGGATCTTATATGGATCATTGGGATTCAACGGTGGTGCCAGGATTGGCGCTGCTGCTGCAACCAAAACAAAGAACGCGATCAAAACAGTCCCAGCGATCGCCGCCGGGGTTTTGAACAAGCCCTGCACAATACGATAATTTTCCGGTCCCAGAAAGCGTTCGAGGCGGCCGATCTGCCGCATGGCAACGGCATCACCCAAAAGTTCATTATCACCTGTTGGATTTACTACACTCATGTTTCTCTCCGATTAAGACAAACGCACACGCGGGTCAACCACGGCATAGAGGATATCAACGACCAGGTTGGCAACGATGAGGATGAGTCCGTTGAACAGGGCGAAGCCCAGCACGGTGACCACATCCAATTGCGCCGAAGCCTGCGCCGCAGCCGAACCGATCCCGGGATAGTCGAAGACCGTCTCGGTGATGATCACGCCGCCCATCAAGCCGACCACTGAAAAGCCCGCCAGTGTCACCACAGGGAGCATGGCATTGGGTTTGGCATGTTTATTGATAACATCGCGTTCTGCCAGCCCCTTCGCGCGCGCTGTGACCACATACTCCTGGCGCAGGGTTTCGAGCATGGAGCCGCGCGTCACTCGCAGGAAGGTTGCCCAACTGATATAGGAAAGGGTAAGAATGGGCAGGAACATGTGGCGTAGGGCATCCAGGAAAATATCGAAGCGCCCGTTCAACAGGGCATCGATGGTCAACAACGTGGTGTAATGGTTGAACTGGTCGGAATAAACGACCTGGTTGAACTGATCGGTCAGGCGCCCCGGTGGGAACCATTGCAAATTAGCATAGAACGCCATCAGCATCAGCAGACCGAATACGAACGATGGGAAGGAAGTTCCTACAATGCTGAAGACACGCGCCACCTGATCGACAATCCCGTTATGATGCACTGCCGCCAACACCCCCAGCCAGATGCCAACCATGATCACAGGCCCGATTGCCCAAAGGGTTAGGTCCAATGTATTTGGAAAACGGCGTTCGATCAACTGCGCCACCGGTTGTGAACCGGTCTTTGACCAGCCGAAATTGCCGAATAGGATGCCACCTTCGCGTTCACCCGTGACCGAGTCGATCGTGCCAACCAGCCAGTTTTTATATTGAATGTGGATCGGGCAATCGAGACAATATTTCTTGATGAACGCGTTGACTTGTGCATCCGATTTGGGGTCACCGCGAATATACAGCGAGACCCGCTCATCGGCATCCAAAAATTGCAACATTCCAAAGATCAGGATGGTTACGCCGAAGAGCAGGACCGGCACAAGCAATAAACGGCGAATGATATATGTAATCATGAATTACCTCATGTCTGTTTTTTCAGACTTGCCATCTGGAACAGGCTGGAGACTTGCTCCCGCGCGTTACGCATGACAAGGCTGTAGTGATTTCTGGGGACCTGTCGCCAGGTCCCCAGAAATTTTTTGGTAAATCTTACTGAACGGCGAATTACTCTTTGTACATCGTGTAGAAGTAGTTGCCGGAGAAGATCGGGTTCAGGATTGCACCCTTGACCCAGCGCTGCTCAAAGCCATGGCTGGTTGCGGTCGCGAGAAGGATGGTCGGAACCTGCTCATAGTACAGCTTGTTCGCTTCTTCGTAGATCACCTGGCGCTTGGCAGGA
>CAYLXM010000074.1:0-17614 GCA_964387555.1 uncultured Rhodothermales bacterium | reverse complement strand
CATAGGAGTTGTCTGTGTTGAGGTTCCTGCCGGATCCGGCATTCGGTCCGGCAACGGTTTAAGATACGGGGTGATCGAAACAGTCGATATGAACGCTTCGTGTAGGAGTGACGTATGTAATGAATCCGCACCGTGGACGACGGTGGCGTACCTTGAACGGAAGAATCTGAAACGGTCGATTTCACGCATGGTGAGTCAGAAACGAGGGCGAGAGATTGCGCTCCTGTCACGGCGCAAGGGCCGGCTGCAGCAGAGCGCCTACCTGATCGAGGGGATTCGACTCGTGGAGTCGGCGATGCAGGCGCGCGCCGTCATGCGAGAGATCCTGGTCACGCACGAGGCGGCCGATCTCCCCCGTGTGGCCTCCCTGCTCGAGCGGGCGACGGTTCCCGTGTCACGTGTCGATTCGCGGTGGATGCGATCCGTTTCGGATCTGGAGACGGACCAGGGTCTGTTGGCCGTGGCGGAACTGCCGGAATTGCGCACAGATCTTCCTGCCGGGTTCCGTCGGGCGCTGGTGCTGGACGGAATACAGGACCCGGGCAACGTGGGCACGCTGATGCGGACGGCTGCCTGGTTCGGAGTGGACGTGCTCGTGGCGGGCACGGGCACGGCCGATCTATTTGCCCCCAAGGTGGTTCGGGCGACGATGGGAGGACTCTGGGATCTGACTCCGATCCAGACCGACGACCTGGCCGGCATGCTGTCAGCTTGTCGGGAACGGGGTTGTGTCGTATACGGCGGTGCGCTCGACGGAGAGCCGGTTGACGAATGGAGGCCAACCGAGCCTTCCGCCCTCGTTCTGGGAAGCGAAGCGCACGGGATTTCTGAGTCCGTGCTGTTTTGCGTCGATCGCCGCATCTTCATCCCCCGAGGAGAACGTCCTAGCCGGGACTTCCCCGCCGGTGTCGAATCCCTGAACGTGTCCGCAGCGGGGGCCGTGTTACTTCACCGCTGGACAGGCTGACGGATAACTTGTGCCGGTAGTCGGCCGCGCCGTACGTTTCTCCACCAAAGAAGAGTATACAGAATGGAAGCACCCAGTATTCCCGGGCTGATCACCGATCCTTCGCTGATGACGATGGAGAAGCGGGCCAAGGTGGAGGAGCGACGCCAGGTGCTGCGCATCGGTATTCCGCGGGAAGTCGTACACGAAGAGCGCCGAGTTTCATTGAGTCCATCGGGCGCTTCGATTCTCGTCGCAAATGGGCACGAGGTGTACGTGCAATCGGGTGCCGGCGCGCTTGCCCAGTATGCCGACAGGGCGTATACGGAAGAAGGGGCGTCGGTGGTGGAGTCGGAGACTGAGCTGTTCGGCACGTGCGATGTCATCGTGAAGGTCTTCCCCCCAGGCGCGGAAGAATTGTCCTTGTTGAGAGACAATCAGATTCTCATTTCGGCGCTGCATCTGGGGGGAGTCACCCCCGAACTGCTTCGGCGGCTGATGGAGCTACGTATTACGGGAATCGGATTCGAGTTCATCAAGGATCCGGACGGCAGTTTCCCGATCGTACGGATGATGCACGAAATCATGGGATCGATGGCCGTGCAGGTGGCGGCGCGGTACCTGGAGAGTGCGGAGGGCGGAAGCGGTGTCATGTTGGGTGGCATCTCGGGCGTTCCTCCGGCGAGCGTGGTGATTCTGGGCGCCGGCGTGGTGGGAGAGTGGGCGGCCAGGACTGCACTGGGTTTCGGGGCCCAGGTTATCGTGCTCGACAACGATCTGAGTGCGCTTCGGGCGCTCGAGCACTATCTCGATCGACGAATTACGACGGCGGTGGCCAATCCGCAGTACGTGCGCAAATGGGTTGAAACGGCCGACGTTGTGATTGGCGCCATGATGCGCAGCGGGTTTCGCTCCCCCGTGCTGGTGACCGAGGAGATGGTACAGACCATGCGACCCGGATCAGTGGTGGTCGACGTGGTGATCGATCAGGGTGGATGCATCGAAACGAGCCGGCCGACCACCCACTCGGAGCCGACGTTTGTCAAGCACGGCGTGGTGCACTATTGCGTCCCGAACATGCCGTCGAATGCGGCCAGGACGGCTTCCGAGGCGCTCACCAACGTGCTCGTCCCCTACGTTCTCGAAATTGGCGAGGGTGGAAATATCAATGACGCGCTATGGCGCAATGACGGCCTCCGAAACGGCACGTACGTGTACAGGGGGCACCTCACGAAGAAAAGCATCGCGTCGATGTTCGGGATGCAGCACCGGGACATCGAGTTGCTCATCGCGTCGGGGATCTGATGGGGATCCGGGGTCCGAGGGTCCGAGGGAGGCGGTTTGGGAAGGTTTGAAGGTGTGAACCGACCTTCTGGAAGGTGAGAGACGGAAATGGTACCCGGAGGTCGGTTCAGGGCACTCCGGAGCCTGCCGAGGCGCACCAGATCGTGAACCACTGCTCGCGAGACAAAGAAAGCTCTACGGACGAGGCGGCGGAACGAATCCGCTCGCGTTTCCCGGTGCCGATCACCGGCAGGATGCCCGACGGGTGAGCGAGCAGCCAGGCCAGTGCGACGTGATCGACCGATGCGCCGCCGAGTTCTTCGCCCACGTCTTTGAGCGCCGCGCGAACGCGGTCGGCACGCGGCGAGTCTTCCGTGAAAAGACGTCCACCCGCAAAAGGCGACCAGGCCATGGGGGCCATCCGAAGTCGACGGCACTGGTCGAGGGTTCCGTTGTGCAGCGGGTCGAGGCAGAGTGGCGAGACCTCGATCTGGTTGGCGACGATGGGCAGTTCGAGCCGGGAAGCGAGCAGGTCGACCTGCCAGGGCAAGAAGTTCGAGACCCCGAAGTAGCGCACCTTGCCGGATTGATAGAGGTCGTCGAATGCTTCCGCCACCTCGTCAGGGTCGAGCAGGGGGTCGGGACGATGAATCAACAGCACATCGATACGGTCGGTGCGGAGGTTCCTCAGCGATTGCTCTGCTGACTCGATGATGTGCGCCTTGCTCGTATCATAATAGGTGAGCTTCGGCCCCCCTGTTGAAGCCAGCCGGATTCCGCATTTGGTGACGATCTGCATGCGTTCGCGGAGGGCCGGCATAATGGCCAGCGCGTCACCAAACGATTTCTCGCACGTGTACGCTCCATAGATTGCGGCGTGGTCGAACGTCGTGATGCCATGATCCAGGCTTGCGTGGATCAGCCCGAGAAGGCCTCTGGAGGAGAGATTCCACTCCTGCAGGCGCCAGAAGCCGACAATGAGTTTCGAAAATGAGAGCGCACCGAGATCGGCGATAGGAACGGAAGGCACGACCATAGCTGGGACCGGAAGGAACGTTCTGACTGTCGAATGAGGTTGGATAGAACACCCTGCAATAAGTTCGGCTCCCCGAGCGTTATTGGCATAGAGAACATAAGGTCCCGCACGATGGACAGCGACTGAATCGACGTGTTTTCTCACCCGACTGAAGCAACGGACGAGAGCCTGGTTGCGGCGTACCTCGAACGCGGCGACGAGCAGGCCTTTCGCCGACTCGTAGAGCGGCATCAGTCTCGCCTCTACGGATACCTGCTGGGGATGGTGCAGGATCGAGAGACGGCTGACGACCTCTTCCAGGAGACGTTCGTCCGGGCGATTGATGCGATGCACCGCAGACGGGGCGGATACGCGGACCAGGGGCGCTGGATACACTGGATTATGAGGATCGCCCGGAATGCGGCGCTGGACCACTTTCGGATGAAAAAACGATGGCAAACGGCGGAGACAGGGAACGGGGAAGAGGAGCAGGTCTGGGAGCGGCTGCCCGACGAGGCGGCGGGCGCCGACGAACGGCTCGAACAATCAAATCGGCAGCAATGGCTAGACACGCTCATTGGCCGGTTGCCGACCGAACAACGAGAGGTCCTGCTCCTGAGGCACGACGCCGAACTCACTTTCAAGGAAATTGCCGCGGTGACCGACTGTTCGATCAACACCGCATTGGGGCGCATGCGCTACGCGCTGCAGAATCTCCGACGCATGATCGACGACACAAAAACAAAGACGCTGACTGACATTTCGGCTACGATTTAAGACCACGCATGGATAACCTGGAAGTCATTCGTCACCTCTATGGCGAGGAGCCGGACCGACCGCTGGAGGAGGTCCTGGCAGAGGACGCCGAAGGGATAGCGGCCTATGAGGGGCTCGTGGAGGCCCGCGACCTGCTCGCCGCGCGGGGTGCCGCACGCCCCCATCCGTCCGTGATAGACGCCGTGGTAGACCTGGCCGCCAAACGCGCCGTAGCTCGGCCTGATGCGGCCTCCGGTTCTGTGCGTTTGATCCGACTGCTACGCCCCGTTTCGTGGGCGGCCGCGGCTTGCCTCGTAGGGATCGCAGGATATTGGGTCGGGAGGAATTCGGTAGATGAAACCTCCTCACTTCCCCGCGTCGCCGAACAGGGGTTCGTGGCGACGGAGCGACAGACAGACGAGGCCGCACCGGCCCCCGCCGACGCACGTGCGGTTGACGAGCCCCGGCCCGCATCTCCCCAGATGCCCTTCGTCACCGAAATGCAGGGTTCCCTGGGCCCGTCGGCAAAGGGAAGCCGGCTCGCCGAATCGGCGGGCCGATCGGCGAAGGGAAGCCGGCTCACCGAATCGGCGGGACCCGCACCGTCCCTCTCCGACGCGATCACCGCATTGCCGCCGACCGCGCGCGTGGGTGATGTGGTATGGGAGGGAGCGGAAGACCTCTTCGTTATCCAGTCCAGGGTGCTGTCGCTCGAGGAGGCACTTTCGGGCATCGAGTGGGACCAGGCGGTACCGCTTGGGGCAATGCAGGGCGGCGGGGCACGGCCCTATTCCGGTGCGGCCGCCACGGAGGATTCCTCGGTGCGCCGTCCACCCCATTGACAGACTGAGTGCACAACGTATTCGAAGACGGATTATGAAAACGACCCTCAAGTGGATGCTGGCACTTGCGGCACTGGGATACGGGGCCGCAGCAACGGCACAGGAGCACGAGGAGGTTCGACTCCGGACCGTGCTCGTTCAGGACGGAAAGATCTTTATCGACGGCCGAGCCGTTCCTTCCGCGCAACTTCCTTCCCTGCCATCTCCCGTGCAGGAAGAAGGGACGCTGCAGGTGACATGGATCGGCGAGCTATCCCCCATTTTCCCTCTGCACGGGATGTGGTTCCGTGTGGACCAGGATCGTCTGGTTCCGCACGGAGACGTCCGGATCGTGCGCGAGATCTCTGAGGCGCGTGCGAATGCCGATGTAATGCGGTCGGCGGAGGTGGCCCGCCGCGTCGCGCTGGAAAGCTACGTGCGAGGCCTTCGCGAGGAGAATCGCGCGCTGTTTGGTCGAATCAATACCGAGGAGCGCATGGAATACGAGGCCCAGTCCCTCGCCCAACAGATTCGGTCCCTGTCTGCCGGAACCGATCGCAGTGCACTCGAGGCCCAACTGCGTTTGAAACTCGAACAGATCCTCGAACTGAAGCACGAGAATCGTCTGGCGGAAATCCAGGAGCTTGAACAACGGCTTGAGCGGCTCAAGATCTCACTGCGTGAGCGGGAGAGAGCCAGAAAGGAACTGATCGACCGGCGCCTCGAGGAACTCGTCGGTCAACAGTGACCGCATACACGCGACGGGATCGTTGTCGCCGCGTCACCCCTTCAGCCAGACCAAAACCCTATTCATCAGAAAAGTAGAGACCATGAGAAACCTGAAAAAACTACAGTTGGTGCTCGTCGGCATTCTGGTCGCCGGTGCAGGCTTTCCGGCCCTCGCGCAAGAGAAGGAAGATCGCGTTGTCGCCCGGGACGGCGACCTGGTAATCTATCGAACCGAAGACGGAAAAGTGAAGATCACCAGGGAAGGCGTTGATGAGGACGAATGGGTGGTGGTCGTCGACCCGGACCGGAAAAGCCCGATGGTCATGCACAACCGGGACATCGATCGGGAATACGAATTCCGGGTTCCCGCTCCTCCGGCGCCGGGCGTGGAAATGGATTGGGAAGGCGCATGGTCCGGACCGATCGAACGAGAAGACATCATCGTTCGCATGAAGGATGCAGAGGACCTTGCCGACCGGATTCGCAGCCGGGTTATGATCGATTCCGGTCCACTCGCGCTCTGGCATGAACGTTCGATCGCCGACCGGCAAGTGGCCGAAATGGAATCCGAAGCGGCTCGGCTTGCCAGGGAATGGAGAAAGGCCGAGGGGGAAGAGCGGACGCAGCTCGAAACCGAACTGGAGGAAAAACTCGAAGCGATCTTCGAGGCCAAGGAGGAGGCGCGCAAGGAGGACGTGGCACGGATGAATGAACGGATCCAGGACCTCGAATCGCGCATTGCGGAACGTCAACGCCATAAGGAAGAGATCATCGCCCGAAGAAAGAGTCGGCTCCTCGGCGAGAATGACCCCCTGGCCTGGTAGTGGTTTGGTGGACATGGTGAGAAAACGCCCCGGGACGAATCTCTTCCCGGGGCGTTCTAATTACATTAGGCCAGCCAATCCAAACCACTATAACGACACCAATGCGACTCCTCCGGTCCGCCCCGGCTCCGATCCGGTTCATTTCGGTGCTTTGCTGGCTCATGCTTGCAGCCGCGACAGGATGCCAGCCGGATGTCGGCCCCTACGAGCTGGAGGTGATGGAGCATCGGTTTGCCAAAAATGTAGAGTTGGCTTCCGTCGATAGCCCCGTTATCAGGCCGGAAGACAAGCCCCGCTTCAAAGGCCTCAACTATTTCGAGGTCGATTCGGCGTATCGATTCGTCCTGCCTCTGATGCGCGACACGGAGCCGGAATTCATCATGATGGCCCAGACGCTCTCGGGGCCGGAGCCCAAGCTGCGCATCGGAACCGTGGAAGTGCCCTTCCCGGAGGGCACTGGTACGCTCTCCGTATTCCAGGCGGCGCCTGACCTACCCACCCGCATCTGGATCCCGTTTGCCGATGCCACGTCGGGGCGTGAAACCTACGGCGGCGGGCGGTACGTGGAAGGCGAGCTGCGGCAGGACATTGTCGTGGTCGACTTCAATTATGCATACAATCCGTTCTGCGAGTACAATCCGGACTACAATTGTGCCGTTCCTCCCGAATCCAATCGCCTCAGGATCGCGGTGCGTGCGGGCGAGCGGCGGTCGCTTCTACTCGCCAATCACTGATCAGACAGGCTCCTGCTTAAACCAAAGGTTTAAGTGATCGAACGGAAGCCGTTTCGGAAACTAACGAAGTCTTTGGCTATATTACTCAGGAAGAGTCGATTTCTGAGTCTATTGATCCTGACATGTGGACGCGGAGGCACGCGCTGGAGGAGGTTGCAGGTCGCGTTGGCGGCGCGGTGAAGGTTCTGCTGGGCTTCCTGGCAATCTGGACCGTACCGGCATCGTCTGACATCGAGGCTGAACCCGTCGTCTGGCGGGTGTCGTTTGCGGAGCGCGGCGATAGCCGGGGTTACGTGATCCGCGTGCACTCCACCGAGCGGATCGCGGAGGAGGACTACGAGGTCGACTTGATCGGAACGCGCACCTTGCTGGTGGTCCTGTCCGAGGCCCGCCTGTCCCGGGCGTTTCGCAAGGATGCCCCGATTGGCGCGGTGGCAGACTATACGGCGCTTCAGCGGCGTCAACGGGTCGAAATCCGGTTTGAACTTCGGCAGGATCTTCCCGTCCACGTGGTCTTCTATCCCGACCGGTCGTCGACGGATTTTCTCCTCGCTCTGAACCACGCCCCCAGGGCTTCGTCGGTGGCCCGGAAGGTCCGGGAGTCACCTTCGGAGACCCGGACCGTGCGGGGTTCGACCAACGACCGCCCGGAACCCGCCGGCGGAGAAGCGGCCGGTCTCACGTCGAGCGCACCCGTCCGGTCAGATCCAGGCGCACAAGCAAAGGCGGAACCGGAGGGTACCGCCGCCGGCTCGGCGCCCGCCGTCGCCTCCGCGGCGGTCGGTGAGCGCGGTCGGTCCGATACGGCTGAACTGCCCGCCGCACAACGGCTTACCCCGCCGTCGCTGCCGACTGACCGCCGGGACATACGCCGAACCGGAGCCCCCTGGATGCTCGACTGTATCGTCATCGACGCCGGTCACGGGGGCAAGGACTCCGGCACGATGGCGAACGGACTCCGCGAGAAGGATGTGACACTGGCCATCGCGCTCAAACTCGGCAGGCTGATCGAGGAGCGGTTGGGCGTGCGGGTCGTGTACACCCGTACGGACGACCGATTCATTGAGCTTGCCCAGCGTGGAAAGATCGCGAATGAGGCTGGAGGCAAGCTCTTCGTCTCCATCCACGTCGACGCGATCGGCGGCGCTCGTGGAAAGACCGTCCAGGGCACCTCAACCTACTTCCTTGGACTCCACAAGACCGACAGCGCGAGAGATGTGATGGAGCGGGAAAATTCCGTCATCAAGTTCGAGTCGAACCCGGAACGGTACGCGTCGTACCGGGACGATGACCTTATCATGATGGCGCTGGCGCAGAGCGCCTATCTGCAGAAGAGCGAACAACTCTCGGCGCTCATCGAGGACCGGTTCAGGAGTGGCTCGGGTCGTCAGAGCCGGGGGGTGAAGCAGGCCGGCTTCTACGTGCTCTGGAGCGCCTCCATGCCGGCCGTCCTGATTGAAACCGGATTCGCCACCCATCCCGACGAGGCGCGGTATCTGAACAGCGAACGGGGCAAGGACCAGGTTGCGGCGGCCATTTTTGAGGCGATCCGTACGTTCAAGGCCGAATACGAGCGCGATCTGGGCATTGTGCAACAGACAGGGGAATGAATGCACTCCGAAGCACATCCCTCCTAGCCATCGTGTCAGGCGTCGCCCTGCTCGGTTGCGATTTTGGATCTGACCAGATGACGGTCACCCTACGCCAGGAGACGATCTTCCGCCATACGTTTTCGTCCGACACGGTGACATCCGGCGCCCCTTTGATCCTGTCCTCTGAAGACAAGGTCTCCTTCGTGGCCGCGTTGACCGATCGGGGCTACGACATCGAGCAGGTCGAGAGCGCGCGTGTGGTAGACGGTTTTGTAGAGGTCATCTTCCCGATCGATGGGAAAATTTCTTTCACGAATCGTGCAGGCGTACGGCTGACATACGACCATAACACCACGGCTGAAGTAGCCGTGGCTGAAAACCTGGCCGTCGTCGCAGCCGCGGATGATGCCGCATTGAGTCCCAACGTGGCCGTTGATGTCTCGGCAGTGATTCGCGGCGGGTCCTTCGGTACCGACCTGGTCCTGGCGCCCAATGAGACGATCCGGCCCGATTCGGACTACGACCTCGCCGTGAAACTGGTGTTCGAACTGGTCGTAGCCCTTCGCTGATCCGTCGTCTACGTTCCGACGGCCACGCAGGAGATTTCGACGCGTGCTCCTCGGGGCAGACCCGCAACGGCCACGGTTACCCGCGACGGAGGGGCGGTGCCCATGAATTCGGCATACACCTCGTTCATGGCGGAGAAGTCGGCCATATCGATCAGGTAGACGGTGACCTGAACGACGTTGCCAAAGGTGAGACCCGCCGTCTGGAGGACGGCCTGCAGGTTCAGCAGGGACCGTTCGGTCTGGACTTCGATCCCGCCGTCTACGAGTTGGCCCGTTTTGGGATCGAGCGGGATTTGTCCCGAGCAGTAGAGCGTCGCTCCAGCGCGAACGGCCTGGCTGTACGGCCCGATGGCAGCCGGCGCGTCGGGGGTGGAGATGATCTCGCGATTCATCGACATGGGATGTATACTCCGATTGGCTGGAAGGTCTGACGGTGAATTCGTCAGCAGACGCAATGTAGGCTTGAAACAGGTTTCACCATGGATCTGGGACTGGAAGATCGTATTGCTTTCGTAGCCGGTGCAAGCCGGGGGCTTGGCTTTGCCGTGGCTCAGGAACTCATACGTGAGGGCTGCCGCGTAGCGCTCTGCTCACGTGACGAGAATCGGGTTACCGAAGCGGCGGGGCGCCTCTCCGGCGACCGCAGTCGGGTCATGCCCGTCGTATGTGACGTGACGGACGAGGCGGCGATCCAACGCGCGTTGTCCGACGCAGTGGCACACTTCGGCGGCCTCAACATTCTGGTTACCAATGCGGGTGGGCCTCCGACCGGGTTCATCGATGATTTCTCGGCCGATCAATGGCGTGCCGCCATCGAATTGAATCTGATCAGCACCATCAATCTGTGCAGGCACGCGCTGCCCTTCCTGCGGGACGCGGCAGTTGCGCCGGATGGACTCAGCCGTATCCTGATGATCACGTCCGTTTCCGCAAAGCAGCCTATCCCGAATCTCTATCTTTCCAATGCGGCAAGGGCCGGTGTGCAGGGATTCGCTCGCAGTCTGGCGGAAGAACTGGGGTCCGCCGGGATCACGGTGAACACCATCTTGCCCGGGTATACGCGCACGGAGCGGCTCGACAATCTGGCGGACGCGATTCAGTCCCGATCAGGTCAGACTCGCGCATCGATCGAAGCCTCGTGGGCAGAGGCCAATGCCCTGAAGCGGATCGGTAACCCCGAAGAATTTGCGGCCGTGGCTGCCTTTTTAGTGAGCAAACGCGCCGCGTACATGACCGGCGTGGCCGTCCCGGTGGACGGTGGGCGGAGCAAAGGTTTGTTGTGACGGGATCCCTTCCTTCGAAGGTCCGGGCCTCGCTCCACCCCATGCCGGGACGTCAGGGGCATCCGGCCTCACCCGGGGCCCATTTCAGGAATCCTGCTTCAGGAGATTGATTTCCCAGATGTCGCGAATCGACGTGTGGAGGAACGGTTTCAGGGCGAGCATTCCTGTCTTTCCGATGCTCCGTTCGAGAAATTGAAGCTCTTCCAGTTGTGCGGAGAC
Source organism: uncultured Rhodothermales bacterium (assembly GCA_964387555.1). Classification (GTDB taxonomy): domain Bacteria; phylum Bacteroidota; class Rhodothermia; order Rhodothermales; family CAYLXM01; genus CAYLXM01. Next base: position 6,842 of record CAYLXM010000074.1, on the reverse strand, counting down.
GGTCGGATCGAGCGGGACGTCAAAACCCGCCTGGCGGGCCATGAGGACGCCCTTGGCCCTGATGGAGAGTTCAACATGGAGCTGGAGCAGGGCCATCATGTCGAAGAGCACCTCCGAGGGGAAGTGGGTCCGGACCAACTGCAGGTAGTGCCCGACGTGTGTCTCCAGCACGCCGCCGGTCATGATCGTTTCCATCAACTGCTGATCGGAGTCGAAGCCGGATCCAAGCCAGGTACGCGTCATCTCCTCGCTCTTCTGGAAGACCAGGGTGACCAGGACAGGAAACACGATGAGGAGTAGCGCAGTGGAGGTGACGGGGGGAAGCATGAAGTGGTTGAACAGGGAGTGAAGACCGACCGCCGCCAGGAACCCGGGCAAGAAATGAAAGAAACGCGGCGAGCCGGACCTCTCCATGGCAACCCAGGAGATCATGCCGAAAATGGACGTCGTGCCCCCGTGCATGACGGCCGTCCCAAATCCCCGGACGACCCAGGTCCAGAAGTTACTCTCGCCCAGTGCCTGGAGGTAGTACACGTTTTCCACCATGGCAAAGCCGGCACCGATGGCGAAACCGTGGATGGCGGCATCCACGGCAAACCCGACCCGTGCACTCCGGACCAGAAAGACCAGCCAGATGGCTTTGAGTACTTCTTCGGTAAGCGGGGCTACGTAACGCGTCATGGTCACCCGGTCGACCTCCAGGACCAGCTGAAGCCCGCTGTTGAGCAGGTAACTCCCGCCGGCCGACAGTGCACCGAGCAAGATGGACGTAACCACGGCACGGAGCGTGACCAGTTTGTAGCTGTCGAGCACAATCAGGGCCAGCAGGAACAGGAAGACCGGCAGGACTCCGGTACCGGCGTAAAGAAAAATGTGCACGAGGAGGCGTCTGGTGAAGGGGCGTGTGGAATGGGCGAGTGCGGGACCAGGGAGACCCGATTCCCTTTGGATCGGGCTCTCGATCGCCGGTCCATCTACATGATCTTGAAAGAAATCATGAGCGCATTTCGATCCGGGCCCCGTCGTCGCAATCCGGACGCGTAGCCGAGTGAGAGGGTAGAATTCATGTGGGAGAGCGTGACGAGTCTGAAGTCGAGCTGGGTGCCGAGTGTGACGGCTGCCTGCCTCAACGCCTTTCCCTCATCGAGGTGGGGGCGGCCGGACGGATCCCGCCCATCAACATTGGTCATCAGTGCTGTGGAGAAGACTGAGAGGCTGGCCCATCGCAGGTAGAAGCTGGGGACGCCGACGGCGCGGAACCGCAGCGGGGGGGCGACCCATTCGGTCTGGACGCGAACGAAGTTGTTGCCGCCGATTTCGTTGATCTCGAAACCGGGAAGGCTCTCCGGTTCGCGAAATCGTTTTACTTCCCTGTGGTCGATCCAGTTGTTGCCGAAGCCGCCAAAATAGAAATTAGCGAACGGGTTGGATCGGTCATTGGTGATGGCCGTACCGGCAGCAGCCCTCAGCCAGACCGAGGAGTGTCGGAGCGGCAGCAAGAAGCCGCGCTCCGCCGATACGAGAAGGCGGGGATGCACCCGGCCGTTCACAAGGTTCGCCCGGCCCATCACGTTCCATGCGACCCCCAGTTCGTCTTCAACCGAACCGAGCGACTTGTCCAGGAAGCTATAGTCCAGTCCGGCCCGGAGGCTGAGCAGCTTATCGAAGGTGGTGAGCACGTTTTGGTAGTCCGGGAGGGTCTCCAGACCCCCGTATCCCACCAGTCGGACCGAGTAGTTGAGCCTTCGCGGCTCGTCATACAGGAGTATCCCGGTTTTCTGAACGCCGGCAGAATAGCCTTTTCGGCTGGTCTTTGTGGGGCCGAACAGGTCGTAGAAGTCAGCCGTGTTATAGGAGGCAGTGACTTCCCAGTCCATATGCCGCAATCGGGCGCCGAGGTGGAACCGCTCGTCCGAATCCACGTCGCTCGTTTCCGGCGAAACGGAGGCGCTGAGGTCTACCGAGCTGAAGCCGATGCCGTCGGACAGTCCGACGTGCACACCAAATGCAGCTGCGTCCTGGTAGCCTTCGATGATCGGATAGGCCGCATCGAGTCGCAGCAGGCGCAGGCTTCCCGTCGGTCGTGCCAGCGCTTCAAGTGAATCAGCGTTGATGCGGGGCGGCGGAGGCAGGAGCCAAGATCGGACGTCCGGCTGGTTGCGGGCGATCTCGTTTCCGAGGAATCGGATGGCGCTCACCGTTTCGGGGACCTGGTCAGGAATGAATCCGGGAATAAATCCCCGGCCTGAATACCGGAACACCAGGACGGAGTCGCCCGGAAGGGGGGTCGGGCGGAAGAAACCGGTCTCGGCGTTGCTCAGGGGCTCCATTTCCCCCGATTCCATCGTGTAGCGGAAAATGTTCGACACGCCTGAGTAGTAGGAGGAGCCGTAGAGCGTTCTGCCGTCGGGTGAGAAGACGAAGTTGGAGGGGGGAGACAGGCCGAAGTCGAACAGCAGGGTGTGATCGCTCCTTCCGTCCAGCAGATCGTCCAGTTTGTAGCTGATCAGTCTCTGTTCTCCGCCGACTTCCATCATCGCAGCCACCATCGTGGTCCCGTCCGGCGAAATGTCCAGATCGAACACGTCACGGCCGTATGGTAGTGAAAGGATTTGATTCCACTCGGTATAGGGTTCCGGGATGCGGACGATCGTTGAGATACCGTTGAAGTGTCGAACGCCCCAGAGCGACCGGTCGCCCGGGTTGAATTCGAGATCCCCTGAACGAAAGTTCTTGAGGAGTCTTCGTTCCTTGCCGGTCTTCAGGTCGAGTGCAACGAGGTTGCGCCAGGAGGCATTGTTGGTGGTGTAGAAAAGCGTTTGGGACTCGCGGTCGTAGGCGGGAGAGGTGACATAGTATCCGCCGGCGCCGATGAGGTCCGCAATCTGGGTGATTCGGCCCGTACCGATGTCGATCGATGCAATCTGGGCCGTTCGTCCGGGATAGCGCGTGGCCACGAGCAGTCTGCGCCCGTCTGGATCGAAAAAGGCCTTTGAAACGGAGCCGAGTGCGCTTTCGGAGAGGGGCTGGAATGCGGTAACCGGATTTCGTCGGATCGCTTCCAGGTTCCGCGTTTGCCATTCTCGTTCCCACGTGATCCAGTCCGACCAGCCCTGTCGCAAGGAGATTCCGTAGACTTGCCGGAACTGGGAACTGAAGTAGCGGCGGCTCCCTTCGGTGCGGTTGAGCCACCGGACGACGGAATCGCTGCCGTACTGGAGAGCGAGATAGCTGAGGAACCGTGTGCCGTAGAGGTAGGAATTGGCCCCGACCTGGAAGTCGATGGTCGTGCCTTCGGATTCCAACCCGACGACGTCATAGATCCTGGCGCTGTCGGCTACGATGGCTCGAAAGACCATTTCATCGTAGCCGCCGAGCGCACGGCCCAGGCCGCCGGCCATCCAGGTCTGCAGATAGACTGCGATCCCCTCCATGACCCATCGTGGTGAATACCACCGGGGCGTGGTGAGGAAGCTGTAGAGCATCGAGATCGGATTCTCGGCGGTCGGCGGCACCTTGCCGAACAGAATCGAACGGAAGAAGCGGTCCCCCGAAGTGGCCTTATCCGTGGTGACGATGTGGACCATCTCGTGGTTCATCCACGACGTGGTGCGTTCGTTGGAGGGAGTCGTTTCGTAGATGTTGCTGAATGGCGCGATACCGACGGAAATCTGGTTCCTCGGCAGGGCCCGCGCTCCTGCGTTGCCGTAGTGATAAAGGTCGTGCAAAAGAACCGTCACCGGCTCCTCGAGCTGATAGTCGAACAGGGCAGACTCGAACTGCGTGGCATTCCAGTAGGCGCGGGCTACCTGCGGGAGCAGATAGGACTGGAGTGGACTGGTGTAGATCAGACGCAGATTGTCCGTGTCCAGCTGGTAGAGCGGCTGAGCACGGAGGAGGTGGGGGGCGAGTGCCAGAAGAATCGGCAGAACGATTGCCGCGAGCGAACGGCTAAACGGAGGCATAGAAGGAGCGTAGGTCGCGACGACGGGAAAACTGAAAACTACAAAAAAAAGGCGTCCGACATGCCTGTCGGACGCCTGAGGTCAGATTGATATCCGGTCGGTCAAACCGGTGCGCAGAGATGTTAGATGCTATTTCATCCTTGCGTTTTCCAGGGCGTTCTCGAGTGCGTTCTCGAGTTCCTGGTTCTGCAGCGTGTTGAGAAAGCTTGCGTTCTCGAGCGCATTCTGAAAGGCCTCGTTCTGGAAGGCATTAAACAGGATGCGGTTCTCCAGGGCGTTGCGGAAGGCCTTGTTCTCGAGCGCGTTCTGAAAGAACTTGTTCTGGAAGGCATCGAACAGCACCCGGTTTTCCAGGGCGTTCAGGAGGGTCTTGTTCTCTAGCGCGTTCTGCAGGTTGACATTCTCGAGAACGTTCGCCAGTTCCTGGTTGGATGCTACGAGGCCTCGGTTCTGGAGGGCGTTTTCCAGCTGACCATTTTGCAGGGCGTTCTGGAATGCCACGTTGTCGAGCGCGTTGAAGAGGGCTTCCATCTCCAGCGCATTCAGGAGGCTGACGTTATCGAGCGCGTTCTGGAATTCCACGTTCTCGAAGGCGTTGCGGAATGCGCGATTCTGAAGTGCGTTGGCGAAGTCGACATTCTGGAGCGCGTTGCGTAGCTCGGCGTTCTGCAGGATGGCCAGGACCTGATCATTCTGGATGATCTGGTGCACCTCGTTTTCGTTGATCTGGATGTCGCTATCGGACATCTGGCCGCTCCGATAGCGGTCGGCCTGCTCGATGCCCTTGATTCCGCTCATCGTGCCGGTCGCGTCTCCAGCATTCGGTGGAATACCCACAAGGGCATACACGGCGACGAGGACAACGGCGAGAGCGGATGCGCCCAGGATGAGGATGTTCTTACGATTCATGGCGTTACTGAGTGGCTGTGTTGTAGGGTAGAAGTCGAATCAAGAAGGATCTTAACCGCGAGTATGATCTCCGACGGAGCACGCAGTTCCAGTAGTCTGTCGATGTGAAGTTCAGTTGAAATACAATTCGGAATGCCGCAGGTTGGAGCAGATTGGTGAAAAAGTGAGTGGTATGACGCTTTGAGGTTGCGGTTAACGAGCAGGAACCCAGGGGATCGACTGAGCGAGGATCGGTGAATCGTTCCGCAGCAGGGTGACCTGAACCGGATCCGGCACGCCGGAGACGTCAAAGAGGACGTGCAGGACGTCGTCTTCTTCAGCTGCGATGCGCACGGTGGTGCGCCCGTCAACTGCGCGGGATCCTGGGATACTGCCCTCTGTCCGGCCGTTGACGGATACGAGGCGGAGGCTCCGGTTGTCGAAGGCGATTTCCAGGTCCATTTCGCCGGCGTTCCCCAGGTGCAGGACAAGGCGCCCTTCGGTTCCTTCCACAGATGCGGAGTAGGAGGCGATCAGCGCCGAGACGTCGTTCTCCGTGTCAGGCGCGCTGCCGGAGTCTGCCATGGTTCCGGCGGCCCGTGAGGGGTCGACATCAGGGCTGCCGATGGTCAGCAATGCCACGATGGCGACCAATGCCGCAAGGGATGCTGCCCAGGCGAGCGCGTACCGCGGTTTCGGCTGAAGGAAATCGACCAGGCCGGCTCGCCACGTCGAAAGGACGGATTTCGTCCTTTCGTCGGAAAGGGTCGGGAGTGCGGCCAGGATGGACGCCTTCAAACCCGGGGACGGGGATTCCTGTGGAACCGCAGCCAGTACGCGGTTGAGGGCCTGGTATTCATCGAGCAGGCGCGCGACAGCCGGATGGTCTGTGGCGGACGCGATGAGTTCGTGTTCCTCGTCCGCCGACAGCTCACCGTCGAGCGATCGGTTAATCAGGTCCAGTGTACGTTCTGTCTGAAGGTCATGCATGGGCGTTGCCGAAGCCACGATGGAGGAGGATTTGCTTGAGTCGTTGACGTGCAGTGAAGAGACGCGACTTGACCGTCTTGCTGGGAATCTCCAGGATGTAGGCGATCTCGTCGTAGGACAGGTCCTGGAAGTGTCGCAGCGACACGATCGCGCGATCTTCCGGCGAGAGCATCAGAATGGCATTTCCAATCCGGTCGCTCGTCTCGTTCCGGCCGAATTCCTCCTCTGGATCATCGCCCAGCGGATGCACCACCAGCGGGCTTTCGATCGGCTCGTACCGTCTGCGCTGCTTGAGCGCGTTGATGGATTCGTTGACCGTCATCCGATAGATCCAGCTGAAAAACTTGAACCGGGGATCGTAACTGTCCAGCCGTCTGTACGCTTTCAGGAAGACCGACTGCAAGACGTCTTCGGCGTCTTCGCGGCTTCCCAACATGCGGAGGGCCACATTGAAGAGCGGTCTCTCGAAACGGTCGATAAGCTCTCCGAAGGCTCGCCTATCGCCCGCGAGGATCCGCTCCACGAGAATGTGATCCTTGTCGCGGCTCATCACTCAACCGGAAATACAGAAACCGAACCCCAAAAGTTGGAGAGATCGAAGAGGAGAAAATTTCAGCGCGTTATTCGATGGAGAAGATGAGGTGGAAACCGGCGTATTGGAAGATCTGCCTGACGTTTGGCGACATGCGCACGAGCGTTAGCCCTTTGCCTTCGTCGTTGAGCCGTTTCTGAACCTCGAGCAGGACGCCCAGGCCGGCACTGGAGATGTAGGCCAACTCGCTGAAGTCTACCACGCAGGATGTGTTGACCTCTGCGAATACCCGGCGGGCCGCCTCCGCCTGCGAGGCGTCGAAGCGGCCTACCAGCTTTACGCCGCCGTCAACCAGCTTTTCGATATCGAACATATTGCTTAGAGGGACTTGATCAGCGTAATGCGGGTTTCACCGTCGCGAAAGTCATAGCGCACCTCGTCCATCAGCTGATGCACCAGGAAGATAC
>CAYLXM010000073.1:12783-17847 GCA_964387555.1 uncultured Rhodothermales bacterium | reverse complement strand
CCGGACAGCTTGGTCTTGTCCCCGGTGCCCGTGATCTCCACGCGAAGTGAGCCCTCGCCGTTGATGGTGGCGGCGATGACCTCGTCGCCCTCCTTCTTCTTCACCGGCCTCGACTCCCCCGTGAGCATCGCCTCGTTGAGGGCGCTTTCCCCCTTGCGGACGATCCCATCCGCCGGGACGCGTTCGCCCGGGCGGACGAGCACGACATCGCCCTCCTGTAGCTCGCTGACGCGTACGGTCTCCTCGGTCTCGCCCGTGATGCGCGTTGCCGTGTCCGGGAGCAGCTTCGCCAGTTCCTGAAGCGCGCCCCGGGCCTGCGAGATCGAGCGCATCTCGATCCAGTGACCGAGCAGCATGATGGTGACGAGGGTCGCAAGCTCCCACCACAGCGCGTCCGCCGTAATGAAGCCAAGCTGCACCACCCACGAGAAGATGAACGCCACAGAAATGGCCAGGGCGATGAGCGTCATCATCCCAGGCAGCCGCGCCCTCAGCTCCCGCCACGCTCCCTGCAGGAAGACCAGGCCCCCGTAGAGGAAGATGGCCGTCGCGAGAACCGGTGGGATCCACGACGATCCGGAGAACTCAGGGGCCTGGTAGCCCAGCAGTTCCTCGATATGCGCCGACCAGAACACGACCGGAATCGTGAGGGCGAATGAGAGCCAGAACTTGTCCCGAAACATCTCCGGGCTGTGGCCCTCGTGCTGATCGTGGCCTCTGTGGTCATCCGAACCCTTCCCGGATTCCCCGTGCGGCCCATGGTCGGCGTGCGACGCCGTTTCGTCGTGGTGATGGTGAGCGTTGTCCATTTTTTTCACGGCGATTCTCCAGTTAAAGGCGACACCTTCACTCCGGCGGGCTTCAGAACGCTGTTGAATGTCCCAGGCCGGCACTCACCCCTTCCGCCGCACCATCTCGTTGATCCAGATCGGGGCGAAGGGTGAGGTGCAGCCTTTCGAAACGGGGTAGTCGCGATAGATTCCCAGGGCCTCTCCGATGACGAGCGCGCGTTCTCGAAACTCAGCGAAGTGGATCCCGATGCCTGCCAGACAGAAGTTCATGGTCCATTGCACCTCCGGAGCGGCGTCCCCCATCTCCGACTCGATGCGGTCCAGAAGGGCCGTCAGGTCGAGTCCTTTCGGACTCCGGGCGATGCGTTCGGAAGTCAGGCTCCATCCGGCGCGGGCTGCCCAGGGGTCGGGGTCGGTCATCCAGGTCTGCCGGAGCATTTCCTTGTCGGGATGGTCCTTGATGACGTAGGCGGTGAGCCAGTCCGCCACATTCGTGAAGGTGACAGACCGAACCTTCCGATCCATCTCCGTGCTCGAAAGGTTCTCCGGCCTCATCAGCAGAATAGCGAGGAGTTGCGCATCGATGTTTGCTGTTTCCCAGAGCGCAAGGGCCAGTGCGTGGTTGGTCTTGATCTCCTTGGCCAGTTTGCGGATGTCGCCGAGCCGAACGCCGTACTGAACGCCTTCGGCGCCATGCCTGCGGTTCTGCGCACGCATCTTCTCGTTGCCGAGCGCCTCGAGCTGCGAAAGCGTGTTTTCCAATGTCCAAGTAGTCATTCTTCCTGCCAATCGGGTTAACGCGGCTCTTGGTCATCGAGATGCTGCCCGGCCATCGGGATCGCGGTCACCGCCTTCGACCGGGGCGTCCGAAAACGTCGGATGCGCACTCGCAGTGCTCAGTTCCTCTGGTTTATCCTCCTTACAGAATGCCGTTCAGGCCAGGCGACAAGATGTATACACGCGCGCATGAAGATCGGACGCGCTGGGGGAATGTATGATCGGCTGTGAAATGCCGAAGGGCGACAAGGGAACAGAATAGCTTACGGCAGATTGTCGAGATCACTCAAATCCTTGTGGCGGCCGCTTGCCCGCTTGTTCTTCTTCAGGCACTCCAATCCGATAATCGAAGCGTTCACCCCACCCAACTCATCGACCACTCGGTTTCGATAACATCGCGCAAATTCCACCCCGCTCACACCGGTCATGATTTCAACACGCAGTGGTGGGTATCCCATGCGTACGATACGGTCCTCTTCAAGGAACAGTTCAGGCTCAAGGGCGGGCAAATCAAACCCGAAGTCGCGAAGCGCGTCGTGGACACGTTGTGCATTTTCCTTCGAGCGTTCGATCCAGATGTCGATATCGCCGGTCGTACGGGGGTATCCGAAATAGGCGACAGCGTACCCGCCGACGACCAGATAACGAACCTCATGTGCGCCGAGCAATCTCAAGAGTTCGCTGAATTCGGTCGGAAGTTGGATTGTAGCCATAGTTGATCTGTCGCATCTCTTCGAGAGCAGCCAACCGCTGCTGCGGAGTTAGAGAGAACCAGTATTTCCGGTCTTCTTCCTCGGCTTCGGAAAACGAAGCGACGGAGATGGCCGATTTGTCCATTCTCAACCGGGAGTGAGCCATGTGATGCGGGGTGATGAGATGGTCGTAACCCTATCGTCTAACCCCGCAAGGCCGCTTGCGGTCCCCTACCCTGCGAAACCATCAACTCGGGCCGGAATCGGGTGTACCCCTTGATGCAGGCACACTCGGCATCCAGCGTGGGCAAGGCGCCGCGGAGTCGATGACCCACCACTTTCTCCGTTTCGACCGCATCGTCAGGTTTGACCCCACAGCACATGCCGTCCGGCCGGGTGTATATTAAAAGCTACGATGACGCAGCGCGTCGTTCTCGCACCGTCCACCACCACCACCACCCACCTATCCCCACGGGGGAAACTTCCATGAAGAACTTCAACCGAAGAGAGTTCATCGGAACGGGCGCAGTCGGCCTGTTCGCGGCCACCACCGGCATCGGATGTGCCGAAGGACAGAAATCGGAGCCCGCTGCTGCCGCTGCCGCAGGAACGCCTTTTGACAAGAAGATCGCGTTTCAGTCGTACGGCATGCGCAAGCAGATCGGTGAGGACTTTCAGGGCACGCTCCGGGCGGTGAAGGCCCTGGGCTTCGACTTTGTCGAAATGTGCTCGCCCAGAGGGGGGCACTACAAGCAAGTCGGCTTCGGGGGTCTGACCGACCTCCCGCCTGCCGACGTCAAGCAGCAGATCGAGGACACCGGCCTCCTCTGCAAAGCCGCCCACTTCCAGGCCGATGAGGTGCTGGTCTCCGACCCCGCAGAAACCGCCGAGTACGCCGCGGCACTCGGGCTGACCGACCTCATCATGTCGGGATCCGGCGTCCCCGACAGCGGTACGCTCGACCAGTTCAAGGCGTGGGCCGAGCAATGCAACAAAGTGGCCGAGATCGTCCAGGCCGCAGGCCTGCGCCTCGGGTACCACATGCACCGGATCGGTCCCGAGATGGAAGGCAAGCCGCAATACGAACACATCATGGACCTGCTCGATCCGAATCTGGTCAAGATGCAGTTCCAGTTTGCCGCGATCGCGGACGGCTATGACATCGAGTACTACCTCGACAAGTATGCCGGCCGATACACGTCGCTCCACCTGCACGACTGGGATCCGGCGCTGAAGGGCGGACGGCCCGGACGCCTGGGCGGCATCGTGCCGGTCGGAGAAGGGATGATCGACTGGCCGCCTGTGTTCAGGGCCGCCATGAAGAGCCCCATCGACGAACACGGATACTGTATCGAAATCGAGACCGAAGAGCCGCTCGAGGGCCTGAGAAGGAGCATCGATTTTCTGAAAACGCTTCATATATAGGAGGTCGTCGGCGCAGCGAGGCCGCGGGGGAAACCGCTACCGACACGCGTCTTCAGCGAGAATCCACTTGTCCTTTCGGGGGCGCGCGTGCTAATTCCAGACCCGCGCCGGGGATCCTGTACGGCTTCCGGGGGCCGACACGTTCGGCCCCCGGATGTCCTATTTATTAATACATTATAGAACAGGCACTTATGCCGGAATCGAATCTCGCCTACCGTGGCTTCAGGAGCCGTCTTCATTGTATGACCGAAACGACGCCTTCGGTTCTGTGGAACGATTCAGCCTCCCAGGAGGAGTTGTCCCTTTCGATCGCCGACGGCGCTGTGGGCGCCACCTGCAATCCGGTGATTGCCCTGTACGTCCTGAAGAAGGAGATGCACCTCTGGAAAGACCGCATCCGGGAGTTGGTGTTCGAGATGCCGAAAGCCACCGAGGAAGAGATCGGCTGGCGTCTGGTGGAGGAACTGTCGGTAAAGGGTGCGGGCCTGCTGAAGCCCATTTTCGATCGTCATGGCGGCAAGAACGGCCGACTCTCCATCCAGACCGATCCCCGATTTTACCGCGATGCGGATGCGATTGTCGAGCAGGCCGTGTCCTTCTCGAACCTCGCTCCCAACATGATCGTGAAGATCCCCGTCACGGCGGCGGGTGTCGAGGCGATCGAGGAAGCCACATACCGGGGCGTGAGCATCAACGCGACAGTGAGCTTCACGGTGCCGCAGTCCGTCGCGGTGGCAGAGGCGGTGGAGCGGGGGCTGAAGCGCCGCGAGCGCGAGGGCAAGGACATATCGACGATGGGGCCCGTGTGCACGATCATGGTCGGGCGGCTGGATGACTGGCTCAAGGTGGTGGCCGAGAAAGAAGGGATCATCGTCGATCCGGGCGTTCTCGACTGGGCCGGTGTCGCGGCGTTCAAGAAAGCCTATCAGATCTTCCAGGAGCGCGGATACCGGATCCGCCTGTTGTCGGCCGCCTTCCGCAATCACCTGCACTGGAGCGAGTTCGTCGGCGGCGATGTTGTGATCAGCCCTCCGTATCAGTGGCAGGAACGCTACAACCAGTCCACGGTCGAGGTGGAGCACCGCATCGATCGGCCGGTCGATCAGCACCTTCTCGATCAGTTGACGGACAAGTTTGTGGATTTCCGACGCGCCTACGAGGAGGACGGGATGACCGTCCAGGAATTCGACGGCTTCGGCGCCACGGCGAGGACGCTCCGCCAGTTCATTGCCGGTGGCCAGGAACTCGCCGCGCTGGTCCGAAACTTCATGCTGCCGAATCCTGACGCGTGACAGCCCCGGAACGGCTCGTTTCGGCGACTCCGACCTCGAACAGGCACCTCCCATGGTCCCAGACCCTCTGAAACTCTTCGATCTTTC
>CAYLXM010000073.1:0-12683 GCA_964387555.1 uncultured Rhodothermales bacterium | reverse complement strand
ATCAACGGGGCCGGCGGAAACGATCCGCGCGGTACGACCGATGCGGAATTCCTCGAACACGCCGACCTGGACCTGAAAGACGTCCGGAGCTTTTTCGAACTGGATCTCGACGGGTTTCAGTTCGTGTTCGGGCTGAACTTCCTGGGGACCTTCCTGCCCACGAAGGTATTTTCCCGAGGGATGGTCGAGAAAGGGCACGGCGCCGTGCTGAACCTCTCCTCGATGAGTGCCCTGACGCCCCTCACAAAAGTCGGAGCCTACTCCGCCGCCAAGGCCGCCGTCGCGAACTTCACGCGCTGGCTGGCGGTTCATCTCTCCCATACGGGCGTACGGGTCAACGCGCTCGCACCGGGGTTCTTCATGACGGAGCAGCTTCGTTTCCTGCACATCGACCAGCAGACCGGCGAGTACACGCCGAGGGCCAGGAAGGTGATCGCGCACACGCCGATGGGCCGCTACGGAGAGCCCGAGGAACTGATCGGGAGCGTCTTTTATCTGCTTTCAGACGCCTCCCGCTTCGTCACCGGTGTCGTCCTGCCGATCGATGGAGGCTTTGCCGCCTACACGATCTGAGCGGTCATCCCGCGCCGATGAAGCCCGGGTACAGCGTCATCCCGCCGTCGATGGTGATGGTGGTGCCCGTCATAAAATCCGATTCGTGCTGCCGACCGACGGAGGTGCTGCCCCGCCACCACGATCTGACGGGTCATCCCGCGCCGATGAAGCCCGGGTACAGCGTCATCCCGCCGTCGATGTAGATGGTGGTACCCGTGATGTAATCCGATTCGTCGGACGCCAGCCAGACCACGGCACGCGAAACGTCCTCCGGCTCGCCGATGCGCTTATAGGGGATGAGCTTGAGCAGTTGATCCTCGTAGACCTCCGGCGAGGTCAGTTTCTCGACGTTCATCGGCGTGCGGATCGCGCCGGGCGAGACCGCATTCACACGGATCCGCAGGTGGGCCACCTCCTGGGCGATGCTCTTCATCAACAGGATGATTCCGCCCTTCGCCGCCGCATAGTTCACGTGGCCCTCCCACGGGATGACGTCGTGCACGGAGCTCATGTGGATGATTTTGCCGGCACTGTGAGAGATCCGCTTGTCGATGCCCTGCCGCCGAAAGGCCTTGACGGCCTCCCGCGCGACGAGAAACTGCCCGGTCAGGTTGATGTCGATGACGCGCTGCCACTGGTGGAGCGTCATTTCGTGCACCGGGGCGTTGAGCTGGATGCCGGAATTCGGGACGGCGATGTCGATCCGGCCGAACTGCTCGAACATGGCCTCGAACATGGCCAGCACCTGATCCTCGTAGGCCACATCCGCCTTGAACAAGACGGCTTTTCCTCCTTTCCGCCGGATCTCCTCGGCCACCGAAACGGCGCCGGCCTCGTCGGAATGATAGTTCACGAGCACGTCGGCGCCGGCTTCCGCCAGGCAGAGCGCAATGGACGCGCCAAGCCCCTTGCTGGCGCCGGTCACCAGCGCCTTCTGTCCGGTGAGCACCTTGTGGATGGGCGCCGGGGGCATCTCGTTCGGGGGCGTGTAGGCGGAGGAATCTGCCATGGGTCTGCTGGGGTCGGGTTGGAGCATCGGGTGGGAATGTCCCGGGATCCGGGCCGGCGGCGGATGCGAAGTGCCGCCTCCCGGTATCGGCGAATGGTACAAATCGCCGCTTCCGAGGATGTGCGGATGTTACGAACTATCCTGCGAAATCGCTGCGAAACCCCGACGGTCTTCGCACGCGAGGTTTCGAGATCTTTTTCCGCCAGGAGAGCGATGACACTTTGAATCCGATTGCCCGGGGCAATAGAATAGGGTCGGTCCCGGATTCTCCGTTTCCACAGACTCACCCCGTCTCCATGAATACCGAACGACTCGACCGGATGCGCGCCGCGATGGCGCAGCAGGGAATCGATGCGCTGGTTTGCCGTCTGCCCGAAAACGTGGTGCTCTTGTCCGGATACTGGCCGCTCTGCGGCTGGGTGTTCTACGTGTTTCCGCTCGACGGCAGGCCGGTCTGCATCCTCCCGGATACCGAACAGGCCGAAGCGGCGGCCGACTTGTGGGATGCGGACTGCAGGATGTACACCTTCGGTATTCTCGGTGCGGGGGATCAGTTTTCCGAAATCGAGAGCCTGCTTCGGGAAGTCGCACAGGAAAGATCCTGGAAGTCGGTCGGATTCGAGGGCGACTTCGAGAACATCGCGCCGGCATTCAACGCCGCGGAAGTGTACATCCCGGCGGCCCGGACGCGACGGATGCTGGCCGGTGTGTTTGGAGAGTCCCGGTTGAGGGATGCCACGCCGTTACTGGTCACTCAGCGTTTGCGGAAGACGGCGTACGAGGCCGAAAAACTGCGGATCGCCAACGAAATCTCCTGTCTCGCCCTGCAGGCCTTCGCGGACGGGGTGGAGCCAGGCGTTTCCGGCGTGGAACTGGCGGCGGCCGTCGAAGCGGCGGTCATGGCGAAGGGCACGGGATATCGAGGCTCCACAAAAGTCAGGGCTTTCGCCCAGGTTGCCGTGGGACCCGCAGAGACCGCGGTGGCCTATCGGCCCATGGAGGTTACCACGACCACGCGCCTCCGCGAGGGAGACCTCGCCCTGCTCGAACTCGCCGTCGTGGCCGATGGGTTCTGGGCGGATCGAACGCGGCCCCGCGTGGCCGGGAAGCCGACCTCCCTGCAGCGTGAGATTCATGAAGTGGTGAGGCGGGCCCAGGAGGACGCCGTTGCCGCCGTTGGGCCGGGTGTGCGCGGCATGGACGTCGACAGCGCTGCCCGCGCGGTGATCGAAAGGGCCGGATACGGCAGAGCGTTTATGCACATCACCGGACACGGGCTGGGGCTGGGGTACCACGAGGTCTTGCCCATCCTGAGTCCGACCGGTTCGGACATACTCGAGGAGGGGATGGTCCACTCCGTCGAGCCCGGGATCTATTTCCCGGAGATGGGCGGGATTCGGATCGAGGATAATATTCTGGTCACCGCATCCGGACACGAGGTGCTCGGACCGTTCCCCAAGGACCTCTAGCGGCAATCAGGCCCGGCGATCGATTCGCCGTCTCGTCCGTCCGCGAAGAGGTACATCTTAACGGTTCAGATCGACGAGAAAATCCAATGATCTGGCCGACATCGCGCGCCTCGTCGAATCGCATCCGAACCTTCGCGACCGGCTTCCGGACACGATCCGTCAGGCGCTGGAGCTCATGTAGCGCAGGAACCGCAACTTGATTGCTCCTGTTTCTCTCTCTTCACCGGGGGCTAAGCGCTGTACCGGTCTGAACCGCAAACCGGTACACGCCCCCGCCCACTTCGAACACGGCGCGGCCGTTCTGCATCCCGACGAACCGCACGCCCTCGGCCTCGCGAACGGCGCGTCCACTTTCGGCCACCTCATCCACCGATGCCGCCGGAAGGTGTATCTCCGCCGTGATGCCGGGCGGGACGGTCACCTCAAAGAGGAGTCCTTCCCCGGTTCGCATCCAGGCACTTCGAATAGGGCCGCGCACGGTTTTCACGTCGACCTCGGCATGGTCGAGCGCGTCGACGGGTTCGGGGTGGATGATGACCCGGCGGAATCCTGGCGCAGCACTCCGAATGCCCCCGAGCCCCGTGTAGAGCCACTCTTCGAGATGGCCCAGCATAAAATGGTTCTGCGAACTCCGCGGGTCGGCGTCCCAGGCCTCCGTGAGCGTCGTGGCGCCCGCGAGGAGTTGCGCCGCGTAGCTGGGTGGCTCCGGATTGACCGCCATCGCGACGATGAGGTCGGAGCGGCCGGCCGCCATCAAGGCAAGGAGCACGTACCGGTGCCCGATATCGCCCGCCGTGGTATGCGTTCCGCGCTCCTCGATGTCACGGACCAGATGGGCGAGTACCGCATCCTCTTGACCTTCCGGCACCAGACCGAGCGCCAACGGCATGGCCTGTGCGGTCTGGCTTCCGGTATCGTACCGGCCGGTGGCGGCATCAAAGAAGGCCGCGTTGAAGGTGTCCCGAACCTCTGCGGCGTGGCTCTCGAAACCCGATGCCTCCTCGTCTTGCCCGAGCAGCCGCGCGATGCGGGCCAGGGCCTGTAGATCGGCATGGTAGATGGCCGTCGCGGTGAGGCCCATCGTGGTGAGTTTCGAGCGGCCGGGCGGACCGGGTGCAATGTCGTACCAGTCGCCGAGGCCGTGGACAATCAGGCCACGGTCGTCCCGGCGACTCTCCAGGTACGCGGCGTAACGTTTCATGGCCTCATAATGGGCCTCGAGCGGCGCGGCGTCACCGTAGTGGTCATACGCGGCCAGGGGCGCGAGGATGAAGGCGCTCCCCCACTCGGGCGAATCACGGAACCCATCCTCAAACACAGTGAACTCGGGGGCGATGTCCGGTACGAGCCCGGTTTCCGTCTGTGCCTCCGCCATGTCGTCTGCCTGCTTGGCATAGAGTGTGGCGGCGCAGTAATTGCTTTGAATCCCGGCGGCGTGGAGGTAGACCTGCTCGAGCCAACCCAGCTTCTCGCGGTGTGGACAGTCCGTCAACACGCTCATCAGGTTACTGCGCATCGCCTGGATGATGAGCCGATGGATGCCGTCGAGCATGGGAGAAGACGTCGCGATCCGTCCGGTGGGCTCGAGGTCGGCGTGCACGAACCGGCTTTCCAGGGTGAGGAGGAGCGGAATGCCCCGTTCGGCCGCCTCAACGGGGTCGGGGGTCGCCCCTTCGATCTGAACGTAGCGAAAGCCGGTGTAGGTGAAACGCGGATGCCAGGTTTCGGCGCCTTCGCCTCGCAAGGTGTAGTGAAATAGGATTTCGCCGTCGTGGGCCATGCTGTTCTGATCGGCCTTGCCGTCCGCGCCCAATACCTCGGCGGGGCGCAGCCTGACGGTGGCCCCGGCGGGTCCTCGAACGGAAAGCTGCATCCACCCGGATAGGTTCTGGCCGAGGTCATACACATAGAGGCCCGGTTCCGGCGAAGTGATCGCCACGGGGCGATAGGTCTCGTGCTCGCGCAGCGGGGGTGCGGACTGGGCGAGGAGGCGTCCGCCCGGGCCACTCAGGACCGGTGCGGCGAACCATCCGCCGTCGTCGAATCCGGGCGCGTCCCAGCCGGGTTGCTCGCGGCGCGCATCGTAATCCTCCCCACCCCAGATCGACGAGAACATCGTCGGGCCGCCGGCGACGCGCCATGTGCCGTCGCTGACGATCGTCGTGGATGACCCGTCCGCAAATTCGACCGTGAGGTGGAGGATCATCTTCGGGTCGCCGAAGGACCCGTAGTATTTGGCGAACCGGCCGTCCTCCGGCGTGCCCGGAATATGGTACTTGCCGTGTCCGAGGGCGACGCCGAGCGCGTTTTCGCCCCGCCGCAGCGATTCCGTCACGTCGTAGGTGGCATAGAGGACGGTTTTCCGGTAGTTGGTCCAGCCGGGCATCAGCACATCCTCCGACACCTTCCTGCCGTTGGCGTACAGTTCGAAGCTGCCCAGGCCGGTGACGTGGACGAGTGCGCGGTGCACGGGCTGGTCGAGCGTGAAGGCCCTTCGCAGGAGGGGGAGCTGGTCCCGTTCCAGTCCGAGGGTGTTCCGGGCGTGGTCATCCAGTCCAATCCACCGGGCCGATCCCCAGTCGCCCATCCGTCCCATGGTCCAGCGCGCCGGCGCACTCCACGCGGAGGCGGAACCGGTTTCGTCCCACACTTGCACGGCCCAGTGGAAGGTGCGTCCCGCTTCGAGGGGGTGGCCGGCGTAGGGGATCAGGTGGGATTCGTCCGAGGTGACCCTGCCGGTGTCCCAGGCGTCTCCCTCCTGCCGTGCGAGCCTGTCCGCCGTGGTGGCCACGAGGATCCGGTAGGCGGTTTGTGCTGCACCGCGTTTCGGGGAGCGGAGCTTCCAGCTCAGCCGGGGCGCCGGTTGGTCGACACCCAGCGGATCCTTCCGAAATTCGGTCCGCAAGTCGGTTGCCGAGAGGTCCGAGGCCAGGGAGGGCACGGAGCAGAAGTGGAAGAAGAGAATGAAGCGGAAGAACGAGGCAGCACGGAGCATGGGGAAGGGATTCGTCATGAGCGGTTTGCGCAGAATGGCATATGGTACGGATCGGCGAGGACCTCGGCCTGCCTGACAGGTCTTTGGTGCCCCGGGAATCCCGGCCGGATCGGGCCGAATGCGTTCGTGCGCCGGATTTCGCATTCCGTTCCGAGTCGGTTTCGTTCGAGCGCGGGGCTTCACGCTACGTTTCGGGCCGATTGCATTCGTGTGCCGGATTTCGCGCCCCGGTCGGGCCGATGGAGTTCGTGAGATGGACTTCGCGCCTCGGTCGGGCCGTTGCGGTTCGTGCGCCGGAGTCCCGTCTCCGATCCGGACTATGGTTTCTGGGCCGGTCCGGCGAAGTGAACCGTGCCGGAGGGGATTTCGACGACGGTCCAGGCGCCCTCCCTTCCCACGAGTTGCAGATCGGACACCTCAAGGAGCGGTCGATCCCCCACGGTCAGAGCGGAGGGGTCACCGTGTGGCAGCCACACCTCCGCGCGCATGGTTGCGGGCAGGGTGATGTCGAGGTGGAAGACCTCTCCTTCGACGGTCCACGCGGCAGAGATCGGTCCCCGGATCGTCGGCACCTTTGCCCGGGCGGCGTGCAGCGAGCCGGGCTGCGGCTTGATCCGTGCCACGGCATATCCCGGTTCGATGGGCTCGATCCCCATGAGCCGTCGGGGGATGATGTTGCCGGGGGCTGCTCCCCAGGCGTGGTTCCAGGTGAGGTTCGGCTTGTAGAATTCGTCCCAGGCCTCGGTGGTCATGGTGGATCCGACGCGCCGCATATTCCGCCAGCTCCGGCGGTCGTCGGAAGTCATCAGCGAGAGGGCGTAGTCCGCCTCCCCGGCGGCATAGAGTGCCTCGAGCAGGTACTGGGCGCCGTAGACGCTGCACGCCATCCCGCGGCTCTTGATGTGGGCGACGACACCGGGCACGTGTTCTTCCGGCACGAGCCCGAACGCCAGGGGAACCATGTTGGCATGCAGCGCCGCATGGTCCGTACCCGGTCCATCCACATACACCCCCCGATCCGGATCGAAGAAGGACGCATTGAAGGTGCGGTAGAAGGCCTCCGCCCGGCCGGCGTAGAACGCGGCATCGGCCGGATGTCCCAGTGAGGCGGCAATCTGCTCCATGAGGACGAGCGTGCGATAGTGGAAGGCGTTGACGACCGTGTTGAAGTCGGTGAAGACGTAGCCGTCCGTCTCGCCGGTCGGCAGGGGACCCGCGAAGCCGGCCTGCTGCGCGCCGGGCGGGGTGCCGTGCGGCCAGTCGACGATGTCGCGGAACTGCGTGCCCGTGTAGTGCAGGGAGGCGAGGTATTCGGGCGTGGCCTTGCCGGTGCGGGTAGAGATCAATCCGTTGGACTCGGTGAGCGCGATCAGGGTCTTCGCCTTGAGCAGGTCGTAGTTGGCCTTCAGGAATTCGTCGTCACCGCTGTGCAGGTAGTCTTCCCACGCGGCGAGGATGGCGTGCATGTGCCATTCCGTGGGCCAGGAGGGGTTGTAGAGGAGGAACTGGTTCGTGTAGCGCGCTACGGCCAGTTCGCGGTCGACGTTGTAGTGCCCGAGTTGCTGGATGTAGGCATCCGCCTCGTAGGGCATCCGTTCGCGGTTGCCGTCACAGTAGAGCGACAGGAAGGGCGTGGCCTGAAGGGTATAGCGGCAGAGGTCCCAGACTTCGTCCAGGGCGGGATTGGCGCTCTCGAATGTGGAGGCCTCGTCGTCGAAAGGATAGAGGAGAGCGACTTGCCTGATGTCGCCTTCTGACATTGCGCCGGGTGCGCCCGCGAGTTCGGCGTAGCGGAAGGGGGTCACCTCCGGGAGGATGGCGGGAAGCACCTGGCTGTTGGGGTAGTTGGCGCGGTGCCGGGGGAGGTCCACCTGGTAGGTGTGGGTGCCGGCGTGCGTGATCAGGGTATCGGTCTTGAAGCCGATGTTGGAGCGGCCGGGGTTCTTGTGGACGAGCCCGTTGTCCGTTCGGCGCTCGCCGAGGTACACGAGGACCGTGTCGCCGCCGTCTTCGCTCGAGAGGGTGACGCGGAGGGTGGCGAAGGCGGCTCGCCGGAAATCCGCGACGTAGTGCCCGGGTCCGTGTTCGGCGAAGGTTGCAGGCGGGATGTCGACGTACTCGGCCCGCTGGCGGTTTTCGAGCACCCAGCGGTCGCCTTCCAGCCGAACCCAGGCGCTCGCTCCCGGGAAGGCTTCGCCGGATCGGTCGAACGAGCCCGTCCGGAAGTGTTGCACGGCGCTTAACGGAGAGGCGACGTCCTCTCCGTCCCAGGTCTGCACGCGCCACCAATAGGAGCGGTGGGGCTCGAGGGCGGTCCCGGCGTAGGTGACGGCCACGGATCGATCGCTGTCGACCCGTCCTGAGTCCCACACATCCCCTTGCCCGGCCTGCGATGCCGTTTCGGATGCAGCCACGAGGATGCGGTAGGCGGACTGGGTGGCGCCGTGGCGGGCGTCGTTGACGATCCAGGAGAACTCCGGCTCCGGGTCGGTGATCACGGCGAGGTCGGGCGCGCGGAGGAGTTCGACCAATAGGCCGTAGGGCGCACGGGGTCCGTCTGACAGGGTAATTAGGAGCAGGGCGCCAAGGAGCGGGGTGAGCATGGGAGCAGGGTCGGGAGTGCGGGCGGATGCCGACGATCATAAGATAGACCCCTTGCCTGGTGGATGCGCGGGTCACGTCCTGAAGCGGGGCCGCAGCCGGGCTGCACGATTCGCAGGATCTTGTCCAGAGCACCCCGCGGCGGGTCCCATCGAAATCCGATGCCGTCCATATTTTGGTTTGGATCTTGACAGCCGAATCCGCCCTCGCCATTTCGCCGGGCTCCGAGGAGGCGTCTTCAGGCACCTCAACGGGGAGCCGGGCGGCGGTTTTTTGACCGACTTGTGTGTGTTCCGAGAAGCCGGTCCGCATTTGCTGAAACACCGAAACAGCCATGAAACGCATCGCTCTTCTCCTTGCCCTCGTGTTGCTGGCCTCCTGTGCGGAGCCCGTTGACATCCGCCCCTCCGCCCTTTTCACCGACGGCGTCGTGCTGCAGCGTGGCACGGAAATCCACGTCTGGGGGACGGCCCCGGCCGGCACGAAGGTCCGCGTTTCGATCGATCGTCAGGCAGGCACGACCGAAGCTGATGATGACGGGAACTGGTCGGTCAGGTTGCCCGCGATGGAAGCCGGAGGCCCTCACGTGCTCGAAATCAAAGCCGGGGGCACGTCCAAGGTGATCCGCGATGTGCTGATCGGCGACGTGTGGGTCGCATCCGGTCAGTCCAACATGGAGTGGACCGTGAGCCAGTCGCGTGATGCCGAGGCCGAGATCGCTGCGGCCAATGATCCGCAGATCCGGCAGTTCTATGTGCCGCATATGTGGGCGGCAACCCCGGTGGATACTGTTGTGGGCGGTCCCTGGACCTACGCCGTGCCCGAGCAGGTGGGGGACTTCTCCGCCGTGGCCTACTTCTTTGCACGGGAGATCCGCAAGGCCACCGGGGTCCCGATCGGGATCTTGCATACGTCATGGGGCGGAAGCCGGATCGAGCCGTGGATGAGCATGGAGGCGCTCGGCATGGATCCGGGTGCACTGGACGACCTCGTGGCGGCAGAACGGGAGCGGGCTGAGCGGGTCCTGACGTCCATCCGTGAGCGACTGGGCGAGGTGCCGACGGAGGACGGAGGTCTGGTCGACGGGCAGGCGGTGTGGGCCGCAGCGGACCTCGACGAGTCGGACTGGGCCCCGATTACGGTCCCGGCGTTGTGGGAGTCGCAGGGGTATGAGGGGGTGGATGGGATTGCGTGGTATCGCGTGGCGTTCGACCTCACGGTGGCGGAGGCGGCTGCAGGGGTGGAACTCGGGCTGGGTCAGATAGACGATTCCGATCGGACCTGGGTGAACGGGGTCGAGGTCGGCGGGATGCAGGCGGCCTACAACCGTCCGCGCGTCTACCCCGTGCCCGGATCGGTCTTGAAGGCGGGACGCAACGTGATCGCCGTCCGGGTCGAGGACACGGGCGGAGTAGGCGGCATCTGGGGGCCGGCCGACGGGGTGTATGTGGGCGTGAACGGGGAACGGCGGACGCTGGACGGTTGGGTTTTCCGGCTGGCGGAGGTGCGGGTCACGTCCACGGTCGGCGACAACCAGGTGCCCGTCGGGCTTTTCAACGCGATGATCCATCCGCTCTTGCCGTTCCCGATCAAAGGGGCGATCTGGTACCAGGGCGAGGGGAATGCCGGAGGCGAGGACGCCGTGCGGTACCGCGATCTCTTCCCCGCGATGATTGCGGACTGGCGGTCGCGGTGGGGTGTGGGTGATTTTCCGTTCCTCTGGGCGCAACTGGCCAATTACATGGCGCCCGATGCCGAGCCGTCCGAGTCGGATTGGGCGCTTTTGCGTGAGTCACAGACCGCCACGTTGTCGGTGGCCAATACCGGTCAGGCCATTTTGATCGACATCGGGGAGGCGGACGACATCCATCCGCGCAACAAGCAGGACGTCGGGTTGCGGCTGGCGCTCGCGGCGCGTCATGTGGCCTACGGGGAGGATCTGGTCTATTCCGGACCGGTCTACTCGTCCCACGAGATCAGTGGGCGGAGCATCGTGGTGGCGTTCGACCACATCGGGCAGGGTCTGGTTGGCCGCAGATCCGACGGATCGACCGGCGCCGACGTGTCGATCGAGGGCTTCGCGATTGCGGGGATGGACCGCCGATTCGTCTGGGCCACGGCGCGCATCGAAGACGGCCGGGTGGTGGTGACGTCGCCGCGCGTGCCTTCTCCGGTGGCCGTTCGATACGCCTGGGGCAACAACCCGGACCGCGCGAACCTGTACAATGTGGAGGGGCTCCCGGCGGGCCCGTTCCGGACGGATGCGTGGTGACGGTGGCGGGTCCGTTATCTGGGGGAACGGGCGTTTTGGCTTGCGGATTGGCATCCGAAGCGTCGAAAGGCCGAGGACGTGGTTCGGCCGGCGGGTGGTTCAGGAGATCCCTCCGCCCGGATGCCGGCCGTCCTTGTGTACGTATCGCCGTCGAGCCTCCGGGATGACGGTGGGTAGGGCGCAGTGAGCGGCGGATACGCTCCAGGCGGATTGGTGCTCGGCGGCGTACGGATCCGATTAATTCGAACCAAATAACGTAAGCGGCTTATACTGTGACATGGAAGACGCTGTTCGTACCTATCTGGCCGAGATCGGTCGTCGAGGCGGTAAGCAGAGCAAGCGGACGTTGGACCCTGAGACCGCGCGGGGCATGGTGCGGGTACGTGAAGCGCGCCGAGCGTTTCAGCGGTTCTATGCGATGTGTTTCTGGTCGTCTCCGCCGGATCTTGTCATCGGAAAGGAGGATGTGGCCTGGGTCGCGCAGATGCTAAAGCGGAACGGAAACCGGGAAGCCTGGGAGGTGGCGCACCGATTATGCCCTTGACCCCTTTTCAGCGGAAGCTGCTGGCCGTCATGGCTCCGGCACGGAGCCCGAACAGTTACATTGCGGGAGGAACCGCGCTACATTTCGCGCCGAACTCGGTCCGATACAGTCGTGATCTGGATCTCTTTCACGATATGGAGGAGCAGGTTGCGGAGGCTTATGCGGCTGACAGCCAGCTACTCGGTGCCGCGGGGTACGCCATGGAGGTCGTGATCAGCCAACCCGGCTTCATCCGGGCCGTGGTCCGGTTGGATGAGGAGGCGACGCAAATTGATTGGGCCCGTGACTCGGCATGGCGTTTCATGCCGGTAGTCCGTGACGAGTTCAGTGGTTGGGTGCTCCACGAAATTGATCTGGCCACCAACAAGGTGTTGGCGCTGGCCGGGCGGGATGAGCCTCGGGATTTTGTCGACACGCTTTTTGTGATGGAGCGAATTCTGACACTAGGTCCGCTTGTCTGGGCGGCCGTCGCCAAGGATCCCGGCTATTCTCCCTCGTCGCTCTTGGAGCAGATCAGGCGTCGGGGACGTTATCGGCCGGAGGATTTCGCTCGTCTGGATTTGGTGCGACCGTTGGATCTGATGGAGGCGAAAGAGCGCTGGACCAATGCGCTGCGTGCTGCCGGGGATTTCGTGGAATCGCGTCCGCCGGATGAAGCGGGGTGTTTGTATTACTCCGTAGATGGGGGTCGATTTGTGGAGCCGCGTGCTGACGAGACGTTGGACGCTCAGGGCGTCTCGTGCCACTATGGGCGTCCGGGAGGGGTATTGCCGCGTCCTGCGGATCAGTCGCTGCGGTAGTCGGCTCCTGACAGCGGCCGACGAGGTATCGGCCGGCCCTTGGCAGCCGTTGCGTGCGGCGGACCGTGTTGATGGCACCACAGATCAGGGGGCCGTCCAGAGACGTGGTCCCGGGCCGAGTCGGCGAGAATTCTCCTGGCAAGGAGTCCGTTGGATTCTTGGTGCCCTTGAACCGGTTGTGAGCCGGAGACGGCCGACTTCGGCTCTTCGATTGCGCGCATCACGAAGGCGTTCCGTAGAACGGCCTGGACCAAACAGGAGTGGTCAAGCAGAAATGAAACCGGGGTGGGCGATACTGGAGTCGAACCAGTGACCTCCTGCTTGTAAGGCAGGCGCTCTAGACCAGCTGAGCTAATCGCCCCGGATTCAAACGACAGAGGTTACAGGCAATCGCTGTAACCTCTCGAGCGGGAAACGGGACTCGAACCCGCGACCCTC
>CAYLXM010000072.1:8956-19068 GCA_964387555.1 uncultured Rhodothermales bacterium | reverse complement strand
CATTCCTGCCGCACGAAGCACAGACATATCGGTGCACCCGACGACCACCGCCACCTCCCTCGACCCGTCCGGCCTCAACCGGGTTTGAAGCCCCAACCGCTCCGAATATCCATCCTCCAGGAACTGTCGCAACGGACGATCCAACTTGCCGCGTTCGACCTCCGAAAGCCGCTCGGTCGACCTGCACCCAAACAGGAAAGCTCCCATCAGGTAGAGGATCATCACCAGACGACCATCCACAACCCAAAAGCGTCGCATCTTCACCTCGCCAGGATCATGCGCCCCGTCCGACGATGCCTTTCCCCGGCCGCGGACGCGGTGAGTCGGTAGAAGTACACCCCGGATGAGAGCGCGGAGGATTCGACGCCGAGGACGCGCGCCGAACCCGCGGCCACGGCCTGCGCCGGCAGCGAAAGGACCCTCCGACCGACACTATCGAATACGTCAAGCTCCACCTCCGCTGCCCATGGAAGGTCGAAAACGATCCGCGTGGATGGATTGAAGGGGTTCGGGTAGTTTCCGACGAGTGCGAACCGGGTGGGCAGGCTCATCGCTCCCTCCTCCAAGGGCGTCGGATTCATGTCTCCCGTCTCTGTCGCGACAATGACCCGCGCGCGGAGGTCCTCCGGATGGACGACCCAGGTCCATCCGTTCCACACCGTCGTGCGATTGTCCAGCTCCCCGTTCTCGAACATGAGTTCCATCACCTCCCCCACTGCCCCCGTATGCATGACGACATGGTAGTCCGTGCCCGCCATAACCTCGGCCTGGGTCTGCTTCAGGTCCAGGAAATTCCACCCATACGTAAGGATGTCGCCGGGCGCAAAGAGTACAGGCTCGCCGATCGGGGAATCGGGGAAGTTGTCCGCGCCGTTCGTATAGACCTGCGCCGTGAGGCTCGTCGCATGCGGCTGGAGGAAGGTGTGGAGGAAGAGGCCGCTCACCCGTCCCGACGCGATCGGAGAGAAACGCACGGCAATCAGATCGTAGCCTGCCTGGCCGAATGGACGCCACGAGTCCGGGACGTTCCACACCTCGTACGCGTACGTCTCGCGAGCAACCGCGGCGTTCGGGTCGAGGGCCCGGACCGCCGCCCCGAATACATCGAGGCGTCCGTGGCCCCATAGCGTGTTCGGTGTCTCGCCCGTGAGCGCATCTTCGCGGGCCGTTTCGGTGATGAGTTCCTTGATCCGGGCCGCCGTCAGGTCCGGATTCACATCGAGGAGTAGCGCCGCCGCCCCCGCCACGACAGGCGACGCCATGCTGGTGCCGCTGTTCAGCGAATGCTTCCCGCCGGGCAATACGCGCGTCGCGCGGGGCGTCGAATCGCGGGAGAGGGCGGATGCCGTCATCTGTCCCGGCGCTGCGACATCCGGTTTCAGTACGCCGTCGCGCCGCGGTCCCCTGCTCGAGAACGAGCTGACTTCGTCCGAAAAGTCATGCCCGGAGTTCGCGACCATGCGGGCCCCCTGGGTATCCGTCATCCATCGCCACCGATGGGTCCAGGACGCCACCGAAATGACCCCGTCCGCATTCCCTGGAGAGCCGGCCGTATACAGGGAATCTCCCCCGTCCATGGTGACGACCTTGTTGTTGCCGACAGAACGCTCGGACTGCCACAGGTGGAATGAGACGGCCTTCGCCCCTCCGTTCCATATCTGGAGGTTCCACTCCCCCTCGGCTACCGTGCTTTCGGTGTCTATGGCGGTTACGGTGAACTGCACCGCCCGGTCGCCATTCCACGGGCTGATCTGGTTGACCAGATAGACCTCCCCGCCTGGTGTCCGGTCTGTCCGCTCACCATCTGCGTCCTGCTCGACCACCGAGCCGTCCGGTGCGGCTGCGCGGGCCACCACATTGTCGGTTCCGTCGAACCAAAGATCGGTGGAGAAGGCGTTGTAGTCGAACGGATCCAACTCGCAGCGATTCGCCGGAAGCTCCGCTACCGTGTACGCCGGCACGCTGAAATGTATCGACGCCATCTCCCCGGGCAGCAGGGTTTCCTCCCGATGAATGGCATTGCTCCCGGAATTCCCTGCCGACGACACCACCACCCGACCTGCCGGCTCGACGAGCGCGTTGATGAACTGCTCATACGGTTCCGAGCCGTCGTGGGGCCCTCCGGTGTGACCCAGGCTCAAGTTGATCACAAAGGGTAGACCAAGGGCCTCGGCCTTCTGCGCTACATAGGCCATCGCATTGATGATATCCACTTCGGAAAAGCAATTCGTGCCGGCCTTCACAACGATCAGATCCGCTTCGGGCGCCATTCCTTCGTACCGCTTCGAAGGACCGTCGACGCCGCTCCCGGCCGCCGTGCCCGTAACGTGCGTACCGTGTCCGTTCGTGTCCCGGGATCGAACCGATCCGGGAGAGGTTCCGGCCAGGGCGTCCTCCAGGGATTCCCGATCGTACTCCACGCCGTACGAGCAGCAGTCTTCAACGGGTGACGATTCACCTCCTTCGGGCGCCAGCGTGACATCCCACAGGTAGAGGATCCGGCTCCTGGTCAAGTCGGATGGAGACCGAAACATCTCGTGTCGCCAGTCGATTCCGGTGTCGATTACGCCGACCACGACGTTTTTTCCGGTGAACGGCGTCTCGTTGACAAATCCCGCCTGCACCAGGTCCGCGCCGACCAGGGCCCGCGTGAGGTCGTTCGTCGGCGAGAGCAACCGACCGGCATCGACATACCGTACCGCCGGATGGCGGGCGAGCCGCACCAACTCGGCCGCCGTCACCCGGGCCGTGGCGTGCCCGGAGAACTCGGTGTGGACCGCAATCCCGGCCCGAAGGAGCGCCTCGACGTCGTCCGTCTGAATGATGGCTCCGTAGCGGACATCGTCTGAAATCCCTCTGTCCTGCGCCGTCCGCAGCCGCGCCGGCGGGGCGCCTCCTCGCTCCTGCGCGTTCACGTCAGGAAACGCATCCGAAACCGCCGATCTGAACCGCGGATCCAGTTTCGACCATTCCATGGCCGTCAGGGACTGGGCTTGGGCATGGGCCACCGCCAGGAGCAACGCGGCCGCGAGAAGAGTAGACCTCCGTGCCTGCATGGCGCACCTCCATTTGGCTTGACGCACCCGCGCGGGCTCGATCCGAAGATCAATCAGCCGGATCGAAGAGAGGGTGTACCGCCGCCCACCCGGATGGGATTCCAATCGCAGTTTGGGCCCCGACCAGATCTGAAACGGTAAGGCTTGATCTGAATGTATTGTAGGGGAATTGCTGAATTCGTAGCGATGCCGACCAGACGCCGGCTCGTCTTCACCCCCAGACAGCGCGGAAGAGAGCGCGGGCACCCTTGGGATGCACCGCGCTCCGACCTCCGCTTTCCGTCCTCCGTTCCTCCGACCTCCGTCTACCCCCCTCTCCCACCTCCTCCTATTTGACAAGAACCATGCGTTTCACCTCCATGAAGTCCCCCGCCTCGAGCCGGTACAGATGCGTTCCGGAGGGGAGCGAATCGGCACGGAATTGAATGTTGTACTGCCCCGCGCTACGGGCCCCGTCGACCAGTCGTGCCACCTCGCGGCCCATCAGAAATAACACGGTCAACCGGACCTCGGCTGTCTCGGGCAACGGGGATTGCGAGAATCGGAGTACCACGAAATCCGGCGGACCTAGCGAACGACGGTAATCCGCCGCGTCGCGGTGTGCCCGGCGGAGGTCAGCCTGACGACGTAGACGCCGGGAGCCAGGTCCGCCGTGTTCACCGTCGCCGTATGCGTTCCGGCGGCATGGAAGGAATGCACGGGCGCCAGGGCTTCCCGTCCGAGCATGTCCACGAGCGAAATGCGCACATCGGCCGGGGCCGGCACGTCGTACCGCAGCGTGACCCACCCCCTCGAGGGATTAGGCCAGGGCGCATCGAGCGAAAGGCCGGCCACGGGTTTGGCCCACTCGACCGACGTGGGCGCGGCCGGTTCGACCGAGAACCACCCTGAGGTATCCCGAACGCGACCCGAAGTGGCGCTCACCTGGATCTCGTAGGACGCCACCGAAGACGAGGCCGTGCCCGACGTATCGGTGGCGACGGCCTGCCAGGTGACGGTCCGAGCCTCTCCCGGAGCCAGTGTACCGATGCTCACGGCACGCGGAGACGTAACGCGCAGGACCGGCGTCGGCCCGCCCGGCGTGTCCCCATCCGCCGCCAGGGTCGCGACGACGCCCTCAGCCGGCTCTCCGCCGGCGTTGACGACGCGGGCGCGGAGCGTGACCGGAGTGCCCTCGGTCACGGTACCGAGGAGTCCTTGCTCGCCAATTGGCCCGTGATCCCTGGCCAAAACCAACCCGGCCGGCACGAAGCCCTCGGCAAGGGACAAGGTGCGCGCAGCCGACGCATCGAAAGCGGTCAGGCTTTCGCCGGCGAGTTGGATGTACTTCAGGACGCTGTCCGCCGGAAGGGCATTCGTTCTCACCGGGGACGCTCCCCATTTCGATGAGGCCACATCGGGTTCGTAGAGATAGATCTCCGGAGGTAGGCGCCGATGGACGCGTAGAGCCGAACTCTGTCTGCCGTGAAGCCGGCGTATGTGCCGAGGGTATTGGTCAGGTCCTCCAAATACCCCTCACGCTCCTGAGCCGCCTCCTCGGAGAAGGATGTCGCAGCCACGAATCCAATCAAACCGACATTGATCAGCCGGATTTGCTCCCCAATTTGAGCAACACCGGCGTATCCGGTCGCGGAGCCAAGAAGGAAGGTGAGATCTGCGACCACACGCCTCCATTTCGTTACATCTCCCAGGGTCGAAGACAAATCCAATACGCGGCCGGTCCGGAGGCTGACGGCGTTGACCACCTCTTGTGACGCCGTCCAGGCCGACTGCACCGTGCCGATTCCGAATCGTTTTTCGGCATCGTTCAACGCCAGATCCAGTTCATCCTGTGTTGCCAGCACGTGAGCGGAGGCGAGGACACGCCCGCCCACCTGTTTCGATGCTTCCGCTACGACGGTCGTGATGGCCGCCTTGCGCGCATCGAGCCCCACATTGGGTCCGGGTTCCGCCTCCACAACGGCCAGCACGTAGCTCTGAGCCGTGACATTGGCCGACGTCCAGAGCTTGGCAGGACCCGGCGGCATGATCGTAGCCAGTTTGTTGGATATGCTGGTCCAAGCCTCTTTGAAGAGGAGCCAGTACACCTTGTAAGTCAGCATTGCTAATGCCTGCGAGAAGATCCGGGCTGTATTTGCCTAGAGCAGCCACAGCGGTCTGCCGGTCATCGAGCACCTTCGCCACCTTATCCCCCATCTTCTTGAGCAAAACTATGGCTGTTACAAAGTTCACGGTCACCTTCGCCGTCTCCATGGCCGGCGGCTCCGTGCTCGCATAGATGTCGGCGAGGGCCTCGGCTGCAACGAGCAATCTCCCGAGTGCGAAGTTGCGTTGACTTTGTTACTCATCCGACTCAGGATCCTCGTTGTTCCAGTCGCTGAGCAGTGTGCGCACTTCGGTCAGATCATACCCCGCGATCAGCGTCCCGGACTCCTCGAGACGCTTCATCTGCTTCTCGAGATCAGCAAGGACCGTGACGGGCAACGTCCGGACGGCGAACGCCTTGTCCCGGTGCAGCGAACCGAACGTGCGGCGTATGCCGTCCTTCTCCAGGCGTACGGAGTACTCGAGGCCTGGGTCGAGCGCAAACGGATCGAACTCGAACTCGAAGGAGCCGTCTTCCCGGGTCACGGTGGAGCCGATTGCGTTGTCACCCTGGAGGATCGTCACCGTAACACCTCCGAGCACGGTGCTTACCTGACGGCCGAAACGATTCACATCCCGGATCACGGGCGGATTGACGACGAGCACCCACTTCCTCCTGAGGGGCTGCGGGAAATTCTCCGACTCACGGACCTCATACGCTTCGAAGGTGCCCATCCTCTCCGCGCTGAAGATGCGTTGCCCGACCACGAGCTCCATCTTCGGCGAAAGAAGGGTAGGAGGATTAAACCGCAGCCAACTCGCATCCTGCGGGAAGGTCTTCAGCGTTACCAGCATTGTATCGACCGGGAAGTACGGGACAGGCGCACAACCGAACGACCCCTGCAGTCCGTTCCATATCGCACCCACCGGCTGCGTAATGACGTCCCCGAGCCGGGCCCGAACCGTGTCGACGCTGGACACCAGTTGGCGTGAAGGTTCCTCCGTGACGATCAGCATGATCTCGACGGCGGGGAAGTTGCTCAGATTGTCGATGACCGCGCCCTTGTACACGCCCGGTTGATTCGGCGCCGTGAACTTGAACTGGACTCTCTGGATTTCGTCACACCCCTTGCTGCGAAACCCAAGGGGCGTCATGGTCACCCACCCGCTGGAATCTTCCCAGTGGTAGGCGTACCCGGCGTCCCACGCTCCCGGATTTGGCTCCTCGGTCCTGAAAAGGATGTAGCCATTGAATTCCTGCCCGGGAAACAGCTCGACATCGTAATAGACAAGCGCCTTCGCTCCTTCGGTCCCTTTTCCCCCGACCACACCCATGAACACCCCTTCCGGGGCCGCCTCGATGGCGGGCTGAGCCACAAGCGTAATACCGGATAGCAGGAGGAGGAGAAATCCAAACGCGACGGAAAATCGAACGGGCTTCATGGGCATGCAGGGGTTGATGTATCGGGTAGAGCGAAAAACCAACCCGAAACGTGGCACGCCCATGCGCCCATTCGCCCAAACTCCACCCTCCTCCTTCCCTCTGCGCACTCTGCGGCTCTGCGTGAAATCATCCTGGCCGTAACTCCGTTGTCCGTACTACTGCGTGAGATCCTCCCGCCCGTCCTCCCCACATCGTCCATTCCCCCACCCCCTCCTGCCACGACCCCTGTTCTTCCCGCTCTCCTTGCTATGCTTTATTTTGTCCATCGCCCACGCGACCCAACCCCATGCCCATAGATCCCACCGCCGGCCCGCCCCCCGGCGACGGTGGCCCCTTGCCTTTCGGCCTCGTCTATGAGGAACTCCGGCAGCTGGCCCACCTCCAGCTGCGGCGGCGCTATCCGGGCCAGACGCTCAACACGACCGCCCTGGTGCACGAGGCCTACCTCAAGCTGCACGACCGACCGGGCGTCACCCCGAAAGACCGCGCGCACTTCTTCGCCCTCGCCGCGCGCGCCATGCGGTTCATCCTCGTCGATTATGCCCGGGCCCGTTTTGCCCAGAAGCGGGGCGGACTCGCCAACCGGGTCACGCTGGATGAAGCCCGCGACCTCGTCGATTGGAGGGCCGACGAACTGCTCGCCCTGGATGAGGCCCTCTCCAGGCTAGCCGCCGAAAGGGAGCGCCTTGCGCGCGTCGTCGAGCTCCGGTTCTTCGGCGGCCTCACCCACGAGGAACTGGCCGAAACCCTCGGCATCTCCGTCCGGACCGCCAAGCGCGACTGGGAACTTGCCCGCGCGTGGCTCCATCGCACCATACACGGAGAGGCCTCGAAGAAGGGAGAATGACCCGTTTCGAGGCATTTTCCCGATCACTACGTTGATGCGAAACATTTAGCGCTCCGTTCACCGCCCGAGGACCCGTCCCCGCCGTCATGCCGGAATCCGATCGCTGGCTCGCAATCGAACGCCTCTTCGAGGCCGCCGCCGATGTACCGGAATCGGAGCGGATCGCCTTTCTTTTGACCGAAACGAAGGGAGACGAGATGCTGGTCGATGAGGTGATGGACCTGCTGCAGCACAGCGAGGCGGCCAACGCCACCTGGGGCGAATCAGCCGCCGAATTCGGCCAGCCGCTGCTCGAAGAGCACGAAGAAAACGGCACCAAGAACGGCGACCGAATCGGCATCTACGAAATCGAAGAACGGCTCGGTCGCGGGGGCATGGGCACGGTCTGGCTCGCGCGCCGCACCGACGATCTGAAACTGCGCGTCGCCCTGAAGATCGTCCGCCGCGGGCTCGACACGGAGGATGTCCGCCACCGCTTCCTCCAGGAACGCCGCCTGCTCGCCGCACTCGACCATCCCCACGTCGCCCGCCTCCTCGACGGCGGCGTCACGCCGGACGGCCTGCCGTTTTTCGTGATGGAATACGTCGACGGCCAACCGATCGACGCATTCTGCGACACAGAAAGCCTCTCCATCGAAGAACGCCTCCGCCTGTTCAAGGACGTCTGCGACACGGTGCAGTACGCCCACCAGCACCTGGTCGTCCACCGCGACCTGAAACCCTCGAACATTCTCGTCACGAAGGGTCCCGATGGGAAGCCCTTCGTCAAATTGCTCGATTTCGGCATCGCCAAAGTGCTCAGCCCTGACGAGCTGGGGCTGTCCGGAGTTTACACGTCCCTGGGACAGCGTCTCCTCACACCGGCCTACGCCAGCCCCGAACAACTCGACGGAGGCGAGGTCACCACGGCGAGCGACGTCTTCCAACTGGGTGCGCTCCTCTACGAACTGATCACGGGTCACCCCGCATTGGAACGGGCACGACCGCCATCCTCCGCGCGCACCGAACCGACCCGCCCCTCCGAGATCGTGCGCCGGACCGTCACCCGAACCCGCACGGACGGCACGCGCGATGACCTGACGCCCCAACACGTGAGCCGCGCCCGCGCCGCGACGCCGGATCGCCTCCGGCGCGCACTCTCCGGCGATCTCGATACGATGGTCCTCAAGGCCCTGCACGAGGACCCGTCCCGCCGGTATGCCTCCGCCGCCCAGCTCGGCGAAGACATCGAGCGCCACCTCAACGGACAGGCTATCCTCGCGCGCCCTGATACCCTGGCGTATCGAGCGGCCATTTTCCTGCGTCGCCATCGCGTCGGCGCCGCCGTGAGCGGCCTCATCCTCCTGATGCTGGCAGTCTCCACGCTCTTCTACTCCCTCGAGCGCAATCGGGCTACGCAGGAAGCCGCCAAAGCCCGCGCCGTCTCCGACGTACTCAAGGGGATCTTCGCCGCTACGAATCCCTTCGTATCCCAAGGCGATACGCTCACCGTCTACGACATCCTCCGCCACTCCGATGCGACGCTGCGGGACGACCTCGAGGACCAACCGGAGGTGCTCGCAGAGGTCCTGAACGTCATCGGCGCGGCCTACCGCGACCTGAATGACCTCGACCGAGCCAAGATCGCGTTGCAGGACGCCCTTTTGCTGCGCCGTAGCATTCGAGGGAACCGCCACCCATCCGTCGCCGAGACGCTGGACGATCTCGCCGCCCTGTACTTCATACGCGGCGACCTCGAAGGCGGGCTCAGGGTGGCAACCGAACACCTCTCGGTGCTCGAATCGCTGTACGGACGGCGCGATCCCAGGCTCGTGCCCGCCTACGTCCGCCTGGCTTCCATCCACCTGCAGGCCGGCAGACTGACCGAGGCCCGTGCGGTCCTCGACGCCGGCCTGGCCGTCACCAGCAGCCGAAAAGGGGCCCTGACCGAGGCACACCTCGAACTGGTCGGTCTGCAGAGCTGGTATTTTTCGGAAAGGGAGATGTACCGGGAAGCGGTGGAGGTGACGAATGAGTACCTCCGCATTAGCAGACAGATGGGCGATGCGGTCGCCAGCATTGCCCTCTCCGAACGTATCCTGGGCGGCCTGTACTTCCAGATCGGAGCCTTCAACGAGGCGTTGTCAGTACTCGACAGCGCCCGCACGCGCTATCACCGCGTGTACGGACCCGACAACCGCTACAACGCCATCGTGATCGGCCACCAGGCGGAGGTCCACGCCGCCACGGGCAGATACCGCATTGCAGACAGCCTGTTCGCCATGGCTCTCCCGATGAAGGAACAGCACTACGGACGACAGAGCGCCGAGTTGGGCAACACGCTGGTGGCGGCAGGCCAAAACGAACTCGAACTCGGACGTCCCGCTCGCGCAAACGCTCTTCTGGCCCGAGCGGAATCCCTCTGGTCCGACATCCGAGGTCCGGAACACAGGCTCCGCCACAAGGCAAGCGCCTTTCGCGCCCTGGCCCGTTTCGACCTCGGCTACGAGGCTGAGGCGGCCGACACGCTGGAAAGCATCTGGTCTCGCGTTCAGGGCGACTCTCCCGTGCGCACCCGCGCCGTCATCCAGTTCGCGCTCAGCGAACTTCGACGCCGCCAGGGCCGGATCGCAGAGGCGGACTCTCTCCTTGCCGCCTGCACTCCGGAACTGCGGGAATCCCCGTTTCGCTTCGAGCTGGA
>CAYLXM010000072.1:1596-8856 GCA_964387555.1 uncultured Rhodothermales bacterium | reverse complement strand
GAGTCGCGGGTCGCGAGTCGCAAGTCGCGAATCGTGAATCACAACTCCTAAACTCCTAAACTCCTGTACTATAATGTCCCGGATCCCGGCTTCCGCCGGGATGACGGTACAGGGGAAACCCCCAAACTCCAAAACTCCAGAACTCCAAACCCTGGATCCCGGGTCTCCGCTTCGCTTCGCCCGGGACGCTCCCTTCGGTCGCGACTCCTCAACTCCTAAACTCCTCAACTCCTCAACTCACTTATACAACTCCGGCAAATCATCCTCAAACAGGATAAGCGGATGCATCCGCATCTCCGCGAAGTCGGCCGCGCTGACATGCCCCGCGTAGGGCGCATAGTGGTGCCCCGGACGCCGATCCTGATGCGCGTTGCGCCACACCAATGCGTACACGATCCGCCGCGTTGTTTCATCGGCGTCGAGCGCCCGAAGCAGACGGCCGGTCCACCAATTCGGCACCGGGATCCCCTCCAGGCCGGTTTCCGTCAGCGCCGCGAGCTTGTTGCGCGCCTCGGCCATCTCCACGACCATCCGCATCCGGCGGCTCATCAATGCCACCCCCTCATCCGACCGGAGCGAACCGTAGTCATCGAATCCCAGGACGTCCACGTATCCGTCACCGGGATAGAACTCGAGATATTGCTCCTCGGTGTTGAAGGCGTCCGGAGAGTAGGCGTAAAGCAAGTTATGGACGCCCTTCACGTCCCGGAGATAGGTCACCGTGAAGCGCCAGAGTTGCGTGTACTCTTCGGCCGACAAATGGCCCTTCCCCCACCAGAACCAGCTCCCCGTGTGCTCATGGAAGGGGCGAAAGATCACCGGCGCCGGCGCCTTCCGGCCAATCCCGAGAAATCCCCGCTTCCCCAATCCTCTTGCGAACTCCGCAAACCGATCGAGCCACGCGGTGTACTCCGCGTGCTTCTCCCCGCCGGGAAGGATGAGATGCACCGCCCGGGTGGTATCCCACGCGTTCCCGCCCGTGGCCGGATTGTTCATGTGCCAGGAGACCGAGACGACTCCGCCACGCCCTGTTCCCTGACGAATCCACCGCTGCATGTCGCGGAAATTGACGCCG
Source organism: uncultured Rhodothermales bacterium (assembly GCA_964387555.1). Taxonomy (GTDB): domain Bacteria; phylum Bacteroidota; class Rhodothermia; order Rhodothermales; family CAYLXM01; genus CAYLXM01. Next base: position 7,781 of record CAYLXM010000072.1, on the reverse strand, counting down.
TCCAGGTTCTCCGCGGCACCCAGTTCCAGATCGCCCAGCTCCCAGCCGTACACGGCCGGATACGATCCCGCGACCTCCTTCACATCGGATCGACCCTCCTCGCGCCACCAGGTCACGCCGTAGGCGAGATCATCCTGATGCCCGAACAGCACCACGTCAGGCGTGATGCGCTGCAAGTTCGCAAACAAGGCCTTGGTCTGCCGCGTCGCCTGCGCGTCCACAATCGTTACGTCCGGCGCCGCAACCCGACGGGTGGCGGAACAGGAACTCAGTGCTGCCACCAGCCCGATCACGAGCAGGGCGCGAACAGCGTATCGACTATCAGCAGCATAGGGTGACTGACTCTTCATGGCTTTCATAGTTGATGGTTCGTGTCAAAATAGTCTCGGGCATCGTCTGGAACCGCCTGCGACGCGCTGATTCGCGAAGGCTTCCCGGAGGCCCGAATGTCCGATTTTCGGCGCGGAAGGCTTGCCTCTGCATCACGAAAAGGCTACGTTGCCTCTCCCCTCAATGCGCCTCTTCCGATGACTATTCTCCACCACGCCCGATGCCGGCAGGCCGGCCTCATTGCTCTTCTGTTCCTCGTGATGACCGTCGCGTTGTCGGCCCAGGCCCCATCGCGGCTCGCAGTCGGACCTCGCGATACGACAGAACTCGAGGCATTCCTGGACGGACAGATCCAGACCCTTCTGAAGGCCAAACAGATCGCCGGCGGTACCGTGGCGGTCGTGAAGGACGGCGCCCTCTTCCTGTCCAAAGGCTATGGCTTCGCCGATCTCGATTCACGACGCCCGGTCGACCCCGCCCAGACGCTGTTTCGCATCGGATCCATCTCGAAAACGTTCCTGTGGACCGCCGTGATGCAACTCGAGCAGGAGGGACTGGTCGATCTGGACGCGGATGTGAACCGGTACCTCACGGCCGCCAAAGTCCCCGATGCATTCGGCCAGCCCGTCACCCTTCGGCAGTTGATGACCCACACACCGGGCTTCGAGGACCGAGTCATCGGGCTCTTTGCAGAGGACTCCTCAGCGGTCAGGCCCCTCGCCGACATTCTCACCGAACAAATGCCCGCTCGGGTGCGACCGCCCGGAGTCGTCTCAACCTATTCCAACCATGGCTCAGGGATCGCTGGACTGGTGGTCGAATCGGTCACCGGTCTCGGTTGGGATGCGTACGTCGAGCGTCACATCCTGGAACCCCTTGGGATGGGATGGACGAGCTTTCGTCAACCGCTGCCTGCGCATCTGAAGCCGCACCTCTCAGAGGGGTATCGGGTGGCAGGCGGTCGATTCGAGAAGCGCGATTTCGAATTCGTGCCCCTTGCACCGGCCGGGTCCGCCTCCAGTACGGCCGATGATATGGCCCGCTACATGCTGATGCACCTCCAACGGGGAACCTACGACGGAGCGCAGATCATCGACTCGACAACAGCCGTCCGGATGCACGCGCGGATTTTCGCGCACGATGACGCGGTCGACGGTATGGCCCACGGCTTCTATGAGATGAACCGGAACGGGCACCGGGTGATCGGCCACGGCGGGGCCACCTTCTGGTTCCACTCCGACATGGCGCTGCTTCCGGATGACGGCGTTGGGATCTTCCTTTCTTTTAACACGGAAAGCGCGGGTGGTGTCGCCCGCGACGTGGTCGACGCCTTTCTCGATCGCTATTTCCCGTCCGACTCGACCGGCGCGCCCGCGCGCGTATTTGCCACCCCGGGTCAACTCGATCGGTTCGCAGGGGTCTACCGCTCCTCCCGATATCCGCACCAGCGCCTGACCAAACTGATGGCGCTTTTCGGCGCATTCGACGTCGTCGTGACGGAAGACAGCCTGCTCGAATTACGCCGGTTCGCCCCCCAGCGTTACATGCCGGTCGGGCCTCTGACGTTTCAAGCCGAACACGGGCAGGAGCGATTGGTCTTCAAGGAGGATAAGGATGGGGCCATCGCCTACCTCTTTCTGTCCGACTCGCCGGTCAACGCTTTCGAGAAGGTCCCCCTCTCTGGTCGCCCATCCCTCCATCTGGGGATATTCCTTTTCGGATTGTTCATGATCGTCTCGACCCTCCTTGTGTGGCCCGCGGCTGCTTTGGTCCGGCGTCGACATCACGTGCGAGAAGAACCCCGTAGACGCCTCCCTCGCGTCGCGGTCTGGGCCGGCTGGTTCGCCTCATTCTTCCTCGTGGCGTTCCTCGTCGGTATAGCCCTGGCCCTTTCCGACCAATATGAGATCGTATACGGCGTTCCTCAGACCGTCAAGATTCTGCTCATCCTTCCGCTCCTCGCTGCGGTGCTGAGCCTCGTTGCCCTGGTCCTCGCCGTGATTATGATCGACCACGGCACCAGCACGCTCTGGCGTCGTATCTGGTTCGTGTTGCTCCTGCTCGGCCTGATCGGCCTGCTCTGGCAACTCTTCTACTGGAACCTGCTCGGCTTCTGGTACTGACTACCATACCCCCCTCGCCTGCGCCCTCACCTCCCGGACCATCGAACCCCCCTTCCATTCCATTGCACCCACGAACCGCCAACGTCTTCCAGACTTCCCCCACTTCCCAACCTCCAGATCCCGGGTCTTCGCTTCGCTCCACCGGATCAGGTCCGGGGCAGGCTCTCGGGACGCGCCCTCCGTTCGCGCCTTCGGACCCTCGGACCTTCATCCCACCCCCGGACCTTCGGACCCCCGGACCTTCATCCCACCCCCGGACCCCCGGACCCCCGGACCCCCGGACCCCCGGACCTCTCCTCACACCCCATACACATCCACCCCCCGCTCTTCGAACTGCTCCCGGAGCCCCGCCCGGTCCAGGGCCTGACGCACCAGATCGAGCAGGTCTCCGTCATTCCTCTCACTTCGCCACGCCGGGAAGACCTCCAGCGGCACGGGCAACTCCTCCTGCAATGTCGACATCCGCCAATCATCCACGATCCGGCGGTCAAGTACGACAAACGCACCACGGTCCGTCTCCGTGCGGACCAACCGCCCGAACCCCTGCTTCAACTTGAGTCGCGTGTACGGGTGGTAATAGGTTTCCCAGAAGACGTCCTCACCCAACTGCTCCCGGCGATGCCGGATGAGCGGATCTCCCAGGGCAGGATTGGGCAGGCGAACGACGATGACAAGCGACAGCGTTGACCCCGGGAAATCCACCCCCTTCCAGAATCGGTCAACACCGAACAAGACGCTATGCTCGTACGACCGGAATGTGTTGATTTCGGCCAGACTGCTCCCATCCTGGACGATCGGATCGATGTCGTGCCGCCGGAGCACGGGCGCAACCCGGTCGAACACCGCGCGCATCTCCGCCCGGCTGGTGAAAAGGACCAGCGCCCGCCCGTCTGCCGCCACGGTCAACGCGGATACGGTCGCCGCCACCCCTTTCACCCACCGCTCTCCCGCCTCCCGGTCCCCGAATCGGAACATCGGCAGAAAGCCCGTCACTGCCCCGAGCACGTTCTCCCGGTAGTTGAAGATAGACGGGATGCACAACGATCCGTCCAATCCCCCCTGTAAGCCCAACTCTTCAATGAACAGGTCGAGCGACCGATTCACGTAGAGTGTGGCGGATGTGAAGAGCGTCGTGTGGTACGGCAAGACCGTCTCGAATTGACGCGACAGGTCCATCGACGATCGAATGGCCTCCCAGTCCCGTCCATTCGAGCGAAATGTGTGCACGAAGCCCGCTTCCTGATATCCCATTGTCAACCCTCGGGCCGTTGCCTCCGTCTCGCCGACTACCTGCCGGTACTGGTCCACCCGCATCCGCTCCGACTGCAATGCCGCTCCGCGACGGGTCGCTCCGGCCGCACCCTCCCCCTCCCGGTATCGCCCGCTCTTCAGGATACGCTCGAAAGAGGCGCGCAGACCGGCCAGGTGTTCCGCCAGTTCCAGGAGCGAGGCCGTCAACCGGTCTCCCGCATCGGGCTCCTCGAGTTCCTGCCAGCGCCGAATTCCGCCCTCCGGCGTAGCGCCCACGCCTTCTCCCACGCGACGCAGAACGACGTCCAGCATCTCACAGTCCGCGGCAAGGCGTTCCGCTGCGTCCAGACAGGTATCCAGGACCTTCTGCGCTCGCTCGTCCGGCGCCCGTTTGCGCTCGGCCTGGAAGGCGGCCCGCAAGACATCCGCATACCCGCGCCGGCGCCTGCTTCCTCCGATCCGCTGCAGGATCCGGCGCCGTATCCCGAAATCGGACAGGCGTAATTCCGTGGCGCTGCGCAGGTTGTCGGGAAATTCATCCGCCTCATCCACCACACACAGGGCCGCCTTCGTCTGAAGGAGTTCCCCGACGAACGGCAACTTGTGCTGGTTGGTGACGATGATGTCCGCCTCACGTGCCCTTGCGCGAACGGCACTCAGGGTGCAGGAGCCGGCAAGTTGACACTGTTCGGGCGTACAGGCGCTGCCCGCGTTCATTTCCTCCAGAAGATCCCCCAGAGCCGGAAGTCGATCCCGGACGCCCCGCGAAATGCGGTCCGTTTCTCCTCCACATCGCACGAGCAGAATCACCAAGCCCACCCAGGCCAGCATGCGGTCTGCGCCTGAAACGGAGGGTCCGAAGATCTCTTCGTACCGATCGACGAGCGCCTGGTCGCAGAGATAATTGCCGCTCCCCTTCAAGACCGCCGTCCGAAGGCCGTGGTAGAGTCCACCCGACTGCGTCAACCGCGGCAACTCCTCCCCCGCGATCTGATCCTGGAGATTCTTGGTTGCCGTAGCGATGAGGACTTTCGATCCGGGATTCGCCCGCACGAGTTCACAGGCCGGAATGAGGTAGCCGAGCGTCTTACCCGTACCCGTACCTGCCTCCACGGCATACACACCCCCGTCGTTAACGGCGCCGACGCAGAACTCCGCATACCGCCTCTGCGCGGGCCGGACACGCAATTCCGGCCGCATCGTCTGCAGGCGGTCGAATGCCGCGGCCACCGTCTTTGCCGACAGAACGCGGCGCTCCTCGCCCGGTGGGATCTGGGCTCCGGGCTGTCGTGGAGATTCGCCCACGGCCTTCACCCAGCGCATCACGTCTGCCCGCGTAAGCGTCTCCGTCTTCAGCGGAATCGGTCGAGGAAACGGCTCCGCAGGCTCTGGCCAATGGATCCGATCCGCCGCCCGCGCCACCTGGCACAGTGTGCGGATGTCCTCTGCCCCTTCGTTCGCTTTCGCGGCCCTGTCGAGAAGGGAAAAGAGGAGGTGCCCCGTCCCCTCTTCCGCGCCCTCGGGCACGAGGAGCAGGACCTCGAGAAGTCTCCGGAGCAATCCGACGCCCGCAGCCAGGTCCCGTGACATCGGGGACCGATCGTGATCCCCGGCGGGTTCCCCAGCCATCGACGCGCGCAGCGCATCGATGGCATGCCAGGGCGCTTCCGGAAGAAGCGTCCGGCCCAAATGCACCAGATCCACGATTATCGGACTATCCCTCCGGCCACCCAGCACACTGCGGAACCAGTCAACCTCCATATCCTCGCTCAACACGAACAGGATATCGAGCCCGGCAAAGGCGGATTGCGTCGTCGGTAGACCGCTATCCCTCCAGGGTGGCTTCCCTTCCAGATCCGCATCATGCAAACCGCTCCTGAGGCGCACTCGCCGTCCCAGCTTCCGCCCGGCAGAGAAACGCCATTCGAACCGCTCCGAAGCGGGCCGGGCCGATAGGCGGATCAACCCGACCTGCACCACGGCATCGCGCGCAACATCCGGTCCCGTCGCATAAAGATGCCCCACACCGACCCGCATGGCCTTCTGTCTACGTCCGCTTTCGCTAACCGCCATATCCCGCAGTGCTCGTGCCCCCTGGCTGATCCAGGTTGAAGCATTCAATATACGAGCGCCGGTCCGGGTCCCGGCTCCCGCGGACGAACGCATCGTTTGCACCCGTCGAGCAGATTTTGGATGCGCCCAGGCCTGGCGTAACCGGTCGAAACCGGAGCGGATTCGACCGTGGATGCGACCGCGACACGGGGACTGATGCAGTCTATGTTGGAATTATTCCGAGTCCGGGGTTCGTTCTGGCTGGATATGTCGCGCAGTCGTTTACAATGGAACAGAACCGCCTTCGCGTGAAACCAGCGACCCGCGACCCGCGTCCACCACCCGTTTCCCTTGTCCCCACCTTCCACCCCTACTTTCCACGTACTTCGTCGACGCCTTCGCACCCTCGGACCCTCTTACCCCCGGACC
>CAYLXM010000072.1:0-1496 GCA_964387555.1 uncultured Rhodothermales bacterium | reverse complement strand
CGGACCCTCTTACCCCATGCCCACCACCCTCCTCCCCTGGCTCATCCCCCTGGGCGCTGCCCTGCTCGCTGCGTTGCTGGTCTATCTGCCGGCTCGCGCCCGGATTGCCGGCCTGAACGAACGGCTGGCCGATCTCGACGATGAAGTGCACCGTCTATCGGAGGAAGTAACCCTCGAACGGAAGGCCCGCGAAGCCGCGGCGCTGGAGGCGGCATCCCTCCGGAGCAAAGTCGAGTCCGAAAAGGAAAAATTGGCCTTGATACAGGTGGCCGACCAGAAGCTGCGCGAGACCTTTCAGGCCCTGTCCGCCGAAGCACTCACCCGAAACAGCCAGAGTTTCCTCACGCTCGCCAGGACCGAATTGGCCAAACACCAGGCTGCGGCAGGCGCCGAACTGGAGACCCGTCGGCAAGCGATCGAGGCCATGGTCAAGCCCATCGATCAGTCTCTGAAGGATGTGCGGACCTATATCACCGAGGTCGAAAAGAGCCGTGCCGGTGCGTATCAATCCCTCACCGATCAGGTGAAAGCACTCAACGCAGAAACGGGCCGCCTCTCACAGGCGCTTCGCCAGCCGACCGCCCGCGGACGCTGGGGGGAGGTACAGCTGCAACGGGTTGTCGAATTGGCCGGGATGTCGGAGTACTGCGACTTCGTTCAGCAGGAGACGATCCGCGACAAGGACACGGATACCCGGCAGCGTCCCGACCTGATCGTTCGCCTTCCCGGCAACCGGATCGTCATCGTCGATGCGAAAGCGCCGCTTCAGCCCTATCTCGAAGCCATCGAAGAAGAAGATCCTGCCCGGCATGAGGCCCTTTTCGGGCGATTTGCCGAGGGCGTGCGAACCCACATCAAGATGCTCTCCAGCAAGGCCTATCAGGCGGGACTCGACACGACACCGGACTTCGTGGTGCTCTTTCTTCCCGGGGAGGTCTTCTTCAGCGCCGCCCTGCAGCGCGATCCGGCCCTGATCGAGTTTGCATCTGACCGAAACGTCGTCCTCGCGGCCCCCACGACCCTGATCGCCCTCCTGCGCGCCGTGGCCTATGGCTGGCAGCAGCAGAAGGTGTCCGAGAATGCCCGGAAGATCATCGACCTGGGACGCGACCTCTATGACCGCGTCCGCGTCTTTGTCGAACACTTCACGGAAGTCGGTAAGGGCATCGACCGCGCGATTCGGGCCTACAACAAGGCCGTAGGGTCCCTGGAGGGACGCGTCCTGGTCTCAGCCCGCAAATTCGGCCAACTGGAGTTGTCCGCATCCGAAATCGACGCCCCCGAACCGATCGAATCAACCACCCGGTTGCTTCAGGCCCCGGAGCGAGGAGCGTCCTCCGAAGAGATGGCCGACTAAGGGTGAGACTCCCCACCTTCCACCGCCGCACCCCGGACCCTCGGACCCCCAGACCTTCGGACGCTCACTCCCATTCACGCATGAGACCGACTCATCGCCCCATACTCCCCATACTCCGCGTACTCCCCATAGTCTGGAT
>CAYLXM010000071.1:0-19151 GCA_964387555.1 uncultured Rhodothermales bacterium | reverse complement strand
GCCGTTTCTCGTCGACCGCCTCTGGAGCGACGGGCAAGCCGAGGTAGCCTTCTATCAGGTGGAGCGAACGCGCAACCAGTACGGGAATCCGGAGGAGCAGAGGTTTTCCGTGGGCACCTACGTTGTCAAGCAGCCCTTCGACCGCGACCGGATGAGTAAGGCCGAGCCCGGCGCAACGTCCGTATCGGCATTCAAATATGCCCTCTTCTACGAATTTGACAGTGGATCCTACCAATATAAGCGGGCTTGGGTCGTCAATGCTGCCCAGCGAACGATGGAGCCGTTGAAGGCGTCTTTCACCATGTTTGACTGGTGTTCAAACGTCTATGAGGAGGTGGCTTTCAGCGGTGACGGAGCGGCCTCCCTGCTGCGTCGAACGGACGACTACGGGAATGATGAGCAACCGCTTGCGGTGGAGGTCGGTACCTATCCGGCGGCTCAACTGCCGTTCTTGGTGCGCGCACTCGACTTCACGGACACGTCCTCGGTGCAGCTGCGGGTCCTCGATCGCGTCGGGGGGACGGTTGCGGTGACCGCAACGCTTGAAGGGGTCGATTCGATCGACACGGCGGCAGGGCCTTTCGAGGCAGACCGCATTGCGCTGCACTACAACGGTCCGGCGCCGTCGGTGATCGGAGAAAGTGCGGACTCGGTGGAGACGTACTGGCGCGCCCGAAACAGCGAGCGCTTGCTGCTGCGTATCGCGTCGGCTACGGGGCGATACCGCATGGACCTCGTCGAGCATCTGCGCTCGCCCTATTGGTCGGAGAACCTCTGGCCGCGGCTCGAGCGCGTGCAGGCGAGGCCCTGAACCGCGCCGGGTGGCCTCCGATCCAGATGTCTACGCAAATGGAAGAAATCTCGTTACTTCGACTCGTGCGATCCGCGATGGAAACCATGGCGGATCCCGTCCTCATCATGGATTCGCAGATCCAGTCTCCGGGCCCATATATCGTCTATGCAAATACAGCATTTACGGAGATGACGGGCTATTCGCTGCAGGAGTTGGTGGGTCAATCTGCCCGGAGACTTCAGGGACCGAAGACGGACCGCGGCGTGCTTCGACGCCTGCGGGAGAGTCTGGTCGAAGGCCGCCCGTTCCACGGACAGACGTACAACTACCGGAAGGACGGGGAGCCGTATCTACTGGACTGGCACGTCTCGCCCGTACGCGAGCCGGACGGGGGCATCTCTTACTGGGTGGCCATCCAGCGTGACGTCACCGAGCAGGCGCGTCTTCAGCGAGAAGTCCTTGAAGCGAGCGCTCGTGAGCGCAGGCGCATCGGCTACGATCTGCATGACAGCCTGGGGCAACAACTTTCGGGTATCGCTTTTCTCTGCAAAGTACTGGAATCGAGTCTCATTGCAGCGGATCGCCCGGAGGCGAAGGAGATGTCTCGCATTCGCCGCCTGCTTTCCGAGGCGGTGGAGATGACGCGGACGTTATCCCGCGGACTGGCCCCTATTCACGACGATCCCGATGGTCTGCGCAATAGCCTTCATGAGCTGGCCGATGGCACGACAAGGCTCTTTCGCATTCCCTGTATCTGCGTCTCCGACGAGGAGGCCCTCGTGGATGATCCGGCCGTTACGGACCAACTCTATCACATCGCCGCCGAAGCCGTCACCAACGCCGTCAAGCATGCCCAGGCCTCGCAGATCATCATCCGGTTGGTCCGAACCGGCAACCAACTTCAGTTGTCAATTGAAGATGACGGCGTAGGAATCGGCGAAGGCGATCCTGGACGCGGTCTGGGGTTGCGCATCATGACCTATCGCGCCGAGTCCATCGGCGGCAACGTCAGCGTCAACCGCAATGACCGCAAGGGGACGAGCGTTGTTTGCTCGGTCAGCCTCAGCCGGTAAATCGGTCAGGTGTCACCTGAGGCGTGGAACCCTTAGGACCATGCCTGATTAAATCGCTTGCTCTGAACCACCACTTACGCATACGCTCTAGGACGACTGTGAACGAGAACCCTTCTTCCGCCATCACGCTGCTACTGGTTGACGACCATCCGGTCGTAACGGACGGACTGACGCGCCTGCTCGAACAGGAGCCCGGATGGAAGGTGGCGGCCGTTGCGCACACTGCACCAGACGCGGTCGAACTCGTGAAGAGTAAGCCGTTTCAAGTGGCAGTCGTTGATATTTCCATGAACGGGATCAACGGTTTCGACCTGATCCGCGATCTCAAACAGCTTCGCGGCGACATGCTGGTGCTGGTCCTTACGATGCACCGGGAGTTGTTCTACGCGGAGCGGGCAATTCGAGCGGGGGCGGACGGGTTTGTGACGAAGCGCGTCGCTTCGGAGGAAATCATCTCTGCCATCCACGACATCCTCCGGGGCAACCTTTACATCAGCAACGACCTCGGTGCACGGATGCTGACCAAGTATCTGAAGGGTCAGCCGTCGCCCGGCAAAGGGCTGATCGACACGTTGACCGATCGGGAACTGGAAGTTCTCTCGCATATCGGCGAAGGCCGCGGTACGCGCGACATCGCCGAGTCGCTTGGACTCAGTGTCAAGACGGTGGAGGCGCATCGTGCCAATATCAAGAATAAACTGGGCCTGAAACGCGGAACCGAGCTGGTCCGCTTTGCGGTCGAGTGGCGCAACAATTCCATGCGGTAGTCCGTCGGGAATACGGGTCCGGAGTAATCTGGAGCCGCATGGCGGCGCCACGTACTGCCTCGAAAAGAGGGGGTTCAGCGCGCAGGGTCGGCTCAATGCGCACGGCGCAGGGCTCCCAGAAGCGCTTCCCCCGGTTTTTCAGGGGTCCTGGCGGGCTGTCGCGAAGGTTTAACAGGAATTCCAAAAGGCGGGGCTCGCTGGTTCGTATTTTGTAAAGCTCAGGCATTTTTTAGTGCGGGCCTGCCGTCCGCTTGAGAGAAACACAATGGATAACCACAACAAGTACGTGTATCGGTTCGGCAACAAGACGGCCGAAGGCAACATGAGCATGAAGGCGCTCCTTGGCGGCAAGGGGGCCAACCTGGCTGAGATGAGCGCAATCGGACTTCCGGTTCCGCCGGGATTTACGATCACCACGGAAGCCTGCAAGGTCTATCACGACGAAGGGGGAAAGTGGCCCTCCGGGTTGGAAGAGCAACTCGAGGAGGCGGTGGTCTACCTGGAGACCGTGATGGGCAAGCGTTTCGGTGATCCCAAGAACCCGCTTCTCGTGTCCGTGCGATCCGGCGCAGCCGCTTCCATGCCGGGCATGATGGACACGGTGCTGAACCTCGGGATGAGCGACGTGGTGGCAGCGGGCCTTGAGAAGCTTACCGGTAATCCGCGTTTTGCGTATGACAGCTACCGGCGCTTCATCCAGATGTTCGGAGACGTCGTTATGGGGGTCGAGCACGAGTTGTTCGAAGAGGCCATCCAGGCGATCAAGGACGAGCGGGGCGTGAAGCTCGATACAGAATTGAGCGCAGACGATCTGAAGGAGCTGGTCGACCGGTTCAAGGCGATCTACCGTCGTCATACCGGTTTCATGTTCCCCGACAAACCGCTGGACCAGTTGAAGCATTCCGTCAACGCGGTATTCAAGTCCTGGAACAACAGCCGCGCGATTAAATACCGCCGTATCAACCGCATCACCGGTCTGATCGGGACGGCGGTGAACGTGCAGGTAATGGTATTCGGCAACATGGGAGATGACAGTGGAACGGGTGTCTGCTTCACGCGCAACCCCTCCACCGGCGAGCACAAGTTGTATGGTGAGTACCTGATCAATGCCCAGGGGGAAGACGTGGTGGCAGGCATTCGCACGCCGGAGCCGATCGACAAGCTCGAGGAAGTGATGCCCAAGAGCTATCGGGAACTGCTCGAGGCCACAAACCAGATCGAGAAGCACTACAAGAATATGCAGGACATCGAGTTCACCGTGCAGGACGGTGAACTGTTCATTCTGCAAACCCGCAACGGCAAACGCACGGGTGCTGCCGCCGTCAAGATTGCGGTCGATATGGTCCGCGAAGGACTCGTCAGCACGGACGTGGCCGTTCGCGACCTCGTGGAGCCCGGCCACCTCGACCAGTTGCTCCACAAGCATTTTGAAGACGACTCGTCCTACAAGGATGATGTGATTGGTATCGGCCTGCCCGCCTCACCGGGCGCGGCGGTCGGACAGGTCGTGTTTAATGCCGACCAGGCGGAAGAGTGGAAGGCAGCGGGTAAGCCGGTCGTCCTCGTACGCGTGGAGACCAGCCCGGATGACGTCGGAGGTATGAACGCCGCTGAGGGCATCCTCACGTCACGAGGCGGAATGACCAGTCACGCGGCCGTCGTGGCGCGTGGTTGGGGCAAGCCCTGCGTGGCCGGCTGTGGCGACATCGTCATCAATTACGGCACCAAGTCGTTCACCAACGGTGAAGTGACGGTGCACGAGGGAGACTGGATTTCTCTCAACGGCTCGACCGGCGAGGTCATCGTGGGCAAGCAGAAGCTGGTAGACCCGGAACTCAGCGGCGACTTTGCGGACTTCATGCGGTGGGTAGACGAATACCGCACGGTGAAGGTGCGCACGAATGCCGACACGCCGAAGGATGCGCGTCAGGCCATCGCGTTCGGGGCAGAGGGGATTGGACTGTGCCGCACCGAGCACATGTTTTTCGAGGGGCGCCGGATCGATGCCATGCGGGAGATGATTCTCGCCAACACGGAAGCGGAACGGCGTGCGGCGCTCGACAAACTCCTCCCGTATCAGAAGGAAGACTTCATCGGCATCTTCAGGGCGATGGCCGGTCTGCCGGTAACCATCCGCCTGCTGGATCCGCCGCTGCATGAGTTCCTGCCGCATACGGCTGACGAGCAGCAGGACATGGCCGATCACCTGAATGTGTCCATCGCTGCCATCGAGGCAAAGGTTGAGGCCCTGCGCGAGACCAATCCGATGCTCGGACACCGCGGCTGCCGTCTCGGCATCAGCTATCCCGAGATCACCGAGATGCAAACGCGGGCGATCATCGAAGCCGCTGTCGAGCTCGATGCGGAAGGCGTTGCCGTCCTGCCGGAAATCATGATTCCGCTCGTGGGCGCCGTCGAAGAGCTTCATCACCAGAAGGACGTGATATCGCGCACGGCGGAGCAGGTCTTCGCCGAGAAAGGGCGCCGCATCGAGTACCTCGTGGGCTCGATGATCGAAGTGCCCCGCGCGGCATTGAATGCCGGCTACATCGCGAAATATGCCGATTTCTTCTCCTTCGGGACCAACGACCTCACCCAGCTCGTGTTCGGATACAGCCGCGACGACATCGGGGTCTTCCTGCCGAACTACGTCGAGCAGCGCATCCTGCCCGATGATCCGTTCCAGGTGCTCGATCCGAGAGGCGTCGGTACGCTCGTCAAGTGGGCAGTGGATCGAGCCCGCGAGACGAAGCCCGGCATGAAGCTGGGTATCTGCGGAGAACATGGGGGAGAAGCCTCATCGGTTGACTTCTTCGTCAAGGCAGGACTCGACTACGTGTCGTGCTCGCCCTTCCGCGTGCCGATTGCCCGCCTTGCAGCGGCTCAAACCGCACTGCGGATGGCGCTAACCCAGCCCGCATAAGCCCACCGGAAACGGTCGGATGAACCAGGACCGCAGGGGCAAGCCGACATCGGTTTGCCCCTGCACTTTTTGATGCCCATGGACCGTCGCGCCAAAATTGTCTGCACGCTGGGCCCCGCTTCGTCGGACCCGGATACGATCCGCGCCCTGATGAAGGCCGGAATGGACGTCGTACGACTGAACTTCTCTCACGGAACCCACGAGGAGCATCGCCTCCGGATCGAACGCGTACGGGAAGCGGCCCGGGAATTGAACCGGGACATCCCCATTTTGCTCGACCTCCAGGGTCCGAAAATCCGTCTGGGGCTGATCGAGGATGACGGAATCTGGGTTGATCCGGGGGACCGAATCCGGCTCACAGGCGATGATATCGGTCCAGGTACAAAAAACCGGGTTCAGATTACCTATTCGAAACTGGGACAGGACGTCGATCCGGGCGGGCGGATCCTCCTCGACGACGGGTTGCTCGAAATGGAGGTCATCAACACCGAAGGCGACGACGTGGTGGCCGAGGTCGTCGTTGGCGGATTGTTGCGGTCGCGCAAAGGGGTCAACCTTCCGAATATCCGCCCATCCATCCCAGCCCTCACCCCGAAGGATCTGAAAGACCTCGAGTTCGGACTGGCCATGGATGTCGAATGGATCGCTCTGTCGTTTGTCAGAAGCCGCGATGACGTCCTCGATCTGCGCAGCCGAATTGCCCGGTACGAGAAATCTGTGCGCGTACTGGCGAAAATTGAAAAACCGGAAGCAGTCGATGAAATTGACGGCATCCTGGACGCCGTCGACGGAATCATGGTCGCCCGCGGCGATCTCGGCATCGAAATGCCGTTGTCGGAGGTGCCGCTGACCCAGAAGCGGATCATCCGCAAGTGCCTGCGTGCTGCCAAGCCGGTCATTACGGCCACGCAGATGCTCGAAAGCATGATCGACAACCCCCGGCCCACCCGCGCCGAAGCGAGTGACGTAGCCAATGCCGTCCTGGACGGCACCGATGCGGTGATGTTGTCAGGCGAGACGGCGGTCGGCCGCTATCCGATCCGGGTCGTGGAGGTGATGGATCGGATCGTGCGCGCGACGGAATCCCATCTCGGGCACGGTTTGGCAGCGAGGGAAGCACTCCCGGTCTCCGTGGAGGGACCGGACGCCGTGATGGAGGGCGTGAGCCGCACCGCATGCCAACTCGCCCGCGATGTCAAAGCGCGGGCCATCGCGTGTCTGACACATTCGGGATCGACCGCGCGGGCCATCGCCAGGCACCGTCCCGAGGTGCCCGTGTTCGCCTTTACAGACAACGAACGGGTCGTTCGTGAACTTGGTGTCTCCTGGGGAACCAAGGCCTTCGCGATTCCATTTCAACGGAACACGGATGAAGGTGTGGCCATCGTACGGCGGCTGCTGATCGAGAGCGGTATGGCTGCGCCGGGTGACCGGATCGTGGTGACGGCGGGGATGCCGTTGCCGGCCAAAGGCCGGACGAACATGCTGCACGTGACACGTCTCTAATCGAGATTCCGCTGCCTATCGGTCGTTACGCTACGCACCATTCCTATTCCTGCCCACCCAGTAGCTTGCCAATGCGACCCGCATTGATCTTGTTGACGGCCGTGCTGCTCGCGGGTTGCCGGGAGGGTTCGTTCCTGCAGCGCCGCTATGACGACTTCACGGCGCACTACAACACCTTCTACAACGCGAAGCGGCAGTTCGAGCAAGGCGTCCGGGCGCTCGAGAAGCAGGAACGTCCCATAGACCTCGAGCGCTACATCCCGGTTTACCTCACGCAGGAACAGGCCTCCCGGTCTCCCGAGTTCGAAAAGGCCATCACGAAGAGTGCCAACCTCCTTCGAGAGCATCCGCGATCCCGATGGGTGGACAACGCCCTTCTGCTGATCGGCAAAGCCTATTTCTACCGGCAGGAATACGTGGGGGCGGAGCAGAAATTTCGAGAAGTGATCCACCTTGGAGGACCGCATGTCGACGAGGCAAGGTTCTGGCTCGCACGGTCGCTGGTGGCTGCCCACGCATTCGATGATGCCAATGCGCTGCTCGACGAGAGCCTCTCCAGGGATGATATCGGCGGGAGATGGGAAGCCCTGCTTCATCTGGTCAAGGGAGAACTGCATGTGCAGGAAAGAAACTGGGAGGCCGCTGCCGCGGAATTGGAGGCCGGGTTGCGGAGCGTGCGCGACGACCAGGTGGCCTCGCGCGCGCAGTTCCTTCTGGGGCAGGTTCTGGAGACGATGGAGCGGTACTCAGAAGCGGCCGACGCCTATGGCCGGGTGGAGCGCTTCAGGCCCCTCTACGAATTGAGCTATGCCGCCAAGCTGAGCCAAATAAGGACCCTGGGGCTGCATGGACAGCCCGATCGGGCGTTGGCCCTGCTTCGTCGTATGAAACGCGATGACAAGCACTTCTCCTACATGCCGCAACTGGAAACGCTGCAGGCGCGCATCCTCTCTGCCGCTGGACTCTATGACGAAGCGTTCCTGCTTTACGACGATCTGCTCTACGATCCCGACTCCAAGGCCACGGCCCTGCGCGGTCGACTCCACTACGGACTGGCGGAACTCTACCGCGACGGATATCAAGACTTCTTCCTCGCCGCCGCGCACTTCGATACGGCGGCCACAAACCTGCGCACGAATCGGACGACCTTCGACCTGACTACGCCGTACGCCATCACGGACGCACGGGAGACTGCCGACGTCTTCAAAAGCTTTCGCAGTATTGCCGAGCGAATCATGCGCAGCGACTCCCTGCTTGCGCTGGGTGCTCTCGACGACGCCGCGTTCGACTCGGCCGTCACCGCCATCCAGGAACATCGAATCCGGGAAGCCGAGCGAAGGCGCGCCGATCTCGCCCGCCGTATGGCGGAGAACCGATTCCGAGAGGCGATGGGACAGGCATCGAGAGGCAGTGCGAGCGCAACGGGCCAGCAGGCTTCCGATGCGGGTTTCCTGAATCACCGGGACCCTGACCGGTTCCAGGAGGGTGTCGTTCAGTTTCGCCAGATCTGGGGAGACCGGCCACGAGTCGACGATTGGCGCCGAAAAGCAGCCATATCGGCAGCGCTCGCGACACGGCATGGCGATGGCGAGAACGGAGACGAAAACGGCGGAGGGGACGAAGATGCACTGGGCCTCGGGGTCCCTCCGCTGGATATATCCGAAGTGCCGCGTACCCCCGAAGCGATGTCCGCAATGGAAGCCGAGCGCGCGGCGGCCCGCTACGAACTTGCCAACGTGCTCTTCCTCTCTATGAGTCTGCCGGACTCGGCCGCCTCATGGTACCGGCTGGCCGTCGACGAAGATGACGACCTGGAAGTGGCACAGCGAGCCTATTTCGCACTCGCGGAGGTCCAACTGGCGCTCACGGATACGACGGCCGCGCGCGGCTTGTATCGGGAAATCATCACCCGATATCCCGCATCGGAGTTTGCGGTGCAGGCCCGAGAACGACTTGGCCTGGAGCCGGTAGAGAGCATCCCCGACTCGCTTTCGCTCGCGCGCTCGGCGTACGAGCACGCGTATTCCGCGTGGCTCGGCGGCGACCATAACGACGCGTTCGATGCGATGCTGGAGGTCGCGGTGAACTACCCGAAGCAGCCGGCTGCCGGGCAGGCGCTTCTTGCCGCCGGCCTTATTCATACCCAGCGGGTACTGCTGGGCGAGGAAGATCTCTTCGGCGAGATCTCCGTTCGTGACGGGTTGTTGCCTCCTCCCCCGGAACCGGATTCGGCAGCCGCATCGTTGCCCCCGCCACTCGCTGTGATCCCGGATTCTGCCCGGAACCAGACGGCGCCGGTTGTGGATTCGCTTGCGGCCATTGCTTCCGAGGTGGCCGGATTGCCCTCGGGCACAGACGACGTTCCGGCCGAGAGGCTGGATAATCCCTCCGACACCTCCTCCGCGGTGCGGGGCTTGCCCTCGGGTACGCCTCGCTTCGCCGACGTCACCGGCAATGCGGCCGCTGAGGCAGGGCCCCCTGCCGATTCCCTCGGAACGCCGCGCAGGCCAACCGACACGCGCAATCCGCCCGGAGCAACCGGTGCGGCGCAGGAAGAGCCGACCGCAAGCGCGTCGCCCCAGGCGTCAAAATCAAACGCGGTCCAGATTGATCATTACCTCGCCGGCGTGATTCCGCAGCCGCTAACGGTAGAGACGTTGTATATGAGTGCGCAGACCCACTTCCCGGGCAGTCCGGTCGCGGACCGCGCCCAGGGGCTGCTGAAGTATGTGGCCGACCAGCGTGCAGTCGCAGAGAAGGCAGAGAAGGAGGCGCTGGCCCAGGCAAAAGCTTTGGCCGATTCTCTGGCCGCGTTGGAACAGAAGGCCGAGGCCCCACCGGCCGAACCCGAATCCGACAAGCAGGAGGCGGCGACCGGTACCGGAGCCGATGACGTGGGGCAGGCGGAAGGACCGGCCGCTGGACCAGCCGACTCGCTCGGTGTACCGGGCCCTCCCCCGGGAGCGACCGAAATCGCGGCGCCGGCCGGTCCGCTACCTGGAGCCGTACAGCCCCCGCGCAGGGAGGGGGCGCCAACGGATTCGCTGCGCAGGAGGCCGGGACAGATGCTGCCCGAACGAGAGGTACGCCCCTCCCCAGCCGATTCGTTGGCCGCGCCGAACCGCCGGTCCGGGCGCCCGAGCGAAACCCCGGCGCCGTAACCCGGTAGATTTTTGCGGCGAGGCGTCTGTTTCGTATCCTGTACGAGGAATTCCCGGTACCAAGCGTACCTACTGCACCTTACCTGCGAGGCCCATGCGCGCCACGGCCAAACGGGTCCTCTTTCCGCTGGCCGCGCTTCTTGTTCCGGCGATTTGTGCAGCGGCCGGCGCAACGCCTGACGAGCGAGACTCGACGCTGGTAGTGCGGTTCGCCCTGTCTGACGAGGCGATAACGCCGGTTAGTGCGAATTTTATTCGAAGGGTTCTTCGGGAGGCAGACGAGTCCGGCGCGACAGCGGTCGTTTTCGAACTCGACACGCCCGGCGGCTTGATGTCATCGACACAACAGATCGTCCGGGACATTATCGCCTCGCCCGTGCCGGTCCTCGTTTTCGTCGCTCCTCCCGGTGCCCGGGCCGCCTCCGCAGGGGTCTTTATCACGCTGGCCGGGCATGTGGCAGCCATGTCGCCAGGCACCCACATCGGCGCTGCGCACCCGGTGAGCATTGGAGGAATGCCAGGCGATCCGCAGAGCGACAATTCGTCCGATTCACTTTCGAACGCCGCGACGCTCTCGAAAAAGGTGGTCAATGACGCCGTAGCCTGGGTCCGGTCCATCGCGGAAATGCGCGGGCGTAATGCCGACTGGGCAGAGAAAGCGGTCACCGAGAGCCTGTCCATCACGTCCACCGAAGCGGTCGCCATCGGCGTGGTTGACCTTCTGGCCGACGACGTGCCGGCGCTGCTGAAGGCGGTGGATGGCGATACCGTCGCCTTGAGGACCGGCCCCCATGTCCTGAAAACCTCGGCCGCTCGGGTTGAGACGGTGGCGATGTGGTGGGGAGAGCGGTTGCTCGCGGCAATTTCGAATCCCAACCTCGCCTTTCTGCTTCTCGTGCTGGGCTTCTACGGACTGTTGTTCGAGTTCTACACGCCAGGCTGGGGGGTTGCCGGTACGGTCGGCGCAATCTGCATCGTGCTCGCGTTCTTCGGCCTGGCATTCCTGCCGGTCAACTATGCGGGCTTGGCGCTGCTCATTCTCGGCCTGGGTCTCTTCGTGGCAGAAGCTTTCGTTCACAGCTTCGGCGCCTTGACCCTCGGAGGACTGGTTTGTGTTATCCTGGGAGGTCTCATGCTGGTGGACTCACCGGTAGGCGTCCTCCGGGTCTCGGCCCTGGTCGTGGTCCCGGTGGGGGTCGCGACGGCTCTGATCGCGTTCTTCCTGGTTGGAAGCGTCGTGAAGGCGCATCGCTCTCGCGTGCAGACCGGAACAGAGACGATGACGGGTTCAACGGCCGTGACCACCCGCCCTTTGATCGAGCAAGAAGGGAAAGGGTTTGTGGGCACGGTGCGGCACGGCGGCGAGTTGTGGCGCGCCGTGGCCGAGGGCGCCATCGACGCCGGGGAGCAGGTTGAGGTCGTCCGCCGCGACGGCCTTACCCTCTTCGTCCGCCGCCTGTAGCGGCGCACACAAGGAATTGATTTTCTAACCGCCAAACGGCAACGAACCATGGTCACGCAAGCGATCGGCCTGGTGCTCGGCATCGTGGCCCTCTATTTCGTGAGTTGCATCCGCATCCTCTTTGAGTATCAGCGGGGCGTCATTTTTCGGCTCGGAAGGGTGCTCGAAGCACCCAAAGGGCCGGGTATCCTCATGGTGTTCTGGCCGGTCGACCGGATGGTGCGCGTTAGCCTGCGCGTGCACGTGCAGGACGTGGAGACGCAGGACGTCATCACACGCGACAACGTTTCGGTGAAGGTGAATGCCGTCGTCTACTTTCGCGTGGTGGATCCGCTCCGTGCAATCCTCGAGGTGGAGGACTACCACTATGCGACGAGCCAACTCTCGCAAACGACCCTGCGCAGCATACTCGGTCAGGCTGAACTGGATGAACTGCTCGCCGAGCGGGACAAGATCAACCATCGGCTGCAGGAGGTGATCGATCAACAGACCGATCCGTGGGGCGTGAAGGTCGCGCTCGTGGAGGTTAAGCACGTTGATTTGCCCGAGCACATGCAGCGGGCCATGGCCCGACAGGCCGAAGCCGAACGAGAGCGTCGTGCAAAAGTCATCCATGCCGACGGCGAGTTTCAGGCGGCGGCCCGCCTGCGCGATGCTGCAGCGCTGATCGAAGACCACCCCATGGCAATGCAGATGCGCTTTCTGCAGACCCTGACCGAGGTCGGAGCCGAGAACAACACGACGATCGTCTTTCCCATCCCTCTCGACCTCATTTCGCCAATGCTCGGCAAGAAGTAGCGCGTGGAATCGTAGGCCCCTGCGACGCGAATGTGTCATCCTGCTCGCAGGGCAGAGGGAGGCGGTAGACGGGCCTGCCGCGCGTCAATCCCCGCAGTCTCCACATGGGGACCACGTATAAGTCAGCCTCCGCGCAGTAGATTTCCGCGAATGCACCCCTCCCTCCCTGCGCCGACTCTATGCTTGTATTGCGGATCGTTCGAGCACTATCCACCCTGGGTCGAGGTCTCATCGCGGGATTGCCTGCGCCGACGGCCGACCGGGACCCTGTCGATCTCTTCAACGAGTGGTTTGCCGCGGCAGACCGGGCGGGGCTGCTGCTTCCCGAATCGATGACACTGGCGACGGTATCCGGATCAGGCCGTCCTTCCGCGCGAACGTTGCTGCTCAAACGGGCCGATGCGTCGGGCTTCGTTTTCTTCACAAACTATGAGAGCCGGAAGGGGCGGGAACTGGATGCCAACCCGTTCGTGTCGCTCGTCTTTCACTGGCACCTCCTCCAGCGCCAGGTGCGCGTGGAAGGCCGGGCGGAACGCACCTCCACCGCGGAGTCCGAGGCCTACTTTCGGACCCGTCCCCGCGGCAGCCAACTCGGGGCCTGGGCGTCCCGGCAGAGCCAGGAACTCAGGAGCGAGGGCGAGTTGGAGGACCGGCTCCAGGAGTTCGAGCGGCGATTCAAGGGGGAGGAGATTCCCCTGCCGCCGTATTGGGGAGGAATACGGGTCATCCCGGAGCGGATCGAATTCTGGCAGGGAAGGCCCTATCGACTGCACGACCGTCTTCTCTTCGAGCGCACAGAGGAAGGCTGGCGAACCATACGCCTGTATCCGTGATTGGCCCGCAACCGGCTGATCCGGAAACAAATGCCCGCTCTCCAGGTTGCTTATCTACTCGCTGGACATAGGGTCACATGACGACTGGGCCCGGGCCCAAAGATGAAAAGGCCGTCCGCGATTTGCATCGATTCATGTAGCTTTCGAGGACGGAGAGCATGGCGCAGGAGGAGCGAGATCAGCAAAAACCGCAGCGGAACGATGACCCTTCAGGCCGTCGGCCGCGGCTTTCGCCCTGGATCTATATCACGATTCTGGGGACGTTGCTGCTTGCAAACGTATACTTCATCGGTCAGGCGGAGACGAACGAAGTCCCTTACAGCCGCTTCCTGGACTATGCCGAGAAAGGGTATGTCGAGGAGGTGGTCGTGGTGGACGACGTCTTTATCCGCGGCCTGTACACGCCGGCTGCGGTTGACGAGGGCCTGGTGGAGTCCACGCCCCCCCGGCAAGGGTTTTTCAGAGAGGACCAGACGTTGGCTCGTCGCCGGTTCTCGTCCACGAAGCCGGGCGATCACGAACTGACGGCATTTCTCGAGTCGCTGAATCAGCAGGCAAAGGAGGAGGACCGTGCAGGGATTCGTTATGATGCCCGCCGGGAGAACAACTGGCTCGCCGGGCTCTTGACCTGGATTCTTCCGCTGGGACTGCTCATCGTGCTCTGGCTCTTTCTGATGCGGCGGATGAACCCCGGTCAGCAGGTCCTCAATATCGGGAAGAACAAGGCCGTGCTGTTCGATTCGATGGGGCAGCAAAAGCTGACATTCAAGGATGTGGCGGGGTTACAGGAAGCCAAGGGAGAGGTGGAGGAGATCGTCGAGTTTCTGGAGACGCCCAAGAAGTTCACCCGCCTTGGTGGAAAGCTGCCCAAGGGTGTCCTGCTCGTGGGGCCTCCGGGCACCGGAAAGACCCTGCTTGCCAAGGCGGTTGCCGGGGAAGCCGGCGTCCCCTTCTTCTATATTTCGGGCTCCGATTTTGTGGAGATGTTCGTTGGCGTGGGCGCAGCCCGGGTGCGGGATCTCTTCCGGCAGGCCAAGGAAAAGGCCCCCTGCATCATCTTCATCGACGAGATTGATGCCGTGGGGCGTTCGCGGGGACGCAACGCCGTCATGGGGGGCAACGACGAACGTGAGAATACACTCAACCAGCTCCTGGTGGAGATGGACGGGTTCGATACGGACAAGGGGGTGATCATCATGGCCGCAACGAACAGGCCGGATGTGTTGGACAATGCCCTGCTGCGTCCCGGCCGATTCGATCGGCAGATCGTGCTCGACAAACCCGACCGGCGCGAGCGCGAGGAGATCTTCGCCGTCCACACGCGCGACCTCAAGCTGGACGAGGACGTTGACCTGGGAGGGGTTGCGGCGCAAACACCCGGCTTCGCTGGGGCCGAGATAGCCAATGTCTGCAACGAGGCCGCTCTGCTGGCCGCGCGGACGGGCAAGGAAGCCGTGAGCATGAAGGACTTCGAAACGGCGATCGATCGTGTCATTGCCGGACTGGAGAAGAAGAACAAGCTGATATCCCCGGAGGAGCGGGAGATCGTTGCGTACCATGAATCCGGACATGCCATCATCGGGTGGTTTCTGAAGAATACCGACCCCGTGGTCAAGGTCTCCATCGTCCCGAGAGGTCTTGCCGCGCTCGGGTATGCCCAGTACATGCCGGAAGAGCGCTACCTGTATTCGAAGGAGGCCCTTACCGACAGGATGACGATGGCCATCGGCGGACGTGTCGCCGAGGAGATCGTGTTTGGCCGGGTTACCACCGGCGCGCAGAACGACCTCGAGCGAATCACAAAGATGGCGTATGCCATGGTGGTCGACTACGGCATGAGCGAACGGGTCGGAAACGTCAGCTTCAATCTGGCTGCATCCGCCGACCAGCCCGTGTTCAGCAAGCCCTACTCCGAGCACACCGCCAGGATGATCGACGAGGAGGTGCGTGCCCTGATCGATCAGGTGCGCGAACAGGCCAGAGCGCTGCTCACCGAAAAACGCGACAAACTGGAGGAGATGGCAAAGGCCCTGCTGGAGAAGGAATTGCTCGGCTCAGACCAGCTCGTCGAGATACTCGGCCCGCGGCCCTTCGGAGAACACTCGATGACTACCCATCGGCCCGAAGCGGAATCCCACACCGAGGCCGAGTCCGAGGCCGGCGGCAACGGCGTGTCAAGAGACCTTCAGGAACGCGACGAGGAGCCGCAACGGGACGTGTGACGTGATGCCGAAGGCAGGAGACGAGCGTGGTTCCGCATGCCCAGAGAACCCGGGAAGAAACCGAGGGCAGTGCCGAAATCCCAACAAATGATATAGTGTACCATATCACTATATCAGATTCAGCCTGCTTCGGAGACCAAAAAAGAGCATTTCTGCATCAAAACAGGCTTTTTTGGATCCACTTTCTTGCTTCAAGCATTCGCCTTTTCGTACATTAAAAGGCTATTGCAACAATCGCCTTCGAGCGAGTCCGTGGAAGCGGGCTCGCATTGTAGCATCAAAAGACGGAGCGGACGTGCCAACGATACAGCAACTGGTTCGCAAAGGACGGGGCCGAAAGGTCAAGAAGACGAAAGCGCCGGCGCTCACGCAGTGCCCTCAGCGTCGCGGTGTATGTACGCGTGTCTATACGACGACGCCGAAGAAGCCAAACTCCGCCTTGCGGAAGGTGGCCAGGGTTCGGTTGACGCACGGCGTGGAAGTTACGGCATACATCCCGGGCGAGGGCCACAACCTGCAAGAGCACTCGATCGTGTTGGTGCGGGGTGGTCGTGTGAAAGACCTTCCCGGTGTGAAGTATCACATTGTGAGGGGTGCGCTGGACACGGGCGGCGTCGACGACCGCCGTCAGGGTCGGTCCAAGTACGGCGCCAAGCGCCCGCGGAAGTAGGCGTCCGATAAGAAACAGTCTCCGGTTCAACCTTATTTGATTTACGCCCCATGCGTAGAAGACGAGCTGAGAAGCGGATCGTAGTTCCCGATCCCGTACACGGTGACGAAACAGTGGCGAAGTTCGTAAACGCCATCATGCGGAGTGGCAAGAAGAGCCTGGCGCAGGGCATGGTGTACGGCGCGCTGGATGTCATCGAGGAGCGGACAAAGGAGCCGGGCGTTGAGGTGTTCAAGAAGGCGGTCGAGAATGTGGCTCCGATGGTTGAGGTGCGCAGTCGTCGCGTTGGCGGCGCCACATACCAGGTGCCGCAGGAAGTGCGTCCCGAGCGGCGAATTTCTCTTGCGTTCCGCTGGATTCTGAACGCCGCGCACAACCGGTCGGACAAAAGCATGGCCCTGCGTCTGGCCAATGAGCTCATGAGTGCTGCTCGTGGGGAAGGCGCCTCGGTGAAGAAGCGCGACGACACGCACCGTATGGCAGAGGCCAACAAGGCCTTCGCCCATTTTCGATTCTAGGCCGGCTGCCCGGATTAAGACATTAGACCTCGCGGATTGATCGATATGGAAACCCCCTTCCCACTGGAGCGCACCCGAAACATCGGGATCATGGCGCACATCGATGCGGGAAAGACGACCACGACGGAGAGGATACTCTTCTACACGGGTCGTATTCACCGCCTGGGTGAGGTGCATGAAGGCGGGGCGACCATGGACTGGATGGAGCAGGAGAAGGAGCGCGGCATCACGATTACCAGTGCCGCGACAACCGCCTTCTGGCACGACCACCGGGTCAATATCATCGATACGCCGGGTCACGTTGATTTTACGGTCGAAGTCGAGCGGTCGCTGCGCGTACTGGACGGGGCGGTGGCGCTCTTCTGTTCCGTGGGTGGCGTGGAGCCGCAGTCGGAGACCGTATGGCGTCAGGCGAACAAGTATGGAGTCCCGCGTATTGCGTTCGTCAACAAGATGGACCGCACCGGGGCTGATTTTTTCGGCGCGGTCAACATGATGAACGACCGCCTCAAGGCGAACGCTGTTCCGGTTCAATTCCCCATCGGGGAGGGGGAGATGTTCCGTGGCGTCATCGACCTGATCCGTAACAAGGCGATCGTCTGGCACGATGAGACGAATGGGATGACGTGGGATGAGATCGAGGTGCCGGATGATTTGAAGAAACTTGCGCGTCACTGGCGGATCAATCTCCTCGAGGCCGTTGCCGACCTGAGTGACGACCTCTTGATGAAGTACCTGGAAGGAGAGGAAATCGAGCCGGAAGAGATCAAGGCGGTGGTCAGGAAAGCGGCGCTGACGCTGAAGATCACGCCCGTTTTCTGCGGGTCATCCTTCAAGAACAAGGGCGTTCAGCGCCTGTTGGACGGCGTAATCGACTACCTTCCGAGCCCTCTCGACCTGCCTCCGGTGGAAGGCCTGATCCCGTATTCGGATCAGCAGGCTTTCCGCAACTCCTCGCCCTCGGACCCCACGGCGGCGATCGCCTTCAAGATCATGACGGACCCCTACGTGGGTCGTCTTACGTTCGTGCGCGTCTACAGCGGTGAACTGCGCAAAGGGGGGCAGTTGCTCAATCCCACTACAGGGAAGAAGGAGCGCATCGGACGTCTCCTCTTCATGCATGCCAACTCGCGGGAAGATACAGAGATCATGCGGGCCGGGGACATCGGCGCCGTCGTTGGCTTGAAGGATGTTCGGACCGGTGACACGCTGTGTGATCCCGACAAGCCGATCATCCTGGAAAGCATGGATTTTCCCGATCCGGTCATCCGGATCTCGGTCGAGCCCAAGACCAAGGCGGATTCCGACAAGCTGGGCATGGCGCTTGCCAAGCTGGCCGAAGAGGATCCGACCTTCAAGGTGACGCAGGACGAGGAAACCGGACAAACGCTGATCGCCGGGATGGGCGAACTGCACCTCGAGATCATCGTTGACCGCCTCCGCCGGGAGTTTAAGGTCGAAGCGAACGTTGGCCGTCCTCAGGTGGCCTATCGGGAAACGATCCGCCTCACCGTCGACGAGACATACGTCCACAAGAAGCAGTCGGGTGGCCGCGGACAGTACGCCAAAGTGCAGATCGAAATCGGACCCAATGAGACGGGAGTCGGCTTCGAATTTGTGAACCAGATCGTCGGCGGCTCCATCCCGCGCGAGTTCATTCCGTCGATCGAGAAGGGCCTCCGCTCTGCACTCAACATGGGACCTCTTGCAGGATTCCCCGTCGAGGGCATCAAGGCCCGGCTGTACGACGGCGACTTCCACACGGTTGATTCCGATCAGATTTCTTTCGAGATCGCGGGACGTATGGCGTTTCGTGAGGCGTCGCGGCGCGCCAAGCCCGTCCTGATGGAGCCCATCATGGACGTCGAGGTGATCACGCCCGAAGAGTACATGGGCGATGTCATCGGCGACCTCAACAGCCGCCGAGGCCGTATCGAAAGCCTGAGCCAAAGGCAGGATGCCCAGGTCATCAAGTGCGCCGTGCCGCTTTCGGACATGTTCGGCTACTCGACCGATCTGCGTTCATTGACGCAGGGACGGGCCATCTACACGATGCAGTTTGACCATTATGCCGAGGTGCCGGCATCGGTCGCCGAGGAAATTCGCTCCGGCGGCGCAAAAGTTGCTCTCTAAGGAATAGAAACAAGAATGACCCATGCGTCCGCCGCCACGCGAGTCCGGACGCCAAACACGACGAAATCATGGCAAAAGAGACTTTTCAGCGGACGAAGCCGCACGTGAACGTGGGGACGATCGGTCACGTGGATCACGGTAAGACGACGTTGACGGCGGCGATCACGCAGGTGTTGGCGAAGAAGATTTCGGGTATCCAGGTTCGGTCGTTTGATTCGATCGACAATGCGCCGGAGGAGCGGGAGCGCGGGATCACGATCGCGACGGCGCACGTGGAGTACGAGACCGAGGC
>CAYLXM010000070.1:0-19523 GCA_964387555.1 uncultured Rhodothermales bacterium | reverse complement strand
CCATGGATCCGGCCACGCCGTAGCGGTAGGGTCCGGACCAGGCGTCATCCAGCCGTTCCGGCACAGCGCCGGCGGTCACGGCCTCCCTTGCGCGCCCTGCGTGGAAGGCGTCGAGTTGGCCGGAAACGTAGGTGGCCAGGCCTTCGATGAACCACCCGATGTCCTCCAGCAGTCCCAGGTCCTCGGACGGATTGACCTGTCCGTGATAGACGTGGACGACTTCGTGGGCGACCAGCATGCGCCGGTGCAGGTCATCCCCGGCGTCGTGCTCACAGGCCTCCTCCCCCCACGCCGCCGGGGACAGGAGGTAGAGCGCGTGGTCGTCGGCGCCTCCCACCATCCAGCAGGCCGTTTCGGGGAGTCCCCACGCGTCCCGCAGCGCGTCGGCGAACCCCTCTCGGTGGGGGAAGATGCGTACGGAGACGGTATCCTGGAACGTCCCGAGCATCCCGGCAATCCGCTCCTCCGCCCAGTCCAAATCGCCCCCGACGGCGGCCAGGGTGCCCATGGCGACCTCGGGCGCGTGGACACGGAACGTCGGGGAGCCCGTCTGCGCGTGAGCACGCGAGGCGGCCGCGCCGGCGTAAACGGCCAGTGCCAGACACAGGAGCGAGTTCGTTCGGCGTTTCATGGCGCGTGAGGCGTTCGGCGGTCGGATCCTCCTGCTACGGAAAGCGAATGCGTCGGGTTTCGATACCACCTTCGGGCATGAAGGCTGTATTGAATGACCTTCAGGCGCTCAGGCGAAGTCAGTAGGGCTGCTCGTGGACGATCTCACGGAGATGGAGAGTCAAGTCGCCTAACAGTTTGGATAAACGCCGTGACCAGCTTTTGCCGGGCATGACGGTTTATGCTTTTCTAGAAGTATTTATTGCTAAATGAGATCAGTATCAGAGCATTCATCTAACATCAAACTACTCTGTCCACGCCCATAAAATATTTATGATTTTCCACTCGCCTTTAATTTTCCCAAGATGAATGTAGTCAAAAAATGCATATCGGTTCTGCGTAGCTTTGATGGTTGCAATATTTTTTGATATATCGAAAATAACTATCTCAACTTTGTATGGGTCTTGAAGATTTGCATCAGCACTATATAACCGTGAAAAGTCAACTGTTTTTATATTATACAGGAGATGTGACCAGGGCATATTATCCAACTTATAATCTCCATTTTCATCCGTCGATATTATTCTCTTTGCAAGTTCAGGATGGATGGCCTTTTCCGCCCTCAAATAATCGTTGGTATGAAGACCTTCGAGATAATTTAACACTGTCTCCCTAATTTGCAGCGAATCGCCTGTCGTTTGTCCAAATAGGGTGCTGCTCGACACAAGCATTATCACAAGGCAAAATACTTTGGTTAAATTCATGATTGTTTTCCCAAGATTTGTGCCTACTCTAATGCGGTTTTCGGCTGACCCGTATTTTTGTTTCAACTTCCTGCTAACAATTCTTATGCGAATCCGCGCTCCCCTCCTCGATATGTCACTCTGGTCCGCCTAAATCGCCAACGGGATCCAGGTCCGCGTACGTTAAGGGCCGAAGTACGGTTCCGTTTGCCGGGCGTCAACTGCGGCCCGCTCGCTGGATAGGCGGATCAGCCTATACCTGGCGGGGACTCATTCGCCGCCGTGCAGACCGCACGGCGTACCCTGGGCGGACCGGCATCGGGGAAGCGTCGGCGGACCCTCTTCGTCCAGAGAATGAAACCCTCTGCCGAAATCAGATCGGTCGCGGTCTCCCTGCGCCCGTCCAACCCAGTCTTTCTGCCCCCGGCAGCCCTCCGGTTCGCCGCGGCGCCGCCAATAGCGGGACGGGGTCCGGCCGCTCACGTTGCGGAAAGTCCTGCAGGTGTCGAGCGACAGGTGGCGTTCGTCGTGCGGTCCCCCGCTGAAGGGCATTCCATCCCGCGTTGTCATGCATGACCGCGTCCTGCGGTGCGCGCGCCAGCATGCCGGCGATCTGTTCCGCGTTTTCCGCGGTACGCCCCTGCAGGCGCAGCGCCATCGAAAGCGGGTTCGAGGCCCCGGAATCCGGCGGATCCAGCGCAAGGGTTTCGCGCGCTGAAGCCTCCGCATCTTCCCACCGCCGCAGGGCTATCAAGGCCTCCATGCGGGCGGTGAAGGCGTAGCTGCTCCATGGGGCCATCTGGAGGGCCCCTCCGCTACGTCCAGGGCTTCGGAGGCTCTCTCCATGTCCACCAGGATCAACGCCCTGCCTGCATGGTAGTCGGGATGCGAGGGATGTTGTGCGAGGGCGCTTTGGATCGTCGCCAACGCCGCAGCGCCGCGATCCCCATGGCGAAGCTGCGCGATCGCCAGATCGTGCTCGAGATCGGCGTCGGTGGGATTCGAAGCCAGCGTGTCGAGCAGCTGCCGCAGCTTCTTGCCGGCTATTCCCTCGATCTCCGAGGCCTCTCATCGCTTCAGCTCGATTCTCCAGCGTGCCACCGGCCTGGTGCTGCTTCGCAAAGTCGTCGAACGAGATCGTAGGTTCGCCCTTGCGTTTCCAATGTGCCGTTAGATTATCTACATCCTCAGAAGGCAGGAAACGAACGGCCTCGTTGACGAGGTCGGACGTGGACTGCTTCGTTTCAGCCGACTTCAGTCGCAGCGCCTTGTGAAGGGCGGGATCGAAGTAGACGGTGGCTCGCATCGGGTGTATGCCGGGACAGGCGGGTCTCATGTCGGTTTTGTGCACGTATACACCAGCGCCAGCGGAACCCTCCCGGCTTTCTGCAAGCCCGGCTTGTGGCGCAGCACGTCCGGGGTCGGGTAGATGTCCTCCTCCTGGTACTCCAGCCCGGCCGCCTCGAGGGCGATCCGGTAACCCGCCCGCGATCGGATCACAACGGGCTGGCGCAGACTGCCCGAGCCCGGCATGGTGAGGTTGCCTTGGGGTGTTCGCCTCAGCAATCCCCTTTTCTGCAGACTGGCCACAAACTCCGGATGGATTACGGAAATCAGCAGCAGACCATGGCCCGACAGGACCCGGCGGCATTCGGCGAGTGCCTTTCTGAAGCCGCGCTCGGGCACCTCGTTGAAGAGCATCGAGGCGATGATGAGGTCGAACCGGCCGTCGGCAAAGGGGAAGGTCCTGGATACATCCAGGCACTGGTACGTGGCGTTTGGGGGCCTGCAATAGCGCTGAGCAATTTCCAGCAGGCGTTTCGACAGGTCCGTTACGGTGATGCTTGAAGGTACCTGTCCTGAAAACCGCCGCAGCACCAACGGCAGGAAGAACCCGTTGCCCGCGCCCAGTTCCAGGATGGCGGTCCGGTCGATCCCCGGAGTCTTTGCCAGAAGAACGTCATTCAGGACCCGTTCCTTGAACGCACCGCCTTTGTGGCCCGTCGCCTTGTGCCACTGTTCTGCGATGTGATCGTAATAGGCCAAAGGGGGATGGGTGTGCGGGCGTAATGTTGGAATTCAGCGGACGGCAAACAACGCAGCCTTCTGAGGGTCGGCTGGAATGACTTGTTATGCTGAATTTTAGCCACCAACCGGTGAGCAAATTTCAACTAACGTTCCGTCGGGGCAACGAACCAGGGAGACTACTCGACCCCACGGCTATGCTTCTGGCTTTTTCCACTCTGCGGCAACGGTAACCAGTGCTTTTGCGTGTGCCTCGGCAACAGACGGTGTAACCAGTGCGATTTAAATACCGAGAGGCTCACTGGATTCGCTACCAGCAACAAATCCTTCTGGGAAGTTCATGCTTCCGAGTTCGCATGATGCGAAAGCCAGCGTGGTTTCACCCGCTTCAATTTCGCCATAGTCCCCTGACTCATGCAAAAACCGACGTGACAAGCCAAATGCTCTCCCGAAAAACGAGAGCGAAGCGGTAACGGCAGGAACATAGGTGATGGTTTAGCCAAATTTCACGAATCCCCCTGTTCGGCAGCCCGCAAAGCAAGAAGCAGATACTCAGCCAGTTTCTTTTCCTTGATTTGAGAGACTGACAGCAGCTTGATATGGCGGCGTCCTTTTCCTATCCCCTCGAGAAAACCGAAAGTGTCGGTAATCTTTGCGCCGCTTCCAAATTCGACGGTTACGTGCGCCTTGTAGGCGAACACCCCACTAAACTGAACCCCTGACGTAAACAGAATTCCACCGTACTTGACTTCTTCAGAACAGGTTTCGAAGGTTTCCCGTACCAAGGCACGTACGGCTTCGACGATTTCATGATTATGTTCGCTCACGAGACGGATGTCTTCAAGGTGCGCGTGCACGGACTTCTTAGTCATTTAGAGGCTCACGTTTAGTCGGTGGCTGTGGTTTGTGCGGCAGAACGCTCTGGCAATACACTGCGGGCGCCGCAGGCGACCGTCAGGTTCATTGCCGTGTTATGCCGCGGCTGCGCACCTGCTTTTCCACCAATCCCGCCACTTCCGTCAAGACCGCGTCGAGGCTGTCTCTCCCAAGCCAACGCCCGTTCAAAACCATCCCCTCGAGGCGTCGCGTGTTCCGGATGTCCTGGAGCGGGTTCGCGGAAAGGAGTACCAGGTCTGCCAGGTAACCAGGACGAATGGTGCCGAGTTCCTGGTCGCGATCAAGCGCGCGGGCAGCTTCCGAGGTGGCCGCGCGGAGGGCTTCGGACGGACTGAGGCCGGCTTCGACAAGAAGGTGAAGTTCATCATGCAGGCTCCAACCGGGGAGAGCGTAGGGCACGCCCGCGTCAGTGCCCGCCAGCAACGGAATGCCACCGTCGTGCAGGATTCGCACGAGCCTGGCCTCGACCGGCAATGCAGCTTCGCAGGGCATCGGTGTGCGAGCCGCCGTCGAGCAGCCGGCAACCCAGAGGCCGCCTGCGGCGACAACAAAGATTCGCACCACGAAGTACTTCTTCAAGACGCCTCTTTTCAGTTGCCGGAGGACAGGCCGCGGTAGAACGACTGCCGCAACCGGGCGGCGATGATTCGCTGTCCAATGAAATCCCGCGTCGTTCGCCGCTCCGGTTCACGGCGTTGAAAGCGGGCCATTGCCGACGATCTCGATCTCGAAACGCACAAGTCAGGGCGCCAGCCCTCGTGGTTTGGCAGCAGGCTCCATCGATCCGAGCAGAAGTCGCGTGCCCACCAACAGGTTGAAGATAAATTGCAGAACAAGCATGCCGTACAGCAGAAGATACTCTCCTTGAACACTCCAGCCCGCCACCGTTTCATGCGCGACTTCGTCCGCCATCACCTTCTCCGCGATCATCATGACGATACAGAGAATCCCCAATCCCATTAGCATTGAATCGAACGTCTTACGGTGGGCATTTTTGAATCGCATTTTAACAAGCCAAGCGATGGAAGAGATGTTGAACAGCAAGACAGTTCCCATCCCGACAAGCATGATCAGCTCAACGATTCCGAGCGGATTCCCGATTGTGAACAACCGATCTCGAAAGGCCCATATACCCATCAGAATGAAGACGAGCAGCGGCGTTGCGACGATATCCAGGCAAAGCACGACACCAGTCAAACCACTCTTGAGTTTAAGCACCAGGCATCCTCCTTCTCGTTCCACAGCTACCCTCGAAGTCCGCGCCTTGCTGCCGGCGCTCGTGTGGATAGTAGGATGTCCCCGCCAACGACAGCATCACCGGCAGATGGCCCCGGCGCCGGCCTGGCCAGGCGGGGTGGCGCCAGGGGGACTGGGTGCTTTTGCGCCAGGCCCGTGACGGGGTCAGCTGTCCGGTGGATGCTATGGGTATACACTCCCATCATTGGACATGCAGACGAATGCCGATCAGCCCTTTGTGGCATCGCGGATCTCAATCAGCCACTGATACATGGTATCGAGGTAGCCCGGACAGGGGCGCCAATTGCGCCGTGCGTTGCGCTCCGTCGTGCATCCCGTCTCACTCGGGATCATGTCGTGATCAACCCCAGGCAGGACCATCACCCGAGAAGTCGGATGCCCATCGGCTCTGAACGCTGCGCGGTAGGCGTCCGCCCCCTGCACCGGATCAACATTCTTGTCAAGTTCGCCGTAGAAGACGAGACAGGGAACGGCCACAGTGTCCATGACCGCCATCGGGTCAAAGAATGCCTCGCCATCCTGGCGTCGTGGGGACCAACGGGCAGCCGGCAAGATACCGGCCATGAAGTCGATATCCTTGACGACTGGATATCTCTCGAGCAGCAAGCGTCCGAAGCTCGCGTAATCATCGTAGGACTGGGCCGATAGCACTTCGATCGCCAAGGAATCAGCCTCTGCCCGTTGAGCCGCAGTACAGCCAAGGCACTGAACCTGCTGGCCGACAAAGTACCCGGTCTGCCGCAAGCCATCTTCAGCGGGTGCCCCGACGAGGATGATGAATGCCACGCGGGCACCGTGCCTGATGGCGAGCGGGATGACATACCCAGCCTGACTAACACCCCAGAGCCCAATCCGCCGTTCATCAATCTGTGGATGAGCTCGAAGAGTGGCGATGGCTTCCAGGACGATGAGCGCTCTCTGAGCCAGCATGTGATCATCAGCGAACTTCCCTGTCGAAGTACCGGATCCGGGCTTGTCCCAGATCAACACAGCGTAGCCGGCTTCCACGAACTTCGCCCGTGCGGTCCGATAATAGTTGCGGGTGCCAGGACCATCGCCATGAACCATGAGGATGGCAGGATGAGGCCCCTTACCTTCAGGCAAAGCGAGATTACATTGGATATGAAACCCGGAGATTTCAAATGCGACATCTTCCGTTGTGTCAGTAGCGCAAGATAAAGGGCTGACGAGCCAGAGCGCGACCACCAAGCCCACAGTCAGCCAAAGGGGATTCGGTATCTTGGACATTCTCGCAACTCCTCCAGGCCACTCGTACAACGCTCAGCATAAGCGGCGACCGAGGGGAGGCCGCTGAATTGCCTGGTTATGCTGCCGATTCTCTGGCTACCTCCCAGCCGGGGAAGACCAGGACGGCAGGATGAACGCGCAATGCGCGGGCAATGACCTTCGCCCGCTCAACTCCAAGATTCACCCGGTCATTCTCGATCGCAGATAGGGTCGATTGCGGAATCCCAGTCAGGACAGCCAATTCGTTCTGGCTGAGCTCCTGAAGCTCCCGAATAAGTCGGACCGACTCACCTACGGAGACCGAAACGGTCCTCTTGGCTCGCTTGAAATCGCTCATGTCCATGAATCACTTCCTCCGATAGTCGTGCGAAGTGACTTCGAGTACGAGAACAAACCGCTTGTCTGCTTCGACCCGGCAGATCACTCGGTACTGCTGACTGAGCCGCGGCCAACGGTGACCTTCCCCCTCGCCCCGGAGGGCTTCGTCCCTGAACCCCTTAATCAAGCGTAGACCTTGTGGCTCGGATACCTCTGCGATGTCATTCCACTTCTCGTAACGCTTCAGGACCTCGACGGGGAGCCGGGCGAGCCGTTTCGCGACGTGTCCGTGTTCGTAGACCTCCCACATGACATAAATATACTATACCGTATATGGTATGTCACGGCGGAGGCAGCATAACACGCCGGATCAGCGGCGGCGGCACGCCGTCCGCTGCAACCGGTTGTTATGCGGCTTATTGCAGATTGACTCAGGAAGCATTGAAGGCAGCCTCAAGAGCTTTGATATCGATCTTCGACATTTTTAACATTGCCTGCAATGCCCGATCAGCAGCTTGCCGATCCGAAGCACCCAAGAGCTTCGGCAAGATCTGCGGAACAATTTGCCAAGATACTCCAAAGCGGTCCTTTAACCAGGCGCATCGCCCTTCTGAGCCGCCATCTGTTATCAAAGCACTCCAGAGGCTATCCGTATCTTCTTGGTTCTTAGTGCTTACGACGATTGAGGCCGCTTCGGTAGGTTTGAACTGCGGCCCACCGTTCAACGCTTGAAACGGCACCCCATCAAGCTTAAACGTCACCATCACCGGTGAGATACTTGTGACCTCAGAGTTTGGAATTAGTGAAGTGTACAGCCGTGCTGCTTCTTCAGCGTTGCCGTCGTACCAAAGGCAAACAGATACTGCGGATGAAATGCTCATTATGTCGAACCTCCTATGGTTGGTTTTGCCGCACAACGTTGGCGCTCAGCCTGAGCGAGTGGTTAGGCCACACCGGCGCCAACCTTGGTGGAGAGCTTTAGGACCGTAGTCCAGTTGCGCGTTGTGACTCGCTTGCCAACCTTGCCCAGCAGTGCCTCGCCAACCCGACTTTGCAGGACGCCAGTTGGGCAGTGCAAGAAGGCCGCAACTTTGGTGACGATGAACCACTCGGGAGCTTGAGCCAGATCCTGCAGCGGTTCGAGATCGAGCAATGCTTCCTCTTCGGCGGCGAAGGCGACCAGGTACTTTGAGTGATCTGCCTCAGGCGGATTGATTGGGCTGGCGCTCAGGATTGCGGACCAGTCCGCCGCCGACTTGACGATGACGGGCGTCGTTACTCCCATTGTCACTTGTAGCGCAGTTGCGATTGACGCCTCGTGCTTGCGCGGCGACCGGGCCGCACTGGTGAACACAGCGTTCCCACTGTTGAGAAGCGTGATGACGTCCGTGTACCCCAGGCCTTCCAGCATCGCCTTGAGTTCGGCCATCGGCACGCGCTTGCCTTTGCCGACATTGACTCCACGGAGAAGAGCGACGAACCGGGGCATTTTTGTGTGGCCTAACGGATTGGCAATCAGAGGCGACCGAAGGGAGGCCGCTGAATTGCCTGGTTATGCTGCCGATTCTCTGGCTACCTCCCAGCCGGGGAAGACCAGGACGGCAGGATGAACGCGCAATGCGCGGGCAATGACCTTCGCCCGCTCAACTCCAAGATTCACCCGGTCATTCTCGATCGCAGATAGGGTCGATTGCGGAATCCCAGTCAGGACAGCCAATTCGTTCTGGCTGAGCTCCTGAAGCTCCCGAATAAGTCGGACCGACTCACCTACGGAGACCGAAACGGTCCTCTTGGCTCGCTTGAAATCGCTCATGTCCATGAATCACTTCCTCCGATAGTCGTGCGGAGTGACTTCGAGTACGAGAACGAACCGCTTGCCTGCTTCGATCCGGTAGATCACTCGGTACTGCTGCCTGAGCTGCGACGAACGAGGACCTTCCCACTCGCCCCGGAGGGCTTCGTCCCTGAACCCCCTAAACAAGAGTAGACCTTGTGGCCCGGATACCTCTGCGATGTCCTTCCACTTCTCGTAACGCTTCAGGACCTCGACGGGGAGCCGGGCGAGCCGTTTCGCGACGTGTCCGTGTTCGTAGACCTCCCACATGACATAAATATACTATACCTTATATGGTATGTCAAGGCGGAGGCAGCATAACGGTCAGGTTTCAGGCGCAAAGGGATGCGGGCCTCTCCGGTAAGGGTAAGCAGAACCCCGACGCGGAACAACTACTCAGAAACCACCGAAACGCCATTTCTCGCCTGGAAACCGTGGTCTACTACGTCAGTCGGCTTCGCCTCGTGTGGGGCCGTATTTACGGGCATGACAAGAGGGCAACGCCCGACTGATGTTAATAATCTGCCTCTGTTTGGTTCGTGGGCAATGTGACGATGAAGGTGGCACCCTGGCCTTCCTCGCTCTCCACCGTCAGTGTCCCGCCATGCCCCTGCGTTATGATGTCGTAGCTCAGACTCAGCCCCAGACCGGTTCCACTACCCGTCGGCTTCGTCGTGAAAAACGGCTCGAAGATGCGATCCTTGATCTCATGCGGGATCCCTGGCCCGTTGTCTGACACCCGGATCTCCACCCGACTATCGATCCGCCGCATCGAAACCGTCACGCTGGGTTCGTATTGCCCGTTGACGTTGATGCCATGCTCATTGACCGCGTCGAAGGCGTTGCCGAGCAGGTTCAAGAGCACCCGACCGATCTCCTGCGGCACCACCTCAACCTGGCCTGCATTCTCACTCAAGTCGCGCTTAATCGTAACGTTGAAGTCTTGCATCTGGGCTCGTTTGCCGTGATAGGCCAGGTCGATGTGCTCGGAGACGAGTCGGTTGAGGTCGGTAGGCTCGCGCTGCCCGGTGCCACCCGAAGCATGTTGCATCATCGCCTGCACGATGCCGTCGGCTCGCTTGCCGTGCTGGGCGATCAGCTGCGCGTTTTGCTTGAGGTTGATCAGCAGGTCTTCAGCGGCGGCGAGGGCTTCGGGATGATTAGCCAGATCCTCGCGGAGTTCGTCGGCGATCTCGATGTTGACCTCGGCGAAGTTGTTGACGAAGTTCAACGGGTTCTTGATCTCGTGCGCAATACCCGCCGTCAACTGACCCAGGCTCGCCATCTTTTCCGCCTGAATAAGTTGGGCCTGGGTGGTATGTAGGTCGGTCAGCGTTGCCTCTATCTTGACCTTGGCCACCTCGAGTTTGATGAAGTCTTCATAGCGGGCGTAGGCCACCGAGAAGGCATCGGCAAGGGCTTGCGCGAGCGCGATCTCCTCGTCCGAAAGCGGGGCACTACTTCCCACGTAGAGCATCCCCTGGGTGAACGGCAAGAAGTGCAACGCCAACGACGCCGGCGGTGCTTCGCCGCCCTGGTAGGCATCGGTGGCGTCGAGGTGCCCCTGCTCGACCAGCGCGGCGACCCAGGCCGCAAACTGCTGACGGTCCCAGAGGTCGGTGTAGACCTGCCTGCGCCGCCAGTGCGCGACGGTCTCCTGAACGAGCGGGGTGCTGTCGAAGGGCAAGTGGAGCGCAGCCAGCGAGGTGCCGTCAGGGGTGCTCAGGTAGGTGCGGGTAGTCTGGGCGTCTTCGTCGATGATAAAGACGCCACAGCGGAAGAAGGGCACGCCGAGCGTGGTGAGTTCACGCCAGACGAGCGGGGTGATGCGCCGAAGGTCGTCGGAAGTACGCATCGAGGCGATCTCGGCCCGGACGCGGTCTAGCGCGGCCGCCCGGACGGCTTCTCGGGCGCGGGCCTCGGCCTGTTGCAGGTCGTCGAAACGCGTGTAAGTGAGGTCGATGACGTTGGCGAAGCGTTGAATGATGTTTGCCTTTTCATCGGGAAGCTCCTCGGTGCCCACCACCTCCAGCAACCCATGATTGAAGCAGGCATGGGAGAAGACCGTGCGGTCCAGGGCTGCGACTTCGGTATAGCTATACGCGGGCATGTCTTTATAGTCCGTGCCTGTATAGAAGAGATGGTCCGTCTGTTTCTTCTCCTCACCCGAAAGCACGAACGTAGAATATGGGACTTGCTGCTGCCAGGCCTTGAAGGCGTTTTTGAACCAGAGCCCATCGAGATAAGGAACGTGATACCGTTTGGGATGAGCCCCTTCAGCATCGGCTTGCCACCAATCGGAAGCACGGGTGTCTGCGTCATAGATGCCGATGGCGCACCAGGAAGAGTGGACACCAAGCCCTTGTAATTGCTTGAAAATGACAGTGATCACGTCTCGCAGTTCATCGCTCTTGTGCATCCCCATCGCCCGCCCCCGCACGCGTTCGAGGGCGGCTTCGATCTGCGCATCGCGGGCCTGGGCCTCAGCCTGCTTCAGGTCAAGGAATCGCGTATAGGTCTGATCGAAGACTTTCGCAAAGCGCACCAGCGTCTGCTCATCCTCGGCAATCATGGGCTCCGTCGTAATGGCAAACAGATACCCATGCGAGAAGTTAGCCGTATAGTATATCGCGCGTCCCGGGAGTGCCGCAAAGAGTACCTCCTCAGTTACCGGAGTATAGCGGGCTATATAGCGGATGTGTTCTACATTGGCGTCCCTTTCGAGCTCGACGCGGAGAAGCGCCTCTCGTCGTTTCCAGCTTGCAAATCTTTCATGTAAAACCGGATCCTCTGTTGAAGGAACATGCCACGGGGGAGCCAGGCTGAAGGTGCCATCCGGCTCGGTGTCCACTGCTAAGACCAATCCCTGTTCTGTCTCTTCATCAAGGAATACATAACCAGAGGAGAACAGGGTGATGCCGAGTGCCTTTAACTCCTGGTAGAGCAGCTCGGCGGCCTCGGCCAACTCATCGCTCTTTTGCATAGCCATAGCGCGAGACCGGACGCGTTCGAGGGCCTCTTTGACATCAACACGGCGCTCGAGCAGGACTAGCTGCCGACGGGCCTCCTCCAGGGCTTCGCCTTCAGTCAGGTGCGTCAGCAGATGATGCGGCAGTGCAGTTTCCTTCACGCATCTACCAGTTCTCTGAAAGGGGCGAGCCTTCACCGATAGTGAATCAATGAAGTCTTCTCTCTGCTGCACGACAGTTTCCCAGAATCGGCTCATCGCAGCTCAAAAGCAACAGCGGTTCTGCACAAGAGAGGCGACGTTGCAGAGGACCCTAATGATCAGGTTTCAGGCGCAAAAGCTGCGTGGCCCAAACGAAAGAATAAGCAAAACCTCGGCGCGGAGCAAAACCGCTGAAACCATCGAGACGCCCTTTGTCCCCTGGAAACCGTGGTGTACTACGTCGGTCGGCTTCGCCTCGTGCGGGGACGTATTTACGGGCTTGACAAGAGGGCAACGCCCGACTGATGTTAATAATCTGGCTCTGTTTGGTTCGTGGGCAATGTGACGATGAAGGTGGCACCCTGGCCTTCCTCGCTCTCCACCGTCAGTGTCCCGCCATGCCCCTGCGTTATGATGTCGTAGCTCATACTCAGCCCCAGGCCCGTCCCCGAACCCGTCGGCTTCGTTGTGAAAAACGGCTCGAAAATCTTCTCGCGCATCTCAGCCGGAATACCCGGACCGTTGTCGGCGACGCGGATCTCAACGGCATCGCCTACCCGCTGCGTAGAGACTGTCACCGTCGGTTCGTACTGCCCGTTGACGCTTAACACGTGTGCGTGTACGGCGTCGAACGCGTTGCCCAACAGATTCAGCAGCACCCGCCCAATCTCTTGCGGTACGATCTCGAGCGGATGAACCCCTTCAGCAAACGATCGCTCGATCTTGACCTGCAATTCCGGCATCTGCGCGCGTTTTCCGTGATAGGCCAGGTCGATGTGCTCCGAGACCAGCTGGTTGATATCCGTCGGTTCGCGCTGCCCGGTACCGCCCGAGGCATGTTGCATCATCGCGTGGACGATGCCATCAGCCCGCTTGCCATGCTGGGCGATGACGGCGGCATTCTGTTCGAGGTCGGCGAGGAGGTCTTGCACGTCTTCGCCGTTCGCGAGGGCCTCGCGCAGCTCCTGGGCGAGTTCTTCGTTGACCTCGGCGAAGTTGTTGATGAAGTTCAACGGGTTCTTGATCTCGTGCGCGATACCGGCGGTGAGTTGGCCCAAAGACGCCATCTTCTCCGACTGGATGAGTTGGGCCTGCGTGGCCTTGAGGTGTTCGTGGGATTGCTGTAATTCGATGTGCGCCTTCTCGATCTCTCTGGCCTGTTCCAGTTCGCGCTCACGCACCCTTTCGCGCTCCTTGCGAATCAGCCGACGGCGCTGGAACCGATCCGCAACATAAACACCGGCGAGAAAAAGCAGCCCATACAACAGATTGGCCCACCACGTGCGCCACCACGGCGGACGAATCGTCACCCGAAGCGAGGTCCCTGCCTCATCCCACACCCCGTCGCTGTTGGCGGCCTTGACATGAAAGGTGTAGGTACCCGGACTCAGGTTCGTGTAGGTCGCCGTACGCACCGTGCCGGCCTCACGCCAGTCTGTGTCATAACCCTCCAGCCGGTACCGGTACCGGTTCCGCGAGGGTTTGGTAAAGTGTAACCCGACGTAGGAAAAAGTCAGTTCGTTCTCATCATGCGCCAACCGGATCGGCGCTTCCCGACTGTCCGGGAGCGCGTGGTCTGTTTCAAAGATCCGAAGGCCCCTAATCACACTTGTCGGGGGGAAGGGATTGGGGGTAAAAGCCGCCGGGTCAATGCGCGTAAGCCCCTTCGTGCCACCGATGAACAACAGGCCGCGCCGGCTGAGGAGGGCCAGGTTATTCCTCGACGTATAGGTATCCAGCCCATCGTCCTCGTTGTAGGTGGTGAAAGCCTGCCCCAGGCTCGACCCAGGGATCTCCGTTTCGGGGTTGAACCGGGCCAGCCCCCCCGGCGTGGTGAGCCAGAGCAGGCCCAGGTCGTCCTCCACGATACCGTTTACCTCGTTGTGGGGTAGGCCGTCTTGCATGGTGTAGTGCCGGATCGCTTGACCGGTGGTGCGGTCCAACAGAAAGAGACCATCGGTTTCGGTCCCCACCCAGAAGCGGCCTCCACGATCTTCATGGAGTTGGAGAACGGTCACTTCATCGAGATAGGACGTAAACGTCTCCGTTTTCTCGTCAAATCGATTCACCCCGCGCTGGGTACCAAACCAGCGTACCCCTTGTTGATCTTGATACAGGGTTACGATTCCATTCGAACGCAGGCTATGCTCGTCGGTGGGGTCAAAGCTAAACCGGGTCGTTAGCCCCGTGTGCCGGTCATAGCGGTAGAGCCCGCGCCAGAGTGTGCCTATCCACACGTTTCCCCGTTCGTCTACTTCTCCAAGACGGACTGGACTGTTGAAGTCGGGATCGTCGGGATCGGGATGGAATTGCGTGTAGGTTCTTCGCAACGGGTCGAACTGGAATACGCCTGCCCCCCCGAACACCCACAGTATGCCGTCCTGGTCCATTACCATGTCACGAATCGGAGCGCCCCACAACACATCTGGTGTGGGTTGGGGGCGGGAGAAGCGCTGAATCGCCCCAGTGGCCGGGTCGAAGCGAAAGAGTTGCCCGGAATCGGTGCCCATCCAGAGCAGACCGTCGTCATCTTCATAGAGTGCACTGACGCCCTGGTTGGCGCTGATCTCGTCGGCTCCATAGTTCCGAAAACGATGAGCGGAAACGACTGTTTTGTTGATCCCTTTGTCGTGTGTCCCGATCCAGCGTCCGCCCTGACGATCTTCATAGAAAAAGGTAACGTTGTCGCTGGAGAGGTTCCGTGGATCCTTCGGGTCGTATCGGAAGCGCGTCAGGGTATGCGCGGCCGGATCGTAGTAGTTCAGGCCCCCTCCATTGGTGCCCACCCAGAGCATCCCGTCGCGGTCCTCATGGATAACCTGAACACC
The DNA here is from genome assembly GCA_964387555.1 of uncultured Rhodothermales bacterium. Taxonomy (GTDB): domain Bacteria; phylum Bacteroidota; class Rhodothermia; order Rhodothermales; family CAYLXM01; genus CAYLXM01. The sequence goes on along the minus strand of CAYLXM010000070.1, from coordinate 4,595 downwards.
CGTACACCAGGGGCGAGGGCCACCCGGCGGCGCGTGTAGCTGGTTGGGATCACTGGTATTGGGCAGCAGGGGTTCCAGACGCTCCCCGATCCGATCAGGTCCCTCACCCGTGCTCGGGATAACCTGATAGAGCCTGGCCGGGCATGTGCCTATGTACAACGTTCCGTTGCCGTCTTCAGCAATGGTCAACACAGGGTTATTCAAGGAGGACTGGCCGGATCCGAATCCCAACCGTGTAAAGCTATCTGTGGCAGGATCATACCGATCCAATCCACCCGACGGTAGATCGTTAGGGTCTCCCGTCCCCACCCAGAGCGTGCCTTCTTGGTCTTCATGGAGCGCAAGGACGCGATCGTGAGAGAGCGATCGTTCGTCGTCAGGGTTGTGCCGGTACTGGATGAACGTCCCCGTCTGTCGATCCATCCGACTCAGGCCATGGCTGGTGCCCACCCAGAGCGAGCCGTCCCGGGTTTGTAGAATCGCCCACACCAAACCTTCCGTCAGCGAAGCGGGGTCGTCCGGATCGTGCCGATACTGGGTGAAGGTCTCCGTCGTCGCCTCGAACCGGCTCAACCCATTGCTGCCCACCCAGAGGATACCGTCCGCGTCTTCATACAAGGCCCAGATAGAACCCATGAGAACCGAAGTGGTGTCGAGCGGGTCGTGCCGGTACGTCTCGAATTGGTAACCGTCGTAGCGGGTGAGTCCGAGCTCGCTCCCCAGCCAGAGGAATCCCTGCCGGTCCTGCACCATGCTCCTGTAGGGACCGTCCGTAGGCAGCCCGTCAGCCTGGGTGAAATGCTCAAATTGGATGTGCGGGAAAGGGTTCTGCGCCTGGAGGGCGACGGCACCGTAGGGACCGAACAGCAACAGGATCAGCGTGCTCGCCAGGAGAGCAGGAAAGACCCGTGCTTTCGAGCAGGCAATGAAGGTGGGCATGGCGCGCTGTCGTGTTGGGGCAGAGGACGGTTTCGAAAATATACACGACACATTGAGGGAATCAGCTCATTTCCTCAATAACGAATCCTGGATGAACCCCAATGCCCCCTTGACTGGCAACGATGAAGAGGCTCCCTGCGGGAAGGCTCAGGGGCAGGCAGCCGCGATGAACCAGAAGTGTGCCTGGATTGCCGGCTGCCCGTCCCCTGCAACCGGTGTTAGGCCCCAGCCTGACGTGTTCGATGCCGAAAGATAACGACAATAAAATGCAGCGCATCCAAACATCATTTGGAGATCGCCTCTCCGTCATCACTCACCTTGGTTCGGTCCCCCTTGAGATGGTAGGGTGAACCTGCCCCGCTTCAGTGGACTGATCACCGAGTGACAGATCGTCCACAAAGGCGGGTTAACTCCACCCCGGATTCTCGAGATCGGCGGACCCCGCGTGCCTACCTGGAGCTACTCGACCAGGCGGTGGAGCAGGTGCCCTCCGGACTCGGCCTACGAGATCATCTTGTCCGGGCACGGGGGATTCTCGAGACTGGAGAGCGATGAGCCGAGGGGCGGCGTTCGGAGTCAGGCTGCCGACCTGGGCGTCGGGGCACGCCCTGGGGCTATCCCAGAAGCCTCCGCTTTGGAGCGTGGAGGGATCAATCCTTCATCCCGGTAGAAGCCGAGATCCGGTGTGTCCGAGGGTGTGGGGTCGGTCAAGGCGTCAATCGGCGGCGCCTGTTCACGGCCCATCTGCAGTCGGACCGCAGCTGTGACCGCCACCCTCACCCCCCAGGCCCCCCTCTCCGGCGCGGAGAGGGGCTGGCGCAGCGGGGGGTGAGGGCCCGGGCAGCGAAGAATCGTCCGCAGGTGCGACATTCCAGCCGTCTCTCCTGGTCGGGGCAGCCCCTACAGGGGATGGAAGTCGTGCACCTATACCCCGCCTCTTGTTGGAAGACCTTTCATCGACCAGGCACAGGAGAATGACGCCAAGGTATCGCCACTGTTCGCGAAAGCCCTTTTCGCCGAATTCCTTGTCGCTCGTCTCCCCGAAAATCGCACACGCACTCTTCGTAGGGGCCTCTGCAGGAACCACAAAGAGCATTTAGGTCACGAGGCCGGCGGATCGCCCTTCGCGTCTTCCCTGAACGCCGTGGTGATCCATGCGGGAGGCGACTGCGCGAAGCCCGTCGCCCGGAACCGTCACCCAAGCTCCGGGGCTGAAGACAGTGGGTGAGGCTACTGTCCGCTCGGGGCGGATATCATGTGCACGAATCGATAGATGGCGGTGCCGCGTCGGTTCAATTCGAGGTCCTGAATCTGGGTCAGCCCCTCGGGAACCGTGAGGTTCTCATCCCAGGTGGGATCGAGCGCTTCCTTCAGGCTGGGATAGACATCGTAGGATATCGTGTTCGCCTTGATATCCTCTCCGGACGGGGAGAGAATAGTCGCGTTGCCCCACGCCACCTGAGAAATCTGCTTGTTGTCCATGGCGGCCTTGATGAACGGCGTCCAGTGCTCATTCTCAAGAGCGATCAACTGCCCGGCGTCCGAGGCGTTGTGGTAGACCATCGTAACGTACCGGAAATCTTCGGACGGCACCGCATGGTCCGCCTGGACCCAGGTTTCCGGTCTAACGAAGAACACGCTGGTCACCGTGCTGAGTCCGCTCGTGTCCATCTCTTCCATCGGAACGTCGGGAAACACGGCGCTCACGTCCCAGACGTCACCGGCCGCATCAACGTCTCTGAACGAGTTGATAAACAGATAGTTCGAAGAGTTCGGCAGGTCATATCCGCCTACTTTCTCGAGCAGCGCCCAGAGCTGCATCTTGCCGTCGTCGATGGCCTTCTGGGCGATCTGACTCCAGTATTTCGTCTCCCGCTCTACGAATTCGGCGACGTGCTCCGCCGGGACGTGGCGGTACTGATATATGCTGATCTCCTGGGCAACAGCCGCCTGTCGGGGTGCCAGGCAGAGCGCGAGGGCCAGCAGACCCCAAGCGACCGTGGTTGAGAAAAGGGCGCGTTTCATGGTAGTACCAGAAATGTGAAGAAGATGTGAACCGCGCCAGGATACGGCAGGCGAACCCAAAGGTGCAAACCGCTTCAGCCGCCACGCGGGGGGCGTATCTCTTGAGATTCCGTCGCTTCCGAAGACTCCACGTACGACGTCGCGCAGAACGAACCATGTCCGCCCCGTCAGCGTGAGCCGCACGATGCGGAGCGGGGCACGGCGTGCGTGACGGCGCCATTCTTGGATGTTGACACCCGGCCGGCAAGGTCTACTGATGATCGGGTGGGCAGCGCGTAGTGGACGAACGCGACGACACGGATTCTCACGCCAGTCAGTCTGCGTCCCCTGGCCGGTACGTTTCGCTTTGAGCGCCCTACGACCACCGACACTTTGACGCACCTCTTCCCTGAAGGCTTCCGCGTCCTGTGGCACACACCTGAGCGCTGTAGGGGTGGGTCCCCCCAAATAGGACATGCGCAACCTGCGGCTCCGTCGCGCCACCCGCGACCTGCGTCCCCCTGCATGTGCCCTGCATCCAGTATCCCGCGTCACGGACCCGCGTCCAACAACCCGCGAGCTAGTGCAGCCGGTGCGTACCCTCCGGCTCGTACCGATGGCTCTCGGGGACCACAAAGACTCCCCTGCTGGATATCAGGTCCGCCCGCAAGTTGCCCGGGAAGTAGAAGCGCAACGCCCGGGCCAACGCGGGTACGAAGCCCGAAGGAGCAGCCTGCGCCTCGTGGCCGGCCAACGTGACCAACACGTATCCCTTCAACAGGCCGCAGTCTTCCTGCACGAAAATAACGCTCTCCGCGCGTCGACGGCTGCGGACGAGTTTTCGAGGTTGTCGCCGGGAGTTCGGGGGGTCAGGTCGACCCACGCGGAGCTCTTTTCGGGTTTGGGCAAGGTGGATGGACGGGTCGAGAAAGCCCGTGACGCCGACCAGGTGCTCGTCCTCGGGCAGGGAAGAGGTCCTTTTCCCATGTTTCTGAAGTTTTTGCGTATGTTGCCCCTTCCTTCGCCTGCACCGACTGCGACACCGCGGGAGGGCACGTTCAATCCACTGGCCGACAGCGTGCAATTCATACACAGATTCGGTTCGACGCCAGGGTGTTATCGGCAGGCCGTCTTATGAAGAGCTTATTCCAACAGGTCAGGTACTACGAAGCAGGCATGCCGGCACATTTCATGATTGGAAAGAGCCATGGAGACCGCAGACCGTTCTTTCCCATCTTTCCGGAAAAGGATCGACCCGTGTAAAACCGGTCGCGCGACCCATCCACCAACCGGAAACGGCCATGAACCGACTCTTTTCCTGCACCGTCGAGTTCGGCAGCCTGGAGCAGATGGTGACGCCCGTGGACGGCGAAGCCGCCCTGCACCGCGCACGGTACGTTTCCGTCTACGGCAAACAGTCCGACGGCGCCTGGAAATGGATCCGCTGGATGGCCCAGGGCTAGAAAGTGGCCGCCTTGCTCCTGCGCGTCAGGTTGAGGGGCCTGTTGGACGGCCAGGCGGTTTGCGCATCGCCACCCGTTTAGAACGTTCCCGGCCCAGCGCGGTCTCATCTGCGAGACGTCGAATGAGCTCCGCGTCGAGCTCCTGCTCCGGTATGGCCTCAAAACCGATGCGAGCATAGAACGGCGCAT
>CAYLXM010000069.1:0-19554 GCA_964387555.1 uncultured Rhodothermales bacterium | reverse complement strand
CCGGCATTATCGCGCACGAGTTCGAGTGCGGTCGAGAGCGGGCCGACCACGCTCGACATCGAGGGGTTGACCGGTTCGATATTGAGCGAAGCGAGGTTCCAACCCGCGGCGAGCGGGCAGGTCAGGTCTGCGGTTTCGGAGGCCCACAGGGCGATATGTCCGGACGCCTGGGAGCCGGCTCTCGTGAAGTAGCCACCTGCGTACAGGTTCGTGCCGATCACTTCGAGGGCACGAACGGGGCGATTGGTGCCCCCTTCCAGGTGGAGCCACTCCGCGCCGTCCCACACGGCAAGGTGATTCATGGCCGTACCGCCGGAGTTCAGAAAGCTGCCCCCGGCGTAAACCGTGCCCCCATCCACCCGAAGTACGGATACGGCATCGCCGTCCAACCCGGAACCGAAGGTATTCCACTTCACTCCGTCCCACATCGCCACGCCCCTGGCACTTATGTTCCCGGCTCTGGTGAAGTGGCCCCCCACATACAGTTTGCCGTCACGGAAGACCAGGGCATGTACCTCGCCGTTCGTGCCGCCCCCGACGGACGACCAGGCCGATCCGTTCCAGCGCGCGAGGAACGGCAGGGCCTGTCCACCTGCCGTGCGAAAACTCCCGCCGGCATAGACGACGCCGCCGTCGCCGACGGCGATCGCGAGGACTGCACCCTGATCCACACCGGAGCCCAGAGCATTCCATGTGGCCCCATTCCAGGCGGCGATGCGGTTGGCGGCGGCCGTACCGGCCTTTGTGAATTCTCCGCCCGCGTAGAGGGTGTTGCCTGACGGGGCCAGGGCAAATACGGTGGGCGTCGCCCCCCCCGACACGCCGCCGCCCATGGCATTCCAGGATGATCCGTTCCACCACGCAACCCGGCTGGCGGGTTTTCCGCCCGCTGTCAGGAAGGTGCCGCCTGCGAACAAGCCGGTGGTCGAGGCGGCGAGGGCCAATACGGCGCCATCAGATACGCCGGAGCCGAGCGTAGACCAGGATGCGCCGTTCCAGGCAGCGACGCGCGATGCGCCATGAGGTCCGACGCTCTCGAAATAGCCACCGGCGTAGAGGATCCCATTTCTCGCTGTAAGGGCGCGGATCGGACCCGTGGCGCCGAGGCTCGGTCCCGCATCGAGTGCCTGCCATACGCCACCAGACGCCGAAAGCGACGTCCAGGCGGCGAGGGCCGAAGTGGTTGCGGCGTCCGCGAATAGGAAACTGCCCCCGACAAAGGTACGGGCACTCCCCCACGCTCCGGTTGGGGCGGTGGCGATTGCAAAAATCCCTCTGCCGGCGCCGGGACCCGAAACGCCGGGTCCAGCACCCTGCCAGGCCCCGTTCCAGAATGCGAATCCGCGTGTGGAAACACCGCCAATGGATTCGAAGACGCCCCCCACGGCCAGTGCGGATCCCGTGTCATGCAGGGAGAATACCGTACCGAACGTTCCTGTGCCGAGAGCAGACCAACCCGATCCGCTCCAGGCCGCGACACCTGCTGCCGGAGTGGATCCCGCCCAGGTGAATCGGCCTCCCACGACAAGCAGATTGTTCCACACGGCCAGCGTGTACACATCGCCGTTCACTCCGCCCCCAAGCGCGTGCCAGGATCCGTCATAGCGCGCAATCCGACTGGCAGCAACGCCGCCGGCCTTGAGGAATCGTCCTGCTGCGTACAGATCTGAACCTTTGATCGCGAGGGCGTAGACCGCACTCCCCACACCGCCGCCAACGGCGTGCCACGTACTACCGTCCCACCGGGCGATGCAGAAGGCGGACGAGGCGCCGGCGGACGAGAAGTAGCCGCCGGCATAGAGGCTACCGTCCGCCGCAACGGCAAGGGCGTAGACTGTGGTCAGTTCCCCTGCACCGGACACGCCTCCCGCAAGCGCGTGCCACGCATTGCCATCCCACATGGCGACGTTCGACACGGTGAGTCCTCCCGCCCGCCCAAATCGGCCACCCACATACAGCTTGTCCCCGGAAGCGGCCAGAGCGAATACCGTGCCGTCGATTCCGCCGCCGAGTTCGCTCCACGAGAGTCCGTTCCATGCGGCGAGATTATCCGCCTTTTGCCGGCCCACCTCGTCGAACGTCCCGCCGGCCACGAATTGTCCGCCATACAGGGTAACGGCATTGACGGTCCCATTGGCGCCCGCCGTATTGAATCGGCTGTCCCACGACCCTGCGGCAACGGCAGACACCTCGGTCCGGATTGTTGTCTGCAGGATACCCCGATCCGAGGCCCATTCCGGCTGCACCCGCGAACCACGCGGGTCGAACCCGCCTTCAGGCGCCGATTCCAGGGCCGGCGGTGAGAACCTGCCGGCGGAGTGAACCGCAGGCTGGGCCCAGGCCGAAAGCCCAATACACAGTAACAGGAGACCCCAGCCGGCTAAGCACCGGAGGACTCTCCTGCGGTTCCGCGACGAATCCGCTTCAAGCCTGCTCACTCTCCCTTGGACCCTTTAGTGCGCGATCTGCCGACCATTCAGAGGTGCGAGCTGTGTGGCGCCCGGAGGTAGATACCCCTATGTTGACAGAATATGGACATTAAGATAAGAATGCACGCGAGAATTTGGAATAGCCTCTCGAACAACTTCTCCTCAGGCGTCGAGTCTTGACTTGGTGGTCAATTGGGCCTTATTTTAGATGTCCTGCACCGCAATTGTGGCGATCCGGTAGCTCAGTTGGTAGAGCAACTGCCTTTTAAGTAGTGGGTCCCAGGTTCGAGCCCTGGCCGGGTCACAAATACTACACCAGCCCAGGTGGTGGAATTGGTAGACACGCTGTCTTGAGGGGGCAGTGCTCGCAAGGGCGTGCTGGTTCGAGTCCAGTCCTGGGCACATGATGAAAAACCCCGCGAACGAAAGTCCGCGGGGTTTTTCTCTATCACGAATGTCCGATGCCAAAAGAAAAGGGCGGGACATCCCCACCACGCCGATTTATGGATCGACTAGCTGTCCCGCCCTCTCACGGAGTAGGGAGATGTGCTGGCGATGTGCCACCATCGCCGAAATCAGCATAGTCGAGCTGCCGATATGCCTCTGCAAGGGATTCCGCATCGAATGTGCGGGGCATTCTCGATTCGGTTCGTAGGTGAATTCCTCACTGCCCCTACAACGGCTTGGAGGCCAGGTCAGACGCCGCCGTCGCGTGAGGGGGGGCGCAATCCGGCCAGGCCTGTTTCAATGCGGTGAAGGGCTTGCTCCAGCTCCTCGTTCGAGGCTGCATACGAAATGCGCAGGCCGTTCGAGTCGCCGAAAGCGCCTCCCGGCACGAGTGCAACATTCCAATCCTCTAACAGATACATGCACAGATCGTCGCTGTTGTGGATGACATGGCCCGTGGGGGTGTCCGTTCCCAGATAGGCTGAAACGTCCGGAAACAAATAGAAAGCGCCTCCGGGTTTCGGGCAGCGCACGCCCGGGATGCGGTTGAGCCGATCGAGCACGAAATCCCGCCGCGCACGGAAGACTTCCACCATCTCACGGATGGGATCGAGACCCATCTCCAACGCGGCGATGCCGGCCCGTTGCGTGATGTGGCACGGGGCCGAGGTGGTCTGGCTCTGAATCTTGTCGGTTGCCGACGCAATCGCTTTCGGTGCGGCAAGGTATCCCAGGCGCCAGCCGGTCATGGCATAACTCTTGGAGAAGCCATTTACAGTGATGGTACGCTCCAGCATCCCGGGAAGAGACGCGAAACAGACATGTTCCTCGCCGAACACGATGTACTCGTAGATCTCGTCGGAGAGTACATAGACCTGCTCGTGCCGCCTCAGCACTTCGGCCAGTTCCTCCATCCGGGCGCGCGGGTACACGGCTCCGGTCGGGTTCGAGGGAGAGCAGAGGATGAGGAGGCGCGTCTTTTCCGTAATCGCCGCCTCAAGTTGCTCGGCGGTAAGCAGGTATCCCGCTTCGGCCGTTGTGGGCACGACGACGGGTGTCCCGCCCGACAGCACGACCATCTCCGGATAGCTGACCCAGTAAGGGGCCGGGATGAGTACCTCATCATCCGGCTGCGTGAGGGCCATGATCGCCTGGGCAACCGACTGCTTTGCCCCGTTGGAGCAGACGATCTGCGACGGGTGATAGCGCACCCCGTTCTCCTCCTCCAGCTTGCGACAGATGGCCTCACGGAGTTCGAGCACGCCCGCATTGGCCGTGTATTTCGTGTAGCCCGCTTCAATGGCACGGATCGCCGCTTCCTTGATCGGCTCGGGCGTATCGAAATCGGGCTCGCCTGCACTTAATTCGATCACCGGCCGACCTTCGCGGACCAGTTCCTTGGCGCGTCCCGAGACGGCCATGGTCTTCGAAGGACTCATCGCCGCAACGCGGGGGTTAAAATGGAGAGTGTGGGTCACGTCTATGAATGGTCTGTGGGGTGGATAAGAGGGTCAGGCGCCGGCGCGGCCCGTCGCACGCTTCTCGTCAAGCGCTCGGATAACCAGCTCGGGAACAAAGGAGGATACATCTCCTCCCCAATCATGGATTTCCCGGACGAGCGACCCGGTGAGGAAGGCATGTTCTTCGGCAGTGGGGAATAGGACGGTCTCAACGTCCGAATGAAGCCGTCGATTGGCGAAGGCCATGCGCATTTCGTAATCGAAATCGGAAATCTGCCGCAAACCTCTGACCAGCGCGGTGGCGTTGCGCCGGTGGGCATACTCTGCGAGCAGACCCTCAAACGAGGTCACGATGACCCCTTCCAGCGGGGCCGTGCAGCGCACGATGAGGTCTTTGCGCTCTTCGATCGTAAAGAGGGTCTGCTTTGCCGTATTAACGGCAACCGTTACCTCGACTTGATCGAACACGTTCAAGGCACGTTTGACGACGTCGAGGTGCCCAAACGTGATCGGGTCGAACGTACCGGCGTAAATGGCCAGGCGCATGCGAAACAGGGAGCCGGAGGACGTGTCTGGAAGAGCCCGAAAACCGGACTAGAAGCGGAATATACTCACAATCGTGCGCCCGTAGGTCCTGCTGGTCTCCAATCCCGCCGTATTGTCATCGAAGCGTTTCCCGGAATCGTGCTCCAGCACGAACAACCCGTCCTCCGAAAGGTGAGACCGTGCCAGCTCAGGCAAGGCTTCTACGTCCGGGAACGTGTAGGGAGGATCGGCAAACACGACGTCGAACGGCTCCATGCTCGTCCTCTGAAGAAAGGAAACCGCATCGGCACAGAGAAAGGTGCATTGCGAATCGGCGCCGAGAAGCCTGGCATTCTCCCGGGCAATACGAAGTACCGCCGGACTTTGTTCGACAAACACGGCCGAGTGGGCGCCCCGGCTGAGCGCTTCGAGTCCCAGCGCGCCGGTGCCGGCGAACAGGTCAAGAATACGCCCCTCCGCCAGGACCGTTCGGCTCTCCACGAGACTGAACATCGCCTCCCGAACGCGATCGGTGCTGGGCCGGGTCAGTTTCCCGGGAGGCGACTTCAGGAGGCGCCGGCGATACATTCCCGCAATGATGCGCACAAGGGGCCTGGTGTGGGGTAACGCCCGGCGTCAGGCGTAGACGTCGCGCAGGTTCGCCCCGATGCAGGGCGCGTAGGTCTCCGCGGAGAACGCATCCGACATACTGCCGGATTCGTGGACGACGATGCCGAGAGGGTCGAGCGTCTCCGGTTCTACACGCAGAAGCGTCGGGATGACCGTCCGCAGTTCGGGTTCGACACGGGTTCCGTAGACGAAGACGTCGTTCAGTTCTTCAGGGCCTACGGAGAGGCGCTGCAGCAGCGCAGCGGCAAAATAGACCCTGTCCAGCGGGTCGGCCGCACGAACCGCCAGTCCGTAGTGCCATCCCTGATTGCGGATGAGTACGTACTCGGTCTGGTTCGCGTAGCTGCCGATGGCCAGTCGGTACGGGGTTGCTACCCGCGTATCGGCCGCACGTCTGCGGGCGATGTGTTTGAGCACGGCGGCGACGCTGCTCGTGCTCGAACAGAACCGACGACGGATCACAGCCAGAGACCCGACGACGCGATCGAACGCTTCGGCGACGGTCGCCGGCAGCGCCAACACATGAAACCAGTTCACGGTCGCCCCATCAGGCAGGACCTCGGGACGGACAAACTCAGCCGTAACGATCGCTTCCTCGCCCGGGAGTACGAGCGCCACCTCATCCCGCAATTGGGATTCCCGCTCCAGCATGGGCATGGCAGCGGGAATCGGAACGAAGAACGAAGTGAATAGCAGGGGGTGCAGCGCAATGTGGAGATCGAGCGCGGTCGAGCCGGCGAAGATATCCTTTAATGCCCTGCCTAATGTGTCGGCCCACGGCCCTCCACCCGTGTGCAGCGCAGAGTCCTCCAGATCGAAATCAAACTCACAACTCCCCAGACGAACCAGCCGATACGCATCACCTTCCCGTGCGACTTCCGCATACCGGAGGACGGAACCGTTGACCTCGACCGATGCCGATGTGTGATGCTCCATCGCGCCGGGGCGACCCCTATGATGTACCTGCGGAGTGTGACCGGTTGCCGGTTATTCCCAGGAAGCCGCGTTGACCATCGTGATGTCCGGTTCGAGCGACCCGATCTTGTCGCCCGTGTCCGGATCCTGCAACAGATAGATGATGACCCGCGACGTATCGTTCACCGCATACTCGAATTGTCGAGAGGGGTCGCGCGGAAGGAAGGGCAAGGAGTCGGGATAGAAGGTTCGTGACGAAACGAAGAAGGAGTCCAGCCGCGCAGATAACAGGGAGTCCTGCTTGACGAACATGACCAGCGAATCCAACGTGTGCGGGAATCGCTGATTGAGTTCTCGATACCGCGTCAAACCGGTTCGGATGTGATTCATCCGCTCACGAGTCAGTTTCGTGAGTTCAAGCTGACGCTCGACTGCCTGGTACGGATCCCTGATGGAATGGTACAGAACAAAACCAAGTAGAACGATGACAATGGCCAGGACTACCTGGATCGTCCTCATAACCGCCGTATTCATGCGTGATACTCCGCGGAATGGGGTGGGTCGGATTCTGAAGTCACGGGGATTGTGAACGCCTCCCGCGGACAATGCGGGAGGATCTCAAGCGTGCGGGAAAACAAATTAAACCAGCACCCCGCGAGATGCAAACGGGCCGGACGGACGGCCGGGTCCTCGTTTGCGGCTTATTGCGCGAAAAGGTAAGTTGAATGAGCGGCTATTTGAAGCACCTTTTCCCGGTCCCCCGCCCGATGTCCGACGTGACACGCCTGCTCATCAACATCGACCACGTGGCTACGCTGCGAAACGCCCGGCGCGAGACCTTTCCCGATCCGGTACATGCTGCCGTGCTCTGTGAACTGGCCGGCGCCGACGGCATCGTTTTTCACCTTCGGGAAGATCGCCGCCACATGACCGATCGCGATGTGCGCATCCTGCGCGAGGTGGTCAAAACGAAGCTCGATTTCGAGATGGCTCTCTCTGAAGAGATCGTCGCCATTTGCCTGGATACCCGCCCCGAGCTGGCTACCCTCGTTCCGGAACGCCGTGAAGAGGTTACGACGGAGGGCGGACTCGATGTATTGTCCTCGCGAGCCCGTCTGCTCGAAGTCATTCCCCGCCTCCAGGAACGGGGAATCGAGGTCGCCCTCTTCATCGACCCCGTGCCGGAGCAAATCGATGCAGCGCGCGAAGTCGGCGCGGATGCCGTTGAACTGCATACGGGTGAATTCGCGAACGCCATTCCGGGCAACGATCAACTCACACAGGCCCGCATCCTGGCAAATGCCGCCGTGCAGGCCCACGCCCTCGGCCTTCTCGTGCATGCCGGACACGGACTCGACTATCAGAACATGCCGGTTTTTCGCAGACACGTCCCCCATGTCCACGAGGTGTCCATTGGTTTCGCCGTCGTGGCGAGGGCCCTGTTCGTCGGGCTCGAAAAGGCGGTCCAGGAAATGAGCCATCTGGTGAAGTCCTGACCGGAGGAACGCGGCGAAGAGCCTGCCGTATTGCTGCAATAGACCTACGAGGACACACCTTAGTCCTTTTTCCGATCGGTCAACCTCCCTGCCGGCCATGGAAATCATAGAACGACCCGGCGCTGATACCGACCCGGAATCCTTCCGCAGCGGCTACGCCGTACTCGTCGGAGAGCCAAACGTCGGGAAAAGCACACTCCTGAATGCACTCGTCGGACAGAAACTGTCCATCGTCTCAAACAAGCCGCAAACGACGCGGCACCGGGTCCTGGGGATCCTCAACGGGCCGGACCACCAGTGCATCTTCCTGGACACGCCCGGCCTGATCGAACCGCGTTACCGTCTGCACGAGGCGATGATGACGGCCGTCGGTCGGGCGCTCGACGAAGCCGATCTGATCGTCTTCATCGTGGATCCCCGCCGCGGAAAGGCTGCCGAACGCGCCCTTGAGAACCACCGGCTCGCCCGGCCGGCGATCCTGGTCCTCAATAAGATGGACCTGATCCGTCCCGAAGAGGCCCTGCCGCTGGCCGATCGGCTGACGCAGTTGCACGCGTTCGAAACCGTCGTGCCCATTTCGGCGCTGAAGGGATTTCAGGTCGAGTTGCTGCGCCACGAGATCGTCACCCGGCTGCCGTTCGGCCCCCCGTATTATCCGCCGGACCAGGTGACCGAGCAACCCGAACGCTTTTTCGTCGCGGAGATCATCCGTGAGAAGATCTTCGAACGGTATCGGCAGGAAATCCCGTATTCGACCCAGGTCAATATCGTCGCGTTTCAGGAACAGCCCGACCGTAAGGACCTGATCGACGCGGAAATCGTCGTTGAACGCAACACACAGAAAGCCATCCTCATCGGAAAAGGAGGCGCGGCGCTCAAGGAATTGGGCACGCGCGCGCGGGCGGATATCGAAACGCTGCTCGAACGCCCTGTCTTTCTCCGCCTGCACGTTAAGGTACGAGACGATTGGAGAGACAACCCGACGTACCTCCGCTCCTACGGATACGACGGCTAGACGACCTGAAATCCCAACCCCTCGCCCGCCAATAACGCCAACGGCGCGGGACATGCCGACGCGACCAACCGGAAAAGACCAAAGGTCCTGCGCCGGGGATAATCGCGCCGAAGCGAAGCGAAATACGATCCTCGCTGCTTCGGGTCGACGGTAAGGTAAGCACGCATCCGGCGGTCGTCGTGCTCGATCGGATAGGCCTGTGAAGCCAGCCCGTACAGCCACCTGGCTGTGGAACCACCGAACGGGATCGGATCGAGATCCAGGTGATCGTCTGCCCCTTGCGCACGCTCAGCCCGACCGTCCCACGGTGGGTCGATGCCCAGCATCGCGGCCACCGCTTCGACAAGCATTCGGGTCCCCTCCACCTTGCCATCGTATGAATATCCTGCGATGTGCGGTGTGCCAAGCGAAACGCGCTCCAACAGATGGGGGTCCGGGGCCGGCTCACCCTCCCAGACATCCAACACTGCCGATCCGATTTGACGCCCGCGAAGCGCGTCCAGGAGTGCCCGGTTATCGACAACGGCGCCTCGGGAGGTGTTGACGAGCAGCGTGGAAGGCTTGAGCCGGTTCAACCGGGTCGCATCCAGAAGATGAACCGTACGGTCGACCCCCTCGCGAATGAGGGGGACGTGGAGGCTGATCCCATCCGATTCGTCGAGCAGCTCATCCAGTGAGACATACGCATGGGATTGCCCCTCCGCCTCGGCTTGCCGGGCGAGCGGAGGGTCATTGTGCAGGACACGACAACCCAGCGCGCGCAGGCGCCCGGCGAGACGTCCTCCGGTATTTCCGCATCCCACCACGCCGACGGTCAACGCGTCGGGCTCGACTCCGGTGCGGACGCAGTGGTGGAGCAGGGCGGTGAGGACGTATTCCACGACGGAGAGGGCGTTCGAACCTGGAGCGTGGGCAAATCGGACGCCCAGATGCCGCAAGGCCTCCAGATCGACGTGGTCGGTGCCGATCGTGGCGGAGCCCACGAAGCGGACGGGCGAGCCTTCGAGGAGTGACCGATCAATGCGGGTTACGCTCCGCACCAGGAGGATGTCGCACTGCTGCACGACTTCGCGCGTCACGGCATGCCCCGGAAGCGTCGTCACCTGTCCAATTCCCTGAAAGGCCCGTTCAATAAAAGGAATGTTTTCGTCGGCCAGTATTCGCATCGAGGAGGGGTCGGGATGCTGCAGGACCTCCGGTCCGCACCGCCGCAAAGGCCATCGCCGGTCGTACCGCGCGGTACATTCCGGCGTAATCCGCCGTGTTGATGATCCGGCGGAGCAAAAGCCCGACAGCGCCGTTTCTTGGGACAAAATGACGAATGGAAGTCAACGACGGATGGGATTGAAAGTGCCGATCAAGTGCCGGGTGGTTCGAGGGGATGCAACGTGCTCCTTTCGTACGAAGCGTTTGGCCTCCGCTGCCTCCCTGGGTCGCGAGGAGGCGATCGATGGCGGTCGGCGTACTGCAACGTGCTCCTTTCGTACGCAGCGTTTGGCCTCCGCTGCCTCCCTGGGTCGCGAGGAGGCTATCGAAAGCGGTCGGCGCCGACCGGAAGCCGCATGGTTCCGGCTGCCGGCGCTCGGTATTGCGGCGGCCCTGGCCGTACTTGCCGCCGGATGTGATATCCTGTTCAACAGCGGAGCGGATCCCAGCCTGAATGACCGGCTCGAGGCGGTGCTCCAGGAAGCGGGTGGACCGGCAGGTTTGGATTTCTTCAAACTGCCGGAGCCGCTTGACTATGATGCATTGCCTCAGGACCCCGCCAATCCCATCACGAAGGCCAAGGTGCAGTTGGGGCAACTCCTCTTTCACGAAACAGCTCTGGCCATCCGTCCACACCTTACGGCCGGTCTGGAGAAGTACTCCTGCTCTTCCTGCCACCACGCCAGAGCGGGATTCCAGGCCGGAATTCGCCAGGCGCTCGGTGAGGGCGGAATCGGATTCGGCGAGCGCGGAGAGGCACGGACGGTGGACCCTTCCTATCCCGAATCGGCACTTAGCGCGCCGGCCATTCGAGCCCCCTCGATTTTGAATGTGGCCTACCAGCGAACGACGTTCTGGAACGGCCAATTTGGAGCAAAAGGTGCAAACGAGGGAACAGAGGCGCTGTGGCTCGATGGCCGCCCCACCGCCGTCAATCGCCTCGGATACGAAGGGATCGAGTCGCAGGCCATTGCGGGGCAGACGCTGTTTCGCCTCGATGCCGAAACACCCAAGATCCGCAACAATGTCATCTACAAGGAGCTTTTTGCTGCCGCCTTCCCGGAGTTGCCTGAATCCCAGCGCCTGAGCCGGACCACGGCAGGCCTGGCGATCGCAGCATTCGAGCGCACGGTCGTATCCAACAAGGCCCCCTTTCAGGAGTGGCTTCGGGGACGATTCTGGGCCATGAGCGACCGCCAGATCCGTGGCGCGCTGTTGTTTTTCGGCAAGGCCGCATGCGTCTCGTGTCATACCGGGCCCGCCCTGTCTTCCCACGAATTCGCTGCGCTCGGCATGAGTGATCTGGGCGGTCCAGGAACCTACGGCCCGATCGATCCCGACGATCCCGTGCACCTGGGCCGCGGCGGGTTCACCGGACGTGCGGAAGACGCCTACCGCTTCAAGACGCCCCAACTCTATAATCTGGCCGACGTCCGCTACTACGGACACGGAGGTTCGTTCATACGCCTGCGTGACGTCATCGCCTACAAGAACGCCGCCCAGCCACAAAATCCCCGCGTACCCGCGGAACGACTCGATCCCCGGTTCAAGCCACTCGATCTTGCACCCGAGGAAATCGACGACCTGACCGCATTCCTCTCTGACGCCCTGCGCGACCCCAGTCTCCTGCGGTACCAACCCGAATACGTTCCGTCCCGCAACTGCTTCCCGAACAACGACGCGCAGACCCGGCGGGACCTCCGGTGTCGTTGATTTCCCCCCGCTCCCGGTCGTCAACCCTACACTCCGGCCGCCCACTCGCCTCTCTTTAAGCTTCCGGAAGCGCTTAGGTCCAACGTACCCTATAGACCAAAATTGAGCCTATTTCATTCATGCAAATGATTTAGGATCTCGAAACTTCCGGTACGGTAGTCTCGTAAACAGGACCGTTGGCAGGACGCTGCAGTATATCGCTAAATTATTATTGCATTTAAGCAGTGATCCCCCCGACGTCCTATAGTTTTGGTGCATATCAAACGAATAGGTAAGTTACTTAATTAGAATTAGATACAAGGTTATCAGTGATGGAGATTTCAGGGGGATCTTCCCGGGCGCGCTTCGCCGCCCGGGGCGTTTTTTCCGCGGCGATGGTGCTGTGGCTGGCACTAGCGGGATGGTCGGGTGCTTCCCGTTCGACCGAGGAGATCATTGAGAGTCTGCCCGCCCGGACACGTGAATTGGTCACCGATCAGGAACGTGAAGAATGGATGTGGCTCGCCAGGGCGGTGTACTCGGAAACCAAGCGGCCCGACGAACAGGAACTGGTGGCATGGGTGATCCGCAATCGTGTTGACACGGCGTATCGGGGTCGCGATTCTTACAAGCGCGTCGTTCTCGACCCGTATCAGTTTTCCGCCTTCAACCCGGGTTCCCAGAAAAGGCGCTACTATAGCGCACTGGACACGACCCACACCAAAGAGGCATGGCGGGAGGCCTTGGACGTCGCGCGGCGGGTAATGCTCGCCGACTCGACGGCGCGGCCCTTCCCTGTTGATACGCGGCATTTCTACAGCGAGCGCTCAATGCCTGGATACGCGAATCCGGACAGCGGAGCGGTTGCTCCCCATTGGGCGACCCAGGGTCAGCCGGTGTCCCTGGCGAGTCATCGTATCGATGCCCGACGCTTCCGCTTCTATCGCAGTGTGATGTAGAGAGATCCTCGAGATTCGAGGAGTGCGAAATCGGTGAGCGGCAACAGTGAATCCTGATCGAGGATCCTGGTCAGCGAACTTCGACGGGTTCGTGCGCGTTAAGAGGTCGGATTTCGCGAACCGCCTCCATTCGTCCTGAACGCAAGGATTCTCCCCGCAACCCCGCTCCACCTTGGAACCCCGCCTTGTCCTTGCCGACCGACCGGAGGCAGCATTCAGAACGGCCACGGAGTCCTCGTATTCCGTTACCGTGCCGCAGCGCGACCGCTACTGGTTGCACGTCGTACTTTTCCTCCTGACTCTGGCGGCCACGACATACGCGGGGCACGTCCTTGCGTCCCGCTTCCTCCTCTATGAACAACCGGGAGGATGGCTCATCGCGATGGTCGACGGCTTGCTTTACGCCGTGCCCCTCCTCCTCTTTCTGACGGCCCATGAATTCGGACATTATTTCGCCGCCCGATACCACGGCGTCTCGACCACCCTCCCGTTCTACATCCCGTCCCCGCTCTTCATGGTGCCGTTCAACATCGGCACGTTCGGCGCAGTGATTCGCATCCGGGAACCGGTACCTGACTCGAAGCGCCTTTTCGACATTGGCATCGCCGGACCGCTTGCCGGTTTTGTTGTCGCACTCGCCATTCTGCTCTACGCGCTGGCGACGCTCCCGCCGCTCACCTACCTGTACGACTTGCCGGGACACGCGCAGACCAAGGCGTTCATCCGCGATTTCGGCGTCTTGCCCCAGTTCTCCCCCATTCCGGCTGAGTATATCGGTCAGACGCTCCTCTTCCGTCTCGTTACATCGTGGTTCGAAAACATGCCGCCCATGTACGAGATGTACCACTATCCGGTATTGTTCGCGGCATGGCTCGGGCTGTTTTTCACGGCGCTCAACCTGATGCCGATCGGACAGCTGGACGGAGGGCACATCCTCTTTGCGCTCGTGGGTCCGGTTTGGCATGGCCGCATTGCGCGCGCCTTCGTGCTCCTGCTGTTGCTTTCGGCATCGATCGGGTTCTTCAATGACATCGGCGAGTTGCTGGCCTTCCAATTCGGGCAGTGGGGGATCATCGCCACCTGGGTGCTGCTTTCCGTGACGCTGGCCCTGTTCATGCGACGGATCTTCCCCCACGATGCCCGCCAGATGATGTTCGGACTCACTGCGCTGCTCGCGCTGGTGCTCCTGGCAGAGTGGCTGGGGCCATCCGTTACGCAGTATGGATACCTCGGCTGGATGCTCTGGGTTGTTCTGATCGTCGTCTTCATCAAGATTGACCATCCCCCGGTGCTCTACATGGTGCCACTTGGTCGGCGCAGACAGATTCTCGGGGTGATCAGCATGGTGATCTTCGTGATGAGCTTCAGCATCCGGCCGATCTATCTCTCCGACCCCGGTGTGTCCACGTCGCCCGGTGACCGCCAGGTGGCTGCTTCGACTGCGGTGCAAACCGGTCCCGCGCCTTCGCAGGTCAGGTTTTCAGTGACGGGGGATTGATGCAAGGGATATGGCCACAAGTTCGAACCGTGGACCGGCGAAATGGCTGGCGCTACGCTGCGCTCGTCGCCCTCATGTCCACCTGGATGGCACCGGTTACCGGTTGTGACGTCGCGCCGTCTCCCCTCGGCCGCGGCGGTGAAGCGCCCGTCCTGCACGATTTCTCGATGAGCCCCCAGCGGGTGGTTTTTGAGGAACTGCCCAACGACTGGGTGATCGCCGATACCCTGGCTCGTGTCCCTGTGCGTCTCTCCGTGCGGGTCGACGATCCTGACGGCGATCTGGAAACGGTAACCTTCACCGTGCGCCCGCCGTGGGACACCGACGAACCGTACCGAAGCGGCACGCTGGAGGCGGCCATCGGCAATCGGTATGACCGCACGGTTACGCTCGATATGCCTCGCGGGGGCGTCGGCGGATACGAAGTGCTGGTGTATGCGGTGGACGCCGAGTCGCGGCTGAGCAACCAGGTCAGAGCCACCCTCCGGTTCGAGGTCGCCCAGGGCAGTCCTCCGGTGATCACCGCCATCGACGCACCCTCCACATTCCGGCCGCCCGGCGAATTGCGCCTCATTGCGGTCGTCTTTGATGCAGATGGACTGAGCAACATTCGAGGCGTTTTCGTTCGTACTCCTGCCGGTGCCGAAGTGCCGATGTTCGACGACGGCGCCACGTCCGGCGACGAGTCGGCCCGTGACGGCCGCTATACGGCCTCGTTCAACGTGCCCGGCGCCTCTCCAGGGCCCCAGACCTTCCAGTTCCGCGCCGTCGACCGGTCGGGACTCGTCAGCGAGACCGTAGAATGGACCATCACGATCGAATCGTAGCACCCGCTCGGCGTGGACCCGGGCGCGGATTCGATGATCCGACGCTCTACGCGTTCCTCCGGCACGCGGTCTATGCCGTAGCGTTTCTCTTCGGCGCTTTTGTGCCCGCTCGGGGACAGCGCGCCATGCCGTCGCTCGATCAGGCGATGGAACTGGCGGCCACGGCCTCTATCGCAAGAAACAGCGTGGCCAATCTCCATGCCCGGGGCGACTCACTCTGGGTCGGCCCCCTCCTGAACTTCACGGCAGACGGGGGCAACTCGTGGTTTCAGGCCGATGCCGATTCCGTGGTGAGGGGACTTGGACGCGTGTTTTCCATCGATCAGGAAGGACCCGAAATCTGGGTCGGTCTCGGATTTTCCCGTGAGGTGATCATCGACGGCCGCAAGCAGTTCATCCCGACGGCGGGTGGATTCGTCACGTCAAGCGATGGCGGTCTCACATGGACGTATCGCTTCCCGCCGCTCGACGTGCCCGGAGACACCCTGATCACCTACGGCATCTCCACGCTCCGCGCCCTCGACGTGATTGTCCCCGAACAGAGTCCACCGTACGACATCGACTTCGATCCCGCTTCCGGGACGGTGTGGACGGCCGGCTGGGCCAGCGGCCTGCGCCGTTCCGTTGACGGCGGCATCACCTGGCGTCGCGTGGTGTTGCCCCCCGATACGCTCAGCGAACTGCGACCCGACCGTCCCTACGACTTCGTCTACTCGCCTCGACAGACCCAGGGGTCCCAGAACCTGAACTTCGCCGCATTTTCCGTGCTGGTCGACGAGACGGGCACCGTCTGGGCCGGCACGGCAGGCGGACTCAACCGATCGGAAGACGGTATCGCCTGGCGCCGGTACGCCGCGTCCGACCTCACTTCGCCCGTGCTCGGCAACTGGATCATCTCCATTGAGGAGCAGCCCCTGCCGGGCCGGAATCCCGTCTGGTTTTCCACCTGGCGCGCGGAAGGACCGGCCGAGCGCTTCGGCGTCATGGTCACGCGCGACGGCGGCGCGTCCTTTGAAGCGTTTCTGACCGGCGAGCGGGTGTACGATTTCGCGTTCGCGGGCGAAACGGTCTACGTTGCAGGGGACAACGGGCTTTTCATCAGTGATGACGGCGGCGCGTCCTGGCGCTCCATCCACCGGTTTGTCGATGCTGCCTCGCCCGATCGAGAGATTCGCCCTGGCGCCCAGGCGTTCTCAGTGGCAACGACCCGATCAGGCCTGTGGGTCGGTACGGAAGATGGACTGGCGTACAGCGAGAATGGCGGATCGACGTGGCGCATCATCCGGACCGAAGTGCCGTTGACACCGGCGGAACCGACAGAAGACATTCCTGCCGTCGAAACGTACGCGTATCCGAATCCCTTCTCCCCCGGCGCGGATGGCGTGGTCCGCATCCGCTACGAACTCGATGAGGATCAGACCGTAACCGTCCGCCTCTTCGATTTCCGTCAACATCTCGTGCGGATCCTCATCGACGGGGATGTCCGCGCTGCCGGTATCCGCGAGGAGATGTGGGATGGAAGCGACGAGCGGGGCCTCCGCCTGCCGAACGGGCCGTACTTCTACGTCGTCGAGACCAACGCGGGAAACGCGTGGGGAAAGATCCTGTTGCTGCGATGAACCTTCCACGCCGGCCTGACCGACTGAAAATCGCTGCGTGGCTCCTCCTCGCGGTGGTAATCGCATCCCCCCACGCCGCGGGGCAATCCACCGGCGCGTTTGCCCGCCTGGGTTTCGGCGCCCGGGGAATGAGCCTTGGAAATGCACTCGTCGCAGACGGTTCCGGACGGGCAGGCGCCTACTACAATCCCGCTCTGGCGCCGCTCGTTGACCAGCAGGGGGTCGATGCGTCCTTCGGCCTGCTCACGCATGATCGTTCGTTACAGCATCTGCAGTTTTCCTTTCCGCTTCGCCCTCAGGCCGGTCTGGCGGCAGGACTCATCCACGCAGGCGTTTCGGGAATCGACGGAAGGGACGGAAACGGATACCATACACGTGAACTATCGACGAGTGAGTATCTCTTCTTCTTTGCGTTCGGCCTCAAGTTTGGTTCGAAGGCCTCTGCGGGGCTCGGACTCCGCCTCTACCGAAACGACCTTTACGACGATCTGGAAGCGGCGAATTCGCTCGGCCTCAGTTTCGGTCTGCTCCTGCGCCCCCTGAAGCACGTCACCCTCGGCGTGGCCGTCGACGATCTGCTCGCAAAATACGACTGGGATACCTCGACGGCCTTTGGGGAGGATGGAAGGAAGACGTCGGACCGCTTTCCGACCCGCTTTCGGGGAGGACTGGGATGGGCCGTTGAACCGGGCCGCCTTGTTGTCCTCGTGGAATACGAATCGCTCGTCAACCCGGTCGAGCGCGGCCTTGCCGAGGTCGTCCTCATCGACGGTGTTCCCGTCTCCACCGAACGGTTCGAGCGTCTCAACCTGCATGACGGCCGCTTGAGGGCGGGGTTGGAATGGTGGCCGATTGAACCGGTCGCGGTTCGCGCAGGGATCGATCGTGTGGGAGAAGGGGGCATCGGTGACACGACCCCGAGCGCCGGATTCGCACTCATACAGGAGATCGGCCAATTGGGGGCACAGGTCGACTACGCGTTCACCCTGGAACCCTACCTTCTCGGTACGATGCACATGGTGACTCTTCACCTGACGTTCTAGTCCGCCGACCATGCGATTGAGTCTCCCGTCCAGTCTACTCCTCGGCGCCGCGATGCTCGCGACGGGCGTCCTGTTAACGCCTCCCGCGCACGCCCAGAACAACACCGGCCTCGCCTTCCTCCGAATCGGCACCAGCGCCAACGCACTCGCAATGGGCTCTGCCCAGGCGGCCATTGCGGAAGACGCGTTCTCCTCCTATTGGAATCCCGCCGGTATGGGCCACATTTCTGAGAATTCTGCCGGCCTGACCCACCACGTGTGGATCGAGGATACGCGCATTTACTCCCTCGCGGCGGCCATGCGACCGTCCTTCGGCGGCGGCATCGGCGTGTTCCTCACAGCCGTCGGCAGCGGCGACATCGAAGCCCGCTCGGGGCCGGGCGCTTCGTCCGGCACGTTCAGGGCGCAGTTCGTCGCAGCGGGAGCCACCTACGGCCGGGCATTCGGACCCGTCTCATTCGGAGCAACGGCAAAATTTCTCTCGGAGCGCATTTTCGAATACTCGGCCAACGGGTTTGCGGTGGATGTGGGGGCCCGACTCGATCTGGCAGACCGGCGGGTCAAGATCGGCCTCGCCGCTTCGAACTTCGGTTCGATGAGCGAACTGAACGTGCAGGCAAGCGCGCTGCCGCGAACCATTCGTGCCGGCGTCGGCGTGTATCCGTTCCGGATTGTAACCCAGGATGACCGGGAGGATCTCATCAACACGGTGGTCGTGTTTGAAGTGTCCCGCGATCTCGAAGAAGAAGAGAATGCGCTGCACATCGGACTCGAAGCCCAGGTCCTGGAGACGATTCTCCTTCGAGGCGGATGGCAGAGCAACAACGACCTCTGGCAGTTCTCCCTCGGAGCCGGTGTCCTGTTCGACCCCGTCCGCTTCGACTATGCCTACCTGCCCTTCCGAAGCGGGTTCGGCCGTAGCGGGCATGTGCTGACGCTGCTGTACAACTGGTAAGAGCGGGCAGGATCAGCTTGGCGGCCGGGTTCGTGCCACACCGGAACAGGACTTTGCCCAGGCACCGGCACGATGCATCGTCATCCGACGATGACGCAGGCCCGGAAGCGGCCCTTCTGATCCGGCGCTGCGCGAAAGGGCGATTCGGTCCCGGCGGGCGGAGGCACCGGATTTCGGAGGTGAGGCCCATGCGTGTTCCGGACCCGAATACGTGCTGCGGCCCGATCGCCTGTCATGCGGTGACGCGATGGATGTACCATCTACCCGTTTCAGCGACATGCGGTGCCAAACGTACCATCGACCCTCGTCTGCGGACATCCGGTGACCCCGTGGAGGCGCCATCCGCGCTTCAGAGCGACCTGAGCATCTCCATGAGCGCGTCCAGGCCGATCCCGCTAACCCCGGACCGGATTCGGAGCGTACAGAACAGATCCAGCAGCAGCATCTGGATCGCGTGAATCGGCACCGCGATCCAGAAGGACCGGCAGCGCCAGACCAGCGCTCCCAGGGCCACGCCACCGACGACCGACAGGACCGCCTCGGCTCCGGGCTTGTCGGCATGAAGCAGCGCAAAGGGCACTGCCTGCACGAATACGGCATAGACGCCGAACGTCCGAGCCGTGCCGAACAAGACGAACCCGCGCCACAGGTATTCCCAGCCGATCCAGTAGAGCAGGAACATGCCGTGGTAAATCAGCAGGAGGCTCCAGTCCCCGACGGCTTCCCGCAAGTGAGGATACTGCGCCTGAAAGGCGGTCTGGTCCGATAGCACCCAGGTCCCTGCGGCCACGATCGGCAGATACAACAGGGCAATCCACCCGGCCAGACGCACATCCCC
>CAYLXM010000068.1:5534-20917 GCA_964387555.1 uncultured Rhodothermales bacterium | reverse complement strand
CGCCGGTCTGGAGGTGATGAACCAGCGTGTGGGCGATGTCGCGCTGCGAATCGGGAATCGCCAGACCGTCGTATTCGGTCACCTCTCCGGACGGGCGGATCAGGCTCACCCGGGCATCGGGCACGTTTTCGTGCACGACGAGCGTGCCTTCCGAGCCGTAGAAGATGGGTCCGCTCGCAATACCCGCCGCGCGCGTTGCCCAGGAGCCTTCGAACAATCCTACCGCGTTCGAAAAGCGCGCGATAATCGTCCCCGTATCGTCCGCTTCGCTCCACGGACTGTTGAGATTGGCCCGCGTCCCGTACACAGAGGCAGCGGTCTCCCCGAGGAACCATCGTGACATGGCGCAGCCGTAGCTGCAGAAGTCGATCATCGCTCCGCCGCCCGTCTCCTTGCGGTACCACCACGTCGAGCCAAGTTCCTCGTCGGTCATCGGCTCCGTGGCGATGTTGGGTCCGGGATGCACGGCGCCCGGAGCGAGCGGACCCGCATGCGCAGCCCGCATCTGCATCTGGAGGATGGTCCCGATGGCGCCCTCATCGATGAGTTGCTTGGCCCGAAGCTGCATGGGCGCAAAAGGCATATACCAGTGGATCGCCATCCCTATGCCCGCCGCTTCGGCTGACGCGACCATTTTCCGCGCATCCGCCAGGCTGCCGGCCATCGGCTTTTCGATGCAGGCAAATGATCCCGCACTACCGCACGCGTCCACGACGTCCGGGTGGGCGGCATTGTCCGAGTTGCAGATCACGATGTCCAGGTGTTCCCGTTCCAGCATCTCCCGATAGTCCTCATACCGGCGCGGGATGCCCACCTGGCCGGTGAGGTAATCCATATTCCAGCGGCGGGTGTAGGGGGCATCCCCTACTTCCGGAACGGAGGGCGGCGTGTCCGCTGCTGCGACCAGGTCGATGAGCGGGTGACGCTTGAAGAGCCAGGCCACATTGTGCACGTGCACGTGACAGACGCCTGCGATGCCCACGCGGAAACGGTCTTTCATGGTGTTGTTCGGTTTCGGGTCGGATCCGGTTTTCAGGCCACTTCGATCTCTCGACCTTCATCGGCCGATTTGTAGATGGCATCCAGCACCTTCATCACGTTGAGCACTTCCTCACGCTTCACGGCGGGCTCTTCCTCACCCCGCATCACCTTCATGAACTGCTCCACCAGGAGCCAGTGTCCGCTGAAAAACACGTCCCGGTCCGCCGGCAGGCGCGGAGTGACATCCACCTGATAGGAGCCCATGTTCGTGGCGAGGACGAGCGGATCGGTGGTGAGCCCCCCCTCCGTTCCCAGGACCATTGTATTGAAGGTCTCGCGTGTGATATTGGCCGCCCAACTGATGCGAAAATTCACCACGGCGCCGCCTTCGAGGCGGATGAATCCGGCGGCCATATCCTCCACGTCAAACTCGTGGTAATCGTACGGCCGCGGGGTCAGTACACCCAGCGGGGCGCCGCTTTCGGCCAGCGAGGTCCGCAAGCCTTCATTTTTGTTACCGAGACGGGTGAACGTCTGGGCGGAGACGGATTTTACGGCAGGATTGCCGAGGATCCAGAACAGACCGTCGAACTGGTGGACGCCGAGGTCATAGACCGGTCCCGCTCCGGAGTGCTGCTTCATGTGGAACATGCCCCAGGTGGGAATGCCGCGCCGGCGCATGCCCACCACCTCCGCGAAGTACATCTCTCCCAGACGGCCCGTGTCCGCAAACTCCTTCGCCGCGATCATGTTGTTGACAAAGCGCATGCTCTGGCACACGTAGAGCGTCCTGCCCGCCTTGTCTGCTGCGCCGAACATGGCCACCGCATCCGCATGGTTGGTCGCGATCGGCTTTTCGCAGAGGACATGCGCGCCGCTTTCGAGTGCGGCAATAACCTGGTCTTTATGGTAGATGTTCGGGGTGCAGACCGACACGATGTCGGGCTTGACCGTGTCGAGCATCCGTCGCCAGTCACCGAAAGCGTGGTCGATCCCCTCGCTATGGGCCACCTTGCGCGCACGCGCTTCGTCAGCATCCGCCACCGCGACGATGTCGATGTGCTCCGCCTGGTTCTTCCATGCCGGGATGTGTCCGGCGTTCGCGATCATTCCCGTGCCGATCACGGCAACAGTTTGTTTTTCCTTGGGCATGTTATCTCCAAACGACGTGGTTGACTCCGTGTTTTTCAAGGATGGCCTTGCAGCCTTCGGCGATGTCCGCGGGGGGCGTGTCGAGACCCGGCAGGGCATACTCCATCCCCATGCGCTCATACTTTGATTCGGCCAGGCGGTGGTAGCGCAGGATTTCGACCCGCTCCACATGACGAAGCGGGGCGATGTAGCGTCCGAGGGCCTCGTAGTTCGCCTCGTCGTCGTTCATCCCGGGGATGAGCGGGAGGCGAATCCAGATCGGCACGCCGGTCTCGTCGAGCCGCTTCAGGTTCTCCAGGATGCGCTCGTTCGCGACGCCGGTGATTTCTTTATGCCGCCGCGAGTCCATCTGCTTCAGATCGTAGAGGAAAAGATGGGTGAGCGGCGCGAGCCCTTCGAGGTACTCCCACGGGCAGTAGCCTGACGTATCCACAGCCGTGTGGAGGCCTTCGCGCCGAGCGCCCTCGAGCAGGGTCCGCGTGAAGGCGAAATGGGACAGCGGCTCGCCGCCTGAAATCGTAAGACCTCCGCCAGAACGCTCATAGGTCGCCCGATCCGGCAACACCTCAGCGAGGGCCTCCTCCGGCGTCATCTCTCGTCCAGCCATTTCGAGCGCACCGCTGAAGCACTCATCCGCGCAGTCGCCGCAGAGGTCACAGGCCGATCGGTCGAGCACGTGGACGCCGTCGACAAAGTGGTGGGCACCATGCTTGCAGATCTCCACACAGTGTCCGCACGCGATACACTTCTCCGGCGTGAAGAGGAGCGTCGGCTTGGGCGACATCGCCTCCGGGTTATGGCACCAGAGACACCGGAGCGGACATCCCTTGAGGAATACCGTCGTGCGAATGCCGGGTCCGTCGTGCGTGGCGTACCGCTCGATGTCGAAGACGAGGGCGCGTGGATTAGGGGCGGACAAGTCTCTGGTGGTGTCGGATTGGAAGTTTAGGAGGCGCGACCAACGGGAGCGTCCCGGGTGGCTCTCCCTCATTCGTCGTCCCGGGCGGAGCGGAGCGGAGAACTCTGGTATGGAGTGTGAGGAGTATGGCGAGTATGGGGTGCCGGGGCTTGTTACACGATTCGGTCGACGACGTATTTCCTCAATTCGGGGGAGAGGCTGGCGAAGTAGGCGCTGAATCCTGTCACGCGGACAATCAGGTCGGGATACTTCGAAGGATCTTTGTAGGCCTCGAGGATGGTCTGTTTGTCGACGACGTTGACGTTCACGAGCGTGCCGCCCTGGTCGAAGTAGCTGTGCAGGAGGGCTTCGATCCGATCGACCGTTTCATCGTCCTGGCTAAGGCTTGGATCCAGGTCGAGTTGAAGCGGCGCCGGATTGCCGAATCCGGGTTGGACGGCTGCAACGGCCTGGATCATCTGGGTCGGCGTACCCGGACGCCCCCCGTTGAAGCCCGGTTCGGGGTTGGGTCCGTGCGACAGGGGCTGGCCTGCCTTGCGTCCGTTGGGCGTGGCGCCCAGGCGCTTACCGAAGTAGATCACCTTGGCCCAGGAGAAGAAACCGGGGATCATGTTGTGACCGTCCGGCGTGGGTTTCTCGCGAACGAGACCCGAGAAGGCCTCGTTGATCCGCGCCGCCCATGCGTCGGCGAGGCTCCCCCCGCTGCCGAAACGCGGGATATTCCGCATCATCAGGCGGGCGCGTTCTCCTTGCTTGCCGGCCCAGTCCGAATCGAGCAACGCCAGCAGCTCCTCCCACGTGAGTCGCTGCTCCTTTTCGATCCGCTGTTCCATGGCGGCAAAGGAGTCAGCAACGGAGGCCAGCGAGGCGCCGTCGACGCTGATGTTGTAGAAGTCGATTCCGCCGTTGGTAACATCGCGGCCCCTTTCCAGCGGACCGTGACAGAAGAGGTCGAGATAGAGTTCCGGAAATACCTCGTGCATGTGCCGGAGATGGAAGTCGATGCCCTCCGCGGTCACCTCTACGGCCCGCCGGAGGTGCAGCGTGAACCGGCGCCAGAGTTCGTCCACGCCGCGCGGGGCGTCGGCGTCGGCCATCATCTCGCGAAGAGAGAGATCGAGGATGGTGGCCATCTCGATCTTTATGAGGTCGCTCATCCCATATTCGCGTCCCGGGATCGCGACCCAGTTGCAGCCGGCGTAGATGCGTTCGCGGGCCAGCTCGAGTGGGAATCCGCAGCGCATGAATCCGTCATTGACGGACTTGTCTCCAAGGAATTTGGGAAATCCCATCTTGTCTTCGAGCTGAAGCTCGATCCCTCGTCGCAGGAGGGCCGGATGGGAGTTCTCTGCAATGCGGATAGCGATGTTGGCCGGGATCTTCAGCTGGTGGATGGCTTCCAGGATGTGGAAGGAAACGGGGCTCGTCTGGTCTTCACCGTTACGGTCAGGACCTCCCAGCTGGATGTAAGCCGTCTCGGTGAGAAGGAGGCACGCGATGTGGAAGATCGCCTCTTCGTCGTCGAGGGTTCCAGCAGCGATGTCGCGCTCGTAGTACGGTCGGAGCAGTTCGTCCATCTGCCCCCATTCGCCGCTTCCGTTGTACATCTTGGCGCCCGCCTGGAAAAAGACGAGCCACTGGCAGGCTTCCCGGAACGTCTCGGGCGGCTCCGTTGCCATCCGGTCACAGATGGACGCCATCTCGAGCAGATTGTCACGGAACTGGGGGTTGTTCTCGCCGACCGCAAGACGGCGCGCGTCGGAAGCGTGCCTGCGGAGCCAGGCTTGCATCCCCTCGATGACATGCTCCAGCCCGTCGTAGAATTCACCTGCATCCGGGTTGATGAGCCGGTAGCGGCGCACGCGGGCTTTCAGTCCGCACCAACCCAGTTCGAGACCGATCCGCAGGTCCGGACAGAAATGCTGCACCCCGCCGATACCGCAGTCGATTCCGTACCGCTCCTGGTCCGCAACGAGGTGCGAGAAATCAAAGTCCGGATTCCACGCCGGCTCCCGCGAGGCGAGGAAGCTCACCGTGTAAACGCCGCACATCGAGCTGACCGGATTGATCCAGGTCGGATGCACGTCGAGGAGCCGCCGGAAGTTCTCCCCATTGGCCTTCGGGCCGAAGAATCCACCCGACGGATGATTCGGAACGGGCACAAAGTCCCGTAGAACAGGCATCCTGATCGGCACACCCGACCCGCCAATCATTTCCACGAGATCGTACGACCCTTCAGGCGGAAGCACCTGTCCCTGGTCGTCATAGTCCATCTCCCCCAACACCTCTTGCTTGAGTCGCGTCTGCTCGGCTTTGGCCGCGCGCAGCAGGTCGATGCGTTCCGGGTAGGTAAGGGTATTGACTGCGACTTCCATGGTCGTTGACAGGTGGTGGTGACGGTGGTGGGGAGACCTTGACGTGACCTTCCTCGAATCTGCTAATTTACGACTTTCCGTCCGGAAATCGAAGCGCTTCCGACTGCTCTACCGGCCCGGAAAGGGCTTCTCAACCCGAAATTCGTTGCGTAGACCGGGCGTGCGCTCCGGGACACGGATCACGTGTCTGCAGATGCGATAGATTTCTTCCCCTCGACCTTTGGATCGTTGAACAACACGATAAACACCAAGAGCACAACCGCCGCGAAGATCGCCGGGATCAGCCAGTACGTCTGCCATGCCGCAAGCCGGTCCGCGCCCGACTCCACGATCGTATTAAACATCCTGCCCATGACGACCGTCCCCAGGAGTTGGCCCACGCCGGACATTGCGAAGATCAGAAGCCCCTGCGCCTGCCCCCTGATTTCGGGTGTGGATTTCTTGTCGACGTAAATCTGACCGACCACGAACATGAAGTCGTAGCAGATGCCATGTAGAAGAATGCCGACCAGGACCATCCACAAGGCCCCCTGCGTAGCCGCAAAGGAGAAGAGGAAATAGCGGATCACCCACGCTCCCATGCCGGCTGCCAACATCCATTTTACGCCGAACCGGGCGAATAGCAGGGGGATGACCAGCATGAAGAAGATCTCCGATACCTGTCCACCCGTCATGCGAAACGCGGGATCCGAGATGCCCAGGTCCTTGATCAGAACGGGCGCATAGGGGTAGTAGGCCCCGGCCACGATCCAGATCAACAGCGCGCTGGCCAGGAAGACCCAGAACGGCCGGCTTGAAAGCTGTCGGAGCGCGTCGAAGTCGACCACCTGCTTGACGGACACGGCCTTTCCCTTGTTCGGCGCCGGCGTGTGGGGAAGTGTGAAGCTGTACAGCCCGAACACGATGCCGGAGACGCCACCGATGTACAGCGGAATCGGAGTGAGATCGGCGTGCAGCACCAGGCTGACCAGCCAGCCTGCGGCAATCCAGCCGATCGTTCCGAAAACACGGACGATGGGGAATTGCTTCTCCTGGTTGGTCATGTGATGGAAGGCCAGGGACGTCGTCAGACTCATCGTGGGCGCGAAGCACAGGGCATGAATCATGATCATACCGATGAAGAGCGGCGCAGACGAAACAGGGGCTTCGGCAGCAAACGGAGACAGTCCCAAGGCAATACCGCCGATGATATGCAGCCAGCCAAGCACCTTCTCCGATGCGAAGTAACGGTCGACTACGAGTCCAAGGAAGTACGGCGAGATGAGCGCGCTGAGCGGAACCGCAGAGTAGACCCAGTAGATGGCCTCGGCCATGCCGATGGTCGTCATGTAGTTGCTGGCCGTGGAGATCCACGTTCCCATGACGAACCACTCGAGGAACATCATGAGGCTGAAACGCACATAGAGATCCGTTTTCATGGGGGGGCTCCGGCCTTGTGCGACTGCCATTCGTGTGCCGGCGGAGGAGGGCGCCGCATGGCGCGTTTGGCGAGCGCGCCGCGTACCCATCCCGTCGTCAACTGACTTGACCTCGCGTGGTGGGAATTCTGGAACTGGATCGTACGATGCTACCGAACGCCACGATGCCGGACACGCCCTACGCGGCTATTCACGCGGAATTCGGGGACGGACTCCGCCTACATCCCGCTCCGGCGAATCCTGATCTGTATCGCGTCCGAAACGGGTGTCTCGGAGACGAGAATCACGTACCCTCCCCCACCGGCGCCGGAGAGTTTCCATCCAAATGCTTCGTGAGCGTGACGATTGATGAGTCGCTGTACACCATCGTTGAACATATGGGGAAACATGGCGACCTGGGCCTCGAAGGACGCCCGGAAGGCTTCCCCGAACGCTGCCGTGTCTTTGTCCAGGATGGCCTCCCAACACCGTTCGGCCGCCTCCGAAAGCCGCCGGGCACCCTCCTCGTTGATGTACGTATGGGCGAGCACATCGTAGTCCCGGGTCCGCGGCCCGAGACTGACGAGGTGCAATCGCGTTTCAAGCCACGACAGGATCGACTCGTCGTGGACCGACTCGACGTTGTCCGGCCAATAGGATCCGGAATAATGGAGCCGATTCAGGCCGGGCATTACGATCCCGAGCGCATCCTGCGAGCCGGAAAACTCGACGGTTCCGGGAGGATTGTCGAACGAGAAGAGCACCGCGGCAAGGTGCTCCGGATCGCCGGGTGGTATGCCGGTACGCCACAACTGGATGGCCTTGGCTCTGGTGCTGGTGGCCATGCCACTCCGTGTACTGAAGTCGTGCGTTGCCTCGATGGAGATCGTCAGCACAGGGCCCGGATGGTGTTTCGCGACGAATGGTTGATCGAGCCACCCCCCGGCGAGATCGATGCGATACGGCATCGTCGTGATCGTCCGCAAATCTGTCGTCGAGCGCGGCGGCAGGTTGGCGTAGGGGACCCGCTTCAGCACCAGGTACGCAATTCCCTTCGCCTCGATGAGCCGTCGTTTCTCCTCCGAATGTCCATCCTCATTGACCACAAAGGTATCCGGCCTGACGGTTTCCAGTTCGGCTTCGAAATCGAGAATCCCGTCGCCGGAGTTGATGAGTACATCGGACACGCAGCGCAAGGCGCGCAGCATATAGCGTCGCTCATCCTGGTTGTTGATAGGCCATCGTCCTTTGAGCCGGTACACCGTGTCGTCCGACCCAATCCCCACGTGAAGGTCGCCGTAGCCTGCAGCCTCCTCCAGAAACGCAATGTGGCCGCTGTGTAACAGGTCGAAACAGCCGCTGACGAAGACGCGAGGCATGGGGTGGGAGGAGTTTGAGGGTTTGAAGGTTCGAAGGTTCGAAGGTTAGGACTCGCCTCTCCACCGTCATCCCGGCGGAAGCCGGGATCCAGGTCTTTATAGTTTAAACTTTAGTTGTTTAGGAGTTGCACCACCCGCGACCGGATGGCGCGTCCCAAGAGCCTGCCCCGGACTTGATTCGGGGGAGCGTCCCGGGCAGAGCGGAGACCCGGGATCCAGGGTTAAGAGTTTATGAGGTTGGGAAACGGCTATGGCATGAAGAACACCCGCTCCGCGTCTGTCCACTTCTCGCCCGGCGCGGCGGACGGCAGGGGAAACTGGCACGGATCGGTTTCCAGCCACCATCGTCGGGTCTCCGGGTCGGCGGCGATGGCCGCCATGTCCGCCCGGAGATCCGTTCCGGTATACTCGAGATACGCAATAAGATATTTCTTTCCAGAGATCTCCGTGATGAAAATCGAATAGTTGTGGACGTTCGATCGGGCGAGCCGCTCCAAAACAGCCGGCCAGACCTCCGCATGCAGTTTGCGGTAATACACCTCCTTTTCCGGCCTGAGACCGATGATCTGGCACATGCGGCGAACCGGGCCTGTGCCGTCCGGAGGAGGATTCGTGGGACCGTAGGCGGGGACGATGACTTCGGTCATGTTCATTCGGTAGGTGGAAGAGGGGTCTCAGCCGCACGGAGCGCGACTGATGGACGTGGGGCGAGCGTCGACAGTCCGTTGGATGGGGGCCGCAATCGAGGCGTGCGAATGAGGACCGG
The DNA here is from genome assembly GCA_964387555.1 of uncultured Rhodothermales bacterium. Taxonomy (GTDB): domain Bacteria; phylum Bacteroidota; class Rhodothermia; order Rhodothermales; family CAYLXM01; genus CAYLXM01. The sequence continues at coordinate 11,948 of CAYLXM010000068.1, read as the reverse complement.
CAGGATCAGCCGTGCCCTTGCACCTCTCGGCCCGCGGGCTCGGTGCTGGGAACCGGCCCATCAATCAATGATGGCCTGGTAAACCAGGTCGGAGAACCGCTCTCGGAGGGCCAGGTCCCGGGCCGGCATCAGTTGCGTCATGAGTATGAACACGAGACCCTCGGCCGGATCGATCCAATATGCGGTGTAGTAGGTCCCGGCTCCACGGTATGCGCCGGGCGAGCCGAGCGCACCCCACTTTCCGAGATCGGTATTCAGTTCGAATCCCAGTCCGTATCCGCTTCTTCCGCCATTGTAGAGGGACCCTATGTGGTCTGCGGTCATCAGCTCCACGGATTTCCGTGAGAGCAGTCGAACATCGTCAAGATGTCCCCCGTTGAGTAGCATCTGCACGAAGCGTCCGTAATCGGTGATGGTCGACAGCAATCCGGCGCCGCCGGAGAAGCACTTGCGCGGACCGTGAATGTAGTCGGTGGTAGCCGTGGGCTCCGCCAGGATAAGGGTCGTGTCTCTCCAGGCATACAGCGGGGCCAGGCGCCCGGCCTTGTCGGGTGGGAGGAAGAAGTGGGTGTCGCGCATCCGAAGGGGATCGAAGATGCGCTCCTGGAAAAAGACGTCCAGGGACTTCCCGGAAACCACCTCGATCAGATACCCGAGGACATCGGTGGCGTAGCCGTACACATAGGCGTCGCCCGGATGCGCGTTCAGCGGCAGCTTGGCCAGTCGTCGGACCACCTCTCCGATTGTCTGATCCCGCCCGGCAATGTGGAAGCCGGTCAAGCCGGCCTCCTGGTACGCATCCTGCGCCGGCCCGCTTCCGTAGGACATTCCCGCCGTGTGGGTAAGCAGGTGTCGGATCGTGATGGGCCGTTTGGCGGGCTCTGTGACGGTCCTCGTCGTGCGCGCTGATCCGGCGGGGGACGCCACCGCGACGACAGGGTCCTTGAACTCCGGAATGAAGTCGGCCACCGGGTCGTCCAGCCGAAAGCGACCTTCTTCATGGAGCATCATCACCGCCACAGAGGTGACGGCCTTCGTCATCGAGGCGATACGAAAGATGGCGTCACTTCGCATAGGCGTTCGCTGCTCTCGGTCCATCATCCCGTACGCCTGGACGTGGGCGAGCATCCCGTCCCGCACAACCAGGGAGACGGCTCCCACGGCGCCTCCCGACATGATGTACTCCTGCACAAACCCGTCAAGGCGCCTCAAGCGTTCGAGCGACATCCCGACCTCTTCCGGAGGCGCGGAAGGGAACTGGGCGAGTACGGCGCCTCCTGAGACTACCCACAGAAGCAGGAGGAGGACGGATCGATGGCGAATCATGGTCATGTGCGGTTATGCGTGTCAAGCTGTGGCCGTGGTACCCACGGGTTCGACCGCTTGCTCCGGGGAGGATGACCTCTCGGTTCACCGAAAACTACGCGCGGTCTCGATAAGCGTTCGCAGGTTTTCCGGAGGGGTCGTGGCGGGAAGGGCACATCCCGCATTGAGGATGAACCGCGGGCTTTGGCCGAAGACCTGCAGAAGATCCAGCGTAGCCTCCCGCACGGTGTCCGGCGATCCGAGCGCCAGCACGCCACTCGGGTCGATGTTTCCGATGAGCGTAGCCCGGCCGTGAAGTACGTCAAACACCTTACGGGTTTCCGTCTTGTAGTCCAGCTCATACGCATCGGCGCCCACCTCCACCATATCCGTGAGGATGCGCTCGGTGTTACCGCAAATGTGCAGTGCGTAAGGGAGGCCGAGGTTGTGGGCTTCCTGCGCCATCCGTTGCTCGTACGGCAGGGCGAAGTGACGGTACATGCGGGGAGATATGAGTTCCGGCCCCGCCGGACTGTCTCCATTCGAGACCATATCCGCGCCGGTCTGCGCCATCAGCCGCAGAAACTGGATCGACGCGTCCGCGCAATAGTCGAGCAGTTCGAAGAGGATGGACTCATCCTCGGTCGTGGCCAGGTCCACCATCCACTCCGCGCTGCCTCGTACCATGCCGGCCAGCGTAAACGGCGCCTGATCACAGTTCCCCCGCACGAAGATCTCGTCGCCGAAGTGCTCTTTGATACGCCGGGTCGCCTCCAGCCAGTTCTGGAGTACCGGGTAGTTTTCCACGTTAGCCGGGGGCAGCTTCTTCACGTCTTCGAGCCGGTCCAGCCGTCCCCCGGTCGTCACGGCCGGCTCATCCTCGGGAAACTGAATCCGAGCGCCCAGCGCCCCGGCGAGCGTCACGGTATCCACGTCGATCATGATCCCGTCGAGTTCGTACTTCTCGACGGACCGGATGAAGGCGTCGGCCATGACCCGGGCATCGTTTCGGAACTGCTCCATCGTCACGCCGGTTTCGCGGGCGGCCATCATGAAATTGTGCAGCATGACCGGCACCCGGTCCGGCATTTCGCCACGGAGGGCGACAGCGATGCGTTGGTGGGGAGTCATTGGAAAAGGTTCAAAGTCCGAGGTTCAAAGTCGGCATTTCACATATCAACGGTACGGTAGGGGCGGGTTGCCTTCCAACTTTTCATCCCGGGAGACACGAAGCGGAGTCCGGTTTTCCATGCCGAGAAGTCCGGAGTCGGAGGGTTCGAACGTTGAACGTTGAACGTTGAACTACCTATCCAACCACCCTTTTCTCCAGTTCTTCCAGACTCAGACCCTTTGTCTCCACCAAGAATCGTTTAAAGAAAAAGAAACTCACTAATGTCGCCACCGCATAAAAGAGAAAAATATATCCGATGCCGCTTCCGTCCGTCATTCCGCGGGAGATAATGGGAAAGAGAAATACCGTCAAGCCGTTGAAGAACCAATGCGAAAACGACCCGATGGAGGATCCTCGGGCGCGGATGTTGTTCGGGAACATCTCGGAGAGCAGCACCCAGATGACGGCGCCTTGAGAGAACGCAAAAAAGGCGGTGAAGCCGATCAGGCATGCCAGGAGGACAAATCCCTCGATCCTGGCCAGAAACGCATAGCCGAAGAGCGCAAGAAAAACCGTCATGCCCAGGGCTCCCGTCAGAAGCATGCGCTTACGGCCGAAACGATCGATGACAACCATCGCCAGAATGGTGACCACCAGGTTCGTGAAACCGATGAGGACCGTCTGGCCGATGGCCGACTGCGTGGAGAAACCCGCGGCTCTGAAAATATCGCTGGCATAATACATCACGATATTGATGCCGGTGAACTGATTAAACATGCCCACGGCAATTCCAATCAAGACAAGACGTAAATAGGGTTTTCGGAACAAATATTTGATATGGTCAATAACGTCTGTATTGATGGAAGCCTGGATTTCCGGAAGAAGCCGATCCAGCTCGGCACCAGGATTCACGCGCTGCAAGACCAACCGCGCCGCCTCCATTTCGCCGTTCTTGACCAGCCAACGGGGACTCTCACTGACGAAAAAGAGCAACCCAATAAAGGCCACGGCCGGGACCGCTTCCGCCAGAAACATCCATCGCCAATTGTTCGGTCCGGTATCCAGCAGGAGATAATCCGAAAAGAAGGCAACCAGAATCCCGAGCACAATGGCCAGCTGAAACGTGATCGTGAAGCGGCCGCGGTATTCCGGAGGCGAGATCTCCGAAACGTACATCGGCGCGAGCACTGACGACCCGCCTACGGCAACGCCGCCTATGAGACGGAAGACCACAAACCAGGTCACCGAGGGCGCCCAGGCCGACCCGAGTGCCGAAATCAGAAACAGCCATGCCAGCACTTTCAGCATCGCGCGCCGGCCGTACAGGTCGCCCGGACGGCCAATCAGGATCGCCCCGACGATACAGCCCAGCAGGGCCGAGCTGACAGCCCATCCCTCGATCGCCTCCGACCACTGGAAGTGATCCCGCAGAAACGGCAGCGCGCCGTTGATCACGGCCGTGTCGAAACCGAAGAGGAGGCCGCCAAGCGCGGCAACAAACGAGTACTGGAAGAGGGTGCGGTTCATCGGCGTCGTTTGATCGATGGGATCGGCCGCCCGCATCGGTTCGGCCAACGCGGCGAGGTGGGGCGTCGCGGAAAGGTAGGGCGTGCGGGCTATCGGGGCTACCGCTTCACAGGCTTCTCACCGCAGCAGGGTCGGGTGGCCTAGAGCCCGACCTCAGCCATTCGTCGCCTGTGCGGATGGCAAAAGGCGGAGGCACGTTGCTGCTCAGCCTGACCATTCGGAACGCAGAAGTCCCAGAAAGAGTGCGTCCTGCACTTCTCCCCCCACGTTCCAGCGTTCGCGGAGAAGGCCCTCGCGCCTGAATCCCAGCCGTTCGAGGGTTCGAAGAGAAGCCTCGTTCCGGGGATCGACATCGGCCTCGATCCGGCGCAGGTTCATCTCCTCGAATGCATAGTGAAGGAGCAGACGAATCGCCTCCGTCGCATAGCCCTGTCTCCAGTGCGGTCGGGCGATCGCGTACCCGATTTCGGCCCGGCCGTTGCTCCGATCGATGTATGCCAGCGTCGCAGTCCCGATGACCTCGTCCGTTTCCCGCAATGCCACACCCCACTCGAAGAGGGTGCCGGACTCAAAGAGCTCATGGATCTCTCGCACCAGTTGCTCGGCCTCGGCTTTGCCGGAGAACGGGAGCGAGATCCAGTAGCGCATGACATCCGGGTCCGAAAAGATCCCGAAGAGTGCATCCGTGTCGGCTTGGGTCAGCCAGCGGAGTCGTAACCGATCCCCTTCGAGCGTCGGGAGAGTGGTTTCGTCAGGCATCGAGTATGGATGTGTGAAGCGAATTGATCTGTCTCACGGGTTTCCACACCATTTCTCCTGCTGCAGGTACTTGCCCGGGGCATCACTGCCCGGGCGCTTTGTTGAGGGCAACGACGTGGTCCATCACCTCCGAAAAAGTCCCCACCCAGTACCGGTCCGGAAACGCCGCAAGATGTGTCAGAAGGGTATCGTGCGCGTCACGGTCGACCTGGATCCACTGTCCGCCCACACCGTGAAACATAAAGACCCCGAGTCCACCCGATTCCGCTACGGATTCTGCGAAGGCGATGAGGCTGTCGGCCGGACTATCCTCCGGTACGCCCCATGAGGGCACCCGCAGGGGATCGAGTCCGGCCGGCGATGCGGCGAATGAGCGGCCGTCGTACCCGGACCGGCCGTAGGTTGCGAAGCCGGCCGCACGAAGGGAGTCGACATAGGAGACCCGTCCCGCCGTTTCCCACCCGCACATGTAGGCGAGACTGTGGGCTTCCTTGCCGTCCAGGACGGTGAGAATCCCGTTCGCCGTTCGCAATTCATCGAGCATCCGACGGATCGTGTAGGAATCGGAATCGTATTCAGGCCGCACCCAATCGAATTCCGCCCTGGGGCAGGGATGAAAGAGGGAGTGGTTTCCGATCTCGTGGCCCAGATGGGCAACGGCCCGCCACTCTGAAAAGCGGGCGGTCACGGTATTGCCCTGTACGAAGAATGTCCCCTTGAATCCCCGTCGCTCCAGATCCGGAGCAGCGATATCCAGATGCGTATCCATCCCGTCGTCGTAGGTGAGGACGATGGCGGCCGTCTTGCCCCCTGGCCAGGCAAAGGGGGAGGATTGGGCGTATGCGGCCGAAGCGGTCGAGAGCAACAGCGCAAGTAGCCAGGCCGCGGCGGACGGGGGTGTCATTGGTATATTAAAGTTAAATAGTTTAGGAGTTTAGGAGTTTAGGAGTTGCCCCTCGCCCGTCATTCCGGCGAAAGCCGGAATCCAGAGCAATAGGGTATAGGAGTTGGTACCCGCGACCCGCGTCCACCTCCCGTCTCCCACCCACATTCCACTTTCCCCCACCCCCGGACCCCCGGACCGCCTGACCCTCGGACCTCCGGACCTTCGGACCCCCAGACCTTCGGACCCCTCGGACCTCCGGACCTTCGGACCCCTCGGACCTCCGGACCTTTGGACCCCCAGACCTTCGGACCCCCGGACCCTTCCCTCACTCGCCCCTCCTCTTATCATTCCGGCCCCCCACGGGCGGACGCAACGGGATCTTCATCCCGTCCGTTTCCTCGAGCATCTCGAAAAGCCGGCTCCGCATCTGAACCTTGAGGTCGTTGAATTCGGGGCGTACTGCGAGGTTTGTCTGCTCCAGCGGGTCTGCCTGGATGTCATACAGTTCGTCTTTGTCCCAGATCCCGTGATAGTAGATGTACTTGTAGCGATCGCCGCGGATGCCGAGGGTGGTCGGCGTCTGCGGGAAATTCCACTCCCAGTAGTACTCGTAGAGCACCTCCTCGCGCCAGGGTACGTCACGCTGCTCGAGCAGGGGCAGGAAAGAACGCCCGTCCATGGTTTCCGGAATTTCGACGCCAGCGAGATCCAGAATGGTCGGCGCGACATCAATATTCTGGATCATCCGGGAGAGTTTTGTACCGGGACGGATGTAGCCCGGCGCCTGGGCGATCATCGGTACGCGCATCGACTCCTCGTACATGTG
>CAYLXM010000068.1:0-5434 GCA_964387555.1 uncultured Rhodothermales bacterium | reverse complement strand
GCCATGGTGACGGGATACGTGAGCTTCACGTCCGCGTACCGGTCCCTGTGCCGCTCGGCGGGTTCGAATTCGGCATGGACATTCTTATGGGAGAGGAAGAGGAAGAACGGTTCCTCCTTGACCGCATCCAGCCATTCGAGCGCAAAATCCGTCAGGATGTCTGCCGTGTACCCCTCATGCTTCGCCCGCTCTCCATCCACGTTAAGCGTGGGATGGTAGTACACCCCCTGTCCACGAAAACTGACCCAACGATCGAACCCGTGCCGCGGCGCATCGTCGTCGTGGCCCATGTGCCACTTTCCCATGAACGCGGTCTTGTAGCCCGCCTTCTGGAGAAGTTCGGGGAAGAAGACGGTCCCTTCGGGGATGTCCGTCTGGTTGTCCACCACGCCATGCCGGTGCGCATACTGTCCGGTCAGAATGGACGCGCGGCTCGGCGAGCAGAGGGCGGTGCTGACGAAGGCGTTTTCAAAGTGGACCCCCTGCTCGGCGATACGATCCATGGCGGGCGTCTCGAGGAAATCGGGCGTCCCCAAGAAGCTCATGAAGTCGTAACGGTGGTCATCGCTGAGGATGAAGACGACGTTGCGCGGTCGGTCCTGGGCCTGCGCGGCAAGCCCGAGGCACAATGCCGTGATCACCAGGGCGAGGGTCCTCGTCCCAGGCCGGCACGTCGGGTGCGATGAGATCTTCATGTCGATTTCGATACAGCTGGTTGGTTCACGCGACAACACGACGCCCAAATGCTCCTCTCTACGGCCGATAAGACCCGCATCTCTGGTTCACGCGAAGACGCGAAGTCGCGAAGTCACTGTGATTATTAACGATTCTTCTTATGCCGACTTTGAACGTACTACCACCAAAATTGATAAGTAACCCCAGAGGAAGGTTCAAGAGCCGCAAGTACGTCAGCACCTGTTTGCCGTTTACGGGCAGGAGGTTCTCCACGGATTTCAATTCCACAACCAGCCGATCTTCAACCAGAAGGTCTACGCGCAAGCCCGCGTCGAAACGTATCCCCTTGAATTCAAACGCTGCGGACTTCTGTCTCTCTACACCCAGGCCCCGTTCCGCCAACATACGGGCGAGAACGGTCTCATAGACGGACTCTAGCAAACCCGGACCAAGATCTCTGTGGAGATGGAATGCCTCATTCACCACGACGGCTGACAACTCCTCCACGTCCATTTCTTCCCCTTCTCAATCCTTCGCGTTCTTCGCGGCTTCGCGTGAATACCAGGCGGTTCGCGTTCCAGGCGGCCATACGTACTTTTCCGAGGTTAACCCGCCCCTACCAGAACATGCGTAACAAAGGCCCTCTTTGCGACAACGCGGGATGCAAACCCACCCCTCCATCTGAAATATTCGCGTTCCTCGCGTCTTGGCGTGAGACGCCCCTGGTTACAGTCCCTCGTAACACGTCCGCCTGGGGTCGGAGCACGCTTTGGGGTTGACATGCAGTTCATCCAGCCCGATCGGCCGCATCGTCTTGTTGCACCAGCACTGCTGCACCTCGGCCGGATCCGCCGCATCGGCGAACGCGCTGGTGGCAAGATCCGGAATGAAGAGGCGCTTCGTGCGCAGATGTTTGCAGTGGGACATTTCCATGGTCAGGCAACCAGTCGCATGAGGGTTCGCTGAACGAGCGCCTTGGCCATCGGCACCTTGTAGCCGTTGTCGGAGAACGGCGTGGCGCGGTCTAGCAGGGCTTCCGCAACCTGGGCGGCGAGCTCCGCGGTGAGCCTCTGCCCCTCGAGCATCCGGTTCGCCGCTTCCCGCTGATGGGGCATCGGCGAGACGGCTCCCAGCACGACCCGCGCTCCTGTGAGCACGCCGTCCTCGACGTGCGCTGCAGCGGCGCAGCTGACGAGCGCCCAGTCGAATCCGCTCTTGTCGCTCACCTGGATGTAGGCGCTCGACTCCGCTTTGGTTGGAATCTCCACGCCGACGATCAAATCAGCCGATCCCAATGAATGGTGCGCCAGCGGGTTGTTCCAGGCCAGCTCATACAGTTCATCTACCGTGAAACTCCTTGTTTCGCCGCGGCGGACGACCAGGACGCGCGCATCCAGCGCCGCCAGCGCGACGGCCAGGTTGGAGACCACCGGACTGATGCAGGGATTGCCGGAGAAGATGGCGTGATGACGGTTCTTGCCGACGCGCGCGTAGCAGGTCTCCCCTCCCCCCTTGAGGCAGGTGATGTCCTTCTGACGGTAGTACCAGCACCGCGAGTGCTGTGCCAGGTTTCCCCCCACGGTGGCCACGTTGCGAATCTGAGGGGAACCCACTTCAGCGGCCGCTTCGACGAGACCCGGAAGGACAGATTTCACCTCCGCATTCTCGATCAACTCGATCAGCTTCACGTTTGCACCAATCCGCAGTTGCCCCTTGACCGCCGTAATCGCGCGGGTATCGGGCAACGCTTTCACGTTGACGAGCAGATCGGGCTCGGACAGACCGTTCTTGATCTGGCCCAGAACGTCGATCCCGCCCGCAAGGTACTGGCCGTTTTCCGACACCATGTCGGCGGCACTTTCGACCGAAGTTGCGGTCGCGTATTGAAACGGTTTCATAGGTTTCCGTTGCTATTCGGTTCGAAGTGCGTCACCCTGCCTGCACCAGATCGCTCCACCCCAGGTCCTCCGGCTCCGCATTGGGGACTTTCCCCAGCGCCGCCAGGACTTTCTCCGGCGTGATCGGGATGCTGTTGACGCGCACGCCGAGCGCGTTGGCCACAGCGTTTCCGATGGCGGAGGCCGTGGGGATCGTCACCGGCTCACCCAGCCCAATCACGCCGCGCTCCGACATGTCGATAAACACGATGTCGATCTTCGGCATGTCCATCGCCCCCGGGATTTTGTAGGTCTCGAAGTTGGGGTTGATCACGAACCCGCTCCGGTCGTCCATCACCCGCTGTTCATAGAGGGCATAGCCGATCCCGAGGATAATACCCCCGTTGGCCTGGCTTTCAGCGGTCAACTTGTTCACCAACAAGCCGCAATCCTGGACGCAGAGCACCTCGGTCACCTTAACAAACCCGGTCTCGGTGTCCACCTCCACCTCCGCCATCTGCACACCGCCCGTGCCACTCGAGGAGAGGCCCTCCCGCCAGCGCCCCGCCACGACGAGCGGGTTTATCCCGATCTTCGCACAGGCTTTTTTCCAGTTATCGCCCGACACGTCTTCCATCCCCGAAACCTGCTTTAGCTCGGCCAGCGCCTTCTCGCTCGCGTCCCAGATGGCCGGACTTACCGAAGCCGCCGTCACGCTGCCGCCGCTTCCGCCGGACGGTGGAAAGCGGGTGTCCCCCAGGCGCGCGGTCACCTGTTCCAGCGGGAGACCCAGCGCCTCAGCGGCCACGATGGTGATGAGCGTGTAGGTGCCTGTTCCCAGATCCTGCGTCCCGCAGCGCACTTCGACCGTCCCGTCCGGATTGATCTGTACCTCGGCCTGCGTTCCGCGTCCGCCCCCACCCCACATGGCCCCGGCGCACCCGATGCCTTTCTTGATCGGTCCCGGCGAACTGCCCGGCTTCTGGTAGCGTTCGTTCCAGCCGAAGCGCTCGGCCGCCAGCCGGTACTCCCGCTGCCGGATCTCGGACGGGTCGTTCTTGATGCGCAATTCGACGGGGTCCATCCCGAGCTTGACGGCCATCTCATCCATGATGGCCTCCATGCCGAACGACGCCGGCGGGTGCCCTGGCGCGCGCATAGCCGCGCCTGAACCCGCGTTGATGGCCACGCCGTACTGCTTGTTCCGCACGTTGGGAATACGGTAGATGTACGGCGCGGGAATTCCGGAGCCGCCGCCTCCTCCCTCGGTCTCGCCCCCGCTCGCGTACCCTCCGGTGCCGTATCCGAGCAATTCGAATCCGGTCAGCATGCCGTCCTTGTCGGCCGACATCTTGATCTTCTGATACGTGGAGGGGCGGTTGCCGACCGCGAGTGACTCTTCGTGCCGAGAGAGCATCAACTTGACCGGCGCTTTCGCCTCGCGGCTCAGCCGGGCCGCCATGATGCCTTCCACTCCGGGATTGAATTTCGAGCCGAATCCTCCTCCCATGAACTCCGAGATGACCCGCACCTTGCTCTGGTCGATCCCAAGTGCCGAGGCGAGTGCGTTCCGCACGCCGAATACGGCCTGCGTGGACGCCCAGAAGGTCAACTCATCCCCATTGAACCAGGCCGTGTGGCCGTGGGTCTCCAGGCAATGATGATACTGGATTTGCGTGTGGTACTCCCCCTCGACCACCGCGGCCGCTTCGGCAAATGCCTTGTCGACATCCCCCGTTTGCTGCGCCGACGGCGAACTCACGTTCGCGTACTGCGGAAACACACGGGCTGCATTGTGACGCAAGGCCTTGACCTCGTCCACCACGTGGGGCTGCGGGGTCGCATCGACGACAATCGCCTTGAGGGCTTCCTCGCAGGCCTCCGTGCTGGTACCCGCGACGGCCGCGATTTCATCGCCGTAGTAGTAGAGCGTACGCGGCACCTCCTGTACGAGCAGGGCGGCCTTGATGCCGGGAACGGCGAGTGCCGGCGCGAGGTCCACCGCATTCAAGCGCGCTGAGGCCCAGGGAGACCGCAGAAACATCCCGTAGAGGAGCCCGGCCGGCTGCTGGTCGGAGGCATATTTTGCCTTTCCGGAAACCCGGAGCGGACCCTCCACACGCTGAATTCGCTTCCCCAGATACCGGGGATCTTCAGGCCAATTTTTCTGCATGGCTCCAGGAGATGACTTCGGTGGACGATTCTGTTTCGATGCCGGCTGCACGCAGGGCCGACTTGATCACGCGCGGGTAGGTGCCGCATCGACAGAGATGACCGGAGACGGCGTGACGGACGGCCTCGGGATCCGGCTGCGGATTCTCCTTCAGGAACGCGGTCAACGTCATCAGGAAACCCGACGTGCAATAGCCGCACTGCATGCCGTCCTCTTCAACAAAGGCCTCCTGGAGGGGGCTGAGGGTCTCTCCGTCTGCCAACCCCTCTACCGTCGTGATGGCCTTGCCCTGCGCCTCTATGGCCAGCGTCATGCAGGCGTACACGGGCGTGCCGTCGAGCAGCACCGTGCATGCCCCGCATGAAGCGGCTCCGCAGACCTCTTTGGCTCCGGTGTAGGAGAGGTGCTTGCGGAGCACGTCCAGCAGGGTCTGGTTGGGCGCCGCCTCCACCCCGACGGACGCACCGTTGATCCGCAGGCTCAACGCCACGGGACCCGGGCCGTACGCCCGCTCCTGATTCACCTTCTCGAATTCCTGTGCCAGGCCGCGCGCGCCGGACGTCGCCGTCGCCACGGCCGTCGTGCCCATCCCCTTGAGGAACTCACGGCGTGAGAATCCGAGACCGCCGTCTTTCTTTTCAGACATAAGGGTCGCGTTTTCGGATGGAGTCGGGTCGGACCGATTGCTTCCGTCCCTTCCTAAAAGAAC
>CAYLXM010000067.1:4115-20981 GCA_964387555.1 uncultured Rhodothermales bacterium | reverse complement strand
GGTTCGTTGCATGGCCTGAATCCCCGCGCCCCGCGCCTCGCGTCTCGCGTGACCGTCTCCCAACGACCAACCACCCGCCACCAACCACCCCTTCACCTACTCGTCCGTCACGCACCCGGCCGACGCATCCCCCACGCTGCGGATGTATCGGTACAGGACGCCCCGCGTAAACTTGTAGGGTGGGGCCGTCCACGCCTTCTTCCGCGCATCCAGCTCGGCGCCGCTGAGTTCCACCTCGATCCGGTTCGCATCGGCATCGATGCGGACAAAATCGCCGTCGCGAACGAGCGCAATCGGACCCCCCTCCTGGGCTTCGGGCACGACATGCCCGATGATGAACCCGTGGCTGCCCCCGCTGAACCGGCCATCCGTGATGAGCGCCACATCGTTACCCAACCCGGCTCCCATCAGTGCCGACGTCGGCGTCAGCATTTCCGGCATACCCGGACCGCCTTTCGGGCCCTCGTAGCGGATAACCACCACGTCGCCCTTCTTGACGCCACCTTTCTGGAGACTCGCCAGCATCGCTTCCTCCGAGTCGAAAACGCGCGCCGGCCCCTCGAACACCAACCCCTCCTTGCCCGTGATCTTGCCGACACACCCGCCGGGGGCCAGATTGCCGTGCAGGATGTGGATGTGACCCGTGGGCTTGATCGGATCCTCCCACGGACGAATCAGGTCCTGTCCAGCCTCGAGCCCCGGCGCATCCTCCAGATCCTCCGCCACCGTCTTCCCGGTCACCGTCCGCGCATCCCCATCAATCGCCCCGTGTTCGAGCAGGTACTTCATGACCGCCGGCACGCCGCCGATATTGCAGAGGTCCTCCATTACGTACTTGCCACTTGGCTTCAAATCGCCGAGGAGCGGCGTACGGGCCGAGACCGCCGCGAAATCTTCCAGGGTCAATTCGATGTCGAATGCCCGGGCCATGGCCAGGAGGTGAAGTACCGCGTTGGTGGAACCGCCCAGGGCCACGACGACGGTGATCGCGTTTTCGAATGAGGCGCGGGTAAGCAGGTCGCGCGGACGTACGTTGCGCTCCATGAGCACCTTCAATGCCGCACCGGCGCGACGGCATTCTTCGCGCTTCCGGGGGTCAACCGCGGGCAGACTCGAACTGAAAGGCAGCGAAAGGCCAAGCGCCTCGATAGCCGATGCCATCGTGTTGGCCGTGTACATCCCCCCGCACGCTCCGGCGCCCGGGCAAGCATGCCGGACAATGTGCTCCCGCTCTTCATCGGTCATCGTACCGGCCAGATACGCGCCATAGCTCTGAAAGGCATTCACCAGATCGATCTTCTCACCGGCATCCGTGTATCCGGGCTTGATCGTTCCCCCGTATACCATAATCGCCGGTCGATTGAGCCGGCCCATCGCGATGACGCAGCCCGGCATGTTCTTGTCGCACCCCGGGATGGCGATCAAGCCGTCATACCATTGGCCCCCCATGATCGTCTCGATCGAATCGGCGATCAGATCGCGCGACGGCAAACTGTACGACATGCCGTCCGTACCCATCGAAATCCCATCCGAAACGCCGATGGTGTTAAACCGCATCCCCACCATGCCCGCCTCGGCAACACCCGCCTTCACCTCGGCAGCCAGATCCAGCAGATGCATGTTGCAGGGGTTGCCCTCGAACCACATCGACGCAATGCCGACCTGCGGTTTGTTCATGTCGCCGGGCGTAAGGCCGGTCGCATACAACATGGCCTGAGAAGCGCCTTGGGACTTCTGTTGGGTGATGGTCTTGCTGTATTCGTTGAGCGAGCTCATGATCGTGTGCTGACCTCAAGGAGAGTGGTGTGGGGCAGACCCGCCCAAGGGGGGAGCCCCTCGGTTAGTGAGACTGAACGGCGGCTGCCGCGTAGACATCGGCCAGGCGAATTTCAGCGCCGCCATGGCGCTTGCTCTCGTCCGCCGCCTCCATAAACGTGTAGATCTCGATCGTCTCCTCGACCGAAACCGGTGAGACACCCGTGCGGAAGAACTCTACGATGGCCGCTACCAGGCCGCCGTATCCTTCGTAAGGACCGATCTCCTGGTTCGCCTGTCTGCCGAATGCAGTACCCCCGTAGGAATGAAGGCCGGTTCGCGTCCCTCTGACCGTGCCGACCCGTCCATCGGCCCAGAGGCCGACCACAATGTCCGTGTCGACGGTATGCACGCGTCGGACCGACTTACAACCCGTCTTCATCACGGTGTAGAGCAATTCGACCCCGTGTATGCCGTACCAGAAAAAATCGGGATGGTGGGGCTCAAGAGTCGCAGGACTGTACGTATCCGCTCCCACCACCTCTCCGATCGAGCCGTCCCGCACGGCGAGGGCCTTCGAGGTGTAGCGAAGGGAGGAGGATGAAAAGACAGGAACACCGTGCTCCTCGGCGAGGCGGTAGATCGCGATGGCATCGGCCAGGCTGCCCGCGACCGGCTTGTCGATGAACAGGGGCTTGCCGGCTTCGATCACAAGGCGCGCCTGCGCCAGGTGAGGCCGCCCATCGTTCGTCTCGAGCATCACCGCGTCCACGCGTTCGAGCAAATCCTCGATGGAATCGACGATCTCAACACCGAGCGCGCGAACGGCGTCGGTGTATTCGGGGATCTTGCTGACGCTCGACTCGATGTCCTCGCTCCCCTTGGGATAGGCGGCCACCACCCGGTAACCGGCGTACTCGGGCCCCGCGTCAGGCGCGTTGATCAATTCTGCGAAGGCCGGGCTATGGGACGTATCCAGTCCAATGATGCCGATCCGCGCCACGGCGTCCATTTCCTGGGCACGGGCCGGAGCGTTCCACGCCAATACGATCAGGAGTGCGCAGAGTCCCGGGTACACGATACGGGAATGGGGCCTCTCCGCGAAGAGGGAATAAGGGTTGTTCATGGCTCTACGGGTTGATCACTGAACAAGATCGGAATCAGACACGAATCGCACGCGGTCCGATCGTGGCGTTTTGGGGCGGAATCGTAACTTACACCATTCCCATCTCCCCCACCGAAGCAACGCGAATGCGAAGAACAGACGTCGCCATTGTCGGCGGAGGCATCGTCGGCCTCGCCACTGCTTATCGTCTCAGCCAACAGTTTCCCGACCGGGAATTGCTGGTCCTGGAAAAGGAGGAGGGACTGGCACGCCACCAGACCGGCCACAATTCGGGCGTGCTTCACTCAGGCATCTACTACAAGCCGGGTTCGCTCAAGGCGCGCAACTGCAGGGAGGGGAAGCAGGAGATGGAGGAGTTCTGCCAACGGGAAGGGATTCCGTTCGAGCGATGCGGCAAGGTGATCGTCGCCGTCGACCCGTCAGAACTTCCCGCTCTGGAACGGATCTACGAGCGGGGTCAGGCGAATGGCGTCCGCTGCGAGATGATCGGACGTGAGCGACTGAAGGAACTGGAGCCCCACGCGGCCGGCATCCGGGCGCTCCATGTCCCGGAAGCCGGCATTGTGGACTACCGCCAGGTGTCTGCCCGCCTCGCCAAAAATATCGAGGGCGCAAACGGCTCCATCCTTACCGGCGCCAACGTGCAGGCATTCCGGCACATCAACGGAGGCGTCATTCTCGAGACGACGGCCGGGGAGGTGCAGGCGGACCATGTCATCAACTGCGCGGGCTTGCACTCCGATCGTCTGGCCTCCCTCAGCGGCCAACACCCGGGCGTTCGCATCATCCCGTTTCGAGGTGAGTACTTCGAACTCAAGCCCGACGTGCATCACCTCTGCCGAAATCTGATCTACCCGGTGCCCGATCCATCTTTTCCCTTCCTGGGCGTTCACTTCACGCGCGTCATCCAGGGCGGCGTCGAATGTGGACCAAACGCCGTGCTGGCTTTCGCAAGGGAGGGGTACACACGCACCACGGTCAACATCCGCGACCTGGCAGAGACGCTCGCATGGCCGGGTTTCCGAAAACTGGTGCGCAAGTATTGGAAGACGGGATCAGGGGAGATGTGGCGGTCGATCAACAAGCAGGCCTTCGTGCGTGCGCTACAGCGGCTGGTCCCCGATATCCGCTCCGAACATCTGGTCGCTGCCCCCGCAGGCGTTCGCGCACAGGCCCTGGGCAAAGAAGGGAGCCTGGTCGACGATTTTCTGATCCTCGAAAATGAACGCGTCATCAACGTCTGCAACGCACCGTCTCCTGCAGCAACCTCAGCGTTGACCATCGGCAAGACCATCGCCGACAGAATGGCCGCACGCCTGCAGCCATGAATCCGCTTGCAGACCGGTTTCCAGTCGGAATGCTTCGGGATTTCACGAGGCGCGTATTCGTCCAGTGCGGCGTGCCGGAAGAAGAGTCCTCTTCGGCTGCGGAGATCCTGCTGTCGGCGGATCTTCGCGGTATCGACTCCCACGGCATTGCCCGGCTGCGGCGCTATCACGAGCTACTCACAGCAGGGAGCATCGAGCCTCGACCGGACATTCGGATCGCATCACGGACCCGCACCACGGCGACGGTGGACGGAGGGAACGGCCTGGGACTCGTCGTTGGCCCCTGGGCCAACCGGCTGGCCATCGAAATGGCCGCTGATACGGGCGCCGGATGGGTGGCCGTACGACGATCAAATCACTACGGAATCGCCGGTGCCTACTCCCTTCGCGCCCTCCGATACGGGATGATCGGGTGGTCCATGACGAACGCAGGCAACCTCGTGGTCCCCTTCCTCGGCGCCGAACGCATGCTCGGCACGAATCCCATCTCCATTGCCTTTCCCGGAGGCAAAGAACCACCCGTGGTCATCGACATGTCCACCGCTGCCGTCCCGTACGGCAAGATCCAGATGGCCCGCCGAAACGGCACGTCCATCCCCTTGGGATGGGCGGTCGACCACCGGGGGGAGCCTACGACCGATCCCGCCGCAATGGCCGACGGCGGGGCGCTGCTGCCCCTCGGTTCGGACGGAGCAGGTCAAGGCCACAAAGGGTACTGCCTCGGCGCCATGGTCGACGTGTTCTGTGGCGTGCTGCCCGGGGCCGGCTGGGGACCGTTTGCGCCCCACTTTGCCATGGTCGGCGCAGCCCTGACTGCCGGACGAGGGAGCGGCACCGGCCACTTTTTCGGAGCGCTTCGCATTGACGCCTTCATGGATCCCGCCGAATTCAGAAGCCGGGTCGACGACTGGGTGCGCACCATGCGCGGAACCCGTCCGGCACCCGGGACAAACGGCCCCCTCATCCCCGGTGACCCGGAACGACTCGCCGAAGCCGAGCGCCGGGAACGCGGAATTCCACTCCTCGCGTCGGTCGTCGAAGACCTGCACCATCTTGCCCGCGAAACAGGAGTCGCTTTCGGCTGATCTCGAAAAAGCAGCAACTACGCCGTGTTGCCACCGTACCTTTGAAGCCAGGACCAACGCGTACTCGACGCGGGCCGTTACATTGCCGTTTTTCGTCAACTGGGACAGGGGGCCAGTCGCTCGGGGTCGCTCGCGTGGTGGCTAAAGTGCCGCTACAATGAAGCGTTATGGCCGATGCCGGGCCTCCATGCCAATGGCCGGGCTGATATGTGTTCTCCAGAACGGCAAGAGCGCATGGCGGGGAGGGGACCAGATCGTGTCACGCTTCTGATACGCAACACCTTTGATTTTGAGCGGAGATGACGGATACCATTACCCGCGTGCCCGGAATTCAGGTGGGTCACTGGACAAACGAGGCGGCCGCGACCGGCTGCACGGTCGTCCTCACCCCGCAAGGCGCAACGGCGGGCGTTGCGGTGTACGGCGCCGCACCGGGATCCCGTGAACTCACGCTGCTGGCTCCAGGCCGGCTGGTCGAAAAGGCGCACGCCGTCCTCATCACAGGCGGATCGGCCTTCGGATTGGCCGCGGCGGACGGGGTCATGCAATGGCTCGAGGAACGCGGCTTCGGAATGGCCGTCGGCAATGCCCGCGTGCCCATTGTGCCTGCCGCCGTGCTCCTCGATCTCGGGATCGGAGACCCGGGAACGCGCCCTGGCGCGGCCGAGGGATATGCGGCGTGCGAAGCGGCATCCACCGACCCGGTTCCTATGGGCAACGTAGGCGCCGGCACAGGAGCCACCGTTGGGAAGATCCTGGGGGCAGCGAACGCGATGAAGGGGGGACTGGGATCCGCCTTCTCCACTCTGGACGATGGGACGGCGGTCGGCGCCCTGGTGGCCGTCAACGCGCTGGGAGACGTGGTGGACCCATCGTCCGGCCGGATCGTTGCCGGCGCCCGGGATCCGGGGACGGATCGCTTCGTCGGCACGCTGAATGTGCTCCGGCAAGGCAGAGCCGGAAATCCCCTCCTTGGAGCCAACACCACCCTGGGCATCGTGGCCACGGACGGGGCCTTCTCCAAGGGGGAACTCGCCGTCATCGCCGGAATGGCACACAACGGCCTTGCGCGGTCGATCTTTCCCGTCCATACCCTCTACGACGGCGATACGATGTTCGCCCTGTCCACCGGCACCCGGCCCTCCGATCCGACGGCCGTAGGCGCCCTGGCCGCCACACTCATCACCCAGGCCGTTCTCAGGGCCGTTCGAGCCGCAGAGACCCTGTTCGGAATCCCGTCCTCTGCTTCCCGCGGGCCCTCAGACACGAATCGCCGCTGATCATGCTCGCGCACTGAAACCGCACCCCGGGCCGACCGGTATGACCGATCAGCGCACGACCCCGGGGTGCAGAATCGACCGACCCCCGTCCAGCTTTACCTCAAACCCCCCCGTCATGAGGGTGCTTCTCGCCGTAGTACTGACCGTATTGTCCGCCCTATTCTCAGGAAAGTCCTACCCGACCGATTTCTTCCGCTCCCCCGTCGCCATCCCGATCCTGCTTTCCGGTTCTTTCGGGGAGACGCGTTCCACCCATTTTCACTCCGGACTCGACATTCGCACGAACGGCCGAGAGGGCTACCGCATCTACGCCTCAGGCGACGGCTTCGTCTCCCGCATCCGCGTCTCCCCCGGCGGATTGGGTCACGCCCTCTACGTGCAGCATCCCAATGGCTATACCACCGTCTACGGCCACCTGCAGCGGTTCAACGACCAGATCGGAGCCACTGTGCGAAACGCCCAGTATGACCAGCGACGCTTCGATATCGAGCTCTTTCCCGATCCGTCCACCTTTCCCGTATCCCGCGGCGACGTGATCGCCATCTCCGGAAATACAGGGTCGTCGGGTGGACCCCACCTCCATTTCGAAATCCGGGATACCCGGACCGAGTGGCCCATCAACCCGCTGCTGTTCGGTATCCCACTGAAGGACACGCAGCCGCCCCAGATCCGGCACGTGAAGCTCTATGCACGCGATCACCAGAGTTTTGCGGTCGTCCGGATGTCAGATGGACGCTCCCAGATCGTGACCTTTCAGCGTCCACTGGTCCTTGCCACCTCCGGTACGGGCCGGTCCTGGAAGCTGTCCGGCGTGGACCGTATCGACGCCCGGGGCGACATCGCCTTCGGCGTCGAGATACGCGATACGCACGACGGCTCCGGCTTCCGGCTGGGCGCCTTCCGCGTGCGATTGCATGCCGACGACGGGCTGCTTTTCGGACAGCAACTCGAAACCTTTTCGTTCGATCAATCTCGCCACCTGAGAGCCCATCTCGATGTTGAGGAACACGTCCGACGAAAGCGATGGATCGAACGCAGTTATCTCCTGCCAGGTAATCCGATCGAAATCTATTTGCATCAAGGGGATGGATGGTTGACGGTCCAACAGGATGCCGTTCACAGGCTGCGATATGAGATTGAAGACGCCCATGGCAATACCTCCAGCCTCCCTTTCCGCGTGGGATGGGCTGCAGAGATGATCGAGATCCCCTTCGAGCCCGTCGAGTACGCAACGATTGTCCCGCAGGGCAGGCCCCATGCGTTCACAAATCATGGAATTGCCCTCACGTTTCCGCCCCAAACGCTCTACGACGATCTGCCGCTACGGTACCAGAATCTCGGGACGGCAACACGCGGTTTCTCCGACATCCACGAGGTCCAAGACCAATTCACCCCGGTCAATGAGGCCTACTCGCTTTCTATCGCAGCCGACAGACTTCCCGAGCGCCTTCGCGACCGGGCCGTCATCGCGCTGCAGGACCCGGATAGACCGGACCGCCTCAGCTCGGTGGGAGGGCTGTATGACAATGGCTACGTCACGACGCGAACGCGGAGTTTCGGGCGGTTTTTCGTAACGGCGGACACGGTCGCACCCCGAATACGGCCGCTGAACATCGGCCAGGGCCGCGCGATGAGAACGCAGACCGCTATCCGCTTGCAGGTTGATGATGAGCTTTCGGGGATATCCTCCTACGAGGGGTACGTCAACGACCAGTGGGTCCTGTTCGCGTACGACCCCAAACGCAATCTGCTGGAGTACACCTTCGACGATCACGTGGGGAATGGCCGGCACCAACTCCGTTTCACAGCCAGAGATGGGGTCGGCAACGAAGCGACCTACACTGTGGATTTCACACGCTGAGCCCGCATTCAAGTGAAGGCTCAACGCCCGCCGGGCGTCCGTGATGTCTCCTACCGTTCTCTACGTTGACAACCATCTTCTCGTGGCCTCCAAGCCGGCAGGCATGCCGGCCCAGCCCGATGAGTCGGGGGATCTGGACCTGCTCACGTGGGCCAGGGACTGGATCAAACGGCGGTACGACAAGCCGGGAAACGTGTTCATCGGACTGGTTCATCGCCTGGACAGACCGGCATCCGGAGTGACGATCCTTGCACGCACCTCAAAAGCCGCCTCCAGGCTTGCCCGCGGATTCCGGGATCGACAGGTAGACAAGCGATACCTCGCCATTCTGGAAGGCAACCCGCCGATCTCGGCAAGGTGGATCGACTTCATCGCCAAGGAAGGGAGAACTCCACAACTCGTTGCGGAATCCGCGCCCGGTGCGCGTCGCGCCGAACTGGATTTCAGCGTTGTCGAGCAGAATCATGGACTCACCCTCGTGGATATCCGCCTGGAAACCGGAAGGCCCCACCAGATCCGGCTCCAATTCTCTTCCCGCGGCTTCCCGCTTCTCGGTGACCTGAGGTACGGTGCCGGTTCGGCACTGGACGGCCGCAACCTCGCGCTTCATTGTTATCGGGTCGCCATCGCCCATCCCGTTGGCGACAGGGCGATGACCTGGGTCGCCGAGCCTCCCGAAACATGGCCCGATGCCTTCCGTCAGTCCGTGAAACAACGCGTACATTAAGCGCCTCACCGCACCCTCCGGATCCTTGCGTCTGGCTCTCACGATCATCTACCTGCTCTGCCTGCTCGCTGCAGGCGCCGTCTTCACGCTTGCCGTGCGCCGCTTCCTGCGCAACGACGACGAGGAAGAGGGAGAAGAAGGCGGCGATGGAGATGATGGCGGAGTACCGGGCGGCGACTCCCTTCCGGGCGGCGACCGGCCACCGGGGGAGCGCATCGAGATCGTGGTTCCTGAGCCGTCAGGGCGCGCCGTGACCTGACCCCCTGCGTGCACCGGTCATCGCGATCTTCATTTCGATCCAACCCACTCCAGCTATGGATTCAGCCTCCGACGCCAAAGCGACCCCGCAAACGCCGCTCTCCCAGCCATCATCACCCGGGCGGATTGTCTCTCTCGACGTCTTTCGCGGCTTGACCATGGTGCTCATGATCCTGGTCAACAACCCGGGAACGTGGTCGGCCGCCTATCCACCGCTGCTTCACGCCGACTGGCACGGGTGGACCCCCACCGATCTCGTATTTCCGTTCTTTCTCTTTATCGTTGGCGTCGCGCTCGTCTTCTCATTTACGAAACACCTCGATGCGGGAGTCACGCGGTCCGATCTCACACTGAAGACGCTCAAGCGATCGGCTATCCTGTTCGGCCTTGGCCTTTTGCTGTCCGCATTTCCGTTTTTTCAATTCTATCCGGAGTTCGCGCTCCTCGAGCGACTTGGCCGGCTGCGCCTGATGGGCGTCCTCCAGCGCATTGCCCTCTGCTACGTGGGCGCGGCCCTACTCTTCCTGTACGCCCGCCCCCGCACCCGCTTCTATATCGCAACCGCGATCCTGCTCGGCTACTGGGCGGCCATGACCCTGATCCCGGTACCGGGATTTGGCGCCGGTCAACTCGCCGATCCGATCGGCAACCTCGCCTCCTGGTTCGATCGACTCATCATACCAAACCACCTCTGGGCCGGTGCGGACTTCATGCGCGACCCGGAAGGGTTGCTCAGCACGCCGAACGCCTTGGTGACCGTGCTGCTCGGGGTATGGTCCGGCAGAGCCCTGATGGACTCCGGCCTGAGCGCCGATGCGAAAACCGCGCGGCTTATGGTCATGGGGGCTCTTCTCGCCGCGCTCGGGGGCGCCTGGGGCTGGGTCTTCCCGGTGAACAAGGCCCTCTGGACCAGTTCCTATGTGCTGCTTACCGGGGGATTGGCGATGCTGACCCTGGGCGTCTGCTATTGGTGGATTGACGCGACCGGCCACAAACGGTGGACCCGCCCCTTCGTCATCTATGGGGTGAACGCGATAACGGTATTTGTCATGAGCGGCATCGTTGGCCGCACCATCAGCCTGATCCACCTGCCCGCCGGCGACGGATCGACCGTCGATCTTCAATCCTGGATCTTCCAGACCCTATTCGCCCCCCTTGGACCCGCTGAACTCGGCTCGTTACTCTACGCGATCACCTGGGTACTCGGGTGGTACGCCGTCCTCTACTGGATGTATCGGCGTGGAATCACGATCCGCGTGTGAAAAATCCACTTGTCGGGCAACTTCGAGCTAGAGAACCGTTCAATTAGTTTATGCTCGCTAAGCCTTCCGGAGTGTCAGAATGCCGCTTAATGCCGCGCAGCACCCAATTGGGATGTGGATTGGCGTGTTGCTGATCGCGATTGCGACCGTTCCCTCCCGGGGCCAGCCCGCCAGCGAGGTCAAGGTAGACTGGGATCTTGCCCAGTTTGCCGGCGCAGAAGGGCGCACGCGCATTGAATCCTTTCTTGCCTTCGATGCGGCGGCGCTGCCTTTCCAGGGAGACTCGGTTGGCTTCTCGGCCACGCTGCCCGTTCGGCTCTCCTTCATCCCGCGCGAGGGCGTGAGCGAACCGGAAGAGACGCAGGCCATTCTCCGCTTCAGCATACTCGATCCGGAGGCGATGGTGCGTGGGCAGTTGTTCTTGCACCGACTGACGAGCACGGTGGACCCCGGCGACTACCGTGTCCGGCTCGTAGTCGGCGAAGGTGTCGTCGCTCGACCACGTATCGTGGAACGGGATCTGCAGGTTCGGACTTTTGACGGAGCGAGCCCCTCACTGTCCGACCTTCTACTGGCCTCGGATATTTCAGATGAAGTCGAGGAGGGCGCCCTGTTCATTCGCGGCGATCTCGCGATTGAGCCGAATCCGCGACGTGTGTACGGGGCAGGCCTCAGCCGGCTATTCTACTACGTGGAGGGCTACGGATTCGGGGCGCTCGAAGTACCGCCGGCCGAGGTGCATACCTTCGTGTCCGAGACCCACCTCGCACAGCCGATCGCCGGCCTCGAGAACCGCTCGGCCGCCCCCGCTGGCGATTCAGGGGTCGCCTATGGCTCGTTCGACCTTTCTGACGTGCCCAACGGATCGTATCGGCTCATCAGTAGATGGGTAGACGCAGCAGATTCTACCCTGGCATCCGGAGAAACCCGAATCTTCGTCTATAATCCCGGGGTCTCCAGACAGGCGCCGGTTGCCGCGGAGGGCACGGAAATCCTCCCCGACGGCGCCTTCGCCACGATGCCTGCGGAAGAGTTCGACCTCCTGTTCGATCAGTCTCGACTCGTTGCGACGCAGGACGAGAGCCGGCGGATGCGCCGGATGAAGGAAGACACCGAACGCCGCCGATTCCTGACCCACTTCTGGGACAACCGCGACCCGAGTCCGGGCCGCCCGGGCAACGCGGCATTCGACGACTTCACCATGCGCATCCAATATGCGAACGAGCGCTTTGGAGGCCGCAGTCGGGCCGGTTGGGAATCCGATCGGGGACGCGTGATCGTACGGTATGGCATACCGGATGACGTGGAAGATCGGCCCAACGAGACGGGCCGCGTTGCCTACGCCGTCTGGAACTACACGAACCTCCAGGGCGTCGGCCAGGCCATCTTCGTGTTTGCCGACACGATGGGCTTCAATTCCTTCGAACTGATCCATTCGAACGTGCCCGGGGAACGTCAGAGCCCTGATTGGCAGGCGGAATTGCGGCGGACGCGATGAACACGATCCACCGGGTCCCCTCCGTCGAATCCTGGATCGACGCACCGGATTCGGCCCTGAACGCCGCATGTCGATGCATCGACCGCGCGGGGATCCTCATCTATCCCACGGAAACCGTGTACGGTATCGGTGGAGATGCAAGATGCGAGGATGTGGCCCTCCGCGTGGCCGACCTCAAGGGACGAGACCGGGATAAGCCCATGCTCCTGCTCACGGACGAGTGGGACCGCGTCGCAGACTGGTTCCAGGAGGTCTCGGATACCCACCGCCACCTGATGCAGCACCCTCAGAGCGATTGCCTCACCATCCTCTTCGAGGCCTCCCCTTCGGCCCCGGTGAAACTCCGGGGCGGATCAGCCCTGATCGGCGTCCGCCGCACCGGACACCCGTTCTGTCGTGCCCTAGTCCGGCAAAGCGGCGCACCGTTGATCTCCACAAGTGCCAACCGCTCCGGCGAGCCCGTCGCCCGTACCGTTCGCGAGATCCCGGACGACGTCCGAACGGGCGTCGACCTCGTTATCGAAGCCGGTCCATCGCCCTCCAGCCTGGCCTCGACGGTCGTCAGGGTCGACGACGGGCTCGTACGTATCGTCAGGGCAGGTCTCGTTGCCGAATCGGAATGGTTTCCGGCCCACCCCCTCACCGGGTAGGTTCTCCGCACCGGGCCTCCCTTGAAGACCCGGTTGCTTTCATCGTGCACCGAACGGCATACCGCATTCGTTTCCAGACCATCACATGACAAGGGATTTCGTCTACATCGAAGAGCTTCCCCGGTTCGAAGACCAGACCGTGCGCCTGAAAGGCTGGCTGTACAACAAACGGGTTGGGAAGGACCTTCAGTTTCTGGTCCTTCGAGACGGCAGCGGACTGTGCCAGTGCGTCGTGAACAAGGGGTCCATATCACCGGAAGGCTGGCTGGCTGCCGAGGAGGCCACACAGGAAGCGGCACTGCAGATCGACGGACGCGTGCGCCGCGATGAGCGGCAAGTCGGCGGCTACGAACTCGAGGTGCATCAACTGTCCCTCCTTTCGGCCGCAGAGTCGTACCCCATCACACCCAAGGAGCACGGCATCGAGTTCCTGATGAACCACCGCCATCTATGGCTCCGGAGCCGGCGGCAATGGGCCGCCATGCGGGTGCGCAACCGCATCGTAACGGCCATCCACAATTATTTCCAGGAACTCGGCTTCCTCCAGCTCGACGCTCCGATCTTCACCGGAAACGCGGTAGAAGGCACGTCAACCCTGTTCGAGACGGACTACTTCGACGACAAAGCCTATCTCACGCAGAGTGGACAACTGCATGGGGAGGCCATGGCCATGGCCTTCGGTAGGATCTACACGTTCGGACCCACGTTTCGCGCCGAGAAATCGAAGACCAGACGTCACCTCACAGAATTCTGGATGATCGAACCGGAGATGGCGTTCTGCGACATCGATATGAACATGGAGATCGCCGAGGGCCTCATCAGCAGGATTGTTGCGGATGTACTCGCGCAGTGCGCCCCGGAGCTGGCCACGTTGGAGCGTGACACGGAGGCCCTGCAACGCGTCCAGGCTCCGTTCCCTCGCTTGTCCTATTCAGACGCGGTTGACCTGCTCCGCAGTGACGAATCGAGCAGAAAGGTGGATGCCCTCCTGGAGACACTGCAGACGGAACAGGCGGACCTGACGGCCGAACGCGAGCGTGACCGGGCGGCATACGGACAGGCCAAGAAACATGAGAAGCGCCGAATCGACGCCCGGGAAATAGAGATCAACGCTCGCCTCGCAGAAATCGAGGAGGATCTCCGCAACCTGCCTGCATGGAAAGCATCCGCCCGCTCGTTCCAGTGGGGAGACGACCTCGGAGGCTCGGATGAGACGATCCTGACCTGGCATTTCGACCGCCCGGTGATCATCCATCGATACCCGGCCGCCATAAAGGCATTCTACATGAAGCGCGATCCGGAAGATGACCGCCTTGCACTGGGCATGGATGTCCTTGCACCCGAAGGCTACGGAGAAATCATCGGCGGAGGAGAGCGGGCGACCGACCTCACCTTTCTCGAGAACCAGGTTGCAGCGCACGGATTGCCGCCGGAAGTCTTCTCCTGGTACTTCGACTTGCGCCGGTATGGCTCCGTGCCGCATAGCGGATTCGGGCTCGGCCTGGAACGGACCGTGTCCTGGATTTGTAAACTCAAACATGTCAGAGAGGCGATCCCATTCCCGCGCCTGATCGGTCGTCTGCATCCCTAACCAACACGGTCCGCCGGGCGTTTCGGGAGCGGCTCTCAACTGACCAATAGAAGCGGAGGTTGTCAACCGGCACAGAATTTGATACGGAATACAGGTCTGTTGGACCAAACCGGCCGTTGTCCATCCGCAACCCGCTTGGGAGGTTTCTCATGTCACGTTTCTTTCATCTGGGTACGTTGCTGCCCGCTCTCCTTCTCGCATTGACCTCGCACACCGTGGCACAGGACAAGGAGCCGACGCGCTCCGTTTCGGTTAATGGAGAAGGGCGCGTCCGCGTCGAGCCGGACATGGCCGTTGTTCGGTTCGGAATCGTTACCGTAGCGCAGGACCCTGAAGTAGCCCGCTCCGAGAATGCAGCGGCATCGCGGGATGCCATGAATGCGATTCGCGCCCTGGGCGTCGCAGAACGGAAGCTGAAACTCGAACAGCTCATCCTCAATCCGGCGCGTGAATACGATCCGGAAACCCGTCGCTACAAGGAGATCGGATTCGAGGTAAGTCGCCGCCTCGTGGTCGAACTGGAGGATCTTGAGCAACTTCCAACCCTCATCGCGCACGTGGTGCAAAAAGGGGCCAACCGGTTGGACGGCGTCACCTACGACCTGAATGACAGAGCCTCCGTGGAGCAACGGGCGCTGGCAGAAGCGGTTCGGAATGCGCAGGTCAAGGCCTCCCTCATGGCCGAAGCGCTCGGGGCGACACTCGGTGAGGTACTCCAGATCAATGAGCAGGGCCTGCAGTTCCCGGGACCTTTCCGGCTCGAGATGTCCGCAGACGCCGGTATGCTCAAGAGTGAGGCCGCTCCGGAACCGGAGGCCTACGCGGCCGGCGAACTGGAGATCATCGCGCGCGTCGGCGCTTCGTTCCGTCTGAAATGAGCGGCCCGACCATGGCGGATCGAGGATCGGAAGACCCGCGCGATGTCGCCCACGCTTATATGCGCCTGGCCATCGAACGGGCCATGATGGGCGTTTCCTCCGGTCAGACCCCCTTCGGAGCCTGCATCGTTCGCGACGGCCAGATCATCGCCTGCGAGCACAATGTTGTGGGCGCCACTACCGACATTACCGCCCACGCCGAGGTCCACGCAATCCGCCAGGCATGCCGCACGCTTGGAACGCTGGACCTGTCCGGCTGCGACATCTACTCGACGTGCGAACCGTGCCCCATGTGCTTCACTGCTTGCCACTGGGCACGAATCGATCGCATCTGGTTCGGAGCCGAGATTCGCGACGCCAAACGGTACGGCTTCAACGAACTCGAAATCACGAATGAGGTGCTCAAGACACTCGGCAATAGCCCCATCACGATCGTGCCGGGATTGCTACGCGAGGAATGCATCGGCGTCTTCGAGGCGTACCACCGTCGCCCCGACAAGCTGACGTATTGACTCCATCCCGGCAGCGGCCTTGTTCCGCCTTGAACTACCGATCCGCCGGATTCCCATGCCGGCGGATGTTCTCGCACGGGCAGTGTTTCCTCATGCGCCCCGCCGCTGCAGCATCCGCTGCGGATAGTCCGTGAACACCGCCTCGACCCCTATGGCCTCCAGGCGTCGGCAGAGAGACACGTCGTTGACGGTGTACACCCACACTCCGAGACCACGCGCCCGGCACGTTCGCACGAGGCGGGGCGTAGCGAGCGGAACCGCCACGTTGACGGACACCGCCTTCAATCGGCGCGCAATACCCCGAATGCGCGGCGTCCTGCGGTGAAACAGCGGCGCAACAGGCAATCGGGGATCGAGCCTGCATACCACACCGAGTTCGCGGTGACGGAAAGAGGAGACGACGAGTTGACCATCCTCCCTCATCGAATCCCATGCCGGGTCGCGCAGCAGACGCACGAGGGGCGAAGCAGACCCCGGACCCTTCAATTCAATATTGAGCCCCGCGCGCCCGCGTACCGACTCGAGAACCTCGGCCAGCGTGGGCACACGCTCACCTTGACCTGCATCCAGGGACCGGATGTACGAAAAGGTACGATGGGTCACCCGACCGGTCCCGTTCGTCGTTCGCGACAGGTCCGCATCGTGCAGGACAATCAGTTCATGCTCCACCCGCCACACATCACACTCCACCCACGGCGCACCCAACGCAATGGCCCGCTCGAAAGACCGTAACGTGTTCTCGGGCTCAATCCCCGCGGCTCCCCGATGACCGACGATGAGCATATCTCAGACCAAGATCTTTCCCGGTTCCAACTTTCCTGTTTCCCGTCTCGCATCTCACACCCCCACCTTCCGACACGCACCACCCGCTGCACTCTTCGCGCCATCGCATGAAACCCGAGTCCAGCGCCCGGCGCCCCAAGCCTCGCGCCCCGAGCCTCGCGCCCCGCGCCCCCCTTCGCGCCTTCGCGCCTTCGCGTGAAACCAGCGTCCCACGCCTCACGCCCCCCTTCGCGCCTTCGCGTGAAACCAGCGTCCCACGCCTCGCGCCCCAT
>CAYLXM010000067.1:0-4015 GCA_964387555.1 uncultured Rhodothermales bacterium | reverse complement strand
CACGCCCCCCTTCGCGCCTTCGCGTGAAACCAGCGTCCCACGCCTCGCGCCCCATCTTACCTCCCTTCGAACGCCGCCCTGATCTCGTCAAGGCCAACGCCGAGTACGGATCGGGCGATGACATCGAGGTCCGCATCGGGACCCAGCAGGTGGTACGTCCGATGAATGTGGATCAGTGTCTCACCCGGATCGAGCGCTGCCGCCGGCGAAGAGGTTTCGAGTTCGTAGAAGGGCCCCAGCGGCTCGGCGCCGGGGGAGGCCGGGCCGTCGTTGTAGCTGTTCACCACATCCCCTGCGAAAGGCTCCTCCTGCACTTCCCACATCGAATTGACGTAATCGGTCACCCCCTCGGGTTTGTTGTACGTAACGATCGTCAACACCCCGTTGATGTCATCGAAGCTCCCGAGGACCGGCTTGGAGCGGCTGGGGGACAGGCCGATTTTGCTGCGGTAGGCTCCGTCACCCTTGAAATACAACACGCCGTCAGCCACGACAAGTCGATTTTCGGGTACCTTCCCGAAATAGGCATCGTTCACGATCGGCCCCAGCGTTGATTCGGGGCCGGTGACGAACGGAACGACCACGGTGGTAGCCGGAGACGGCTTGAACATGCCGAGGATCCACATCGAAGGCATCCCCGTCGACTTCGTCCACGCATCCGTCCCCATGTTGGTGATCTGGTTATCCGATGCCCATCCTACGAGAACAACCGTGCCCGGCAACACGACACCCAGATCCTGCATGACCTCATCACGCGAGAGCAGATTGACTCGTCTCCGAACAGCGATCGCAAGCTGCGTCCCGGCATAGTTCTCCAACACCATCTCCCTGCGAAATTCGACCGACTTCCCGTCCATGGTCACGACTTCAAAAGGCTCCGTGTCAAGCGCGGCAGGCACCTGCCAGTGCGTGAGATCGAAGGGATCGCCGGGACGGAAGTAGAGCGAGAACTGACCCCCTTCCGGACCCAGCCAGAATCGGTCCTCCCCCCCGAACGGATTGATGTGCGGCAGCACCTCGCCGGACGCGATCAACGCATGGTTGATCCAGCCCAGGCTGAGGCCGTCATCTCCATCTGCTGAACTCGTCATGACCCTGCCCTGGTACGCCGGTGCGATCGCAACGCGTGCTCCGGAGTCCACATCAGACAGCACGATGACCTCTCCATGCGCGGCCAGAAAGTCGACGTCGCCGTTGAACGTACCGTCGGGTGCGGAGGGCTTCATCCCGGATTCAGGTTGAGGTGACGAGGTGCAAGACGAGAGGATCGATACGAGGGCGAAAGCAAGCCCCCAAAGGGCGAAGCGCATGACTGGTTCAGCGTGGGTGGTAGGGTCCAAAACAAAAAAGTAGGGCACGCGCTGCGTTGACACAATCCAGGGTGTCGATCGCCGGATGATTGTGTCAAGCGGCGAGAGAACGTGGCAAAAAAAAAGGGGCCGCACCGAATTTCGATGCGGCCCAGAGAGGCAAGAACCACCGCCCTCATTCAGGACGCGTTAATGCAGTTCGAAATTGGGCTTCTCCCCGAAGGACGCGAACAAGGAACACCGATCCGGGATCGACCTCTTCATACGCTGCCTTGAACTCATCGGGCGTCTTGACCGGACGACGGTTGACCTCTGTGATGACGTCTCCTTCGCGCAGTTCGGCTTCCCGATAGGCATTGCTGGTCCGGCTGATCCCGGTGACGATGACGCCCTGGGTGCCGTTCGGAACCGAATAGCGGCGAGCCAACTCGGGTGTTACGCCTTGCATCGAGAACCCCAGTTCTTCTTCCAGGTTGAGCCGTTCGGTCTGACCCGTCGGCGAAGTTTCGGCTCCGAGCAGATCATTCGGATATTCGCCCAGCTTGACGGTGACCTTGCGCCGCTCGTCGTCACGAAGGTACTCCACCTCCACACGGTCCCCGGCCATCGAGTTCGCAATGATGGTTCGCAGTTGGTCCGGCATACGCAACTCCTTGCCGTTGATCGCAACGATGATGTCGCCTGCCTTCAGTCCGGCATTGTCGGCGGCTTCCCCCTCGACCACCGTGGCGATTTGCGCGGCATATTGCGAAATGCTGAGAGCGCCCGCAAGCGCCTCCGTAACAGGCCGGAACGTGACTCCCAGATACCCGCGGCTCACCTTGCCCTTTTCGATGAGCTGCTCGACCACGTTCGAGACGGTTGAGACCGGAATGGAGAAGCCGATACCTTGATTCCCGCCGGATCGGGATATGATGGCGTTGTTGATGCCCACCAATTCTCCACGCAGGTTCACAAGCGGCCCACCGGAGTTGCCGGGGTTGATGGCGGCGTCCGTCTGGATCAGATTGCCCAGAATCTGCTGCTGGCTATTGCCGGCAGGCAAGGCCACAGACCGTCCTAATGCGCTGATGATTCCGGCCGTCACCGTGTTGCTCAAATCCGCCGATAGGGGAGAGCCGAAGGCGAGGACCCACTGCCCGACGCGGACATCCTGCGGGTCCGACAGGGCGATAAACGGAAGATCAACGGGGGCATCCACCTTGATCACGGCGATATCGGACAGCGGGTCGGTTCCGACGAGTTTCGCCGGGTACCGCTGGCCGTCGATAAACACCACCTCCAGTTCGTCGGCCCCGTCTACCACATGGTTGTTCGTGATGATGTGTCCATCCGCGCGAATGAGCACGCCTGAGCCAAGGCCCGGCTGGAAGAATTCGTTCCAGCCATTATCCTGCCGGTTGTCCGGCTGGTCATCCCGGCCTCTTGGATTCGGCTGGCCGAAGAAATCCCAGAGATCGAAAAACTCGCGCATCTGGGGCTGACGAACCCGCTTGCTGCTGCGGATCTGAACGACGGTCGGGTTCACAGCCTCGGCGACAGCCGTAAACGTGTTCTCGACTTCCAACACGGACGCGAGCGGCGTGGGCACCCGCACGGCCGTGGCCGATTCGGCTTTGCCGCTTGCGAAAAAGTCCCCGTTGCCAAACAAATTGGAGCCCGCAGTCACAAAATACACGCCTGCAATAAAGGCGAGTACCGCGACGAGCGCCAGGGATATCGTTCTTTTTGCCACTGCACTCATGGTTCTCACAGAAAAACGTGACGAAATCGATAGGTGATCGGTCTATGCGCTCTTACGTATCAAGGCGGGAAGGTGTTCGCTCCTGACACATTGTCACGCCTGGGTCAACCTGCATCACAGCATCAAAACAGCAAAAGGCATGCCAACCAACCGTGGACCGCGCTGTACCGGCGAATCGAACATCACCCCCCGAAGGGGGAATGGCGCAGCATGGGTCAGGGCCGCGCCATTCCTGCTCCGGGGACACCGCATCGCTGGTGGACACCAAGCACCAACGATCGATGGGATCGGATTCGTATACGGACCGTGAAAACGTCTCGGTCCTATTGTCCTGGAATTCCGGGCTCGGTCATACTCCGCACGTCCAGAACCTGCGCCAGTTCTTCATCGGAGAGGAGCCCGAGTTCGCGCACGACCTGGGTCACCGCCTTGCGTTCCCGTGCGGCTTGCTTGGCCACTTGCGCGGCCCGGTCATAGCCGATGCTCGTGTTGAGCGCGGTCGCAATGGCAGGGTTGAGTTCCAGTAGCTCCCGGCACCGTTCCCGATTGGCTTGAATTCCCTCCAGACACCGCGTGCGGAAGGCGTCAAATCCCTTCGCGAGGATGGATATGCCCTCCAGCAGGGCATGGGTCATCACAGGCATCATCACGTTGAGTTCGAAGTTGCCGTGCTGGGCGCAGATCGTTATGGTGTTAAGGTGCCCCATCACCCGGGCGGAGACCATCATGAGCGCCTCGCTCATCACCGGGTTCACTTTGCCCGGCATGATCGAAGATCCGGGCTGGATCGCCGGCAGTGTGATTTCAGAGAGTCCGCTCGTGGGCCCGCTGGAGAGCCAGCGGATGTCGTTGGCGATCTTCAGGGCACTGACAGCAACCGTGTTCAGTGCGCCCGCCACCGAGACGTACGCGTCCTTCGCCCCCTGCGCCTCGAAGTGATTGTCGGCCTCCCGGACAGGAA
>CAYLXM010000066.1:0-21347 GCA_964387555.1 uncultured Rhodothermales bacterium | reverse complement strand
AACCAGAAGTCCTCCAGAAACGTGATCCACTCCTCCGGTTCGTTGCAGCGTGTCCAGTCAATCAGTTCCTCATCCGACAGGAGAAACTTGAAATCCTCCATCACGAAAAGTGCGTCGATCTCCGACCCTATCTCCTGGATCGCACGATCGACCCATTGCTGCGCATCCCTTGCCCGGCCCTGTGCGAAGCGAATGCGAGCGAGGGCGAGATAGAGCGGTTGAGCCGGCAGCAGCGTCCTCTTTTCGAGCAGACGCTCGAAGTGTTCGGAGGCGGCATCCAGGTCTCCGTTTTTACGGTGCACCTCTCCCGCGAAAAATGCCGCAACGTCCGACGGGTGGTCGTCGAGCCAGGTGAGGGCCTCGGACGTCTTCGTCTGATGGAGGAGCAGTCGGAAGAGGTGGAACAGGCCCAGTTGTCCTGCCACATGCTCCGGTTTCAACTCGACCTGGCGCGTCGCAAGCCGCCGGGCTTCTTCCCGATCCCCGGCGAAGAAATGCTGCAGGGCAGACTGATAGAGGATGTCCTCGAAGAGTGAATCGCGACGCGCGACGAAAGAAAAATGCTCCGCGGCCTGTCTTTCGTTTCGATTCGACAGGGGCGTGCCGATGCGCGCAAATTCGCGGTGACAGATTCCGCGCAGGTAGTGGGCGAGCAGGTCCAGCGAATCCGCCTTCAGAAGGTCATCGAGTTGGTTTCCAGCATCCGTCCATCGCCCGCGCGCCATCTGCGCCCTCGCGATGCCGATCCTCGCGGCGCGGGCTCCCTCCCGGCCGAGCGCCCGACGATACGCTTTCTCGGCGTCTTGTGTCTGACCCAATGCCAGCAGAGAATCGCCCTGAGCAAGCCACTCTTCCGCCCCTTGTCCCATCGCCACCGGCACTGCGAACAGTACCAGGATGACGAAGCGAAGAGCGGAACGCGCGGTAAATCTTTTAGACATCTCCGACGGACCGGCTTTTTGAACCGGTTAAAAAAGTCTACGCACCGAGCCGGGCCAGGTTCGGCAGACGTCACCTCGTAGGGCGGACGAACACCTCGTCCAGGGTGATTGGTCCTGTCATCCGCACAACATTCCGAAGCTCATCCGGCACTGCAGCAGTCCTCCCCGACCTGGGGACGCTCAGCGTCCCGTCCCGGCAAACGCGTCGAAGAACGCCTGCACCTTTTCCGGCTCCGGGTTCTTCTCGGGAAGCAGCACGACGCGGTAGTTGAATGTGACGGACTCACCCGGCGCAAGAGAGAAGTTGAGTTCGTCCTTCCCGTCACTGAACGCACTCTGCCCGAGCGTGTTGGCTGAGAAGAGCCCGTATCCGCGGGCATGCCAGTAGGTCGGATATCCCACGTTGTCGGGATGATCCAACATAACGATCGTCACGGGCTCCCCGTCGACTTCACCAGTAAGGAGACACCACGGGGCACGCTTCGCCCACACCGCTCCGTCCACAAAGCCCTCCGAGTTGAGATAATGCCCGGCAGGTCCAACGGTGTCCACTATACTCACCGGCAACCCGTCTGGCCCCACGACTTCGGTTGGACGTCCTTCGGGGAGCTCGAGCGAGCGCGCCACCCGAAGCGCAAACATGCCCTCCTTGTTGTCCGTCAAATTGACCTGTTGATCCAGTGCCGTCAAGGTCGTGCGACGGTCAATCATCCAGGTGGGCCCATCAGCCCGAAACGCGTAGCGCGTATCCTCCTCCAACAACGTCTTTCCCTCACTCGTTTGCCAGTCGGCGAGGACATGCAGCGCACCCACGGCCCCGCTTTCGGCCGATTGTACGGACCGGTGCACGATGGTGCCGTATTCGGCTGCATCCTCCGGCGGCACACGATCGGAATTGTTCCAAAAGTCGATTCCGTTTACGTCCCCGTAGTTGAGCCACAGTCCGACGTGGTGCGGGTGGTCGGTGCGCTCTCCGGGCCTCGGCGCCAGCGGATAGCCCCGGGTAATCTCCGTTCCCCCCGATGTGATGACGGGGTGCAGGATGGGCTTCTTCAGCGATCCGCCACCGAACAGGTACGAGGTGAAGCGTGCGCCATCGACGGTGACGTCCACGCGCCGGCCGGCCTCGTCGACGGTTACCTGGATGGTGGGCTCCGGACCGGTATCGGACGATGGTGCGCAACCCATCGCCATGGATGCCGTACAGAAAAGGAAGAGCGCGCCGGCCAGGAATCCGGCTTCAGGTGTCTGCTTCATGGGATGACTCCGGCAGAGGGGTTCAATGCGCCCCGGCCCCGCTTGCGGGCCCATCTCGGGGCGGATGCGGTCGGATGCCTATCGGGGCACTTCCCGTTCAGCATGCCGACATTGAGGGCGGTTCAGGATAACGGGGGCGACTCAATCCCTTCGAGCACACCGCGCATGTAGGCGAACGAGCGAAGCATTCCTGGAAGCGGGTCCTTTGCGTCAATCTCATATTCCAGATTGACGTATCCGCTGTAGCGCTGACGCTTGAGCTGGCGGAAGATTCGGGCAATGGGCATGGCGCCTTCACCTACGATGCATTGGCTGCCCGCGTCCATCAAATCCCGCAGGTCCTTAATGTGGACGTCCAACACCCGGTCGCCGGCTTCGGCTATCGCCTCGACGATATCGACGCCTGTCCGTGTGGTATGTCCCACATCGACGCACAGGCCCACGCGTGGATCCATATCCTTGATGCGCTCGAGGGCATCTGACGGAGCCGGGAAGTAGCGGTCTTCCGGACCGTGGTTGTGGATGGCCACCTTGATGTCGAACTCCATCACGAACTTCTCGATGCGGGGCAGCACGTCAAAGCTCGGCGCGATGACCAGGAGCGGCATGCCGGCCTTTTTGGCATACTCAAAGAATCGGCCCACGTGCGCGTCGGTATCCTCACGGATGTCATTGTTTCCCCCGCCCACGACCTGAAGCCCGGCGTCCGCGAACTGTCGTGCGGCCGCTTCGAACTCCTCGTCACTCGCATCGTAGGGCAAGTGGAAGGACTTGATGCACACATACGGCGTGTGCAGGGCGTTCACCGCCGCGATCATCTCCTGGCGATCGAGTTCGCGCAGAGAGTAGCTCGCCACGCCCAACCGGATGGGGAACGCGTTTTCGTCCGCATCCGGGACGGCGCCCATGGCATGATGCGGCAGAACGGTGCCGACCGAGGCGGCTGCGGTGCCGAGGGCTGCGGTCTTGATAAAGTCTCGTCTCGAGTTCATCGTCTGGCTGGTTAGGAAGAGGGTCGTGTGCTTCACGATTCGGTGAGAAGACGGATTTTGAGGCCGCGAAAATAGACCTCGTCGAGATGGTCCTGGAGCACGATGTGCCCGACCCGGCGGTCCGCAAACCCCTCGGTCGGTGCGTACTTGCTCGCCGCCAGCGCAGAGGCAAATTCCAGACTTTCGAGGTCGTACTCGAGCACCTTCACGCCGTTGAGCCAGTGCTCGCCGTGGTTTCCGCGGAACACGATCCGGCCTTCGTTCCACTGGTCCGCCGGACGCAGGTGGTCAGCCTGGGCGCCCACCAGATCGTACAGTGCCCCCGACACGCGCAGGGGATACCGCTCCGCCGCATCCGGGTGTTTCGGACCCAGCACCTGGTATTCGAAGCCCAGAGCGGCGTTGGGTGGAGGAAAGGCGATGGAGAGTTCCTCCGACACATTGTATTTGACGCCGCTGTTGTCGTCCTCACCGACGAGAAACTCGAACGCGAACTCGAAATCGGCGAAGGTCTCCAGCGTGATCAAATCGACACCGGCCATCGGCTGTCCGTCGGCTTGAACAGGCACCTCCAACGTCGGAATCTTGCGGATGGCGCCGTCTACGATCTGCCAGAGTTCACCCGGCACATCGTCCCGGCCAAGACCCCGCCATCCCTCAAACGATTCGCCGTCGAACAGGAGACGCCAGCCCTGCCCCATCTCAGCCGCCGTCAGCGAATTCGGATTTTCGGGCACCGTATCGAGGTTCTCGGCGGACTGGCCGGGCCCGCAAGAGGCGATCAACACCATAAAGAGGAGGAATCCTGCCGCCGGAATGAGGGCGAGTCGAAACGTGTGGATCATGGCATTTCAGGGTTTTGGTGGTCCGCCGGGCAGGACCCCATGACCCGCCCGTCGGACCGCTTGTACGTCAACGATACGGTACCCGATATCCCGACGATTTGATTCCCCCCAAGCGGACCCGGTCCCGGGGCGTCAAGACGACCCCGCAGCTTCCGCCGGAAGCGCAAGGAGTACCAGGGTCCATAGATCGGTGGTTATCGCATGTCGCCGGACCTTGTCATGGAAGAAGCCTCGCCTTCGGCGGATCCGCGTAGTCGCGCCATGCCCGTTCCAGTACGGCGAGATCGGGTTCCCCATCATAGAGCAGGAATCGGTATCGTGCACGATGGCGCTCGCCCGGCCGTATGGCCCAGTCACCCGCCTGTGAAGGGGCATAGTTGAAGAAGGGCTCCGAGGGATGAATCCGCATCGGCTCGGGCGCCTGAAAATTATCGGGATGACTGAGGACGGCAGCGCCCACCATGCCGGAGCCTGCGGCCCCACCGATGTGCACCCATCGCGATCGCGTGGCATGTCCGTCAGCCCGCGTACGCCCTTCAGACGTCAGAAAGACCGTGTTCTCTTCGCCGTCCCATTCTCTCCTCCCCCTGAAACCGATCCCGCCGTAGCGATACTCCGACAGCACGAGCGCGCTGTCTGTCAGTGTCCACTGTTCGAGTTCCACGTCGAGGATGTGTACCGGCCGATCGAGCGTCACCGGATGGTAGACCCGGGTGGTCCACCGCTCCTTCAACACGTCAATCGGCTCCTGGGCCGACAGGTCGACGTACCGGTGCAGGGCCGTCAGGCCCGCCTGGACGGGGCCGGACCAGTCTGCCTCGAGCCCATCGGCAAGAACGGTGCCGGTTCCGCCCCCCATGTTCCAGAAATCCGGCGTGCGCCCCTGAAACCGGGTGAGTGTCCACGCTGCCCAGATGCCGTGGTGGTGGATGTGGTTGGGCGGATAATCGTCCGTCACGATTTGTCCCCCCGGAGTATTCACCGGGTGCAGGTATCCTGCCCGCAGGTAGATCGGGTCGATGTCAGGCCGGGGGAGGGGGCCGGGCTCGACGTGGTAAACGGCGATTTCGTTGCCGCCTGCGGCCAGCCGCACCAGACGCCCCTCACGCCGGGCCGATACGGCGGGTGGCTCCTGCGAGTCCGTCGACTGAATGTCGAAGAGGACCTGTCCACCTGCGGCCAGTTGATCGAGAATAAACCAGCCGAGTCCGGCGTCATCGACCTGGAGTGGAATCTCCGGCCGGCCCTCTTTCTTGAGCATATAGCTCCCAGGCGTGAGCCCCGGGGAAGCTTCAAACATCGTAACGGCCTGGTACCGATCGTAGGGCCCGGCATCCACCTGGAGCCGGTGCGTGGACGATTGGGCGGCCAAGGGTGTAGTGGCCACCAGGAAAGCGAGCAGGACTGAACGCATGGCATGACCCAGGCTGGTGGACGGTTCTTCCTTCAAGCTATTCCTCCAGGAAATGGGCTGCAAGCCCTGCCACACGCACGACGGTCCCGTCCAGGGGCCGATGACCGAGGGCGTACGTCTGAGCGCTTACTTTCCCCGATAAAACTCCGTCAGGATCTGTTCCGCAACGAACGCATTGCCGCGGGCGTTGAGATGGACCCTGTCGGTCGTGAAGATACCCTGAACGAGGCGGTCCGGGTTCTCCGTCTGCAGCGCCTGCTTGAAGGCCGCACGCAAATCGCAAACCGGAACGCCCGTCCGCTCGGCAACTGCCCGAGTGAGACCGGCATACTCATCGAGCATGGCGTCTTCCTCCGTCGCGAAGTCCGGGGCTTCTCCGATGACCGAGGGGGTACAGAGCAGCACCCGGGCTCCTGCCGCCTTGATCCGCTCCACGAGCGCCTCGAGCCCATCCTCAAAGACGTCCTTTTCGGTGCCCGCATCAAAATCGAACCAGTGCCAGACGTCGTTGATGCCGATGTAAATCACGACGACGGTCGGGTTTCTCGAGATGACATCCCGGTCCAGCCGGGAGAGCAGGTCAGGAACCTTGTTTCCGGAGATGCCGGCGCCGATCACCTCGATGCCCAGGCCAGGATAGCGGGCCTGCAGCGTATCGTTGATGCGCGTCACGTAGCCGCCGGGCTCCGCGCCGGCCTGGGTGATGGAATCGCCGAAGAAAACGATCCGATCCCCTTCGTTCAGGCCAATGGCGCCCTCCGGGGCAGGTTCTTCCGGGTGGAGTTGAGAGGGTGCACAGCCGATCAGCAAGAGGAACGGGACGGCGGAGAGCAGGAAGAGCGGCGAACTGGTCATGGCAGTGTGAAAGAAAACAGACGGTTCACCCGTTGAACGGCCGGAAGCGGGGATAGCACGCCCGGCGGTCAGGCAGGCCATCGATCCTGTCAGAGGCGGGTATTGACGATGTTGTTGTAGATCGAACCGAACGTATAGCCGATGCCGATCGTCCCGGAGTATTCGAAGTTGGTCGCGAGCTGCTTCTGTCGCAGGAGGATGTCCTCCAGGGACGCCTCGCCGCGCGGGAGGTTGAGTTGGTCGTGGATGATATCGGCGCGACCGGTCATACGGAGTGACAGTCCTCGGGTGACGCGAAGGGAGAGTTGGCTCAGGAAGGCCACGCGGTTCTTGGTCACGTCGTGGAAGTAGTGAGAGCCCTCGACGGTGGTCTGGACGGAGCCCCAGGGTTGTTGGAACACCGCTCGCAGGGAGAGTGACTCGTTCATAAGCGTTTCGTCGAGTTTGGCGAACACGGTCTCCTCCAGATACCGGACGCTGCGGACGCCCACGCGATAGGCGAGGGTCACCTCCCGGCGAATCGACTCGCTGTACGGGAAGTAGCTGTACTCCAGGGCGGGACCGAAGCTGAGACCTCCATCGATGTTGGAGTATGTGCTCGCGAACAGGCTCCCTGACAATCCGGCCGAGATGTGATCGCTGACGCTGCGGACGACGGTGGTGTAGAATCCGCTGCTGGAGGCTGTAGAGTATATGATGTCCTCACCGCTTTCGAACCGGTTGTCATTGTAGTTTCCGTACAATCGGTTCTGGATACGCCACATCTCCGTAATTCTATTGGCGGAGATCGACCCGCGCACGTTTACACTGGTGCGTGCGGCTTCGATGTTGAAGGATCCGCTGCCGTCGATATCGAAAACCCAGTTGTTCCAACGGTCGTCGACCCGGGGCACTTCTACGCGGGTCTTGTTCTGATTGAACTGGAGCGAGACCTGGCTGCCTACGGCTGTCTGTGATACATAGGGAAGCAGGCCTGCCTGGAGGATCTGCCCCATTCCCTCTCGTTCCTCGGCCCACGTATCGGTGTTGCGTGAAACGAACCCCAGGCTGTAGTTGAGACCCTCAAATCGCTGGAGACCGATGTAATCCAGTACGTAGGCCTGTCCGCCGCTGCCGGTCTGCTGCGATCCGATGAGCAGGTGGATGTCGGCCTCCTTGCGGTCACGCACATAGTCGACGAACGTGATCTCCCGCCGGATGAAGGACATGTCGCATCGCTGGCAATCCAGGAACACCCGAGGTGCTTCGCCCTGACCCAATTCGGTATGGCTGAGCCACCGATGCTCGACGGAGCCGCCGTTGCTTTGTCCCCAGGCGGCCGTTGCGAGGACGAACAGAACAAGGAAGAGGACGGTTGCGGACACGGACCGATTTCGAAGCGCGGACGGTCTGATCATGGATACGGAAATCGAGTCGCTCGTTTCTTGGGGGGAGGTCCGGTGGCTCGGCGCGTGGAGCGCGGATTCGTACCTGTTATTAGCGGTGAGCGAGCGGATGATCCCGCATCCATTCGAAAATCCGGGTAAGGATTCTTCGAAACGGCGGGCTTCACGCAGAAGATGCGCTTCCCGGATTTGCGCGAAGCAGTGCTTCTCAAGCGGTTGATCCCCGGAGAGAAATGCGGATCTCCCCTTCATCCATGGGCTCCATCGTCAGCACGCGCATCGTGTAGGGCTGGTAATTGACCTCCACCTGTACGCCGCCCAGCCGGGCCAGGTGTGCGAGCGTTGGACTTGGCCAACCCCGGCCCGAATCCTTGGTCCACAGGAAGAATCCTTGATACAAGACGGCCGTCAACTCCAGTCGAGCGCCCAGCTTCTCGCGAAGCAGGCGTGCGAGGCGTTCGACAGACAAGTCTCCCGATGCGTCCACTTCGACGCGGGTGCGCCGCTGCAGGATTTCATCCTCTTCTCCGGTCCGGCGGCCGTAGATGATCAGCCGGAAGAATCCCGGCTTTTCGAGAAGTTCTTCGACGCCTGAGGCTGGGAAACGCAGTTCGACGCCCAGCGCGCCGACCTGCGCGTGCTGACTGAACCGAACGATGCGGCTGGTGCGACGTGACTTGAGGATGCGCGTCAGGGCTTCCATCAGCACGCCATATTCCTCCAGCCCCAGAAAGGGATCCTCTTGCTGCGGACCCGGCACGAATCGCCGCGCCACCGGAAACTGTCCTGCGTAGACGGGTTTGGCTTCCAGGCTGCGGAGCAGGTGGCCGTCTTCGGGGTTCAGCAATTCGACGGGTTCGAGGGTCAATTGCTCCAGTCCGCCCGACGCGTAGAGCGGTCGATGACGGGCCTCGTCGGGTGCATATTCCGAATACGACGGGGGGTTGTGGGCTACGAGACAAACCTGGAGCCAATCCTCAAAAACCGCAAAACCGTATTCCTCCCCCAGGTGGCCGGTCAGGGACAGGTAGGCCCATTCCTGGTCGTCGTCGAACCGAAAGGCAACGAACCGCATCGCCGAAAAACGCTCCCAGGGCATCGCTCGGAAGAAACCCTCCGCGCTGCTCAGGTAGGCGCGCACCTGCTCCGGCGTGTGGTCACTGTAGAAGGGAGGGCTCTCCGTCCGGCGCATTTGCTGTGCCATGGCAGCCAGCGCTTCTTCCACGTCGGGCGTCTCGCCGACGCGAACGTCGATCCCCGTGCCCTGCAACGCTTCGCCGAGTGTTCGTGCCAATTCGGATGTTCCGACCAGCACGGCAGTCGGGCGGCCTTTCTGTCCGTCGGGCGGCGTGCGCACCGTCGCCTCCCGCACGACACGCGCCAGTTCCCGGGGGCTGTGGGGACTCCCCAGATTCAGGTCGAAGTGCCGCACAAGCCCTTCGCCATCGACCACAACAGCGACGTAACTCAGGTCCACGTGCCCATCATCATCGCGAATCCAATCCACGATCCCGTATCCCACTTGCCAGATCTCGGGCAACTCGTCGAGTTTCGCCACTTCATCCGGCTCGGGCGCGGCCATGCCCAACTGTTCGTCCATTCCCTGGGCGCTGTGTCTGAATTCGTCCCAGGGCACGGTGCCGATCGGTTCGATCAGAAGGACCCCTGTGTTCGTATCACGTCGATCCATCTGAAACCGCTCGATCGAACCGATGGAAGCCCCCTCGTCCTTCAGCGCGAGGAGCAGGTCTTCGATGAGACCGTATCGGGCTCCACAGCCCGAGCAGATCCCCAACTCCACGTCCTCGCGGATGCGCGTTTGGCCGATGAGCACCAATTCGACAAGCTCGGCGTAGATCTCCTCTCCGCAGAGGGGACAGGTGTCGAAGCTCTCATCGGTCCAGATGAGATCGAATTCCGGGCGTGTTTCCATGCCGCCGTGTCGTGCCCTCTAAAGTCTGTGATGCCGCGCGCCGTGCCCGTGCCGACGCGCTGTCCGATCTTCCACAGAATACGTTGCAGACGCACATCAGGCCACACCTGCAGCGCGACGGTGCGGTCGACACGCAATGTTGATGCGGCCCGGGCTGTCAAAGAGCCAAACCGGGTCCGGTCAACCGACCGGGACCGGACCCGGAGCTAAAGAGGAGTGAACGTCCAGCTAGCTCGAGGAGGACATCCGATTCTTCATGTGCTCCTCCGAATCGTCCTTGAAGATCAAGACGAAGAGAACCATCACGACGAGGGCGGCTCCTGCGGGAATGAACCAGAACGTCTGCCAGTCGAGCGCCGTCCCGGCCTCTCCGACCTGCCAGTTGAACAGTATGCCCGCGATGAAATTGCCGATGAACATGCCGACGCCGTAGGTCACCAGCACGAGAAAGCCCTGTGCCTGACCGCGGATCTTCTCGTTCGACCGCTTGTCGACGTAGATCTGGCCCGTCACGAAGAAGAAATCGTAGCAGATGCCGTGCAAGACGATCCCGGTCATGATCATCCAGAAGATCCCGCTCGGAGCTGCGGCCGCGAAGAGCCCGTACCGGATTGTCCAGGCGAGCATGCCCACTCCGAGCATCCATTTCACGCCCAGCCGTCGGAAGAAGAACGGCATGAGGACCATGAAGATGACCTCGGAAGCCTGCCCGAAGGTAAGCTGGAAGCCCGGGTTCTGAATGCCTGCCTTCAGGATGAACACCGGCGCGTACGCGTAGTAGGCCGCCAGGGGGATACACATCAGCAGGGATGCCGCGATAAAGACGTAGAAGGAGCGGCTCCCCAACTGGGCAAACGCGTCCAGGCCGATGATATCGCGCACGGTGGCCTTCTTGCCCGCAGCCGGAGGAGGCGTGTGAGGGAGGAAGAAGGCATAGACGCCCATCACGAGCGACATGGCCGCCGTGATGTAGAGGGGCCAGTGTGTCGCGTCGGCGGCCACCTTCAGCACATCGGACATGACCTGACTCACGACGACACCGGCGACGATCCAGCCCACGGTCCCCAGCACGCGGATCTTCGGAAATTGATTCTCCTGATCCTCGATGTGATGGAATGCCAGTGCGTTGGCCAGGCCCAGGGTTGGCATGTAGCACAGGTTGTAGAGGAGCATGATGCCGATAAACAGGGGCGCCGAACCTGTGGATTCCGCGACCCAGGGCGCCAGGAACATGAACGCGGCGCCGAGCAGATGCAACACAGCCAATACCTTTTCGGACGCGAAGTACCGATCGGCGATGAGACCCAGGAAGAACGGAGCGACGATGGCTGCGATCGAGTTC
This sequence comes from uncultured Rhodothermales bacterium, assembly GCA_964387555.1. Taxonomy (GTDB): domain Bacteria; phylum Bacteroidota; class Rhodothermia; order Rhodothermales; family CAYLXM01; genus CAYLXM01. Next base: position 10,383 of record CAYLXM010000066.1, on the reverse strand, counting down.
ATCGAGTAGACCAGGTACACCGAATCGGTCATCCCGACCGACCCCATGAAGTTGCCGACGGTGGTGTACCAGGCGCCCCAGACGAAGAACTGGAGCCACATCATCAGGCCCAGTTTGAGGCTCTTGGAGTAGACGAGTAGTCCGCCGGAAATGGCGAGCCACAACACGATCCAGATGATGGTTTCAGAACTCATCTCAGGCCGGTTTAGTGGGGTGTTCCGCGATACCGAAGCGCGCTGATCAAACCCCGGATCAGACGGTGGAGTCCTGCCCGTCCCAGCACGCCCGGGTGAACGACGCGAGTATACGAAACCGGGTCCTGAAAACGTACCCGCAAAATGGCCCCCTTCGAACGGACACATCGATTCCCGGCGGCACGCGAATCTTTATGCGCTCTTCGCCGCGATCGATGGGGCAATCGCCGACGCGATTTCGTTTATTACTTGATTAGCCACCATCCAACGTGCACACATCTACCTGATATGTCCATCGTCCTGGCCTTCAGCGGCGGTCTCGATACGTCCTTCTGCGTCCCCTATCTCCTCGAGACCTACGGCGAGCCCATCCATACCGTTACCGTCGACACGGGCGGCCTCACCTCCGCCGACACGAATCGGCTTCAGGAGCGTTCACGGGCCCTCGGTGCGCGCTCTCACCGCACGGTTGATGCCCGGGCCCGGTTGTTCGTCGATCACATCAGCTATGTCATCAAGGGGAATATTCTCCGCGGAAGCGTCTATCCATTGTGCGTAGGCACGGAGCGCGTCCTTCAGGCAAGGGTCGTGGCCGAAGTAGCCAGGGAAATCAACGCGCGAGCCGTGGCCCACGGCTCGACGGGCGCCGGCAACGACCAGGTCCGTTTCGACGGCGCATTGCGCCTGCTTGCCTCCAACCTCGAAGTCTACGCGCCCATTCGGTCCCTCGGGTTGAGCCGTTCAGCGACGGCCGACTACCTCCGCGCGCGGGGGTTCGATGTGCCGGGGAAAACGACGGACTATTCGATCAACCACGGACTCTGGGGCACAACGATCGGAGGTAAGGAGACGCACTCGACCCGTCTTCCGCTCCCGGATGATGCCTATCCGGACACGGCGTCGCTGTCCAATACACCCGACAAAGAAGAGCAAATCGCGATCGGCTTCGAAAAGGGGATTCCCTGCAGGCTCAACGGCCACCCGATGGATCCCGTCGATCTCATCGTGCAACTCAATCTGCGCGGCGCCCGCCATGGCGTGGGCAGAGGCATGCATGTGGGGGACACGATACTGGGCATCAAAGGCCGCGTTGGCTTCGAGGCGCCGGCGGCAACGATCCTCATTACCGCCCATCGTGAACTCGAGAAGATCGTCCTGACGCGATGGCAGTCTTTCCAGAAGACCCAGCTCGCCGACTTTTATGGGATGTTGCTCCACGAGGGCCAGTACTTCGATCCGGTTATGCGCGACATGGAAGCCTACCTCGATTCTTCCCAGGAGCGCGTTACGGGTACGGTCGATGTCCGCCTGTTCAAGGGACAGGCCTTCGTGTTGGGATGTGACAGCCCCTTCTCCCTTTTTAATCCCGACGTGGCGGCGTACGGCGAGGAGAATCGGCTCTGGGATGCGCGCGACGCACAGGGCTTCACGCAGATCTACGGGCTGCAGGCGCTCCTCGCGCACCGCGCAAACGAAGCCGCCGCCCGAAACGAGCGCGACCGGGACGCATAGGCCCGGCTCGACCACTGCGACCATGAAACGTATCGCCTTGCTGCACGGCGCCGGATACGCCGGCGGCGACATCATTCGGCTTCTCCTCTCCCATCCCGGTTGTGAACTCGTCGCCGTAACGAGCCGCACATTCGCCGGAAAGCCGGTCTGGGAAGCCCATTCGTTCCTCCGCGGACAAACACCGCTCGCGTTTTCCGGCGACGAAGAGCTGGATGCGACCGCACTCGACGGCGTACTCATTTCCGCAGAACACGGTCAGGGCGCAGCAGCCGTCCAGGACCTGCTCGGGCGCGGCTTTCAGGGCGCCATCGTCGATCTGAGCGCGGACTTCCGATTCCGCGCACCGTATATCTACGACCGATGGTTCGGATTCGAACATCCGGCGCCGGAGCTTCTCGACCGGTTTCAATACGGGCTACCCGAGATCTACGCGCCCTACACAAAAGGTGTCGGATGGGTCGCCAACCCCGGGTGCTTTGCGACCGGGCTCAGCCTGGCGCTCTACCCGCTGGCCGAACCGCTGGCTCCCCTTCATGCATCGGTCACGGCGCTCACCGGTGCATCCGGCTCCGGGACGCGGCCCAAGGCTACCACCCATTATCCTGCCCGCGAGGGTAATGTCCGCGCCTATAAGGTGCTGGCGCATCAACACCAGCCCGAAGTGGAACAGCTGTTGGGGCCGTCGGCGCGGCTGGCATTCGTCCCGGTTTCCGGCCCGTGGGTGCGCGGCATCTGGGGCACCGCCCATGTGATGCTTTCTCCCGGCGTCACCGACGCGCATATCCGGTTGTGGTACGAATCGGCATACGGCGAAAAGCCGTTCGTGCGCTTGTCTCCGGGCGAGTTGCCCGAGATGCGCGCCTCGGTCGGCACGCCGTTTTGTGATATCGGGTGGGTGGTTGATGGGCTGCACCTCGTGGTCGGGTTCGCATTGGACAACCTGCTGAAGGGCGCGGCGTCTCAGGCCATTCAGAACCTCAATCTGGTGCTCGGTCTCCCCGAAACCATGGGGCTGCTGCCCTCATCGAATGTCTCCCCGAACCCCTCTGCCTGAACCCATCAGAACGTGACCTCAGAACAGATTATCGCACTGGAGGAGGCCTTCCAGATTCCCACCTACTCCAAGATGCCTGTCGCCCTCGTGCGGGGCGAAGGATCCTTCGTGTGGGATGCGGAGGGACGCCGCTACCTGGACTTCTACGGCGGACACTGCGTGACCGGGTTGGGGCACTGCCCGCCGGCCGTCGTGGACGCGGTCTGCCGCCAGGCGTCGACCCTCCTCTTCTATTCGAATATGGTCTATTGTCCGGTGCGCGCACGCGCCGCGGAGTTGCTCGCATCGATGGCCCCGGAAGGGCTAAGGAAGGTCTTCTTCTGCAATTCCGGTACGGAGGCGAATGAAACCGCCCTCAAGTTGGCCCGCAAATTCACCGGGAAATCCGCCTTGATCGCCATGGAGGGCAGTTTCCATGGACGTACGCTCGGGAGCCTGGCAGCCACATGGGGGATGAACTATCGGGAGCCCTATCTCTCCGTGTTGCCCGACACGATCTTCGTGCCGTTTCGGGATGCGGACGCCGTGGCGCGTGTGCTCGAGAGCCGAACCGATGTGGCGGCCGTCCTGCTGGAGCCGATCCAGTGGGGCGGCATGTGGGCGCCGCCTGCATCGTACTTCCATGACCTGCGCCGTCTGTGTGACCAACACGGTTGTCTTCTCCTCTTCGACGAGGTGCAAACGGGTGTGGGGCGGACAGGCACCTTCTCGATCTCCGAGAACCTCGGCGTGCGACCCGATCTGATTACGCTCGCCAAGAGTCTGGGCTCCGGCCTGCCCGTCGGCGCCGTCCTCGTGTCGGAGGCCATTGCCTCCTCGGTCAAATCCGGCGACCAGGGCACGACGTTCGGTGGGGGTATGCTGGCCATGGCCGCCGTTACGGCAACGCTGGAGACCATTCGCGACCGGCGGCTGATGGACCGCGCGATGGACATCTTCGCAGAATTTCACCGGCGTATCGGTCCGCTCGTACGCGAGGTGCGCGGGGCGGGTTGCCTGATCGGTTTCGACCTGGGCACGCCCGTGCGCCCGGTGCTCGACACACTTCGCGACAATGGGATCCTGGCGGGTAGCACCGTTCACCCGCACGTGGTTCGCATCATGCCGCCACTCAACTCGACAGGCGAAGAAATCGATCTATTTGTCGACGCATTCACCGATGCACTGAAGCGTCTTCCCACCCAACCCGGCTGATTCATGCGACACCTACTCGACTGGCAGGATCTGGACGATGCGGTGTGGGAACGCTGCATCGCATCAGCCGTCCGTTTCCGGCACGACCGCCGTCGCCTCGACCTTGCTGCCGGCCGATCGATCGGACTGGTCTTCTTCAACGCGTCGCTCCGCACGAGGACCTCCATGGAGCTGGCTGCCGTGGAGCTGGGGGCCCACTCCACGGTCCTCAATGTCAGCGAAGGTCTCTGGGGACTCGAGTGGAGGAACGATGTTCGGATGGACGGCCATGCAGCCGAGCACGTAAAAGAAGCCTTCGGCGTACTCTCGCGCTACTTTGACGCACTGGGAGTGCGGCTTTTTGCGTCGCTTACGGACTATGAGCAGGATCGGTCCGAGGCCGCCTTCCGTGCGGTGATGGCGGCATCGACGGTCCCGGTCGTCAACCTGGAATCCGCCTTCTACCATCCGTGTCAGGCGCTTGGTGATGCTGCGACGCTCACGGACCATTTCGACGGTGACATCAAGGGCAAGAAATTCGTCCTGACGTGGGCTCCGCATGTGAAGCCGCTGCCCATGGCAGTGCCGAACTCCACCGTCCTCGCTGCCGCGCGTCTTGGCTTCGATGTGGTGGTGGCGTGCCCGGAAGGCTACGAACTGGACGAGGGTGTCATGGCGCGGGTGCGTGCCGATGCGGAGAAGCGGGGGGCGTCGGTTACGGAAACCGAATCGGTGGATGAGGCCTACGACGGGGCATCCGTGATCTACGCAAAAGCCTGGGGCGGGAAGCTCGCCTATACGGCGCGGGCGCAGGAAGCGGAAGCCCGGGCCTCGCTGGGATCGTGGCGGGTTTCATCGGACCGCATGAACCGTACCCGCGAAGCCGTATTCATGCACTGTCTGCCGGTGCGACGCGGAGTCGTGGTGGATGATGACGTCCTGGACAGCCCGAGGGCGATTCACCTGCTCGAGGCCGAGTACCGGCTGCATGCCCAGAAAGCCATTCTGGAATACATCTGGGACCTCTAGATCGATCGCATTGCCTCATGGCGCTGTATGTCGTCAAGATCGGGGGAGCGCTTCTCGACGCCAAGGGGGCGACCGACGCCTTCTGGGAGGCCGTCCTGCGCCTTCGGGCCGAAGCGGATCTCGTGTTGGTCCACGGAGGAGGCCCACACGCCACGCGCGTGGCCCAGCGCCTGGGGCACACGCCCCGAATGGTCCACGGCCGGAGGGTCACCACCGACCTGGACCTGGAGATCGTACAGTGGACACTCCGCGGTTCGCTCAACGTGAATCTGGTCGGACAGGGCATCCGCCACGGATTGCGGGCAGTTGGGGTCTGCGGGGCGGACGATGGGATGGTGCGCGTATCGCGCCGGCCTCCGCGGGAAATCGACGGCGATCTGGTCGATTTCGGCTGGGTGGGCGATGTAGAGGAAGTCGATGTCTCGCTGCTCCGACTCCTCATCGAATCCGGCCGGCTTCCGATCGTGGCGCCCATGGGAGTGGATGCCGGCGGCCTGCTCTACAATGTGAATGCCGACACCGTCGCCGCCGCCCTGGCAGGCGCGCTGCGGGCTGATCGGTTCTATTTCGTTGCCGAGTCGGGCGGCGTTCGCCGCGACAGTGGGGACCCTGCGACGCACCTCGCCACGTGTACGCGGGCGGAGTTCGAGTCCGGCATCCAGGAGGGCTGGGTGACGGCCGGGATGCGCGTGAAGCTCGACGTGGCCTTCCAGGCCCTCGATGCCGGTGTCGGAGAAATTATTGTACTCTCTCCCGAGGATCTTCTGGCCGGATCGGGAGGCACCGTCATCATGGCCGAACGAACAGATGGGTGACCGGATGGATCAAATGGCCACCGACGTCCTCGCCCTCCATCGCGCCCTCATCGAAATCCCCTCCCTGAGCCGGGAGGAGGGCCCGATTGCGGACTTTCTCTCCGAATTCGTCACCAGGCAGGGCCGTACGGTGAATCGCCTGGACGATAACCTCTGGTTCAGCCTCGGAGCCGGTTCAAACCAGCTTGTGCTGGCCACCCATCTCGACGTGGTGCCGCCATCCGCCGACCACCCCCATCCGCCCTTCCAGGCCGTACGGCTCGACGGACGGGTGTATGGCCGTGGCTCGGTAGATGCCAAGGCTTCGGTGGCCGCGATGACGGTTGCGTTGCTCGAACTGGCGGAGGAGGGGTACGACCCGCCCGACGGGCAGATCGTCGTGGCCCTCACGGCCTGTGAGGAGGTCGGCGGCACATACAATGGGTTGGAGCAGCTCCGGAAAGGCCCGTTGCCGCACCCCTCAGCAGCCCTGGTCGGCGAGCCCACCAGCTTGCGCCCTTGCCTCGCCCAGAAAGGCTTGCTCATCCTCAAACTGACGGCCAGGGGACGCACGGCGCATGCGGCCCGGGCGCATCTGGGTGAAAACGCCCTCTACAAGGCAGCCAGGGATCTGCTGCGCATCGAACGATTCGAATTTGACCGCCGGGATTCGCTTCTCGGTGAAACGACGATGATTGCGGCCGTGGCGCACGGTGGCACGGCACACAATGTCGTGCCCGATGCGTGTGAAATCACGGTCGACATCCGCTCCACGCCCGCCTTCACGCATGAGGAAATCGTGGCCTTATTGGCCTCGCACCTGGAGTCCGAGATTCACGTCCACTCCTCCCGCTATATCCCCGTCGGCACGTCCTCCTCCGAGCCCATCGCGAGGGCTTGCATCGCCGTCACGGAAGAGGCGCCGTTCGGTTCTCCCACCGCATCGGATTGGGTCTTCCTCCACGATGTACCGGCCGTCAAAATCGGCCCCGGTCGCAGTGAACTCTCCCACACGCCGGAAGAACACATCGAGGCCGGTGAGGTGCAACGTGCCGTCTCGGTCTACAAGTCCATCATCAAGGCCTATTTTCAACTGGCCACGCCCGGCGGCACCACCTCGTCACCAACGTCACACTCATGAAGCTCTGGCAGAAGGACACCGCGGAAGAAGAATGGGTCAGCCGATTCACCGTAGGAGACGATTGGCGCTGGGACTCCTATCTGCTTCCCTTCGACGTGGAAGGCACGCGTGCGCATGCCAATGCCCTCGCGCAGATCGGACTTCTTGAACAGGAAGAGGCGGCCGTCATCGGGAACGCGCTGGACGCTATCCGCGAGGAAATCCTCGCCGGTCGACTGACGGTCCGGATCGAGGATGAGGACGCCCACACGGTGATTGAGCATGCCCTGACAGCCAGGCTGGGCGACGTAGGGCGGAAGATCCATGCAGGCCGGTCGAGAAACGATCAGGTGCTGGTGGCGCTGCGCCTCTTCCTGCGAGACCGCCTCCGGCGCGTAGGCAGGATCGTTCACTCGATCGCCGAACGCCTGTGCGATCTGGCGGAGGCGTACTCCGATGCCTTGATGCCGGGCTATACGCACATGCAGCGGGCCATGCCAACCACCACCGGTCTGTGGGCGGCAGGGTACGCTGAACTCCTCGCGGACGACCTCGGGGTCTTGCGCGATGCATCACACGCCATTAATCGATCCCCCTGGGGTTCGGCGGCGGGATTTGGTGTTCCCTATCTCGAACTCCCGCGTGATGCGTTCGCCGAGGCGCTCGGCTTCGAGGGCGTGCAGCGCAATGTGACGGCGGTGCAGTTGTCGCGGGGCAAACTCGAACTGCAGGTCGCTCATGCCCTGGTCCAGATCGGCGCCACCATCAATCGGCTTGCTTCCGATCTGGTGCAGTTCAATATGACCGAATTCGGCTTTGCACAGCTTCCTGCATCGTATTGCACGGGTTCGTCCATCATGCCCCAGAAACGGAATCCGGATGTGCTCGAACTGGCTCGGGCGACGTACCACCGACTCCTTGCCGAACTCAGCCTCCTGGCGACACTTCCCGCCAACCTGCCTTCGGGCTATCACCGCGACCTTCAGTTGACCAAAGAGGCCGTCATGCGAGCAACACTCCTTACCGAGGACGCCGCATCCGCCATCGAGCAAGTGCTGGGTGGCGTCACGTTCGACCGGGAACGAATGAGGGAGGCCCTCTCGGCCGATCTATTTGCCACGGCGGAGGCAATGCGCCTGGTGAAGACGGGAGTCCCGTTCAGGGAGGCCTATCGCAGGGTGGGGCTTTCGTTGGAGAACCTCACGGTGCCCGACGCGTCCGAGGCGCTCGCCGTCTACCTGCTGGAAGGATATCCGGGACACCCCGCGATCCAACCCGTCCTTGCTGTGCTCCGGGAGCACGGAGACTGGCTTGGAGCCGACTGAATCACGGGATGCCCGCCCCGCCATGTACATGTCCTTATCCGATGAAGGATCGATTCACCAGCGGCGGTCCCGCCTCGGACGCCTTGTGAAGCACGCTGTGGATCGGTTGCTCGCGCTGATAGGGCTGGTCCTGCTTGCTCCCGTCCTGCTGGCATTCTGGGCAGCGATTCGTCTGCTCGACGGGAAACCGGTCTGGTTTCGGCAGGAACGCATCGGCAAGGAGGAGAAGCCGTTCACTCTGCTGAAATTTCGGACGATGGTCGTGGATGCGGAGGAGTTGCGTCCCGGACCGCATCGGATCACCCGGATGGGCAACGTGCTGCGGCGTTCCGGCCTTGACGAACTGCCCCAACTGGTCAACGTGCTGCGAGGGGAGATGAGTCTGGTGGGTCCGCGTCCGCTTCTACCCCGCTATCTCCCTTTCTTCACGGCACGCGAGCGTTTCCGGCATGAGGTACGTCCCGGCCTGACGGGCTGGGCCCAGTTGCAGGGGCGTAATACGCTGGACTGGGATACGCGGCTGGCGCTGGACGTGTGGTATGTAGAAAACGGGACGTTCGGCCTTGACATGCGGCTCATCGCAAGAACGGTGTTCGCGTTGTTACGTGGAGGAGAATCGGCATTGGATCCCGACCTCGAGTTGCCTCCGCTCGATGTCGTCCGAAAACCACCGGGATCGGGATAGTCCGTTCGTCCCCATGCACCTTGCCGTCCTCTATCAGTTCTACCAGAGCCCCGACTGCGGCGCCACGGGGCGCCACCACACGCTCTTTCGGCATCTCGCCGAGAGGCATCGGATCACGCTGATTACCTCCCGCACGTGGTATGACCGCCGGATCACCAGGGATTTCGACTGGGTACCGTCCGGCGTGGACGTGCAGATGGTAGACGTGCCGTATGCCAACCGCATGGGACCGGCGGGACGTGTGCGCGCCTTCGCCTCATTCGCCGGAAAGGCATTGATGCGATCGTTCCGCGTCGACCGGCCGGACTTGCTCTGGGGGGTTTCGGTGCCCCTCACCGTCCCGTTCCTCGCCGCCGTGGTGGCGCGCCGCTTCCGGGTCCCCTGGATCTTCGAGGTGAAGGACCTGTGGCCGGACTTCCCGATACAGATGGGCGCCCTCCGTAACCCGCTTCTCCGGAAGACACTGCGCGGGCTGGAGCGGGGACTGTACCGCGACGCCGCCCGCGTCGTGACGCTTTCGGAGGACATGACGGCCCACGTGCGCCGGTTCGTCGACGACCCTGCCGGTGTTTTTACGATTCCGAACGGGACGGACTTCGACCTGATCGACGGGATTGGCGATTCGGCGCTCACAGACCTGAGGCGGAGATACGACCTGGCTGACCGCACAGTGATCCTCTATGCGGGAACGTTCGGACGCGCGAACGACATCCCGACGCTCTGCAAGGTGTTTCGGACCATGGCGGATCGGGATGATCTGCGCTTCGTTGTTGCCGGCGACGGGTATTATGAGCCCCTGTTGCGGGAGACGGTTGCCGGACAGCAGAACGTGCTCGTTTTGCCTCCGCAGGCCCGGCCCGCGATGCTTTCCTGGTTCAAGCTGGCTGCTCTGTCGCTCGTCACCTTCATTGACCTGCCGGTCCTTGCCGTGAATTCGCCGGGTAAATTCTTCGACAGTCTGGGTTGCGGCACGCCGGTAATCGTGACGAATCCCGGCTGGACAAAGCGTTATGTCGAGCGGGAGAGGTGCGGATGGGCTATTCCGGCGTCGTCGCCCGATCAACTGACCGCAAAGATCGCGGTCCTCGTCGATCGACCTGACTGGCTGGCGGAGGCAGGGGGCCGCGCACAGGAGGCGGCCCGAAGGGATTTTGACCGGACCCTCCTGGCGCGGCAGTTCGAGGACGTACTCCTGGAAGCGGCAGAGGCGCACGCTCGAGGCTAGAGCCGTCGGCTCTTGAACTCCGCAACTCCTAAACTCCTCAACTCCTAAACTCTAAGTCGAGGGATCCCGGCCTCCGCCCGGACGACGGTCGCGAGGCAACTCCTAAACTCCTAATTCCAAAACGTCTGGTCCGGGCGGGTTTGAAACCCGCCCCTACAGACCAACGAGACCACCTTCGACCAAGCCTCCAACTTCAAACCCTCAAACCCCCAAACTTTCAAACCCTCAAACCCTCAAACCCTCAAACCCTCAAACCCTCAAACCCTCAAACC
>CAYLXM010000065.1:14527-21518 GCA_964387555.1 uncultured Rhodothermales bacterium | reverse complement strand
CGCTTCGCTCCCCCGGATCACGTCCGGGGTAGGGTCTCGGGCCGCCCCTCCGGATGCGCGCTCGGCCCCCCGGACCTTCGGCCCCCCCTTCACAGCACCCGGGAGAATTCGTCATCACTCCACACTATCCACACTTTCCGCACGCGCCGTACCCTGGATCCCCTTGGTCGCGACGCCAAACTCCAAACTCCAAACCCCCAAACTCCAAACCCCCAAGCCGTCGAATCCGGCTTCCGTCGGGATGGTCGTCGAAAGTCAACTCCTCAACTCCTCAACTCCTCAACTCTTTGAAGCTACACCCTCGGATCCAACCCCAGCGCTTTCGCCTCTCCCACCCGCACCTCCTCGACGTCAGGGTGACGCGGATTGATGAGATAGTTCCACGACTCCGGGATAAGCACACTGGGCACCCGGGCTACGGTCCGTGCGCCGTCGGCAACCCACCGGTCTCCCCATACCTGAGACGTCCTGGAAAGAGGCGTCGAACGCCAGTCATCCGGCAACTCCAAGGCCTCGACATCAAGTACGAGAGCCTCCGGGATCTCGATGCGCAGGTAGACCAGATCCCGCAGCAACCGGTAGGAGGGGAGATGCACCGAAATCTCCAGCACCGCCAACGCGAGGGAATCGGCCGCATACACCATCGCCGTGCCCTCGCTGTTGAACCGGCCTCCATATAGCCGCGCGCCCTCGCCGGTCATCGCCGATTCGGCATGCTTCGACCGAACCACCCTCCAGGCCGTCGGCATGACGCACACCCTAGGTCAAGACCGAGTGCTCGATCCGCTGTAGCAGCAACTCCACCTCCCTCGCGCCCGGATCGGTCGACGCGGAGGACAGGGGCGCCTGCCCTCCCAATGCCCACTGGGGTTGTCGAAACCACCGCCGCACATCCTCCTCCTCCTCAAAAACATCCACCGCCTGCTCATACAGACGCGCCAGCCGGTACAACCGGTCTGACTCCGATGATTCCAACCTCCCTTCGCGCTGCCGTCGCGCCAGCGTCCGCTTCGACGCGCCAATCACGCCGGCTACCTCCTCCATGCTCAATCCAAGCCGCGCCCGAATCCGCTCCACACTGCGCACGGAAAAGCCACGCCGGATACTCCTCACAACCTGATCGGCCCGCTGCGCCCGCAATCCGAGCGACCACCCGAGCGTCGTCCGAGGATGGTGCGCGAGGGAGTCAGCGCTCGACATGATAACATCCTGAATGTGACAAATGGCACTTTCATAATGTCACGTGGCACCGCAGTACATGTTCCGCCATGCTGTAAGGAATCGACCTGTCCGCATGCCACAGTTTAGCCGTTCGCCTTGTGCTCCTGAACGGTTGCACACCTCTCGAACCGAGATCCCGGGTCTCCGCGTTGCTCCGCCCGGGATAACAAGCAAAGTCGATGCCGCCCCCGCGCCCATTCACCCATTCACCCATTCACCCATTCGCCCATTCGCCCCCACGCTCATTCGCCCATTCGCCGCCGGAACCCCTCCCCGCAAGCCACCGTTTACGACTGCAATCGACCCCACCCAGGCGTGCAACCCCGTCTTCGACATATCGCCCGAGCCGCCGGACTTCCCCTTCTGATCACGCTGATCCTCGGGGGCGTCCTTGCACCCGAGTTGCACCGGGTGACACATGCGATGGACATGTCCGCGCAGGCGGCCGGGGCGGGCTCGGGGCTTGGGATCGAGACGGAAGACGCCTCGCCCTCCCTTCAGCGCCATCGCGCTTCGGCCTGCGAACAGCAGTGCCAGCTCTGTCGTCGAGACCTCGTTCAGGTCACGCTGCTCTGCGCGTGCGCAAACACGACCGAGCCGACAGTTCGCCTTCAGGTAGCCGCCGTGGCGGCGCACGCTTCGCCCCTCGCGTCGGCGCCCCACGTCCGTGGTCCGCCCCTGGTATAGTCGCGAGGTTCCCCGCCCTCCGAAGGATGTCTCCTTCGACGCCCCCGTGGAGGTGTCGTCAATCGATGTTTCGGTGGACGCCCCCACACCGGTTTTCGCCCATCCAACCGAGCTGCGACCGCCAGCCATTCACACAGGCTTGGTCCTATCTAGTACAGGGACGTATCATGAAGCACAACCGCACCACCCTTTTCCCCCTCCTCCTTCTGATATCCGCCGGCCTTACACTTTCTGCCTGCGACAATGCCGTCGAAGAGAACGAGAACGAACACGCCGAAGCCTACGGCGTCCGCCTCGTCCTCAATGGCGTCACCGTCTACCAGGTCTTCCAGGGCCAGGTCAGCTGCGCATCGGAACCCTGCGGAGTCACGATCGCCGAAGGGGAAGAGACCGCGCTCATCACGGCGATCTTCCTTGACGAGGACGAAGACGTGATCAGCCAGAGCATCCTCGACAGGGACGAATACAGCATGGGATATGAGTTCGAGTCCGAAGGGATTGCCGAATTCGAGCAACATGAGGAAGACGGGAAATGGAGCTTCCACCTCCACGGCGAGTCCGCCGGCAGCACGCGATTTCAGATCAAAATGAAACACGGTGACCATGCCGACTTTACGACGCCGCCCCTCGCCGACGCCAACGCCATCCTGATCACGGTTACCGAGTAACCGATCTACCGATGCGTCAGACTCAGCGGCTTGCGAGAAACGTGTTCGCCTTGCTCCTCGGCGCAGCGATCCTTCTTCCGCTGACCTCCACCGCCCAGACCGGCTGGGGATCGATCGACGGAACACTGACCGACCGCGCCACCGGCGTGCCGGTGGCGTTCGCTCAGATCCTCCTGGAAGGCGCCGAACGGTCGACCCAGACGACCGCCGACGGCGACTTCATGCTGCGCAACGTGCCGCCAGGCACCTACGTCTTGCGTGCGTTTCGAATCGGCTACGAGCCGCTGGTAAAGGACGTAGAGGTGGGACCGAATCAAGTCCGCACACTGCAACTGCAGATGAGGGCCGAGCCCGTGCGTGTCGGGGAGATTGTCGTACACGACATCCACGAGACGCGCGAGAGGCACGACGTGGAGGGGACCTCGTCCTTTTCCCTGGGTGGAACGAGCCTGAGGGAGCGTCTGGGCGCAACGATCGCGGAGACTCTTGAAAAAGAACCGGGCGTCTCCATGCGTTCGATGGGCCCTGCTCCTGCCCGGCCCGTCCTTCGAGGCCTCGGCGGTGAGCGTCTGCTGGTACTCGAGGATGGTGAGCGCACCGGCGACCTCTCCTCCACGTCCTCCGACCATGCCGTGGCCATCGATCCACTCATGATGGACGAAATCGAGGTCCTCCGCGGTCCCTCTGCGCTGCTCCACGGACCCAGCGTCCTCGGGGGTGTCGTGAACGTGCTGAAGAACGCCGTCCCGAACGACCGGCCGGATCACTTCCATATCCAGGCAGCCCTTCAACCCCAATCGGTCAACCGGTCCTACGCCACAGGCGTCAGCGTGCACACGCCCCTCCTGTCCAACTACTCCTTCCATGCGGGCGGAGCGGTCCGTGATGCCGGAGACCTCCGCACGCCCGAGGGGACGCTGAAAAATACCGGTCTGTTCGGACTGACGGCCTCAGGAGGTCTAAGCCGCGTTGGTGAATGGGGATATGCCGGCGTTGCGGCGGGATGGTACGAATCGCAATACGGTATCCCGGGCGGATTCGTAGGTGCCCACCCGAATGGCGTAGACATTGATATGACGCGCTACAACGTCGACGCCCGGGCGGTATTTCTCAACGTGAAACCGCACATCCCCTCCCTCGAGGTGCGCGGAACGTACTCGTGGTACCACCACCAGGAGTTCGAGTCCAACGGAATCCTCGGAATCGAGTTCGGGGTAATCACGTATCGGGGAGCGCTGACAGCGCGGACCGATGGTCCGGGGCGACTCGGCGAGGGCACGTTCCGGTTCTCGGGGGAATACCGCGACTACGCGGCCGGAGGATTCAGTGCAACGCCGGCGTCCAGGGAATGGACGCTGGCCGGCGCGGCCGTCCAGCGGTTCGACGTCGGACGTCTCGGACTCCTCGGAGGCCTCCGCTATGACGTACGACGCGTGGAACCCTCGGTCACCTTCACGTCGGTCTTTCTGGACGGCATTCGACCGCGTACGTTTGCCGGGCTTTCCGCGTCGGGCACGGCTTCCCTATCGCTCGTCTCCGGAGTGGCTATCGGCTTCACCGCGATGCGCTCGCTGCGGCTGCCCGGGATCGAGGAACTCTACAGCGGAGGTCCGCACCTCGCGGCCTATTCCTATGACATCGGGGGCCCCGACCTCGGTCTGGAGAAGGGCTTCGGACTGGAGGTGTTCGGGAGATACGAAACGGACGAAACGAACCTGTCCCTCACGCTATTTCGAAGCGCCATCAGTGGATTCATCTACCCGCGAAACACCGGCGAGATCAACTATCGGGTGTATCTGCCCATCTACGCGTATTCCGGCGAAGATGCGCTGATGTGGGGCGGCGAATTCCGATTCGACCGGACCCTGGCACGATGGCTGGCTTTGGAAACGTCCGGCAGCTACGTCCAGGGTACCTTCTCCGCCGAATCACAACCCATGCCGTGGATTCCCCCGCTCCGGGGGAAAATCGGAGGACGGTTTACGTGGGGTGCACTCTCGCTGCAACCCTACACACGGTTGGCCGCGGCGCAATCACGCCTGGGTCCGTTCGAAAAGCGGACGGATGGATACGTCACGCTCGGTGCAACGGCGCAGTATATCCTCACCGCGGCGGGCCTCGTTCACACCGTCGATCTGGCCGTGGAGAACCTCACCGATACGGCATATCGCGACCACCTCTCCCGCGTGAAAATCGTCATGCCGGAACCCGGCCGCAACTTCAGGCTGCTCTACCGGGTGTATTTCTGAATCGGAGAAGAAGGAGCCGAATCCCCGCTTGTCGCAGCTCCAAACCTTCAGACTCCAAACCCTGGATCCCGGGTCTCCGCTCCGCTGCGCCCGGGACGCTCCCTTTGGTCGCGACTCCAAACCCTCAAACCCTGGATCCCGGCTTTCGCCGGGAAGACGGTGGAGAAGCAACTCCTCAACTCCTCAACTCCTCAACTCCCCAACTCTCATATCCCTTCCCTCCTCCTCCCCCACATCAGCTTGTTTCTGAGCGTTTCGAAATAGTCCCGCTCCGGCAATTTCACCAGACGAACCACATAGTCGGCCCTGCAGACCGCCAGAGGGATGCCCTGTTCGGCGAGTGTCCTGCTCCGGCCGTCCACCGCGATGAGATAGGAGGGACCGGAGGCACGAACGCGAACCGTGATCCGAGAATCGATCGACAACACGATCGGGCGTACCGTCAACGTGTGCGGGGCGATCGGGGTGATGACGATCACACCGCTCTCCGGCGCAATGATCGGACCTCCAAGCGAAAGCGAGTACGCGGTCGAACCGGTAGGTGTCGCAATGATGAGCCCGTCTGCCCAGTAACTGTTCAGAAAACGGCCGTCCACCTCCACATCGACGGTGATCATTCCGGCCGAAGCCCCGCGTTCGATCACCACCTCGTTCAGGGCAAAACTCGCCTCCCCGTCGCCGAATTCTGAAAAGTCGACGGACAGCACGCTTCGCTCCTCCACCCGAAAGTCACCCGACTCGAGGCGACCGATTGTATCCTCCAACTCGGCCACTTCGACATCCGCCAGAAAACCCAGTCGGCCGATGTTGACGCCCAGTATCGGCTTTGCCGCTCGCCCCACGGCATGGGCCGTGCGCAACATGGTACCATCCCCTCCAAACGACAGGACCACGTCGCACCCGGGCACTATCTCCTCAAACTCCGTCTCCTGATAGCGCAACGCCTCGGACAAGCCCCGTTCCGCCAGACCACGGGCGAGCGGACTCGGGACACTCCACGACAACCCCAACCGATCCAGCAACCCCACCAGATCGGCAACAGGCAGCCAGATGTCATCCTTTTGGGTATTCCCCGTAATCGCGTACCGCATAGGCGACCTCGAATGTGGATGGTTGATGGCCAAGATAGCGACGCCGCAGCCCTCCATGCCCATGGGCCCCTGTGTGGATTTTCACCCTGAATTGCTGCGGAGACTTGCTCGGATCACCCGGATTTGCCATCCTATGCCCCAAACGCGGCCCGCCCGCGAGAACAAACCCATCCGACCAACAGAACCATGTCCCGACTTATCCTTCTCCTGATCGCGTTTCCGTGTCTGGGCATTGTCGCCAGCGCCCAATCCGATCCGGTCCGCGTGATCATCATCGGCGCCCACCCCGACGATTGCGACAGTGACGCCGGCGGCACGGCCGCGCTGTGGGCGTCGATGGGACACGCGGTCAAATGCCTCTCCGTCACCAACGGAGACGCCGGGCATCAATCGATGGGCGGCGGAGCCCTCGCCCGTATCCGGAGGGAAGAGGCACGCGAAGCCGGACGACGCATGGGCATCGACGAGTATGAAACACTCGACAACCATGACGGAGAACTGGTCCCCAGCCTGGACGTCCGCCTCCAGATCATCCGCCAGATCCGCAACTGGAATGCCGACCTCGTCGTCGGACCCCGACCCAATGATTACCACCCCGACCATCGCTACACCGGGATTCTCGTGCAGGATGCGGCCTACATGGTAGGGGTCCCCAACATCGCCCCGGACACGCCGGCCCTGTCCAAGAACCCCGTCTTTCTTTACTCGCAGGATCACTTCCAGCGCCCCAACCCGTTCCGGCCCGATATCGCCGTCGATATCACGGCCACGGTCTCCAAGAAGTGGGATGCCCTCGATGCCCACGTCTCCCAGATGTACGAATGGCTTCCGTGGATTGGAGGGTATCTGAATGAGGTGCCCGAGGGAGCGGCAGAACGGCGGGCCTGGCTGGAAAGTCGACGGAGCGGTGGGATTGCCCCGGATATCCGCGAGGCCCTCGTGAAATGGTACGGCGCCGACCACGCGGCCGGCGTCAAGGCCGCCGAGGCCTTCGAGATCTGTGAATACGGCAGCCGCCCCTCCAGGGAAGATATCCTCCGCCTCTTCCCCATGCTGCCGAGATAGGTAGTCAATC
>CAYLXM010000065.1:13083-14427 GCA_964387555.1 uncultured Rhodothermales bacterium | reverse complement strand
CCCATGCACATCGTCATCGTCGGCAACGGGATCACCGGGATAACGGCCGCGCGGACGGTCCGCGCCCTGCAACCGGACTGGGAGGTGTCGGTGATCTCCGCCGAGGCGGACTACTTCTTCTCTCGCCCGTCCTTGATGTACGTGTTCATGGGGCACCTCCGCTTTGAAGACACCCAACCCTACGAGCCGCACTTCTGGACGGACAACCGGATCACGCTCCGACGCCTCTATGTCACCCGCGTCCTCACGGATGAAAAACGTCTGCTCACAAGCGATGGGCAATTCATTCGCTACGATAAACTGCTGCTTGCGCTGGGCTCCACCCTCAATACTTTCAACTGGCCCGGACAGGACCTTCCCGGGGTCCAGGGGATGGTCACCCGACAGGATCTCGACCTCCTCGAGACGAATATCCGCGGAGTCGATCGCGCCGTCGTGATCGGCGGCGGACTCGTCGGGATCGAACTCTGTGAAATGCTGCACTCCCGCGGCATAACCGTGACATTCCTGGTGCGGGAGAAACACTACATGGACTACCTCTTCCCCGAAGAGGAGTCGATGCTCCTCGAAAAGGAAATCGTCCGCCACGGCATCGATCTGCGACTGGAGACCGGACTCGATCGGATCGAGGCCGGACCGAATGGCCGCGCCACCGCCGTCGTGACGAGGGCGGGGGAGAGGATCCCGTGCGGACTCGTCGGGCTTACGACTGGCGTCCGCCCGAATGTGCAGATCACCGAACACACCCGCATCCGCACGGCGTTTGGCATCCTCGTGAACGACTGCTTCGAAACAAGCGTGGAGGACGTCTACGCCGCCGGGGACTGCGCCGAGTTCAAGGAGCGGCTCCCAGGGCGTCCCATCACCGAACAACTCTGGTACAGCGGACGAGAGCACGGCCGGATCGTGGGCCGAAACCTGGCCGGACAACGAACCCGCTACGAACCCGGAGTCTTCTTCAACTCGGCCAAGTTTTTCGACATCGAGTACCAGACCTACGGCAGCGTCCCGGCCAAACCATCCGACGACACGGACTCCGTGTATTGGGAGCACCCGTCCGGCAGACAGTCCCTCCGCGTCACCTTCAGAAAGGACGGAAGAGCGGTCGCCGGCTTCTCCGCCCTGGGCCTGCGCCTTCGCCAGGACGTTTGCACGAGGTGGATAGAGGAGGGACGGACTCTGGAATACGTAACCAACCACCTGATAGAGGCGAACTTTGATCCGGAATTCGCAATAAAACAAGAGTTTAGTAGTTTAGTAGTTTAGTGGTTTAGGAGTTCTCCCATACGCCCATTCACCCATTCACCCATTCACCCATTCTCCCACCTGCCCCCAATGCTCCTC
>CAYLXM010000065.1:0-12983 GCA_964387555.1 uncultured Rhodothermales bacterium | reverse complement strand
CCCATTCACCCATTCACCCATTCACCCATTCTCCCACCTGCCCCCAATGCTCCTCGCCGCCCCGACCACCCACCTCTCCCGCACCGACCGCACAGGGCTGGGGCTATTTGCCCTCGGGCTGCTGTCGCTGGTCGTAGCAGCCTTTGGCGCAGGGAGCAAATTGCCGCAGACGTTCGGCGCGCTTTCCCTGGGCCTGATCTCGGTGGGTGGACTGGTCTACTTCCGTGGACGCTACGGCAAGGGGGCGGCCGGCGTACGAAATGACGGTTTGACCTTCTCACCGACCACCGCGCGCGGCGTCCTCGGGTGGATCCTCGGGATCGTGCTGACCGGCTTCTACATCCTCCTCTACTGGTTCCCCTCGACCCTCGAACACCTGGTCCGCACCACCGACGGGCTGAGCTGGCTCTTCCGCGGCAAAAAGGCCGACCAGTGGTTCCTCTACGGGACGTTCTACACGCTGGCCGTCCTCGTGATGGGCGTACGGGCGCTCCTCAAATACCGGCATTCTCGGTACCACGTCATCCGGACCCTCTCGGTGATGTTCTTTCAACTCGGATTTGCCTTCGTGCTGCCGAATATCCTGGTGATGCTGAACCAGCCCGAGTTCTACTTCCACTACTTCTGGCCGCTGAAATACGACTACCTCTGGCCGTCCGGGGTACGCTGGATCACCCGGTCAGGCGGCTCGCTGGGGATGTTCATGATCTTCTGGGGCGGCGTGATGGCCTTTTTCGCGACCCCCATCCTCACGTATTTCTATGGCAAGCGCTGGTACTGCTCCTGGGTCTGCGGATGCGGCGCACTCGCGGAAACGCTCGGCGATCCCTGGCGGCACCTGTCGGATAAGTCCCTCAAAGCATGGCGTTGGGAGCGGTGGATCATCTACACCGTGCTCCTGGCCGTCACCCTGGGCACCATCCTGCTCTGGGTCAATTCCGCCATGAAAGGAGGACTGCTCGGCGACATGAGCCGCGGCTTTGCCCGATGGTACGGATTCTTCATCGGGTCGATTTTCGCCGGCGTGATTGGTGTCGGCTTCTACCCCCTGATGGGCTCCCGCGTCTGGTGCCGCTTCGGCTGCCCCATGGCGGCCATCCTGGGGCTCCAGCAGCGGTTCTTCTCGCGGTTCCGCATCACGACGAACGGCGGACAGTGCATCTCGTGCGGGAACTGCTCCGCCTACTGCGAAATGGGCATCGACGTGCGCTGGTACGCCCAACGCGGACAAAACATCGTCCGCGCCTCCTGCGTCGGCTGCGGCATCTGCTCGACCGTTTGCCCCCGCGGCGTCCTCAAACTCGAAAACGGCCCACACAAAGGGAGAGCCGACGCAGCACCCTTCGGCGCCCCGCGGCCCAACGCCCAAACTCCTAAACTCCTAAACTCCTAAACTCTTTATTCCCAAACCATCACCGTCTCCACCGCAAACGGCCCCACCTCCACCACCACCGCGCCGTCGCGGATCTCCAGCGGCTCCGGATTTTCCTCGATCAGATTCACCCGCGCCGCGCGCGCCGGAACGAACGGGAACCGCAACCCTACCGGTCCACCCGTACCCTCCATCTCCACCAGGCGAACTACCGTCGCCCGCTCGTCGTCCTCGGCCCGCTTGATCGTCGAGAGCACCAACCCCTCCCGATCGACCGTGAGGAAACTCGCCGTGCCGGGATCCAGCGCAAGCCCATCCGCCAACCCCGTCGCGGCTTTCTCTGAGGGATTCGCCCCAGCCCCTCCGGCGGCCATCCCATCCCGCGCAGCCGTCTTATCCGATCCCGACACGGCTCCTGCCGGCGCCGCGCCCGCTTTTCCCGTCTCCGGCACCGACCCGGCGACATCCGCGTCCAACTCCGACCCCGCGGCGCCCATCCCGACAGGCGCACCGGCGACAGCCATCAACGGCGCCGCAACCCCCTCCGCAAAGCGATACCCGTTCTTCCAGCCGGGCTCATGCGACGTGAGGGAGAACGAGAACCGATGATCCCCCTCCTGCAGATACCAGTTGCCCTCCCAGTGACAACTCCTTCGCGAGGCCAGGAGCACAGGCTGCAAGATCGTATACCCGACAGGATTATCCGTCGGATCGGAAAAATCCATCACCGCCACACTCGATCGGAGGGTCACACCGGCCCGCTCGCCGGAGGCGCTGATCCAGTCGAGCACCTCGCGCGGACGCACCTCCACAACCGGCTGCACGTACCGCTCTCCCGCCGCCCCCGGCATTTCATCCCGGCCAACCGTCAACGCGCCGAACGGCACCTCGTACGTCACCTCCGCCTTGCCGAACGCAAGGGGAAATGCCAGTCTGAATTCGCGTGACTCCGTCCCGTCCCAATCCAGCAAGGCCACATCGAAATCAATCCGCTTTTCGACCTTGTAGATGCGCACCCGCTGCTCCACCCGCACATGCGGCATCGCCTGTGCCAATTCGAAATCCACCCATAAGGGCGTCTCGCCCGTCCGACGCCACGATGCGTCATAGCGGGTCATCCGGTCGAACCCCTCCATCGTGGGCTGCTGCACGGCGGCAAACTCGCCCGCGCCGTTGCCGACCGACTGCATCGTGAATAGCTCGCCCGCAAGAAACTTGTCGGTCCGGAAAAGCGCCTCGCCGAGCGCCTTGTCGGTTACCTGATCGACCCCACCCGGCACGAAATCGATCCGGTAGAAGTCGTTCTCGAACGTGAATCGGTCCGATTCGGACGCATCGCCCGCAGTTGGGGCAGGGGAGACGTCGACCGGGCGCACATAGTAGGTCCGGTACCCCACCGGCGGTACATCCTCCACAGCCACGTCGACCAGGACCCCCTTGGAACGACCCTTTCCCTCGCCGGGCGCCACGGAAACCACCGCGGGCGCCACGCGCCCCGCCTCATCGACTACCTCGTACGACGCTGACCGGTCATCCGCCCCTCCGAGCATGAAAGAAGCGATGCCCGACCGCTCCCACAGCAGCGGATTGAACACGACGACAGGCTCCCCCAAATCGGAACGTCGATCGACCCCATCGGCCAGCCCGCGAAGTGCCCGCCCCCGCAGCGCAGTCCCCATCGCCAGGGCCGACTGGTACGAGGCCTGAAATACGCTGTCCGTGATGTGCCCGTTCTTGCCGCCCCAGCCGTGATCCGGGTACATCTGGGCCTCCCACGCACGCCGCAGGGCTTCCATGGGGTAAGCGGATGATCCACCTGCGGGCGAGGAAGCCCATGACGAAAAGATCTCCGCGGAGGTCAGCGCATGCGCCGCCTCGCGGGATGCGGTGATCGCTTGGTGATGGGTCGGACCATGGATGTAAAGCCACACGTTAGGCCGTTCCCCCCGGATCACGGGCAGATCCGCGTCGCCGGAGAAGAGTTCGTCCATGACGGACTGCATGGTGTTGTAGCGAAGACGCGGAAGCACCGGAGGCGCAGCGCCCGCCGGTAGGGCAGGGGAGGGCGTCGAGAGGTCGTTCCAGGCACGCATCTCACGGGCATAGTCGCGCGGCTCGCTCATATCGGACGACACGACCACGGGAACGGTGGGCGGCAGGCCGGTCGACCGATAAACGTCCTCCCAAGACGCAAAAGCCGCAGGAATGCCCGCCAGCACCTCCGGCGCGCTCACCCGACGCATGAAGTCGCTCGCCCCATGGTAATGCCCCGGCGAGTACGCCCCGATCCGCGAGCCGTCCGGACTCTCCCACCAGAAGAACCCCGGCCGGAAACGACTCATCACGAGGTAGTCGACCCCCGACTTCTTGAGGATCTGCGCCATCTGCAACGTGCGCCCGGGGACATCCACGTTCCACGCCGTGCGGGCGTCATACCCGCCGAGGGTCTCCCGCAGCCAACGCCGCCCGTAGTAGAGACCCCGCACCAGACTCTCCCCGGAGTACATCCCCTCGTACGGCTGGTTGTACGTGGCCCCCCACTCGAGCCGCCCCTCCTGCGTGAACCGCCGGATCTGCTCCAGCCGCTCCGGCCTCCGCTCGAGGTACTCCTTCAACATGATCGACTGCTCGATGGAGTAATGGTACGACGGATCCCGCTCCAACAGATCCAGTGCCGGCGTCACGACGGAGGTATCCCGCCACACGACACACGCCGCCGGCGCATCCATCCACGCGATGTCCTGATGACTCGACGTCACGATATCCATCGTGCCCTCGCGAAACAGCGACGCCGCCACCCGATCCACGCCGTCCTTCAAATCGAGCACGGCGCTTCCACTGACTTCCATCGCCGATCCGGATCCATCCGAAGAGAACTGCCTGAGGACCACCAGGCCGTCCGGACGCAACGAAGCCTGTTCGAAATCCGTATACCACGTATCGATCCGATCCACCTCTCGTCCGTCTATCCGCACGACCACCGGCACGTCGAGAAGTCCAGCGCTGCCATCCCCGGCTCTCAGATTCACGGTAGATGAACCACCGGCACGGCGCAGGCTTGCGGACCACGCGGTGCCGTCAGGACCGGACAGCGTGACCAGTCCGCCTGCCCAGGCCGCCGCGGCGGTGAATTGCGCGCTCCGGCGATCGGCAGCGGTCGCAAGTCGGTACCAGAAGGCGCTCTCATGGTGCCTGGTTAGCCGCGAGGCCACATTCCGTTCGAGGAAGGTCATCGCCCACGACATGCTTCCGGCATCCTCGCCCACGATCTTGAGGATCTGAGACCGGCCGAGGCGCAGCAGGGAAGACGGCACGGTGAGGCGCATGAAGCCGTGCAGGTCACCGTGCTGATCCGCCAGCACGGCCCTGAACCGAAGCGTACCTCCGCCCGATCCCTCGACCGCCCAGGCTCGGCGGGTCCCCGTCCGAAATGAACCCCATTCTTCCCCGTTGAGGAAAAAATCGAATCGCCGGTGCGGTTCCTGGGCCATGAGGCCCATCATCCAAACGAAGGTCACGCTGTCCGGCAGCCCGGCAGAGGGGACCGGCGCCGTTTCCCATTCGATGGCCATCGCGCCGTCGGTCGCTCGCGACAGCAGCGCCTCGGTCACCTCCGGCAGGGGGCTGTTGTAGGTGATGCGCTCACCTGACACAGGTGTGGCGAAGCCCTCGATCCAGTTGGCCGCGTGCGGACCCCATTCCAACTGTAGCCGCGCCAACGCATGTAGCGTGGAGTCGCCGCCGGCAGGGGAGAGGGGCGGCAGGTTCGGATGCGCGGGACCGGCCAGGCTTGTGGCGGAGGCGAGAAGCAACGTGAGAAACGCGAAGCCCGCCCTGATGCCGTGTGAACCGTTCATGGGAGGATGGATCTGACGAAATGGAGGACCGAAGGCAGTCAACCTGTCCCAATAGAATAGCACCGCCGGACCCGGCGGTTTTTCAAGTTTCGTGGCAATCGAGTTTCCGGAATTTCTCGCACCCTCGCCACTTCGCGTGAGACCCGCGTCCACCCACCACCCACCACCCACCACCCACCACGCGATCCCCCGGACCCCCGGACCTTCGGACCTTCGGACCCCCTGTCGCCTTTCCTCCCGCTTTTCCGCTTGTATAGGAAACGAACCGTATCGCAACCTATGCTGGCCCAGATCTGGAGCAGTACCGTCGTGGGGGTGGATGCCCTGCCCGTCAAAGTCGAGGTCTACATCGCGGCATCCATACACGCCCACACGGTGGTCGGTCTGCCCGACCATGCGGTGAAGGAGAGCATCCGGCGCGTCATGCCGGCCATCAGAAGCTCGGGATTTCGCCATCCCCCGGGCGCGTTGACCATCAATCTCGCCCCGGCCGATCTGAGGAAGGAAGGCACGCATTTCGACCTGCCCATCGCGGTGGCGGTGGTCTCGGCGATGCAACGATCCGTACCGCAAGACGTGCTGGACGGACTCGTCATCATTGGAGAACTTTCGCTTGACGGCACCGTGCGCCCGGTTCGCGGTGTGCTCCCTATGGCCATCCGCGCCCGTCATGACCAGAGAAACGGCCTGATCGTCCCCGAAGCCAATGCCGCGGAAGCCGCCGTCGTAGATGGATTGCGCGTGTATCCCGTCCGATCTCTCGCGGAAACAAGAGATTTCCTCACGAACCGATGCCGGTCAATCCACCCGGTCCCGAGGAACGGCCTCCACGGGCAGCCCGAAGAAGGAAGGGCTCGGTATGATTTCGCGGACGTGAAGGGGCAGGAGAACGTCAAGCGGGCCCTCGAAGTGGCTGCCGCAGGGGGACACAATGTTCTTATGGTGGGTTCACCAGGCGCCGGGAAGACCATGCTCGCTCGACGCCTGCCGTCCATCCTGCCCCCCCTCACAGGGGAGGAAGCGCTCGAAACGACGAAAATCCACTCCGTCGGAGGTCAACTTCGAGGACGATTCGGATTGGTACAGGCCCGTCCATTCCGTGCACCTCACCACACCATCTCAGACGCCGGATTGTGTGGAGGCGGGTCCACGCCCCTGCCCGGAGAAATCTCCCTCGCCCACAACGGAGTCCTTTTTCTCGATGAGTTGCCGGAATTCCGTCGGTCCGTACTCGAAGTGATGCGTCAACCGCTGGAAGAGGGACGGGTGGTGATCAGCAGGGCGCGCGTGAGCGTGGAATACCCGGCGGCCTTCATGCTCGTGGCCGGGATGAACCCATGTCCCTGCGGCTATCTGAACGACCCGCGTCGGGCCTGCACCTGCGCTCCCCAACAGATCCAACGCTACCGTGCGCGAATCAGCGGCCCCCTGCTCGACCGAATCGACCTGCATCTCGAGGTGACGCCCGTCTCGTTCGATGACCTCAACCGGCGGACGGAAGCCGAACCGTCGGCCCGCATTCGCGAACGGGTCGCCGCCGCACGTGCCATCCAAACGGCACGATTCGCCGCCCACCCGGGCGTCTATTGTAACGCCCGCATGGACAACCGCCTCGTGCGCGAATACTGCCGACTCGACGAGGCGGGTGGGCGGCTGCTGGAAACGGCGATTCACAAACTGGGTCTCACCGCCCGCGCTTTCGATCGCATTCTCAAGGCTGCGAGAACCATCGCGGATCTGGACGGCACGGCCGGAGTCGGCGCACACCACCTCTCCGAAGCGATTCAGTATCGCTCCCTCGACCGGGACGGCACCGGAGGCTATCCCTCGATCTCCGTAACCAGTTGAATCTCTCGAAGTACCCCCTGAACCCGGAAACACTCCTCGAATTCTCCCTCGTAGGCAACGGCCTTGCCCTCGAGATGGACCTGCCAGGCAATCTTCTCCGCATGAGACGAACTGCACCCCGTCGCCTTGATGAGCTGGGAGATCACCTCTTCAAACGTATGTATTTCATCATTGTATAGGACGACTCTCCACGGTGTGGCGATGCGATCCTCCTCAGCCACGTCAACCAGGACCTCTGTCTCCGGACGGGCAGGGAGGGGAGCCTCGGGTGCAGATCCGCCGAGGCGGGGAAACGCCATGGAGACGCGAATGCGGGTCAATTGGCAAGCCGACGAACTGAGCAAACGAAGCAAGCGGGTTGCGAATCCATTCCCTGGAGTTTCGCTCAATGCAGAAACAGAAAAAACCATCAGAATGTTGTCCTCACTAGACCGGTGTGCGGACACGGACGCAGGCGGGGCGTCGCGAGTAGGGCGCATACTCCCAGCACCCATTCACGCAGGCTCCACGACCACCGCAAAATCCTCCATCACCGGATTTGCAAGCAGCTTCGCGCAACTCTCCTCAGCGATTCGCCGCGCTTCCGACTCGTCGGAGGTATCGATGACCATCTCGATAAACTTGCCGACGCGGACCTGTTGCACCGAAGCATAGCCGAGGCTCTCCAGAGCATGCCGGGTCGCCTTGCCCTGGGGGTCGAGAATGGATGGACGAAGCGTGACTTCGATCGTGGCTTTGTACACGGCGCGTTGTCGGTTGAAGTACAAGTGGAATGTCGCTACTCGTTCGCCACGGTTCCGTCGTCCTCCCACAGACCCTTCGCGGCGGAATAGACCGCTCGGCCCAATGCGTAGGATACGTATCCGATCATCGTGAGCAGAATCCCCGTGGCCTGGAAGAACAGGACGAGCAGGATCGCGGTGACGAAGGCGACGGCCTGGAAGCGGTGCGTCTGGATGTAGGAGCGGGACGGTCTAGGGATGGTTTCGAAGCGGATTCCGGTGACCATCAGCGTCGAGAGGATGACTACGAGCGGGATGAGCACGGACAGGCGTCCCCCCACCAACCGGGCAAACCACTCCGACTGGTCAAACACCAGCAAAAATGACACAAGCGCTGCAGCCTGGGCAGGAATGGGCATCCCATCGAAGTGGTCCTTCTTCTCGGACTCCGCAAACACGTTGTACCGCGCGAGCCGGACGGCGCCACACAGGGCAGGCAAGGAGGCGACCAACAGACCCAGCGCCCCGAATTCCTTGAGTCCCTGCTGATAGACCATAAACGAAGGCGCCACCCCAAAGGAAATCACGTCGGCCAGGGAATCCAATTCAATACCGAAGGCGCTCTCCGAATCGGTGAGCCGCGCCATCAATCCATCCAGCAAATCAAAGAAACCGGCCAGCACAATGAGCCACGCGGCGTACACCGGCCTGCCCTCGGCAATCTGAACGATGGCCAGGAAGCCGCTCAATAGGTTGAGTAGTGTGAAGAAAGAGGGCACCGCGATGCGGGGTGGCAGGAGGTGCTGCCGCTCCAATCGCGCAAGCCGATAGGCCAGAATGCGCCTGCGTATTCGCGACGGCCGGAGCGGGTCTCTTCCCCCCTTAGGCCGCAACCGTTTTTTGTGCCGTTGCTCCATGCGGGTCAAGGCGTGGATGCGGAAGAATCGGGCGAAGCCGGCTGAGCGACTGGCACCTCGGGCAAATAACCGAGAATGGTCTCTCCCGCCCGAACACGGTCTCCCTCCCGCACGACGATCCGGCTGCCGGCGGGCGCGTGCACGTCCATCCTCGATCCGAACTTGACGATCCCAAACCGCTCCCCGGCGGTTACCGTGTCGCCCGGACTCAGGTGATACACGACCCGTCTTGCCAGGAATCCGGCAATCTGCTTGAAGAGAACGAGGTGACCGGCCATGTGCCGTACACCAATCTGCGAGCGCTCGTTCTTCTCACTTGCCTTCGGATGCCAGGCCACCAGATAATCCCCGGGGACGTAGTCAACATACTCCACCAAACCACCTATAGGAGAACGGTTTACGTGAACATCAAGCGGCGACAGAAAGATCGAGACCTGGACGGAAGGCCCCCGCAAATACAAGGGCTCCTCCGCGTCCTGAACGACCACCACCTTGCCGTCCGCAGGAGCGAGCAAAACATGCCCGCCCGCTGCCTCGGCAGGCGGCTCCCGGTGCGGATCCCGGAAGAAATACAGCGAAAAGGCGACGACGAGGATCCCTACGCCCCAGAATACAGGCCGCACACCACCCGGGAGCCAGCGCGCAACAACGACGAGCACCACCGCGGTGAGCGCGGCGACGAGTATAACGAGCGTTCCTTCTTTTGCGATCATAGGATTAACAGCCAAACTAGAAATATACGAAGCAGACGATGATGGAACGCCAAAAGCAGCGTCCGGTACAAACGCCGACCTCTCCACAATCAAGCGGGACCATGCCGCGCGTTTCGTTTCATACGCTTGGCTGCAAGCTGAACTACGCTGAAACCGGTACGCTGGCGCGCGACTTCCAGCAACAGGGGTTTGACGTCGTTGCCTTCGGAGACGTGGCCGATGTTACGGTCATTAATACCTGTACGGTCACCGATCTGGCGGAGTCAAAATGCCGCAACGCAGTGCGCCGGGCTCTCCGCGCCAATCCTCGCGCCTTCGTTATCGTGACCGGATGTTACGCCCAGATGCGCCCGGAAGACCTGAGCGCTATCCCGGGCGTCGACCTCGTCCTCGGGGCCGGAGAAAAATTTCACGTATTCGATTTCGCCAAGGAGTTCACCAAGCAGGACCGCACGCAGGTCGAAGTGTCGTGCATCGACGCGTCGACCGAGTTTGGCCCCGCCTTTGCGGTAGGGGAACGGACGCGGGCATTTCTCAAGGTGCAGGACGGATGCGACTATACCTGCGCCTTCTGCACCATCCCGATGGCAAGAGGACGAAGCCGGTCCCAGGATCTCGATTCTACGATTGAACAAGCACGTGAAGCCGCCGCACTCGGCGTCCACGAAATCGTCCTCACAGGCGTGAACATCGGCCTCTACGGCCAGGAGCACGGCGTTTCGTTTCTCGACCTTATCCGGCGACTCGACGAGGAAGTGCCCGTCGAACGCTTCCGGATTTCCTCCATCGAGCCGAACCTGCTCACGAACGAGATCATCGCCTTCGTTGCCGGATCCCGCCGCTTTCAACCGCACTTCCACATACCCCTCCAGAGCGGCGACGACGAGGTACTCGGCACGATGCGCCGCCGTTATCGGAGAGACCTGTATGCAGACCGGGTGAGTCGAATTCGCGCATTGATGCCGGATGCCGCCATCGGCGTCGACGTCATCGTCGGTTTCCCCACGGAAACGCAGGAACACTTCGAAAACACGGCCGCCTTCCTGAGCAACCTGGACGTCTCCTACCTCCACGTTTTCAGCTACTCCGAACGACCGGGAACGGCTGCTGTCGAGCAGCGCGATCGACTCGGGGCCGAGCCGGTGCCCGCCGCCGAACGAGCCAGACGCAGCCGCGTCCTGCGGCTCCTCTCCGAAAAGAAACGCCGGTCCTTCAACATCCGGTTCATCGGCCAACAGCGCAGGGTCCTGTGGGAAGCGGAAGACAAGACGGATCGGATGTTTGGGTGGACCGACAACTATGTCCGCGTGAGCCGGCCCTTCGACGACGACCGCGTCAATACCATCGAGCTTGTACCGCTCGGTGAACATGAGGCGGACGGAAGCCTGGCGGCCATGGATTCCCTGGCGCTTCAGATCCTCTAGTCTGAGGCGCCCAGGCACCCTTGCCCGCGGTAAGGACCGGGCACCTGGCGCTCCAAACCGCACACGCGCCTGTGGTTTCGGTTCGCTTTCGTGCAACCTGACTCGACCAGCCTGCGTCCGAATAGGGCAACCGTGGAATAGAGCAGAGGGTTGGGCTGTCTAACGGACAAATGCTGCAACGAGAGATCGCAACGGATACCGAACTCGTTCGGCGGATACGAAAGGCGGATCACGCCGCGTTTCGCACACTCGTCGAGCGATATGAGCCACAAGTGGCGGCTACGGTGATCGGGATGCTGGGTCCCGGTCCCGAAGCGGAAGATGTGGGCCAGAACACGTTCGTGCGATTCTATCAGGCGATCGATCGGTTTCGGGGAGATGCGTCCGTCGGGACGTACCTCACGCGAATCGCGATCAACCTGTCTCTCAATGCCTTGAAACGACGGAAGCGCGACGAACGGCGCCATGTCCGAAGCGATGGGACGGAAGACGAGCTTCCGGCGGTCGATAACGGGCACGGCGTGGAAGACCGCGAAAGAGACCGCCTCGTTCGGCGCGCGATTGACCAACTGCCCGACAATCAACGCACGGTCGTCGTACTCCGCATGATCCAGGGATACAGCACAAAAGAAACAGCCGAGCTGCTGAACGTGCCCCAGGGCACCGTCCTCTCGCGGTTGGCAAGAGCCCAGCTTCGGCTGAAAGAGGCGCTTGCCCCGCTTGTGCGCGACGGCGATCTGTGAAAACGTCGGAGCTTGGCGCGATTGATTATGAAGAAGAAAGAACACATCCTGATCGCAAGATCCCTCGACGGCGAGTTGTCTGCGGCGGAAAGGAGTCATCTCAACGCACTCCTGGCCAGATCTGACGAGGCACGCGACGAGCTGGATGCGATGAGCCGGATTCGGACCCTCATCGTTGCTAAACCGGAGGCGGCTTTCGCTCCCGGCTTCTCCGACCGGGTCCTTCGCCGGCTTCACGCCGAAGAGGAACGCCGGACAAGACCCACCTGGCTTACCTCCCTCTTCGCACTCGGTTCGCCCCGGTCCCTGTCGCTGCTCGGCGGATTCGCTGCGATACTGCTCGTCGCGGTTGTCGGCATTACCCTCTGGACCAGCCCCATCGAAATCGAGGTGCGCTATGGCGACTTCCGTCTGGTGGTACTTCCCGACGGTTCTCGGGTCGAACTCGGAAGCGGCTCCCGATTGACCTACGGCCGATTTCGCTTCTCGGCCAAGCGAGACGTCGAACTCGTCGGCGAGGCCTATTTCGACGTTGCCCCCGAGACCATTCCGTTCACCATTGAAACGTTTAACGCCCGGATCAGCGTGGAGGGCACATCCTTCAACGTTCGCGCCTGGCCCGAAGACCACGAACCCGAAACGGCAGTCACCGTCACCAGCGGCCTCGTCCGCCTGGAGTCCCGCCTCACAGCCGGTGCTATCGACCTGACGCGCGGACAGGTCGGCAGCGTCGCGGCCGGCGTTCCGCTCGTTCCCAGACCGCTCGACCTGCCCGTCGAACGGGCTCTGGCATGGAGAACCGGCGGCCTGACGTTCCTGAACCGATCCCTCGGTGCAACCCTGGTCGAACTGGAACGACGGTACAACGTGACCATCCGGCTTGCCGATCCGGCACTGGCGCCGGAACGGGTAACGTATCTCCAGCCCACCCCGGCTTCGGTGACCGACGTACTCTCCGATATCAGCTTCTCCAAGAACCTTCAGTTTCGCCCGATCAAGGGCGGGTTTGAAGTCCTCCGCGCAGAGTGACTACCCATGACCGATCGAACCGAAAAGACGCCCTCGACGAGGCCCGTGCCATGATTACCCGCATGACGACACCGCTCTGTGTCTTCGCCCTCCTTCTGACGGCGGGATGCGAATTGACCAGCCCCGACGACGACCGGGACGAACTCCGGGCGCTTACGGCGGCCGAGAAATCGGCCGTGACGTCGCAGGCCCGCTTCGGCCTCGACCTGTTGCGCACCGTCTCAGGCCTGCAACCCGATAGCAACGTCGTGGTCTCGCCACTCAGCGTGTCCCTGGCTCTCGGAATGACGCTGAACGGCGCCGATGGAGACACCTATGTGGCCATGCGATCCACCCTGGCGCTCGAAGGCTTGAGCGA
>CAYLXM010000064.1:0-22655 GCA_964387555.1 uncultured Rhodothermales bacterium | reverse complement strand
CATCAACCAGATTCGTATGAAGATCGGGGTGATGTTCGGCAACCCGGAGACGACCACCGGGGGACACGCCCTGAAATTCTACGCGTCCGTTCGGATGGACATCCGTCGCATCGGAGCCATCAAGGAGGGCGCCGACGTGGTCGGTAACCGCACCCGCGTGCGCGTCGTCAAGAACAAGGTGGCGCCGCCGTTTCGGGAAGCCGAATTCGACATCATCTACGGGGAGGGAATCTCATCCGTCGGCGAATTGATCGACCTCGCAACGACAGCCGACATCATCCAGAAAAGCGGCTCGTGGTATTCCTACGGGGAAATCCGCATGGGACAGGGACGCGAGGCTGCCAAGCAGTGGCTCCGCGAGAATCCCACCGAGCGCGAGGAGGTTTCCAGCAAGGTGAAAGCGTCCATGGGCATGATTCCGGTCAGGCGATCGGCGGGTGGTGAGGATTCGGAGTATGGGGAGTGACTGGAGGACAATTTGCTTTTGTCCTCCCGCCGCCGTATCATGTAAATCTATGCCACTGCGGGGTGGAGAAGTGGTATCTCGTCGGGCTCATAACCCGAAGATCGCAGGTTCGAATCCTGCCCCCGCTACCGAAACCCGGAGCCACACGGCTTCGGGTTTTTTTGTTGGTCATGTGACCGTTATATTCGCCTCTTCTTCGCATGACGGCCTGACCCGCCTGATGCCGGCGCGCGCAGGCTGCGCCCTTCGATCCGCCCGATCGCAGGAAGGTTTCGTCGCCGTACAGGATCACTCCGTGACCGAATTGTGACGCATGGAAGTCGTAGCACGCATCATCAATACCCTCGAGTACTACGTCTGGAGCTTCGGTCCGACGTTCAACGGCGAGTCGGTCCCGATCATCATCATCGCTCTGCTGGGCACCGGCATCTTCCTCACGATCCGTCTCGGCTTCGTTCAGCTCCGTCACATCGGACACGGTTTCGCGGTGACGAGCGGCAAGTATGACGATCCGAACGAACCGGGCGATGTGCCGCATTTTCAGGCGCTCACCACGGCACTTTCCGCTACCGTCGGCATCGGCAACATTGCCGGGGTCGCGATCGCGATCCACTGGGGCGGTCCGGGCGCCCTCTTCTGGATGTGGGTCACCGCACTGCTGGGCATGGCCGTGAAATATTCCGAAGTGACGCTGGCGCAGCACTTCAGAAAGGTGGAAGAGGAAAACGGCGTGAAATGGAAAGGGTCCGTTTCAGGCGGCCCGATGTACTACATCGAACGCGGACTGGGAAAGAACTGGAAACCCGTCGCCGTCTTCTTCGCCGTCATGCTGATGACGACGTCGTTTCTGACCGGAAACGCCGTGCAGGCCAACACGGTGGCCGACCAGATGAACAGTACCTTCGGGCTCCCGGTGTGGATGACAGGGCTCGTGACCTCCGCCCTGGTCGCGCTCGTGATCCTGGGCGGCATTACGCGGATCGGGAAAGTCACGAGCATACTGGCGCCCGCCATGGCCCTCATCTATGTGGTGGGGGCGCTCGTGATCCTCGGCATGCACTACGAATCCGTCCTCCCGTCGTTCAGACTGATCTTCACCGAGGCGTTTAACCCCACGGCCGGAGTGGCCGGGACGGGAACCGGAGTCTTCCTCCTGACCGTCATGTGGGGCGTCCGCCGCGGGCTCTTCAGCAATGAAGCGGGACAGGGTTCGGCGCCCATCGCCCACGCGGCGGCCAAAACGGACGAACCGGTATCCGAAGGCGTCGTGGCCCTCCTTGAGCCGTTCATCGATACCATCGTCATCTGCTCGATGACGGGCCTCGTGATTCTGTCTACCGGCGTGTGGACCGACCGGGTGCCCACGGCGCTGGACATGTCCGCGGGCGACATGACGTTCATCACACAGGACCACCGCGGCGTCTTTATCTCTGCCCGGCCGCTGCCGGAAGAAATCCGCGTCGAGGACGGCTATCAGCGTCCGGGCGACGACGGCGTCGTTCTGGCGTGGCATGAGGTGGCGGTCGACCGGATGTTCGTGGACCGGGAGATGCGTACGCCGTTCAACGGAAGTGTTTATCCCGCGCGCAGACAGGCCGTCTCTTCCGACGGGGTGGCCTACACTGCCCTGCACGGCAATGCGGTAGAGTCCGGCGCACCCCTTACCGCACTGGCCTTTTCGAAGGTTATGGGACCGCTGGGCAACTTCATCGTGCTCATATCCGTGCTGTTGTTCGCGATCTCGACGTCCATTTCGTGGTCCTACTATGGGGACCGCTGCGCCAACTACCTCGGGGGCGAACGGGCCATCATTCCCTACAAGGCAGCCTTTGTCGTGATGCACTTCGTCGGCGCCACGGTGCCCCTTGCGACCATCTGGGTGGTGGGTGACATTGCCCTTGGCCTCGTGACGTTCCCGAATCTCGTGGCCCTGGTCTTCCTCTCGGGCGTCGTGGCCAGGCTGACCAAGAGCTACTTCGAGCGCAAGCCGTGGCTCGACAACTACGCGGAGCGCATGGCGCGGAAGCAATAGGGACCTGCGAATCGCGCTCGGAACCCATTCCTCAACCTTGTCCATGAACGTCCCCACCACCGGAGCAGGCCACGTCCTCGAAAATCGAAATGCGTTCCGATACGGGATTGCAGTCTGGATGATGGTGCTGGCCGCTTCGGCGGCGCTGGCGGACACGCCCGGCGCGCCCGAGCCGAAGATCGAACTTCCGCGCGTCATCCTGCGAGGCATTCCCTTTTCCATTTCGGCCGAAGGTCTCGCTGCAGGCTCCGTCCTCCTTGTCGACGTGGGGGGTGTGGCGGACACCGTGCGCATCGAGGCGTGGAGCACGACGATCAAGCGGACCGTCTCCGCTTCCGGCCAGGTCCCCGTGCGGATCTCCATCGGAGGCGTGACACTTGCCGACACGAGGCTTCCCTCCATCCCGGGATGGCTCTCGATCCTGCCCGCCGTGCTGGCCATCGTGGCCGCTCTCGCTTTTCGTCAGGTCGTCGTCGCCCTGTTCGCCGGCCTCTGGCTCGGAGGGTGGCTGGCCTACGGGCTCTCCCTGGTGGGCCTTTGGCGCGGTCTGCTCGATACCCTGGGCGTCTACGTGCTTCAGACGCTTGCCGACTCCGACCACATGGCGATCATCATTTTCTCGCTGATGATCGGCGGCATGGTGGGCGTCATCTCGCGCAACGGAGGCACCCTGGGCATCGTCAACCTGATCAGTGGATGGGCCCGATCGGCTCGCCGCGGACAACTCGCCTCCGCGCTGCTCGGGACGGTGATCTTCTTTGACGACTATGCGAATACGCTCATCGTGGGCAACACGATGAGACCCATTACGGATAGACTGCGGATATCGCGGGAAAAGCTGGCCTATATCGTCGATTCGACCGCGGCGCCGGTGGCCACGATCGCCCTCGTGACGACCTGGATCGGGTTTCAGGTGGGGCTTATCGACGAGTCGGTCCGGCAAATCGAAGGATATGACGAAGCCGCCTACTCCGTTTTTCTGAATTCGATTCCGTACGCGTTCTACACCATCCTCGCGCTGGTCTTCGTCTACCTGATCGCGGCATCGGGCCGCGACTTCGGTCCCATGCTGAAGGCGGAAGTGCGGGCGCGCCGGCAGGGACAACTGCATCGGCCCGATGCCCGGATTGGCGTAGCCTCATCGGAACGGGATGACATGCAGCCGCACGAGGGCAAGCCGCAACGGGCGTTTAACGCCCTGTTGCCTGTTCTCGTGCTCGTGATCGGGACGCTGACCGGCATCTACGTGACCGGCGTGGCCGCATCCGGTGGTCACGGAGCGTCGCTCCGCGAAATCATCGGGAACGGCAACTCGTTCACGTCCATGATGTGGGCGTCCCTGCTCGCGGTGGTGGTGGCTGCCGCGCTGTCGCTCGTTCAGCGGATTCTCACCATCGGCGAAGTCGTCGATGCGTGGTATGCGGGTCTTAAGGCCATGTTCTTGGCCATCATCATCCTTACGCTCGCCTGGGCGCTGTCGGAGGTGAACCAGACGCTGCACACGGCGGAATTTCTCATTTCATCGCTTGGTGAGGCCGTCAGTCCGGTCCTCCTGCCGACGATCGTATTCGTTCTTTCCGCGGCAACCGCATTTGCGACGGGCTCGAGCTGGGGCGTGATGGGCATCCTCATGCCGTTGGTGGTGCCCGTGGCCTGGGCCGTCATGGTGGCCAACGGCATGGCATCCGACCCTGCCCACTACCACGTGCTCTACGGTTCGGTGGCCGCAGTCCTGTCAGGCGCCGTGTGGGGCGACCACTCGTCGCCCATCTCCGATACGACGATCCTGTCCTCCATGGCATCGCAATGCGACCACATCGATCACGTGAGGACGCAGTTGCCCTATGCGCTGGTGGTGGCCGCAGCGGCCATCCTCCTGGGCCTGCTACCGATCGGATTCGGTGTTCCCTGGTACGTCGGTCTGTTTGCCGGCATACTCGCGCTGTTCCTCGTGGTTCGATTCGTCGGCAAGCATGCCGAAGCCGACGAGACCGGCTGAGACGGACTCACTCGAGACCGGCGCATCGTTTTTGCGTGACGAGACCCGGGTCTTGATCTGGCGGCTCACCAACTGGGCGGAGAGGAACAATCCGATGCCCAGAAAGACGTAGTAGGCGAGGACACGCCAGGCGAGGAGGGTGGGGGCGAGGAGTCCGATCGGCATCAGACCGCTGAAGAAGAGGGCATACATGCCCTCGATGCCGCCGGCGCCGCCCGGCGTGGGAATCAGCAAGGACCCGGTCAGCATGGCCATCGACCGGAAGAAGAAGACGGTCTTGTCGAGTCCTTCGTGGACGCTCCACACGATCATCAGGAGCGACAGGTAACGGCACATCCAGATCAGAACGGATGTGATGAACCCGTGGAGAAAGAAGCCCACAGAGGCGGAACGCAGGAGGGCGGCCCGTTCGAGGAGGTTCTCCATTTCCATGTCCGCCCGGTGCCGGAAACGCCTGAACAGGCGCAGGCTCGTCAGGCCGCGAACAAGGGTCTTCAGTACCTGGGGGCGGACGAGCGTGGCCCATGCGAACAGCCCGGTATAGGCCAGCATGCCCAGGAAAAACAGCGTAAAAAAGGTGGATCCGGCCCAACCCAGCGCATCGGGATACACGTTGATGAATACGGAAGCGCCGACGAGGATCGCGATGGCGAACGCGAACCAGACTTGATCGAGCAGCATGACGAATAGCATCACGGACGTGACCTGCCCCACGGGCATGCGCGAGTCCCGGGACATAAGCACCGCGGCCAGCGGCCCACCCCCGATCAACGACGGAGAAATCATCGACGCAAAATCCCACAGCAACTGTCCCCGGACGGCCTGCCGAAACGTCAGATGGCCTTGAGAGACCAAACGCATGCGCCAGCCCGAAAACAGCACACGAACGGCGAGTACCCCGACGGCTCCTGCGAGTACGCCGTAATTGATGGATCGGGCAATCGAACCCAGCGTTCCAGGCTGATAGGTCAACAACCCGATCCCGAACAGAACCAACAGGCTGAGCAGGACGGGCCAGGCCAGGCTGGACCAGGATATGCCCCCTGAGGATAGGTCCACACCCTGGGACAGCAGTCCCTCGGATTCGCCGTTTTCAGGTTCAATCGCCGCTCGAGAAAGGCTCATGGTAGAAGGGAAAAACCAACTCAGAGGCCGGCAGCAGGTAGATAATACGGATTGCGGATGGTTTGTCGCACCCTGATCCGGCTGCCGGCCCCGAGCGTTGGGGATTTCGTGCCGTTGCGGTAAATTACCAAGTCTGAGCCGGGGTGCGGCTCGCATAACGAAGGAGACGCGGATATGCAGGATCCCAA
The DNA here is from genome assembly GCA_964387555.1 of uncultured Rhodothermales bacterium. Taxonomy (GTDB): domain Bacteria; phylum Bacteroidota; class Rhodothermia; order Rhodothermales; family CAYLXM01; genus CAYLXM01. The sequence continues at coordinate 16,845 of CAYLXM010000064.1, read as the reverse complement.
TGTCGTGCAACGGCTGAAGCGTGGGGACGGAGCGGCGCTTAAGACCATATTTCGCAGCAGTGCGCAGAGGGCCTTCGTGCTTGCCTTCCGCATGACGGGCAACCGGGAGATGTCGGAGGAGGTCGTGAAGGCGGTTTTCGAGGAACTGTGGCACAAGCGAAGGGATATCGACCCGCTCCAGGATCTCGCCTCGACCATTCTGCGGGAGACCTATCTGTGCGTGCGCGCGCTGCAGCGCGAGCGCACCCTCGTGACGCCTCCGCTCCCCGCGTCCACCGACCCGCGGCTGCAGCCGCTCATCGAGGGCGTCGAGCGTCTCAATGAAACCCAGCGGCTCGCTTATCTCCTCCATTCCGCGGAGGGCTTTTCGCACCGCGAAATTGCCCGGACGCTGGACGTGTCCGACGAGGCGGTCGTAACACTCATCGCCAAGGCCTTGCAGGAGCTTGAGGTTGTCGTTCAGCAGAGCGTCCTCTAACCGACATCTTTCGCTTCGATTCACCTACCCACCCGTCTGACCGAGCGGATATGCCCAGGACCATCGAAGGGACCCTTCTGGACAGCGGCGGCTCCTTCGCCATCGTGGTGAGCCGCTTCAACGGCTTTATCACCGAGCGACTGCTGGAGGGCGCCCTGGATGGGCTCTCCCGGCATGGCGTTTCGGACGACCGCATCACCGTCGTGCGGTGTCCCGGCGCGTTCGAATTGCCGCTTGTGGCGGCCCGGGTAGCCGCAAGCGGGATCTACGACGCCGTGATCTGCCTGGGCGCCGTCATCCGTGGCTCCACGTCTCACTTCGACTACGTCGCCGGGGAATCGGCCAAAGGACTCGCCATGGTGTCGATGAAGGCCGACCTGCCTGTCGTGTTCGGCGTGCTGACTACGGACTCCATCGAGCAGGCCATCGAACGCGCGGGCACCAAACACGGCAACAAGGGATGGGAGGCTGCGGCAACGGCCATCGAAATGGTAAACCTGCTCAAGTCCATCGGTTGACGTTTCGAATCGCGAGACCTGCAAGCGGTTGGTGGATCCCGCCCGGCGCGAGAAACCTCCCCTGGAACGCGGGGTTCGAGCCTGTCCGCACACGTGCTTTTCCACCGCAGCGCCGGCGCCCGTGCGTCCCGGCGCGAAGTTGCATCGCCAGCCCGTTTTGAAGACCACGGAAGGAGTGTTCGCCGGCCGCCGTTCGAAAACGGATACGGTTGGGACCGCCCCGGTCCGACAGGCCGCGCTTGTCGCGCTGTGGCTGATGCTCGCGCCGGTGTCCGGCGCGGGGCAACCGGGAGACTGGCAGGCGCACACGCCGTTTCGTGAAGTAACGTCCATCGCATCGGGCGCGCGACAGGTCTGGGCCTCCACGCTGGGGGGCGTCTTCTCCTACGACACGTCGAACGGGGAAATCCGGCGCTATACCACGGTAGAGGGATTGCACGGCATCGATGCGCGCGCCCTTGCCTCCGACGAAGCAGACGGCGTCGTGTGGATCGGGTATGGAGACGGGGTGATCGACCGGCTGTCGGTCGAGACGGGGGACGTCAGGCGCCTGCTCGACATCGCCCGGGCCGTGCAGTTCGCTTCCAGGGGCATCAACAAGCTGGTGACGCGGGGTGATTCGCTGTTCGCGTTGACGGACTTCGGGGTCGTCATCTTTGACACCAACGCCCTCGAAGTGCGGGACGCCTACACGCGCATCGGCACCTGGGGAGCCGCCACGCCGGCGCGGGATATCCACTTCTCCGGCTCCGGATCGACCACACGCATCTGGGTCGCTTCCGAGCAGGGGGTTGCGCACGGTCCACTGACCGGCGCCAACCTGCGCGAGCCGAGCCTGTGGACGGTCGAGGCAACCCTGGGGCGAACCACCGCCTATGCCGTAACGACCTATCGCGGCCGGATCCATGCGGCGACAGAGCGTGATGTGATGGTCCAGGACGAGGAGGGCATGTGGACGGCGCTCGGTGTCGCGGGCAGCCCTGTCTTCGATTTGCTCGTTGCGGGAGACGCCTTGTACGGCGCAGAGGAATTCAGCCTGGTTCGCCGAAACGCCGACGGCTCATCCGGCCGCTGGTTCGTGTTTCGGGAGGGTCCGCTCGGCGATGCGATACCGTACCAGTTTCCGCGGTTTCTCGCGGCGGACGGCTCGGGAAGGATCTGGCTCGGCGACGAGCGGGAGGGACTGATCGGTCTTCCACCGCCTCCGCCCGGCGGCGAAAACCGCATCGAAAACGGGCAACCCATCCTGCCCGCCGGTCCCGAGTTCGGCCTCTTCACCGACATCACGTTCGACGCCGGCGGCGCCCTGTGGGTGTCGGGCGCTCCGGCCAACGGGTCGGGATTTCATCGGCTCCGCGACGGCGCGTGGAGCGATTTTACGGCCCGCACCCGGCCCGAACTCTCAGGCAGGGCGGGTTTTGATCACATCCATGCGGATGGCGCGGGGGGCGTCTGGGCCGGCTCAGCCGGATTCGGGATCGCCCATGTTGATGCGGACGAGACCCTCACGGTCTACGATGCCTCCAACTCCGCCCTGCGCCCGGCCGCCGGGACGGCCGGCTATGTTCGCGTGCTCGGATTGATCACCGAGGCCGACGGCACCCTGTGGGCGATCAACCAGTTCAGCGCGTTCCCGCTCGTTGCGCGCCTGGCCGATGGATCGTGGAACGCCCTGGCGCCGATTCGGGCGACGGGCGCACCCGCTTCGATGACCTATCGGCGGCTCTACATCGATTCCAGCGGTCAGAAATGGGTGCTGGCCGACAAATCGCAGGGACTCATCGTGTGGAGCACCGCGGGGACGCCGGAGGTGTCGGAGGATGACCAGTCCCGGTACATCCGCGGCCTCGGCAGCGGCGGACTCGGTCTGCCGAATGAGTCGGTGACTTCCTGGGTCCAGGACGGCAGCGGCAAGGTGTGGATCGGCACCGAGCGGGGGCTGGCCTACTACATCGCCCCGTCGCTCGTGCTCACGAATGACCCGGGGGCGTACCAGGCGCAATGGCCCATCACGGAAGACGCAAGCGGTGAACGGAGCTTCCTTCTGCGGGACCTGTTCATCAACGACCTCGCGGCAGATGCGGCGAACCGGCTCTGGATCGCATCCCGGTCAGGCGCCTGGCAGCTGAATGCGGACGGAACGGCGGTCATTCGACACTTTACGATGGCCGACTCGCCCCTGTTCTCCGACAACGTCGTGGCGGTGGCGGTGGACGACCGCACGGGGCGCGTCTATTTTGCCACCGACAAGGGGCTGGTGAGTTTTCAAGGCGATGCGGTGGCTGCCGAGGAGACGGTCGTTCCCCTGCGGATCCACCCCAATCCCGCGCGGGGATCGGGCGACGCCGACCTGCATGTGGTGATCGATGGCCTGGTGTCGGAGACGGACGTCCGCATCCTCAGCGTCTCCGGCGTCGTCGCGCGCCGTCTGGACGGCCGCGGCGGCCGGGTGACGTGGGACGGTCGCGCGGACGATGGGTCGCCCGTACCGTCAGGAGTCTACATTGTGGCGGCCGTGGGACGGAACGGGGAGGAGACGGCCTATGGGAAGGTGGCGGTGGTTAGGTAGAAAGTTTCAGAGTTTAGGAGTTTAGGAGTTGAGGAGTTGCATCGCGACCGTCATCCCGGCGGAAGCCGGGATCCAGGGTTTGAAGTGCGAAGGTTTGACGAGCATGCCCCTCCGGAAGCCGGGGTCCTGTGGTCCGGGGCCGGAAACGGGTGTCGACGGGTGCGAGGGCGCGAACAGGCGAGACGGTCCGAGGCAGTGCCGCGATTCCTTCCGCAGCGGATATTGATTTGAATTGGACGTCCGCCGTATATTATACATTCTGTAACGCGCCTCCTGGCCGGCGCGTTATATGGTGTTTGACACGGTGGCTGTAGCTCAGCTGGTTAGAGCGCCAGGTTGTGGCCCTGGAGGCCGGGGGTTCAAATCCCCTCAGTCACCCTCCCCCTTATTTGCCGCGTTCGTCTAGGGGTCCAGGACGCTGGCCTTTCACGCCGGTAACACGGGTTCGAATCCCGTACGCGGTACAACGAGGCAGAACGCCCGGAAGCGGAAGCGACCGGGCGTTTCTCGTTTCTTCAGTCGCCGGCCAATGGAAGCCCGAAACGCAGCGTCCGACACCTGTCCAGTGCGCGCTCGGGGGACGCACCACCCTGGCGAGGTGCGTTTACGTCCTGCTGATCGCTGAGATAGGGATCGATACCCTGCTCCAGACCGGCATCGGCGTCTGAAGCCGGATCTGTCGACCACCCGTTCTACTTCTCCCTGAAACAGGGGTCGACGCCGGCATGCAAGCCGGTATCGTCGTCAGTAGCCGGATCTATCATGTACCCGGTCTGCTCCTCCCTGAAGGGATCCATGCCCTGCTGGAGGTCAGCATTTTCCTCGGAGGCCGTTTTTTCCGTCCCCGGTCTACTCCTCCCTGAAACAAGGGTCGATGCCCTGTTGCAGGCCGGAATCGTCGTCAACAGACAGATCCGCAGTCCGCCCGGTCTACTCCTCCCTGAAACAAGGGTCTATCCCCGGCTGCGGGTCGGCGTTTTCCCCGGCGGCCGGATCTGCCGTCTCGTCCGAGGCCCGGTACCGCACGAGTCCGTCCACGACCGTCGCCAGGACCCGGGCCTCGGCGGAGAGGGGGTGGGCGCTCAGAAGCACGAGGTCGCCGTCCTTGCCGAGTTCGATCGAGCCGACGCGATCGGCGATGCGGAGTTGGCGTGCGGGGAGCAGCGTGACAAGCGACAGCGCTTCATCATCCGTGAGACCGCCGTCAGCACGCGCCCGCGCCGCAGCGCGGAGCAGCGAAGCCCGCCCGGGCAGCGCCCCGGTGCCGATGGAGACGTCCGAACGGCCGGTCCGGAGCCGGTTGCCCAGCCAGGCCGAGACGGCCGCGGATGCCTGGTCCTGGAAAAGCGTAGCGGACAGCGCCATCTCTACATCCTCATCCGCACGGCCGTGGTCGAGAAGCCAGAAGGCGCGCGAGGGCATCAGGACAATACGCGGCGCGCCGCGCTCCTCGAGCAGACGAACCGCCAGGTCGAACTCGTCCGACGATCTCGCACCGAGAAATAGGGCCAGATTGCCTGCGAGCGCCTCCGACAGGGCCTCCAACTCGAGATCCTTCGGGGGGTTCGTCCCCGAAACGCCCGCACGGGCCGTCCGATAGTCCCGGCCACGATCGAGCGCCGAACGGAGCGCATAGCCGGTCCTGAGCCGGGACCGCTCGAGGGAAAGCGGACTACCCGGCGCACCCGCCGCGGGCACTCGAAACGCCGACATCTCCACTGTCGATGCGGCCGAAGGGATCGGGAACGCGGACGGATCGGCCTCGCCGACCCGCACCTTGATCACGCCGCCGCGCGGCCCCAACGGCCGGGCCGAGCCGTGCAACACGTGCATCACCGTAATCCCGGATTCGAGCGCGCGAACGAGGAGCGGGTCGTCCGGGTCGACCGCGTCGGCCACGCGCAGGCCGGGATGCGCCGGCGGATCTTCCGGTAAACGGGGGCCTGCCCACAGATGCGTGTGCACATCCACCAGCCCGGGCATGACGACCAGGCCCGACGCATCGAGCACGGGAATCCCCGGGGCCACCTCGAGGTTGCGCCCGAGACGCGTGATGATCCCGTCCTCAACGAGCAGATCCGTATGGTCCAACGTACCGGAGGTGACGGTCAACACGGTGCCGTTGCGGACGACCAGACTGCCGGACGATTGCGCCAGTCCCGAAACCGCAGACGCCACGAAGAGCACTCCCGCGAGCAGGAAGCGCCCGAAACCAGAAGGAAAGAGGGGTCTCATCGTTTCGCCTCCAGTTGATCCGACGTCATCCGGGTCGCCCGGAAAGGAAACGTTCCGAATCGGCCGATTTCCGCCGTTCCGGTCATCGCGTCCGAATCGACGGCCGATTGGACACGCAGCGTCAGGGGCCCAGACGACGTCGAGGCGCGCACGACGAACCGGATTTCCGATTCGCCGACCTCCACCTCCTCGAGGCGCATGGGACCGGAATCCCCACCCATCGTCATGCTGCCGGAGGGACGATCCTCCGCGAGGATGACCGTCAGCACGCCGGACAACCTCCCGCCCGGTCCCTCGATTTCGTATTGCCAGCGACCGGCGGGACCCGATCCGGCGATTGCACCGGGGGCCTCCACGGCCTCCGCCGCAGTGATCTCGTAGGGCAGACCGGCCAGGTAGACGCGCACGATCCGCGTGCCGGGAGCGAACAGCGGCCCGTCCGTCACCACGAGATCCGCCACCCGGCCGGAATCGATCGACCCGAACCGGTCCCTCACGCCGAACACGGACGCCGCGTCCGTCGTCAACGCGGCCAACGCGGCCCGCTCCGGCAACCCATCCGCCACGAGGTGGCGCAGATTGGCGAGTAGAAGCGCGGGATCCGCGCCGGTCAGGGAGAAGGCAAAGGGGATGTGCCTGCGAAGGAAAGCCTGGGCGATGGATACCACCTTTTCCGCCGATCCCTCCTGGCCGCTGAGCAGGCCGGCCGGGAACGCGTCCCCTCGTCCGGCCGGGAACGCGTCGTCTTGCCCGATCGGATCGGAAACCGACGGTGTTTCGGCCGGTGACAGGCGCAGGACGGCCCCGGCGAGCCCTTCCGGCGGGCGGTTTCTGAACCGCCGCAGCGGAGGAAGCCAGTCCGTCGTTCCGGGCTCGGTGAGGACCAGCCGGAGGCCCAGTTCGCGGGTCAGGGCAAACGCCCGCCGGGCATCGAGGTCCGCGGGCGCGTGGAAGAAGACGGGTCGCGCCCCGGCCGCCGTTTCGGCGAGGAGGTCGGCGGACCCGTCGGACGACGCATCCCCCGCCTCGGGTTCATCCCCCTGAAGAAGAGCCGCCTCTTCCCGATAACGGGCAAAGAGCGCGCGCCAGCCTGCGAAAGCCGTCATCACGGACACTTCATCCGTCGTGGCGGACGGGCCAAAGGAACCGGCGAGGCCGGTCCGCAGGCCCGAACCGGCGGAGGTCCCGGGACGCACCCCGCGCGGCTCCCGAGCAGAACCCGTCGCGACGGAGGAAGACCCGGCTCCGCGTGCGTCCCCGGTCGACCACAGACTCCGGACGGCCGGGGTCAGCGTGCCGGCCGGCGAGACGAGTACGGCCGTGATGCCCTGGCTCCGAAGCGCCGCGGCGTCGAACGGCGGGGCCGGCAGGGGCGTGGACAAGAGGGCGGAGGGTCGAATGGAGGCCAGGGGGGACGGATTTTCGGCAGCCGGCGGGGCGAGGGCGACCAGCAGGCCCGGATAGACGAACCATCCTTCGGCCTCCACCACGGGCAGACCGGGCACGGAGTCGGCGGAGGACCCCACGCCCGTGATCCATCCATCCTCAATGAGAATCTGCCCGTTCGAGAGCGTGCGCCCGGGCGCCTGCACGACGGTCGCATTGCGCACCACGAACCGCGCGGGCGGCGTCTCCGCAGGGGCGGGCGCCTCCTGCGCGCGCAACGGGGCGCTCGGATGGACGAGTCCCATGAGGCAGAGGGCCACGGCGGCGCGGATCAGGCGGAGATGAAGCGTCACGTACGGCTCCCGGAGCGGGTAAAGAGGGGAAATCAGTTCGGGCGCAGCCACGGACCCGGGTCGATGGACGTGCCCGAGCTCGTGAACAGCGCAAAGAAGAGAGAGTTCTGCCGGGGCTCCGCTTCCGTGCCGGACTTGCCGATGGATTGTCCGCGGATGACCCGTTGGCCCTGCCGGACGCCCACTTCGGAGAGGTTGCAGTAGACCGTCGTGAAGTCGCCGTGGCTCACCGTGACGCAGGTGCCGTAGCCGGGCATGACGAGGATGCGGTTCACCACGCCGGGATGTACGGTGCGCACGGGCGCCGCCGGGGCCGCGGCGATTTCGATGCCGGGGTTGGGCGTGCGCGTCTTGTAGACCGGGTGGACGCGCGTGCCGAACTCGTCGGTGATCACCCCCTGCACGGGCCAGGGGAGGCTGCCCTTGCTCGTCGAAAAGGACGACGAAATGGCCGAAAGCGTGGCGGCCTCGATGGGACCGAGGGTGCTCGAGCGGTCGGCATCCTCCGTGATGAGCGTGCGCAGGCGGGCCTGGAGTTGCTCCGCGTTCTTGCGGCTCGTTTCGAGTTCCTTCCGCAGCGAGGTCTGCTCCCTGCGCAGCCGATCGACGACCCGCTGGCGCTCGCGCCGCATCTCCGCCAGCTTTTCCCGCTCCTGCCGGTCTTTCGAGAGCAGGGCCTGGTTCTCGCTGATCGTCTCGGACAGGGCGGCCTGCCGCTCGCCGAGCCGGTTGGCCGTCTCCTCGACATCCACCAGACGCTGTCTGCGCTGCGCGAGGAACGTGCGGAGGTACTTCACGCGGATGAGCATCTGGTTGAGGGACTCCGACGTGAGCAGCACGGAGAGATAGGTCATCCGACCGTGTTTGTAGGCATGGCGGACGAACCGGCGGTACTGGCCCAGGCGCTCGTCGAGTTCCGCCTGAAGCTTGCCCACCGTCTCCTCCGCGGACGACCGCTGCTCCACCAGGTGCCGGTTACGGGTGCGGTAGGTGGCGATCAACTGCTCCTGCACGCGGATGCGCCGCTCGAGATCGCGCAGCGACGACACCTCCGAGCGCTCCTCACTGCTCCGCCGCGCCAGCAGGGCCTCGTACTCCTTGATCTGGTTCTCCAGTGCCCGAAGCCGGGCCTCCGTCTCGGACCGCTCCTCCGCGGTGCTCTCCGTCACCGGCTCCTCCTGTGCGACGGCGGGAGAATGCCACGCCGCGAGGATCAGCCCCGTGGCGCACAGCATGTGGAGAAGAGGTCTCACTGATTCCCTTGCTCAACCGGTGGCGGCGGAAATACGATCCGCTCCGATACGCGCCCGATCTCGAACGACAGGTCCAATGTCTCGGGATTTACGTCGAGCGAACGGTGGTACAGGGAGAAGTGCACCTTTTCATGCGGCAGATTGAGTACGATCCTCCGGGGGAGGTACTGGTCCCCGAACAGATCGAAGTCGGAATAGGTGCGGTCCTCAATAACCTGTCCCTCGGCATCGCGCACCACATACCGCGTGACGCGCCAGATCCGCGGATCCACGGTGTAGGTCTCGCCGCTGTCGTGGTTCACCAGGTAGTAGTTGGACGTGTCGGCGACGACCTGAAACCACGGATCGTCCGGCGGCGCCAGCAGCCCGAGCATGTTGACGAACACGTCCGCGGGCGTGGCGCCCACCGCGTAGGCCGAGAGTACGGCCTCGGTGCTGTTGAGCATCAGGCGGCGCTTCAGGCGGTCGTACACAAAGAACGAATCCGCCGTGACGAGCGCTCGCGCCACGCGGACGCCCGGGCCGACGGAAACGGACACGCTGATGCTGTCCGCCTTGCGATGCCGCACATCCGCCGAAAAACTCCCCTCGTAATCGGGCATTTCGATCCGGATGTTGGCGCGGCTGTGGTAGGAGGCGATCTGGGCGGACGGGGCCTCGACCGACCGCCGGATCTGCAGGAGCGAATGGTGGGGAAACAGGGCCGGGCGCTCGGCCGGCATGTCGGCCAGGCGGCGCGGACCCGCGCAGGCGGAGAGTACAAGCCCAAGCAGAACCGCTGCCCACAGGGGCGCCGTTCGGAAAAGGGGAGGGGTCATGGTCAGGGGGTATCGGAAGGAGGGAGCCCGGGATGGAGCGGATCTCTGACACGGGCAGTAGCGAGAACCCGCAAGGCCTCCGTCTCGTTTCCATCTTGCCGTAGAAGATCGGCGAGCAGCAGGTAGGTCTCGGTTGCCGCATAGCCGCCGTCGACGGCCCGGGAGGCCCAGCGCATCGCCTCATCGGAGTCGCCGGTGGAGATGTGGAGTGCGGCCAGGCGATGGACCACCCGCCCGCCGGCAGGCTCGAGCCCGGCTGCCTTCTGAAGGAGTTCGGCCGCGCGGGCCGCGCCGCGCGGACGACTTGCGTGGACGCGCGCCAGGATCTCGAGGACGGACGCCGAACCGGCGCCTCCGCGTTCGGCCCGTGCGAGCAGGCGATCCGCCTCCGCCGCATCCCCTTTCTGCTGCGCGGCGAGCGCCTGTACGGCCAGCGCCGCGGCCAGTGCGGGATCGTCAGCATCGCGGTGCGGCTCCTCGGCGCGAATCCAGTCATCGAGGAAGGCCTGCGCCCCATCCGCGTCGTTCTTTTCCAGGAGGAGGAGCCCCCGGGAAACCGTCAGCGGTCCATCCCCCGGAAACAACAGCAGCGCATCGTCACACCGGTCGAGCCCCTCGTCGATCCGGTTCAGCCGAAAGAGCGCCTCGGCCAGTCCTCGCCAGGCCGGGACGGCGCGCGCATCCCGCCGAACCGCCCGGTCGAGCAGCGCGGCGGCCCAGCCCGTGCGGCCGGTGCGCAGTGCGGCGAGCCCCACTACGGCCGATTGGTCAACAGGCGCCTCCGATAGTCCCGAAAGACCGTCGAGCGGCTGCGCAACCGCGAGGAGCCGGTCGAGCGGGAGGCCGGGGATTTCAGAGAGGGATGGCGTCGCGCCGGCGGGCGCGGCCGTCGGTGTCTCCGGGCGCGGAGGGGCGACGGCGCCGGGCTCCCGGGACGGCGGCCGATCCTCTTCGAGGCGTGTCAGCCGCTCCAGTTGGGCCCGGGCGCGCGTGTGGCCGGGAAAACGGCCCAGGAGGGCTTCCAGGGGCGGACGGGCGGCCTCGGAACGGTTCAGATCGAGCAGGGCGTCGACGAGCAGGAGGGTCACCTCGGCATCCATCGGATCGGCCGCGTGGAGGACCTGCAGGAGATCCGCGCGGGCGCCGGGGTCGGTGAGGGAGGAGGCGAGCCGCAGGGCCTCCTGGCGGATGGCGGGAGGACGTTCCGCGTCCTCCAGGAGGGCGCGGTACTGGGCTACGGCCGCCTGCTCGTCCCCGAGATCCGAATACAGGAGCGCCAGGGTCGCACGCAGGCCCGTGTCGGTCGTGTTGTGGAGGAGGGACTGTTCTAGGACGGTCCGCGCGCCGTCCATGTCCCCGCTGCGCCGCAGCAGTTCGGCGAGCGCGCTTGCGTAATAGGGCTCTTCGGGCGCCCGGTTGAAGGCCTCCCGCGCGAAAAACACGGCGGAGGAGAGGTCGCCCCGGGCGTTGCGGATGTCGGAGGCGAGCGAGAGCACGGCCGGTTCATCCGGCGCGAGGCGCATCAATTCATCGGCCGACTCGGCGGCCCTTTCCGTCTCGCCGGAGAGCAGCGCCGTGGTGGCCTTCACGAACAGCCGCTGGGTCGCGATGTCGTTCACGACCGCCGTGGAATCGGTGGCGGGCGGGGCTTTGAGCGGGGAGGAGACGGACTCGTGCAGCGGCGCCACGCGGGTTGCGCCGCAGGAAGCCGACAGGAGCGTCAGCAGCGGAAATAGAATCGAAAACCGGCGGATCATCGGCGGACGCTACGGGTGTTTGACACGAACCCGACGGACCCGCGTTGGTTTCGCACGAGGGGCAAAAGGGGCGCCCCGCGCGGCCGTTATGATCCGAAAACTTGCCGGAATTCGCGTAGTTGCAGTATATCGTGACATGGACCGTACACGCCCCCGGACTCGACTATTCTGAAGTCCCATCAACTGCTAAACTCCTAAACTTCTAAACTATAACAGACATGTTTTCCCGCATCGCAGCCCTCTTCTTCGTGGTTTCCTTCGCCCTCGCCTCCTGCAGCGGCATCGTGAGCGTCAACGACGAGCCGACCGTACCCAGCGACCAGATTGTCAGCGGACAGTCGTCCGGGCACTCCAGCGAGGGGGACTGATCGGAGAATTTTCCTTTCGGATCGCTTTTTTTCCGATCTTCCTGGCGCAAATCGTGCCGAAATCTCGCATGGGTAGGTGAGGAGCCTCCTTTCGGGACGGTCGGCAGGAGGGGAAATCGGGCGGGCGTGAGGTGCGGGGTGGCCGGTGTCCCGTAAACTGCGTGGTTGCGCCATGTCGCCACAGAATTTCGCGCGTCTCAAGTCGGTCGTGGAAGCCGGGCTCGTGCTTTCGGCCGGCGAGCGGGAAACGCTGATCGAGACGCTTCCCGACGAGGAGTCCCGCCGGGAGGCGCGGGCGTGGCTGGAGGCGTGCGAAAAAGTGTCGGACGAGGCGAGCGATTTCCTGGCCGTGCCGATCGCGCACGTGGGCGACCTCGACCCGGACGGGACCGGATTTGGACTGCCGGCGGACGGTCCGGAGGGCGGCGGGGACGGATTTCCGGCGGAGATGGAGCCGGAGGCCCCGGAGCGGCTGGGCGTCTGGCGGATCGACCGCAAAATCGGCGCGGGCGGCATGGGGGCCGTGTACGAGGCGTTTCGGGATGACGGCCTGTTCGAGCAGCGCGTGGCCGTGAAGGTCATGCGGACGAGCCATCCGCGGTTTCGGTCCCAGTTGGAGCAGGAGCGCGCCATCATCGCCCGGCTGAACCACCCGGGCATCGCCAGGCTGTATGACGGCGGAAATACGGAGGATGGGCGGCCGTATCTCATCCTCGAATATGTGGAGGGGAAACCCGTCGACGTGTACTGCACGGAGCATGCCCTGACGCTGACCGAGCGGCTGCGTCTCGGCCGGCAGATCTGTCTGGCCGTGCACCACGCGCACCAGAACCTCATCGTGCACCGGGACATCAAGCCGACGAACGTGCTGGTGACGTCCGACGGGCTGGTGAAGCTGCTCGATTTCGGGATCGCGAAGGTGCTCGACACGGCGGCCGATCCGGATCAGGGCGCGCGGACGAGCGTCCGCATGTTTACGCCCGATTATGCGAGTCCGGAGCAGGTGCGCGGCCTTTCGGTGACGACGGCGTCGGACGTCTACTCGCTCGGCGTGTTGATTTACCGGCTCGTGACGGGCCAGAGTCCGTACGCCGTGGGTCCTGACGAACCCTACGAATTCGACCGGGCGGTCTGCGAGGTGGATCCCATGCTGCCGAGTCAGGCCGTGACGCTTTCGGCGGCCGGGTCGGTGCAGTCCGGCGGCGCGTCTTCGGCCCCGCCCGACGCCCATCCGCGCCTGTTGCGGGGGGACATTGACCGGATTCTGTTGAAGGCGTTGGAGAAGGATCCGCAGGACCGGTACGCGTCGGCGCGTGAGTTGGCGGAGGATCTGGAGCGGCGGATCGCGAACCGTCCCGTGCTGGCGCATGCGGACGGGTTGGGGTACCGGCTTTCGCGGTTTTATCGGAGGAACCGGGTGGCCTCGCGGGTGGCGGCGGTGGTGTTGGTGGCGGCGGTGATGCTGTTGTACGGGACGTTCCGGTTGGTGCGGGAGGTCCGCCGGAGCCAGTCCGCCTACGAGTTTTCCGTGGAGCAGCTCGACATCCTCGATCCGAACGATCCGAGTCAGGAGCAGACGACCCGGGCGTTGCTGGACCGCAACGTGGAGCAGGCGCGCATCCGTTTGAAGGCGCAGCCGTACCAGTTGGCCGAGTATCTGGCGAAGGCGGGCCGGATTTACCACCGCAACGGGTTGGTGCAGCATGCGGTGGACGTGCAGTTGCAGGCGCTGGTTTTGCTGGAGAAGGGGGGACCCGAGTTATCCGATTTGCGGGCGGGCATCCAGTATGCGATCGGCAACGCCTATCTGGATGCGGGGATGTTGGCGGAGGCGGCGGATTACCATCAGCGGGCGTTGGACATCCGTCGTTCGGTGCGGGGGGAGAGTTCGTTCGAGGTGGCCACGAGTCTGGCCGCGTTTTCGCGGCTGTACCGTCAGCAGGGGCAGTTCGACGCCGCGTTGGAGTCGGCGCAGCGGGCGGCGGAGATTGCGGGGCGAAACATGTCGGCCGTGGAGCCCGAGGCGCTCGTGTTCAAGGATTTGCTGGCGCATGCGCTCAGGGAGTCGGGCCGGTTGGACGAGGCGGAGTATTTGTTTCGGGAGAACTTGCGGTTGCGTCAGCAGTCGGGTTTGGCCTCGCATCCGTTTACGGCGGAGAACTTGAACAGTCTGGCGTTGGTCCTGGACGACAAGTATGTGCGGACGGGGGATCGGGTGTTCTTGTTGGAGGCGGACGAGTTGATGGCGCGGGCGATCGGGGTGGCGCAGGCGCGGCTCAGGGATGGTCATCCCGTGGTCGCGAACGCGTTGCATGCGCGGGGGGTGGTGAATGCGCGGATGGGCCGGTATGAGGAGGCCGAGTCGTATCACCGGGAGGCGCTTCGGATTTACCGGGAGTTTGTGGACATCGAGCATCCGGCGTTGTCGCGGGTGACGTTTGATCTGGCGTTCGCGTTGCGGGGTCAGGGGAGGGAGGAGGAGTCGTTGGACATGTTGCGGGAGGCGTTGCGGTTGAGTGTGGCGCGGTTCGGGTTGTTGCATCGTCAGACCGGTCATCACGCCTATGAGTTGTCGTTGGCGTTGACGGGTGTGGACACGTTGCAGGCCTTGGCGCACGGGCGGGAGGCGTTGGACGTATTTCGGTACGTGTATCCGCCCGGGGATGCGGAGACGATGAAGGCGGTGATGCAGGTAGCGAAGCTGGAGATGTTGTTGGGTCGTCCGGACCGTGCGGAGCCTCTTCTGCGGGAGGCCTTGGAGGAGCGCGTGTCGGTTTTGGAGCCCGGCCACTGGCGCATCGGCAGTTCGCAGAGTTTGTTGGGCGAGTGTCTGCTCTTGCAGGGCAAGCGGGAGGAAGCCGAGCCCCTCCTGCGCGGCGGGTACGAGATCCTCAGGGCCGCCCGGGGAGAGGAGGACGAGAAGGCCCAGGAGGCGCGGAGGCGGGTGGAGGAGCTGGCCCGCCGCCGTCCGCCTACCCAGCCGGCGAGTTAGGATTCAAACATCAAATGCTGTGATGGGTTCTTCACCTCCAGACTTCCTCGACCCAGACTCTGTACCGCCGATGGCTACCCCTATTGATCCTCATTGGCAACGTGTTAAGGACGTGTTCTTCGGTGCTGAGAAATTGTGGGGTGAAGCCAGGGAAGCCTGGCTGACTGCGGAGTGTGGCGAGGATGCGATGTTGAGGCAGGAGGTGGATCGGCTATTATTGGTTGCTGACGCCTCGACATCTTGGTTGGATCGTCCTAAGGGGCTTGTGGGTGGGTTCATGGGCAGGTTGGCTGAGGAGGTTGAGGAATCTGAATTGCCGGAGGAGATTGGCGGGTATCGGATCGTGCGGAAGCTGGGTTCAGGCGGAATGGGTGTTGTGTACCTGGGTGAGCGCGCGAAGGGAGACTTTGTTCAGCAGGTTGCCATCAAGGTTGCCAAGGTGCGGTCGGGTGACCGTCAGCGCCTTAAGCGATTCGAGGTGGAACGCCAGTTGCTGGCGTCGCTAAATCACCCACATATCGCCCACCTATACGATGGTGGGCTTACGCCCGATGGAAGGCCGTACATCGTGATGGAGTACGTCAACGGGTGCAGGATTGACAGGTGGTGTGATGACAGGAAGTTGGGGATAAGGGAGCGAATCGAATTGCTGATAGCTATCAGCGAAGCGGTCTCCTACGCTCATAGGCGTGGTGTTATCCACCGAGATCTCAAGCCCTCGAATGTCCTCGTCAGTGAAGGCGGGTTCGTCAAACTCCTCGATTTCGGCATTGCAAAACTCACGGGGACGTTCCCGGGAATTAAGGAATTGGAGATGACGAGAACCGGCATAAGCCCGATGACACCGCTATACTCGGCTCCGGAGCAGACAATTGGTGGGAGAGTGTCTGAACAGACGGACGTGTATTTACTTGGGATCATGCTATTTATGCAACTGACAGGTATTCATCCTCGAGAAATATCAACTAAGTCGGATGTTGACTTGGGAACGCACGCCGTCCCTAGTGCGAATTACGAAAACCGCTTGAGAAGGGCGGTGGACGGGGAGCCAACGAGTGAGGCGAGAGCGGAGAAGGCTGCAGAGCTTCGTTCGTCGAGTCCTCGAGCATTGGCCATCTTGTTGAAGGGCGATCTTGACGCGGTGACGATGCGAGCATTAAAGGTGAGCCCAGGAGAGCGGTACCAATCAGTCGAGCATTTCTTAAGCGATCTGAAAGCTTTTCTGGCGGGAAAGGCAACCGTAGCATCAAGTACTCGGCTCACGTGGTGGTCGACGGGATTCAGGAATCGGTATAGCATCTTTGCGATAATACTCTTTTCAGCAGTCCTCGGATTAGGGTACGCGCTGGATTTATCTGGGTCGTCGGGTTTGAGATTGCTTCATTCGGCCGACGACTCCGACGCATCTAGGCTTTCGATTGACTTGCTTCGGTTGCTGGATCCCCAACACCACGATTCCATAAATCGTAGGAATAGCTACTTGCTCGATAGTGCTGTTGTCGAGATTAACAAACGCCTATCTGAACACCCACTGCATCGAGCTCGTCACCTTGGAGAAATTGGCCGAGTGTACCATTTCAACGGCATTCCTGGAAAGGCCCTATCCGTCACCCAGCAAGCCATTGAGCTTCATCGACTAGAATCCGATGAGGAGTCACTAGAGTATGCGAATCTGCTATTCCAGTTGGGCAGCATTAATCTCGACTTAAGAAGACTGGACATCGCAGCCTCATCTCACCGCCAAGCATTTGAAATCAGACGCTCGCGGCTAGGTGATCGATCTGCTCAAGCTGCACTCAGTAGAGCAGCGATGTCACGTGTTTACGTGTTTATGGGTCAATACGGCAAAGCCGAATCGGAGGCTCTGTACGCCGTTAATCTCATTTCTTCACTAAGCGGGCAGATCGATCCGGACGTGATCCTCTGCCGCGATCAACTGGCGATTGTGTATCGTGAATCTGGGCGTCTCGCAGAAGCCGAAACAATATTCAGGGAAAACCTTCGCTTGCGTGAGGAGGTGGGCCAGTCGTCACTGCTTCATCTCGCTGACAACTTGAATAATCTAGCACTTGTCCTTGAGGATAGTTATCTGCGAACGGGAAACAAGCGGTACCTTTT
>CAYLXM010000063.1:9329-22833 GCA_964387555.1 uncultured Rhodothermales bacterium | reverse complement strand
CGGTCGACGCCGTAGTGTCCCGCCCGGGTCGTGAGGATGGGCCGGGGCCGAGCCCCAGGGCGGACGCGGAAGCCGGGAGGGCCGGTGTGGACGAGGGGGGTGTGCCGGGCAACCTGCCCATCGACGCATTTCCGGGTCACCAGAGTGGCAAGCTCGAGGTCGTCACTGGATCCGGAAAAACAACGTGGCCACATTGGAAGTGAGACGCTTCCGCTCGCAAGAAAAACCCCGAGGCCGAAACCCCGGGGTCGTACCCGGATGGGTCCCTGAACTACCGCCCAACCGCTGAGGTGTCACCCCGAACCGAGGGACGTTCCGGGTAGAGTGAGCGAATCCGGGCCGCTATCCCCCCTCGAGTGCGGCTGGAAGGCGGGCCGTGAGTGACTATTGAGGGTCTGTCAGAGGGCGCTCCCGCACCTGTCCCGCCGGTTCGAATCGGCCGTTGCAGCAGCCGCAGTACGTCTCAACGATCCTGCCGGTGGCATCCCTCCGGGCGCTGTACTTGCCGGCGCCGCTGACACCCGAATAGCGTCCGGTACCTCCAACGACGAGGTAAGTGCCCTCCGCGATGATCCCTTCCACTGTAGACGCATAGGCCTCCACCGTGATCGAGACATCGCCTTTGAGACCGTGAAGAATCCGGTGGCCGGCCCAGACGGCACCCTCCCCAAGCACAATGGCGTTCCCGTCGACATCCCCATGGTCCGATATGGCGCCCGTGGCCTCAAACAAGGTCGCCGTGCCCTGTTGCCACGTCTCAACCGACAGCGGTATCTCGTCGCTCTGGTACAGGCTGGTGTGGGCGGGGTCATCAAAACAGCCCATCAGAAGTAGGGTGACTGCAGCAACCGCCGCCGCAAGGAAGGCACGAGGATCAGGTCGCACCTGTTGATTCGTTTTCATGATCCACCTCCATAAGCGTTGGGTGATCGATTCGGCCTTTCTCTCTCGAATCGCTGATCCAACATCGGAAAAGTGAGGCCAGAAGGATGTGCCAAAGTCAACAGGGAAAACGGCATGACGGGTTTCTCGGTGATATGATGCGGTTCCGTCGTCCGGATGTCCGTTCTCTCATCTGTCAACGTCGTACCCATCGGCTGTCGGTTACCCGAACATGCCCGCGGGTGACCGAAAACCGAAGCCGAACAGAACCGGACTGGATTTCCTGAACGGACAACCGGGAACCGGCGCCTGGTTCACGAGGAAGGTCAAAGCCGATTGAAACGAAATTGCGAAAAATAGGCAGAAGCCTTATTCTACGATAAGATATCAGAGTACGTATTCCGGCACGGCTTGGGGTCGAAGGAACAGGGAGGCGCGAAGTGCACATCGTGCGTCTGCCAAATCGGTTGGCGGGATCACTGCCGGAAGGGGGCCATCCCGGTCCACTTGGGAAACTCCGATATCCGCCGGTGTCCGTGGGCTGCGTGGAGTCCCGGTCATGGGTGCTCAACCCGGCAGGCCGGGGTCGCGGAGTGTATGGGGAGGGCCTGGGGCGTCTGGTTGCTCGCCGCAGGAGGGTGAAGAGGCTGAATGCTCAAGAACGGGTTCGGGTCCGTTTATGTGATCACACAAGGTTGATCGAGGAACCGTACGGAGGCCTGGTCGTGGCGGTCCTGGGTGGTCCATCGTGGGTAGATTCGTGGGATATCGCCTTGTATGCCGTTCTGCTGGTCGCCCTCATCCTGGGCGGCATCGGGCTTCACACGCGGCGGCTGAGGCGGCATGCGGTCGAACTGAGCGGCATGGTTCGCGAGCAGACGCGGCAGCTCGTCGAGGAGAAGCGCACCGTTGAGGATCAGGCAGAGCGATTGGCTCGACTCGAGCAGATGAAGGACCGCTTTTTCGCGAATGTGAGCCACGAATTTCACACGCCACTTACCCTGATCCTGGGCCCCGTAGATGATTTGCTGAGTACGAAGGAGGAGTGGACGAAGTCCCTTGTGGAGGATCAATTGCTGGTCATTCGGCGCAGCGCGCGCCGGTTGCAGTGGCTCGTCGACCAGCTGCTCGATGTGAGCCGCCTCGAAATTGGCGGGCTTCACCTGCGGCCGCGGAGGATCGACCTGGTCGTGCTCGTCCGCGAACTCGTGGCATGGTTCTCGCCTCTAGCCGAGCGGAGAGGCATCACGTTGACCCATCACTGCATGCCACCTCAATTGATGGCGATCGTGGACTCGGGAAAAGTGGAAAAGGTGGTGGCCGCCCTCGTCGCCAATGCGCTGAAGTCAACCCCGAATCAAGGGCATGTGGACGTGCGCCTTTTCGTCCCGGAGGAGGAACCACGCACGGTTGAGATCAGGGTTCGTGATACGGGTCGAGGGATTCCGGAAGACGAATTGAAGAACATCTTCGACCGGTTCTACCAGGCCTCCAACGCGTGTGGTATGGGTGCGGTCGGCACGGGCATCCGGCTCGCTCTCGCACGTGAATGCGTGGAACTACACGGCGGGTCGATCCGTGTCGAAAGCGAGCCGGGCTTCGGGAGCACGTTTATGGTAAGACTGCCGCTGGACCTGGAATGGCCCTTGGTCGATCCGCAGGCGGACGCAGCGGAGGGCGGTGGACCTGAGGCTCTGCAAAAGGGCGATGAGGAGGGTAGCGACGTCGAATGGGCCAGAGGTACCGCGGGATCGATCGAATCCGGGGATTGGGAGGACAGGTCGGAGGCTCCCCAGGCGAAAGTGCTGGTCGTGGAGCACAACGAAGCCTTGCGCAGGTATATCCACAGGCACCTCGAGAAAAGGTACCGTGTCGAAGAGGCGGTGGATGGAGTCGAGGGGCTGATCAGAGCGCGGGTCATTCTCCCCGATTTGATCCTGGCCGACGCGATATTGCCCCAGCGAGATGGCAAGGAGCTATGTCGGTTGCTGAAGGCGGACGCCACGCTTGGGCACGTACCCGTTGTCCTCCTGACCGCAGAAGGAACCGAGGAGGCAAAGGGCGAGGGATTAACAGCAGGGGCGGACGCCACGATCGTTATGCCCTTCAGTGCGTCAGAGTTGGAGTCCCGGGTTGAGAACCTGATTGCGATCGGGCGTGATCTGGCCGCACGGTTCAGCTGGTCGACCGGGATACCGTCTGGGGACGTCGGCATCCGACCGGAGGATGCGGAGTTGCTTTTTCGGATTCAGGAGGCCGTTCTGCGCCATCTTGCCGACGAGCATTTCACCATAGAATGCCTGGCCGACCAAATGGCTCTTGGTGTACGGCAATTGCAGCGGCGCGTGAACGAGCTGACAGGGTTGACGCCTTCACGATATATGAGAATGCTGCGGCTCGAGCGGGCAGCCGACATGTTGCGATCCGGCGTACGGCCGATCAAACAGGTTTCGAGCCGGGTGGGATACGCGGACGCGAACTACTTCTCGAAGCTCTTCCACCAAGCCTTCGGGGTGCCACCGTCGGCATACGGCTCAAGAAAGCGCGCGACTTGAGACCTGCGCGCACGCCACCCCTGACCCTTACTGGACAGAATCCGGATGAGGTCAGCCCTCTTCTTCCTCGAAAAGCGGCATGAACGTCGGCACCAGTCCCTCTCGCGCGGCGATATCCAGAAGCATGTCGGCGGCTTCCTCGCTGGTCTCGAAGCGGTGGGCAACCATCCCGTCCGCCGCGAAGAGATATCCCACATCTTCATCCTCATCGTCGGAGGCCTCATCCCATTCGGTCGCTTCCTCGATCAGATAGATTTCCTCCGTGGGGTCGAAGCCTGCGATGAACCGCTCTCTGCGCAGCGGCCGATCCACCGGGTCGACCAATGACACACTACCGACCACGCCGTATTCGGGGTCGTAGAACATCGCATCGGAGAGCAACGTGTGCGCGAAATACCGGTAATCCATGTATGTTCTTATGGAAAGGTTGCAGAACGGCAGCGAAGCGGACGCCGCCATTGCCGTCACGGAGTGGCCAGGTGACGGAAGCGAATATTTATTGTTGACGCAACCGGGCTCGCTCTGTTCCTGAGGACGGACCGTAGGTGGACCCCCGCAACCGCGGTGGGGTGCTCCTGTATGTAAAACCGTTCCCGGTGGACATCCAGGATGAAAAATCAAGGTTCAGGAGGATTCACCCGGATCGGGAATCAGTCCGTGGCGCATTGGACTGTCAGGCTCGAAGCCGGACGGGTGCAAAGTGGCATGAAATACCTCCTCGAAGTGTCTCACCCAGCGTTCCCTCGCTTCGGGTTCATCGACCGCTGAGCCGACTTCCGTGGCGAGCGAGGTGACGCCGCGGTCGCGGATCCCACAGGGAACCATGAGGTCAAACCAGCGCAGGTCCGTGTTGAGGTTGAAGGCGAAACCGTGCATGGTGACCCATCGGCTGCACCGGATCCCGAAGGCACAAATCTTACGCTCGGAACCAGGCGGTCCCACCCAGACCCCTGTTCCGACGGGGGAGCGAAGGGCGGAAACGCCATAGTCCGCGCACGTGCGGATAACGGTCTCCTCGAGGCTTCTGAGGTACCATCCCAGGTCCGTGCGAAACCGATGCAGGTCGAGGATAGGATAACCGACGAGCTGTCCGGGTCCGTGAAACGTGATATCGCCGCCACGTTCGATGTGGTAGTACTTCGCTCCACGCTCGACAAGCTCCTGTTCGGTGAGAAGGAGGTGCTCCCTCTTGCCGTTCTTGCCAAGCGTATAGACCGGCGGATGCTCTACGAGGAGCAGCGTGTGCTGACGTTCGCCGCCGGGGTCGCGCCGTTTGGATTCGATCAATTCGGCCTGGATGCGTCGCTGAAGATCCCAGGCCGGCTCGTAGTCCATACGGCCGAGCCAGTGGAGGGCAATGTGATTCGAGTGCGGGACGTCGTTCAACGGTGCAAAGGTCTGAGGGCGAAGGAACACCCGTACGAGAATTCGAGGGCCAGTGGGGTAAGGGTGCGAGCGCGCTGATGTCCGCCGGTGCGCAGAACGGGACGCTGGAAAGTCCAACAGGGGCGAAAGTGCGGAGGTTTCAATGTGCGGCGGAGCCGACGCCGTTGCCGTTTTGGGTCCGATCCGGTCGAACGTTTCAAACGGCGGTGTGGCAAGGCCTCCAGTCGGGTGTCCCAGCGTCCGGGATACCCGTGTTCGATCCTCATCCTCCAAACCCGCAGCCCATCAGTTTGCGATACTCACCCTCACCCGGAACCCGCCCCGGATGTTCGTCGAATTCGGCACGCGACTCCCCTCGCTCTTCAAGTTTTCGTAGGTCACGAAAAAGTCGGAGCTGACGCGGTTGGAGAAGGTATACGAAATCTGGGGTTCCATGTTGAGTCGAATGGAGGCCACCGGAGGCGGGTTCAGGAATTCGTCGTCGGGAGGCAAGGTCGCACGAAACTCATCGATGGTGAGTCCCTCGATGTTCTCGGAAAGGTACGTTTCCAGGTCGGGAAGCAGCCTGTAGCGTAGTTCGACATTCTCCGCGCGGGAAAGCGTAAGACCCAGCCGGATATTGTTGTTGAGCCGCCTGCGGCGCATGAACGGCAGTCGCAGCCCCCGGGCCTGCCAGTTGATCCGAAGCTGCAATTCACTGGTCGTGTTCGAGGTGACGTCCGCACTCGTGGCACTGAGCGAGTAGGAATTGCTCTTGTTCATCGTCAGCCCCGTCTGAACACCACCCTTCCACGTGACGTCCACGCCGATGAGGGGCTGCCAGCGCGAGTTGACCCGCAGTGAGCCCACTTCTCGTTCGGGTAGGCTGTAGACAATGTCCTGCGTGACGACCGTTCCCGTGCCGTCCCCTCGAAGCGTCTTGATCGGCCGGGTTTTCTCGCCTCCTGCAGCGGCGTTGCTCCTGTAATCGGAGTCGTACGTCGCCTGGTACCCATGCCGCAGCGTAGCGGACTGGCTGAGGGAGCGGAAGATCGGAAGCGCGTTGAGGCCGGTCCAGTTCAGGTTCCAGTTGGGCAGAGGGAACGGGAGCAGGCCGCTGGATCCGAGTTCGCCGACCTTTCGAATGAACGTTGACTGAAAGTCCTCAACGAGCGATTCATTGGTGAGCACGATGCGTCCGTCCCCATCCGCATCGCCCAGCGGTCCACCGACGCCGGCTTGCCGGTCATTTACGAACGTTTCGAGCTGTCTCTGGAAGAAGGCTTTATAGTCGGTGCGGAATGCCCAGATGGAGGCCTGACTCGTTCCGCTCAAGGTTCGCGTCGTGATGACGGAGCGGTTTGGCCCGAGCTGATAGGAGAGGTCCTCACGATCGTCCCATTTCGTATCCCAGCTCACGTCCACACGCAGGGTCTGCGTGAGCGACAGGCTGGTTCGCGCGCCAAGCTGCGTGTTGTTCGCGAGGCGGTCGTTGACGCGCAGCGTGGAGTCGGCGATGAGTCGATTTTGCAGGTTTGGTTCGATGAGCCGGTCGAGGCCGAGGCGATACCGGACGCTGGGTCCTTTCCCCTGCACCGCCTGGAGGAGGTTGAAGCTCTCGTCGGTGATGTTCGATGACGCACCGGTGCGGCTGCCCGAGTAGGTAATGGAGAGGTCTCGAATCCCGGTGGCAGCGAGCGCGAGTTTGCGGAGGAGGACATCGGGCCTGAGGAAGCCGAGAATGCCGCCCTTGCCTTCCGTGGTCTGCGCCTGTGTCGACGGCGTGTTGAGGTTGTTGTAGCCGCTTCGGGCTTTGGCGACGCTGTCGGCGATGGCCTGGATCGAATCGGCGCGGACGAGTCGGGGATGCTGAAATGCGAGCAGTTGGTTCGGTTTGCCGCGGCGCGCGAGTTGACCCAGGTCCTCGATTTCTTTGTCGAGGCTGCGTACTCGTCCCGTCAAATGCTTCTCGGAGAGGGCGCGCAGGCTATCCGCTTCGCGGCCGCGCTGCAGGTCGGCCCGGATCGAGTCGACCCGTGCCGCAACGGTGGCCATCAGGCTGTCGAGCGAGGTATCGACAAGTGCCGAGAGGCTGTCGCGCACTTGCCGGCTCATCGAGACGAGGCTGTCCCGCGCGGCCGTCGTCAGTACCCGCACCGTGTCCTGTTCCTGCGTGGGTGCGGACTGGAGGCTATCGATTTCGCGCGCCAGGGAGGCGATACGCCGTTTCAGGTCCAGGTCTTCGCGGCTGCGGACGGTATCCAACTCGGTCTGCGCCTGCCGCAGGCGTTCCTCGAGAGCCGTCCGGCTGGCCGGCCATACGGCCCCTTCCCGGCCGAGCGAGTCAGCTACTGTGTCGAGGCTGTCCAGGAGGGCCTCTCGCAACGAGCGTACACTGTCGATGCGAGCGCGCTGCAGGGCGAGAAGGCTGTCTCGCAGCGGACGATCGAGGCGCAGCAGGCTATCGATTTCGGTTCGGGCAAGGCGGCGTTCGGTCTCGATCTCCGTCTGGATGGTCCGACGCTCCTCCTTGAGTTTGTCGAGGATGACTTTCCGCGCGGCCTTTTGTTGGGTTTTGCGTGCCTGGGCCGCCCTTTTTGCGTTCGTCGCATCTCTATCCGCCTTTTCGAGTTCCTGGTAGAAGGCGAACTGACGCCAAAGGTCCTGGATGGCCATTCGTACCCCCGTGCGGATGGCCAGGTTATTCTGAATGCCGGCGCCTGTTCGGCGCTGTCCGGCCGGCCCGTTGGTCCACTGGAACCGTCCCGTGTATGAAATGGGCTGCGGGGTGAACCACTTAAGCCATTTTACACTATTCAATCTCGGATCGAAGGTGGCGGTATAGCTCTCTCCGTACCTCTCCGTTCGCACGTCTCCCGTGCCACTGAAGATGCGGGTGACCACGTCCCCCACGGGGACGAGCGAAAGGGTGCGGAGTTCTATGGCTGTTTCATCCACCAATCCCCTGTCCTGGGCATCTTTGAGCGTGATGTTGTCGAACCGTTCGAGGCGGCTCGTTGCAGTGTCGTAAAACGCCACGGAAAAGAGCGTGTCCTCGCTCATGGCGCGAAGGCTCTGATCCGTATTGGTTTGAAGCCCCAGCTGGAGGAAGGTGAACGGGTTGTAGTTGAACTGGAAGGTCCTGGCGTGTCCGAAGGTGTGGTTTTCACGGACGGGGTAGCGCGCGAGCGACTCAAAGCGGAGGGAGTCGGCGGCGGGATCGCCGTCCAGAATGTTGATGCGGCTCCGTTCCTGGCTGCCGCTGTAGTTGCGGTTCGCGCTGCCGGAGAGCTGCAGGGACTGCGGCAGGTAGGCCATGCGGAGTTCGCCCAGGAATCCCACCACCGGTAGTTCCCCCAGAAACCAGAGTGGTCGGAAGGTCTTCGGCGTGCGGGCCTGGTACCGATAGCTGCCGGAGGTGGACCACTGGCGGGAATTATTGAATAGCGTGGAAGGATTGGAACTCTCGCTGGTGGAGCGGCTGTAGTTCACCGACATCCCGTCGAGCGTGTTACGCAGGAAGCTGGACTTCGAGCCGCGCTTGGACACGGGAACGGAGAAGGACCGGGTGGTCTGGTTCACCTGTGATTTGGCGAGGATGTCGTCCTTGCGTGCCTGTCGTTCTGCCGCGTCGAGGAATTCATCCTCATCGATCCGTTCCAGCAGTTCCACGAGTCGAATGTCTCCTCGATCGGGAGAGAACCGGGGTGTGGACTGGTTTTCTCGGATGGAATACGTGAGCGGTATGTTCCACCCGAAGCGCTCCGGGATGAACTTATGGAGGTTGAAATTGGTCGTGAGGGACCAGTTGAAGAGGTTGTCGGCCGTTCGGGCGCCGAGTTCGGACGTGAGGGGGCCGAATCCGTCGGTCTGGGTTCGGATGCTCGCATCGATGCGGGCGAGATCGGCAAGCTGGACCTGTGCGGTGGCGATCGCGGCCCATCCTTTCTCGGCATCGAATTCAGTCACGCGCATTTCGTTGAGCCAGATGTCGACTTCCTGTACGCTCTTGTTCCTCAACGAATCGCCCCGAACCCCGATCACGATGGACGTGATGCCGGACAGGGATGGATTGCCTTTGATCTTGAGTTTGGCGCCGGGTGGGGCGAAGTCATACCCCCCTCTTACGAATTCGCGTGTCTTCGGGAAGCCAAGCGAGTCGTCCCGCTCGACCTTGAGCTTGTTGAAGGCGCTCAGTTCAACGTTCACGGAGTTGAGATCGACCCGGCGATCGCCCACGTCGATATTCGTCTGCCACACGTCGTCGGCCGCGCCGAAGGGGCTGCTCGGCGTAATCGGAGCCTCGTATTCGTAATAATCGTTGTCCTCGTTGAGGCCCAGGCGAATGAAGAGGTTCACATCGCCACGCTCGTCGAAGCCGTCCCCGTGTCCGTGGACGAACATTCGGAGGTTACCGTACTTGAGTAGGTTAAGGGGTTTGGTAAAGGGTTTGAAGATGGCCCTTGCATCGGTGGGTTCCAGGTCGCGTGCTCTGATGACCAGCGACTGTTCGCGGGCCTCCTGAATGCCTGTGGCCAATCGGAGTTTGCTGCGGATGGCGCCCTCCGGGATCTGGTAGGCCTGGCTCTCTTCATTGTTGATGGTCGAGATGCTGATCAGACTGCCCACGTCGCGGCTCTGGCACTGGCCGACCGACAGGAAGGGACAGCCGACCTGTCGCGACTTCTGCCACTGGCTACCGACCAGTTCGAGTGTCGCAAAACGGACGGTGGTCGGGTGGGCATGTCCCGTTGTCCAGACCCGCATCGTACGGATGAGGGTGAAGTCCTGAATGCCGCCGACCACGCGTTTGTCGGGGTCCCTCACGGGGATTCGGACCGTGTACCAGGTCGACTGCAGGCCCGTTTGGGGATCAATACCGTCAATGCGGTTGACCACGAAGTCCTCTGTGGCGGTCGGTGCGGCCAGTTCGTCCAGTTTCGAACGACTCAAGGGGATGGCATACTGGAAGTAGCTGTTTTCCGTATCGAGGTTGGCGTTGGCGTTCAGGTCCTCGGTATCCGGCGTGTTCGAGTTGCCGACGATCGGGTTGCCGTTTCCGCGAATCTCCCGCTGGCCTTCGAAGGTGTTGATTTCATAGCCGGGGAAGAACCTACCGTATCGCTGCTGGATGAGAACGGGCTCCGGAAAGAGGGAGCGGTCATTCCAGAACGAGTCGTCGAGATAATGGAAGTAGTCGTCGCCTGACGGGTCACGCTCGGCCCTCAATACGAGCGGGTCAGCGGGGCCGAGTTGTTCTCGCGCTGCGTCGATGACATGGCTGAATACGGACTGCTCGGAAAGTTCGTACGGATCGCTGCCACCCGTTTCGGCGCTGGAGGGCAGTCCGTCCAGACCCAGGTCCTCGGTGCGGCCCGTTGTGCGGTCCACCTTGACGATGGCATCCTGGATACCGGACGAAAGCCGGCTCCATTCGTCGCTGTCGGCGCGATCGATCGAGGAGAGCGAAAGTCCGTCCTCCGTATTCAGCCGTTCATTCGGGACGACGTCCTCAGAAATCGATCCGATGTCGACGAGGAGCACGGCTTCCTCCCCCGCATCGCCGTTCGGAGCACGTGAGAAGGGGGAGAATATAAATTCTATGAATTCAATGTTATTCAGGTTGAAGTCGGTATACCCCTCCGGAAGCCGCTGCATCATCCCACCCCAGTTGAGCCGCTGCTGGAAGGGGTCGCGGAAGCGCGCGAAGTCGGTCGTGTAGTTGTACGGCCCTCGGTCGCCCGGGTCAAAAAAGAGGTCGAAGGTCTGAAGGCGCTGCCCGGCAGCCGATTCGGCGCTCACGTCGCGGTTGGGGTAGACCTCGTTGACATGAATGGAGCGGACGGCATCGATGTTGTCCGAGGGCTGGTCGCTGAAATCGAAGATCCGCTCGGGTGTGAGCGGCATGACATACCATCCCAGCATGCCGCGGTACGTCGTCCGGAGGGAATCGTCGAAGGAGATAGGATAAACCGCCTCGGCGCCGATGGAGTCCGGAGCAGAACTGAGATGCCACGCCCCCTGTTGTTTCAGGGAGATGGTATTCTCCACGCTTTCGAAGTCGTCGATATAGGAGATCCCGTCGAGTTCGTCATCCTTAAAATCCAACCCGGCCTTGCGGAGTTGATCGCGCGTGCGCCGGTAGGCGAGCGTTTGCGGACTGCCCGGAATCAACTGGGCGAATTCGCCTGAGAACTTGATGGAACTGCCCTCTTTGGTCTGGATGAGCGGCAATGCATCGAGCGCGCGCGTCAACCATCTGGGTTCGAGTTGGTACGTGCCGTCCACACCCCAGATCACGTTCTTGAGCGGTTCCTCCCCGATGCGGTACTTGTCGATGAGGGGCTTCTCGCTCAGTCGCAACATGGTGGCTCCGAGCGTGAGGTTGTCGGCGAACGAATAATCGGCCCGCATGCCGATCAGGGTCTTCTTCTGGATGGCGGCAAACTGGCTTCGCTCGTAACTGATGCGGATGTCGCGGCCGGGAGCCAGGTAGGCCTGGTTGGTGATGGTGACCGTGCCGGTCGAATAGTCGACGACATAGTCGGAGCCGGACTGCAACTGGGCGCCGCCTGACGAGACGACAACGGACCCCTCCACGATGCCGAAACTCGGGATGTTGTAGACGGATTGGACGCTGCTCTTGTAGGAGCCGCGGATGCGGTAGACATCGTGCTGACTATCTCGTATCGCTTCCGCTTTCTTCTGGTTGTACAGATTTCGAAAGATGTACTGGTCGTCGCTCGTCACCGTCGCGATCTGAGCCGAGAAGGGTTCGAGATAGGGAAAGAAGAGCCGGCCCGATGAAGGATCGATCAGCCAGGATTCAAAGTCGAACCGGTTGTCCGCAGAGGGCCTTCCATCTTCGGTCAATCGGTCCAGCCCGACCAGTTGGAGCAGGGTCTGGCGCTGGCCGGGGAGCGTGCGTGCGGCCGGCTGACCGGGGCGCTCATAGACGACATCGAGTTCGAACTCGGTGGGCGAAAACCCGCGTCCTCGTACGTTGTACACGTTCCGCATCGTGAGGCCCCAGGTGGCATTATTCGGATTGTGATTCGCCTTGCGGAGGAGTTTGAGGACGAGGCGACCACTGATTTCCGAGGAGATATCCCCGATTTCCGAGATGCCGTTCGGTGATGCGATGGACGGGAACTTGTAGGCGATGGCAAGGGCTTCGTCGTCGGTGAGGCTGTTGCGAAGGGAGACGTAGCCGAGCAGGCCGTCGACGTCGTAGTCGCGTCCGCGCTGGAGCTTCCGGAAGTCGCCGACCTGGAAATCGGACTGCTCCAGGCCCTTGGAGATGAGGAAGTCGATGATCGAGTTGTCGGTGCGAAGCCGGTTGAAATCGGCGGCCGTGTATCGATAATCGAGCGGATTCGTGCCGGGCAGTTCGAGCACGGTAGAGTCCGGGTGCGTCGTGAAGAACGGCTGCTCGCCGAGATCCACGAGCGCGACGGCTTCCCTTACGTTTGGGTCGTTCTTGCCGGTGGTCGTCCGCTCGAGACGCCAGACCTCGATATCGGATATCCTGTCATACCCACTCAGGACGGTCGGCTGCTGGGGATCGAGGAATGCGCGGTTCCACCAGTTTCGAAAGAAGAAACCGAGGAAGAAATGCTGGTTATCCTCGTAATCGGTCGGCCGGAGTTCGAACTCGGTCGTCTGCGAGCCGCCCTCCAGGTTGATCTCTTCGGCCTCTCCTTCCTGCTGGCTGGCGACCGTCGTCAGGCGGATGCCGCCCAATTGGAGGTCGGTGCGGATACCGAACAGGCTCTGGCCACCCTGGATAAGCTGGGAGGGGGTCTGGAGGAAGACGTTTCCGGCAATGACCTTCTGAACGATTTCATCCTCATAGCCGGTGTACTCCAGTTTCAACTGGTTCTGGAAGTCGAACGTGCGTTCCGTATCCCAGTTTACGTCCACGCGGAGTTTGTCGCCGATCGTGCCGGTGATGCTGAGACGGATGTTCTGCTCGAAATCGGGATCGAGTTGGCCCTTCTTGCCCCGCAGGGAGATTTGCTGGTCACTTTGCTGGTAGGCAAATCCGGCGTTGATGTTGGCCTGACCGTTCACCCTCAAATCAACCGTGGGAGCACCGAAGATCGTAGAAAAGGCACTCTCCCGGCCCCCGGGTACGACGATGTTGACGCCGAAGCCCCGACGCTGGCGCTGGCGTTGTGCCTGGAGGCGCTGCAAGGCCGCGCGGCGGAAGCCCTCCTCGGTGTCCGCTCGAAGCCTCGCCTGCTGGTAGTCCGGAAAATCGAGGACGAGTGGGTACCGAACATCGTCTTTGCCCACGATCTCCCGGGCGATGTAGGCATTGCCTGTGGAATCCAGTTTGATCTCGTGCCGCCAATACGTTCCCAGTCGGGTGGAGAGCGGCCGGCGCTTTCGAGGCACGATGTCCGCCGTGTACCGGTCTCTGCCGAAGGAGGGGACATAGCGGTCCACCCGGGTGCTGTCGGACATGGCTCCGGCACGCTCGACCCGGGAGGTATCCGGTTCCGCAGCGAGCAAAGAGTCCGTGCGGGTGGTATCGGGCGTAGCCATCGGCGGCAGGTCCGCGGCCAGTGAATCCATCGGTACGCCAGGCAGAAGAGCAGGGACGCGGGTGGAATCGGCGCGGGCGGTGTCGGCCGCCGTGGAATCCGTGCGGGTGGTATCGGGCGTAGCCATCGGCGGCAGGTCCGCGGCCAGTGAAT
>CAYLXM010000063.1:0-9229 GCA_964387555.1 uncultured Rhodothermales bacterium | reverse complement strand
CCATCGGTACGCCAGGCAGAAGAGCAGGGACGCGGGTGGAATCGATGGGCGCTCCCTCGGTCCGGGTCGAATCGGGCGGACCGAGGGGGGTCTCCAGGCTGTCGGATGCCGGAGCGGAAGTGTCGGGCTCGGCGATAACCGGCAACGGGCGTGCGGCGAGGGAGTCGGCACCGGGCTCCGCCTCCGGGACTGGCTTCCGGGGCTCGATTCCCTTGAGTCGGCGTGGGACAGCCAGCCTGTCTCCGACCTTGACTCGACCGGTACCCAGTCCACTGAAGGTGCGCAGCTGAAATTCCGAAAGGCCGAACCGCCGGGCGACGTGTGCCAGCGTGTCCCCGGGCCGGATGGTGTAAAGGGGCCCCCAGTAGGCAGGGGCCGTTCCGACAACGAGGACTTCGCCGACGCGCAGCGTCGGCAGATCGGGCAAACCGTTCAGGCGTTGGAGTTCGGCTACGCTCAAACCGTGTCTTCGGGCAATGGCCCCGATGGTTTCTCCCGTCCTGACGATGTGCAGATAGGGGGCCTCGACGACGAGGGTATCGAGGCGCACCGTATCGGGGAGTGCGATTCCGAGTCCGAGGGGGGCGAGCCGATCCTGCTTAGCCGAATCCGACTGCGGCGTCGCGGCGGCAATCAGGACCACGACGGCGCCGACGAACAGAGCCGGCATGACGCCTTGTCTCCATCCGATGGAGGACGATCTTGCAGGAATACGGGAACGCACCAACGGGGGAACTGTCACGTGTGTCGACCGAGCGGTCCAAACGACCGTTACCGGTTCTGAACGCGATCAACTGGATCCTTCTTGGGGGTACCAACGGTATCAAAGAGATGCAAATGGCGCTTCCCTGACGGATCGTTTGAGAATTCGTTATCAGACGGCCGGATTTGCCCGAGAACCACTGTGCAACCAGGTGGTCCAATTAAATCCACACGCGATGCATCGACGCGTGCCTGCGCGCAGGGTTCCAATCCCGGTGGGTGAATTCGAGGACCCCCGCAGCGCGCATCGTTTCGCGGAAACTGAACTGGAGGACAATCATGACCAAAGATACCGCGCAGAAACTGGATGGTAAACGCATCGTCGTGACGGCGAGTCGCGGCCGCCTGGGCGCTGTTATCACCCGATTCATGCACAGTGCGGGCGCCACGGTGGTGACCGTCGACCGGAGCGGGGACGAAAATCCCGACGGCCTTCAATTCGTCGCCGAATTGACGGATGAACAAGCCGTGGAGGCGCTGTTCGATCGCATCGAACACGCACTCGGGCCCTTCGACGCGCTCATCCACGCGGTGGGTTCCTGGGCGGCCTGGCCCATCCTCGAACACAGCCTTACCGACTGGCGGCGCTTGATGGATACGAATCTGACCAGTGCCTTCCTCACGTTCCGCGAGGCGGGCAAGCGACTTTCGCGTCATGGAGGAGGACGATTAATTGCCTTCGCATCCGAACAGGGCGCCGATCGTGCCATCGGTGGACAAGCTGCGTATGCCGCCGCCAAAGCCGGTCTGATCCGGCTGGCGGAGGCGATGGCGGACGAACTGGAAGCGAGCCATGTCACCACGCACATCATCGCTCCCTCTGTGATTCTCTTTGACGGTGAGGAGGATGAACGTTCGGGCGTTCATGCGACCGAATTAGCTGCGCTGTGCGCCATGCTGATGGGACCCGCCGGTGACGCCCTGTCCGGCGCCACGCTTCGTGCGTACGGGAGACAGGCGTGATCCGAACGGAACCTTGCGGGCTCGCGCGGGGCAGTGTAGCTTCTTGTCCTCCCTGCACCTTCACGTAGGCCCCACGGTATGACGGACCGATCCGAGTCAAGCTCCTCCCTGGAGAGCGCCTTCGCCCCGTATCGCGAAGGCATCATCGGGATCCACAGCAGGTTCGTCTCCCCGTTTGGAGAGGTCCCGCTGGTTTACGCCGACTGGACCGCTTCGGGTCGGCTATATGCTCCGATCGAACAGGCGCTCGTCACCCGATTCGGCCCGTTTGTCGGAAATACGCACTCCGAATCGAGCGAGACGGGCGTCTCCATGACCGCTGCCTACCGGTTCGCGCACCGCTTAATCAAGGAACATGTCCACGCCGGCGAAGAGGATGTCATTCTCACCACCGGGACCGGAATGACGGGTGCGATCGGCAAGTTTCAGCGCATCCTGGGCCTTCGCATGCCGGACCGGCTCCGTGACCGGCTCCGGCTCTCCGACTCCGAACGGCCGGTCGTCTTCATCACCCACATGGAGCACCACTCGAACCAGACGACCTGGATGGAGTCGCTGGCCGATGTGGTGGTCTTGCCGGCCGATGATCAGGGCCTCGTGGATGTGGGGCGCATGAAGCACCTGCTCGAGGAATACCAGGACCGCCCGCTGAAGATCGGTTCATTCACCAGTTGCTCCAACGTGACCGGGATACGGACGCCCTACCACCAGATGGCGCGCATCATGCATGCGTATGGCGGGGTTTGTTTCGTAGACTTCGCAGCCTCCGCACCGTACGTCGCCATCGACATGCATCCGCCGGATCCCGCCGAGCGGCTCGATGCCATCTTCTTCTCCCCCCACAAATTCCTCGGCGGCCCCGGCTCCTCCGGCGTGCTCATCTTCAACCGGGCGCTTTATCATAACCAGGTGCCGGACGATCCGGGTGGAGGAACGGTCAACTGGACCAATCCGTGGGGGGAACACAGTTATGTGGACGATATCGAGGTGCGGGAGGATGGGGGTACGCCGGGGTTTCTGCAGGCGGTACGGGCCGCCCTTGCCGTACGCCTCAAGGAGCAAATGGGCGTCGACGCGATGATGGCTCGTGAGGAGCAACTGCTGTCGACGACGTTCCGTCGTCTTCGGTCCGTCCCGCGGTTGCATCTTCTTGCGGAAGACGTCGCCGACCGGCTGGCCATTTTGTCTTTCTACCTTGACGGCATTCACTACAACCTTATGGTGCGGATGCTCAATGACCGGTACGGCATCCAGGTGAGGGGAGGATGCTCGTGCGCAGGCACCTATGGCCACTTTCTCCTCCATGTCGACCGTGCGCTGTCCAGGGAGATCACCGAACGGATCGATCGCGGCGACCTCTCCCTCAAACCCGGATGGGTGCGGCTATCCCTTCATCCCACCATGACGGACGACGAACTGGACTACATCCTGGATGCGGTTCATCAGTGCGTGTCCAACGTGGAGGCATGGGGTCGTGACTATCGGTACGATCCGCATACCAACGAATTTTTCCATGAGGGCGTCCGACGCGAAAATCGGGTCGAGCGCTGGTTTGACCTGCAGGTCGGGTAATGCTCTTTTGGCCGTATGCTCCCCGCGGTCCGTTTCGCCGCGTCACGGCGTGCTCAATGCGGTAAGAACGTAACCTCGCGAACCATGATCTTGCACACCAGTGCGTACGCGCGCGCCGGTCTCATCGGAAATCCTTCGGACGGCTATTTCGGAAAGACCATCTCTCTGATGGTGCGGAATTTCCGCGCTCATGTGGCCATCTACGAAACCCCCAGGCTGGCGATTTATCCCGGCCCTCGCGACGCGGTGGAGTTTCCCGATCGCGATGCCCTGGTGGAGGATGTGCTGCAAAACGGCTACTACGGAGGCATTCGCCTCATCAAGGCCGCCATCAAGGTCTTCAGTGATCACTGCCGGGATGCAGAGATTTCGTTGCCCCGGCGAAACTTCACGGTGGAATATGACACGAACATTCCCGTGCGGGTGGGACTCGCCGGTTCGTCCGGAATCGTTACGGCGACGATGCGCGCGTTGATGGCGTTCTACGAGGTGGATATCCCCAAGCCACTTCTTCCCAATCTCATCCTTCGTGTCGAAACGGATGAACTGGGTATCGGGGCGGGACTTCAGGATCGGGTGATTCAGGTGTATGAGGGGGTCGTCTTCATGGATTTTGACGAGGAGATGCTCACGCGCGTGGGATATGGAGCGTATGAAGAGCTGCCTCCGGACAATCTTCCGCCCCTTTTCGTGGCCTATCATGACCAGCTGGCCGAGGGGACGGAAGTGACGCACAATGACCTTCGCAGCCGGTGGCGGCGTGGCGTGCCCGAGGTGCGGGATGCCATGAGAACGTGGGCCGCACTCGCGCAGGAGGCCCGCGATCTCATCGTTGCGGGTCGCGGGGAGGAAATAGGGCCGTTGCTGGACGCCAATTTTGATTTGCGCGCGCGGTTGGTCCAAGTCAGCGGAGGCAATTTCCGGCTGGTCAAGACAGGTCGGGATTGCGGGGCGCATGTGAAGTTTTGCGGCTCCGGCGGCGCGGTCATCGGCCAGTACGACGGGGATCCGGAGCGCCTTGAACGGATCCGCCTGGCCTATGAGGCGTTTGGCGCCCATGTCATCCAACCCGTGATTTCTGAACCCGGCTGACCGCGAGTCCTACCGTGACGACCCAACGCGTAACCAAGGCGATCATACCGGCTGCCGGCATGGGCACAAGATTCCTGCCGGCTACCAAGGCGATGCCGAAGGAGATGTTGCCCATCATCGACAAGCCGGTCCTTCAGTTCGTCATCGAAGAGGCGGTCGCGTCCGGCATCGAGGACATCCTGCTCATCACAGGCCGAGGCAAGCGAGCGATCGAGAATCATCTCGATTATGCGCCCGAGTTGGAGGCCTTCCTCGCCCAGAGCGGGAAACATGATCTGATCGAGCAGGTGCGGACGATCGGCGGGGAGGCCCGCATTTTCTATATCCGGCAGAAGATCCAGTTGGGACTCGGCGATGCCGTTCGTCTCGGTCGCAGGCATGTGAACGGGGAGCCGTTTGCCGTCCTGCTCGGGGATACGATCATCGATCCATTGCCGGGGGAGCCGCCGGGACTGAAACAATTGCTTACGGCGTTCGAGGAGAAGCAGGATAGCGTGGTCGCGGTGCACGAAGTGCCGCACGAGTGGGTCTCGCGATACGGTATCGTGGACGGGGAGCCGGATCCGGGGCGGCCCGATATCGTGCGGCTCAATCGGCTGGTCGAGAAGCCCCATCCGGAGCAGGCGCCAAGCAATCTCGCCATCGCGGGGCGGTACGTGTTCAGTCCCGACATCTTCTCCTGTATCGATGAAACGCGTGAAGGTGTCGGAGGCGAGATTCAATTGACGGACGCCATGAACCTGCTCGCGCTGCGCCGGCCGATGTATGCCCTGAGGTGGCAGGCGAAGCGGTACGACATCGGCAACCGGGTGGAATACGCAAAGTGTTTCCTCGATTACGCCATGCGGCGGGACGATACGGGGCCGGTACTCCGTCAGTATCTCACAGACCTTCTGTCACAGCGGTAAAGGGCCCCTCTCGCCATGACTCATTCTCTGCACGTTTTGGCTGTCGCGGCCCATCCCGATGACGTCGAACTTTCCTGTGGCGGCACGATCTGCGCGATGGTCGATGAGGGCTACCGCGTCGGCATTGTCGACCTGACGCGCGGCGAACTGGGCACCCGCGGCACACCGGAACTCCGCGAGGAGGAGGCCCGGGCTGCCTCAAAAATCCTTGGCATTCACACGAGGGAGAACCTCGCAATGCCGGATGGCAACATTGTCAACGATGAGAGAAATCGGCTCGCGCTGATCCGCGTGGTGAGGCGATATCGTCCACACGTTTTGCTCATCAACGCCCCGGAAGATCGCCATCCCGATCATGCGGCAGCGGCCCGGCTGGCCATTGATGCCCAGTTTTATGCGGGGCTGGCACGTATCGAATCGTTCGACGACCAGGGCGTGCCCCAGTCTCCCTGGCGTCCACAGCATGTCCTTCACTATATGCAGTCGATTGACTTTCAGCCGACGTTTGTTGTGGACGTTTCGAAGGTCTGGACCCGCCGAATGGAAGCCCTGAGGGCCTTCGGAACGCAGTTCCACCAGGGCGACGAGGAGGAGGGTGATGGACCGCAGACCTTCATTTCCGCTCCGCAGTTCATTGAGTGGGTGGAAGCCCGTGCGCGGGTGCTGGGCTACAGGATCGGAGCCGACTACGGAGAGGGCCTCTTGTACCACCAGGGTCCGATCGGCGTGGATGATCTGGTTGCGACGTTGAGACGGCCCGCCCGTCGTTGAGGGGATCTCAATTGACTGGCAGGGCAAGCGAGAGGTATCTTATGTGTCTACACCCTCTCGTCAGCGCTTATCCGTACCTGACGGTACCACGGAAAGAGCAATGATATATCAAGTCTTTGTGATTATTTGGTTTACAGGTTTTTATGGCCGACACGAGTGATTTCAGAAACGGGCTTACGCTGAACTGGAACGGCGATTTGTGGACCATTGTCGAGTTTCTTCATGTGAAGCCGGGCAAGGGTGGTGCGTTCGTTCGCACAAAAATGAGGAATGTGAGAACGGGCAAGGTCCTCGAGAACACGTTTCGTGCGGGGGAGAAGGTGGACACGGCGCGCCTCGAGCGCCATCAGTACCAGTATTTGTATGAGGATGATCTGGGTCTTCATCTCATGGACAACGACACCTATGAGCAGATCGTGGTGCAGCCGGCCATCGTTCAGGGTCAGGAGTTCCTGTTGGAGGGTTCGGGTGTCGAGGTGATGATTCACGTGGATGCGGGCGAAATCGTGCGCGTCGAAGTGCCTCAGCACGTCGAGATCAAGGTGGCGGAGACAGACCCGGGTCTTCGGGGTGACACGGCTACGGGTGGAACGAAACCGGCGCGTCTTGCCAGCGGCGCCGTCGTCAACGTGCCGCTCTTTATCAACGAGGGGGATATTATTCGCGTGGATACGACCACACGCGAGTACATTACCCGGGTGAAGTAACCGACTTCGGTCCGCGCTCCGTCCGGCGCGGTCAGGTCGGATCGCGACGCCTTGCTTCGCGTCGAGACATCGTATACGCGCGGACGGCAAATCGATTAAACCTCGCTCAATCATGGATCTGAAGCGAATCAGGGAGCTGATCAAACTGGTTGCTGAAAGCGGCGTGGCGGAGCTCGAGGTCGAGGAAGGGGGGGTGAAGATTGTGGTCCGGAAGTCTCAGCCGATCGTCACACTCCAGGGTGGGGGGTTTCCCATGTTCCCATACGGCGCTCCCTCGTTCGGCGCCCCGGCGTCGCCGCCCTCGCTTCCCGCGTCCCTCCCCCCCGCGGCCGCCGCGGCGCCATCGGTGTCCGCGCCGGTGTCGACGGAGGGCGCTCCGCACGCGTCGGATGCCTCACAAAAGGCCGCAGAAGAGCCGGCGGGAATCGTCGTTCGTGCGCCGATCGTAGGTACCTTTTATCGGTCTCCCGCTCCGGACTCAGCCTCTTTCGTCGAAGTCGGGGACCGGGTGAAGGTAGGAGATACGTTATGTATTAT
This sequence comes from uncultured Rhodothermales bacterium, assembly GCA_964387555.1. GTDB lineage: Bacteria > Bacteroidota > Rhodothermia > Rhodothermales > CAYLXM01 > CAYLXM01. The sequence goes on along the minus strand of CAYLXM010000063.1, from coordinate 1,917 downwards.
CGAGGCGATGAAATTGATGAACGAGATCGAAGCGGAGGTCTCCGGTGTCGTCACCGAGGTGATGCTGGAGAACGGGAGACCGGTTGAATTCGATCAGCCACTTTTCCTGATTTCGCCTTCCTGATAGCCGTGGCCTCTTGCCCGTTGCCCTCGGTCTGAACCTCCCCATGAAGAAAGTCCTGATAGCCAACCGCGGTGAGATTGCTCTGCGTGTCATCCGGACCTGCCACGAGATGGGGCTGGACACCGTCGCGGTGTATTCCACGGCCGACCGGGATTCTCTTCCTGTGCGGTTCGCCCGGGAGGCCGTGTGTATCGGGCCACCGCCCTCGTCGGAGAGCTACCTGCGTATCGACCGTATCCTCGCGGCCGCAGAGGTGACCGGTGCCGACGCCATCCATCCCGGATACGGATTCCTGGCCGAGAATGCCGAATTCGCCCGCGTGTGCGGCGATCATGGGATCAAGTTTATCGGCCCTTCGCCTGATACGATCCGGCGGATGGGGGACAAGAGCCTGGCGAAGCAGACGATGACCGAGGCCGGGGTCCCCACCGTACCCGGTTCCGCGGGGATCGTGGAGACGGTAGCAGATGCGAAACGTATCGCGGCCGAGATCGGATACCCCGTCATGATCAAGGCAAGCGCAGGCGGTGGGGGGCGCGGCATGCGCGCAGCACGGGACGAGTCGGAGGTCGTACGCGCTTTCGAGACCGCGCGCAACGAAGCGCAGGCCGGATTCGGCAACCCCGATGTCTACATCGAGAAGCTCGTTGACGGGCCGAGGCACATCGAGATTCAGGTTCTGGGCGATGGCAAAGGCGGGGTAGTCCACCTGGGTGAGCGCGATTGCTCCATCCAGCGACGCCACCAGAAACTGATCGAAGAATCTCCCTCCCCGGCCGTTGACGAAACGTTACGTGCACGCATGGGAGAAGCTGCCGTACGCGGTGCAGAGGCTGTGAACTACGAAGGGGCGGGTACGGTCGAGTTCCTGCTCGACTCAGACGGGTCCTTCTATTTCATGGAGATGAACACCCGCATTCAGGTCGAGCATCCTGTGACGGAAGAGCGGGCCGACACCGACCTGATCGAGTGGCAGATCCGAATCGCCAACGGCGAGTCGGTCGCAGGACAGCAGTTCGAATTCAGAGGACATTCCATCGAGATGCGCATCAACGCAGAGGATGCCTCCCGCGGATTTCGGCCGAGTCCGGGACAGATTCACTCGTTCCATATCCCCAAGGGCCGCGGCGTCCGTGTCGACACGGCGGCTTGCGCCGGTTACGTCATCCCCCCGTACTACGATTCGCTCATCGCCAAAGTGATCGTGACGGCCAAGACGCGCGACCTTGCCCTGGCCAAGGCCCGCCGCGCCCTCGACGAATTCGTCATCGAGGGCGTCTATTCCACCATCCCCCTGCACCAGCAGATCATCGCTGACGAACGGTTCCGATCCGGGCATTTCGATACCCGGTTCATGGAGAGCTTCGTCATGCGCGACCCCGACACACCGGCAGGCTGAGCCGGTTTTGCCTACCGAGACCCATGGATTATCCAAGCAACCTCCGCTACACGCCTGAGCATGAATGGCTCCGGCTGGAAGAAGACGGTAAGACGGCCGTCATCGGCGTCACCGAATTCGCACAACAAGAACTCGGCGACGTGGTGTTCGTCGAACTTGAACCGGCCGGCACCGAACTCGACAAGGATGCGGTGTTCGGAACCGTCGAAGCCGTCAAGACGGTCGCCGAATTGTACATGCCGGTTTCCGGGACTGTGGCCGAGATCAACGGGGCCCTCGATCAGGCGCCCCAGTCGGTCAACGAGGACCCCTACGGGAAGGGCTGGATGATCAAGATCACGCTCGACGATCCCGCCGATGTGGATGACCTGCTTACGGCCGAAGACTACGCCGC
>CAYLXM010000062.1:20728-23079 GCA_964387555.1 uncultured Rhodothermales bacterium | reverse complement strand
TTGTTTTCTACGGCCAGATCCTGGCATCCCACTGAAAACAACAGCAGGACCAGCAGGCCGGAAAGGAGTCGCTTTCTCATATGTTCGTTTTTTGTTATGCGTGCGAAGAGACTTCGTTTCGGTCGCAGGGAGAAGCCGGACCCGTGCCGAGGCACGGATCCGGTGTCCCGATCCTGTTAAAACTGGATTTCGATCTTGCCACGCAGGGAGCGGAACTGCGGGTAGGCGAAGTCGTCCACGCGCATGATCGTGCCATCCTCGCCATCGCCGATTTCGGGATCGAATCCCGAGTAGTCGGTGAAGGTGAGCAGGTTGCGTCCGATGACGGCCAGCGACACGCGATTGAGCGCATTGCCGAACCACTGCGAAAGCTGACGGCGCTCAAAGGTGTAGCCCAGGCTCAGTTCACGCAGTTTCACGAAGGTGCCATCCTCCACGAAGTGGCTGGAGATGTCGGCCACATTGTAGACCGCTTCGTAGTAGCTACGCGGCTTCTTCTCGGCATCCGACTTGCCCAGCTGGTCCTGGTCGGTATGACGGCCATCGCGGTAGGCCCACTGGCGCGTCATGTTATACACGTCACCGCCGATCTGGGCGCTCCATAGCATGTAGGCATTAAAGCCCTTGTAGCGGAACGTCAGGTCGGAGCTCAGGCTGAAGTCGGGGAGGATGTTGCCGATCTGGTGGATCGTGCTTCCCTTGTCGTCCTGCCACTTGATCGGGAGGCCCCAGGCATAGTTGACGCCGTCCACGGTGACGTTCGTTCCCCACAACTGCTTGGCGATCCCTTCCGTCGGGCTGTTGCCGGCGCCGACGGGTACGAGATACCCTTCGTCGTTGATCGCGAACTGATCAGCGGAGTTGGCGTGCTTGCCGCCCTTGAAGGTGCTGAGGTCTGCTGTTTCCGTCATGAAGTATCCGCCGTACATCTGGCCGATGACTTCACCGTCACGGTAGAAGAGCACGTAGCACCGGTCGTTACATCCCGGCGGTCCCCAACGGTAGGGGTTGCTTTCGAAGTCGGTGATCTCCTGTTTCGTGCGGTCGAACCGGATGCCGAGATCCAGCCCGCGGTCGCGTGAACTCAGCAGGATGGCCGTCATGCTGGCTTCAATCGTGTTGCTAGCCAGAGCGCCCGCGTTTCTCCACTGGGAGGAGAATCCATACGGACCGGCCAGCGGCACGCTGAGGAGCAGGTCCTCCACCGTGACGTCGGCATAGGTGAAGTCGAACGAGAGGTTCTGCCCGATGTTGAAGTTCAGGCCGACTTCGAGTTCGGTCTGCAGTTCAGGCTTCAGCAGTTTGTTGCCGAGGGTGCCCTTGCTGATCTGCCCGTTGCTCAGCACGAAGGTCTCGTACTGCGCCTGGAATCCAGGACGTCCACCAGCCGTGCCGAGTGAGGCGCGGAGTTTGAACTCGGGAACCAGGTCCTTGAGCGGCCAGAAGGCTTCTTCGGAGACGCGGTAGGCCGCGCTGATGCGGTAGTAGTTCTGCCAGCGCTCGTCTTCGCCGAAGAGGGAGCTGCCGTCTCGGCGGAAGAGTACATCACCGATGTACTTGTCCGCGTAGTCGAATCCGAGGGTGGCGTAGATCCCGTCGGAAAGCACCTCATACTCCGAGGAGGAGATGAACTTGTTGCCGTTGACGTTCGACAGGTCAGGGATCGCTACCGACGTCAGGGTGACACCGGTGGTCGCCTCACTGTATCCGCTGGCGGCTTCCGCCTGATACTTCAGCTGCAACCGCGTGGTCAACTGACCGAACGTCTGCCGGATGGAGGCCGTGACGTCGCCGTTAAACGCTTCGTCGATCGCATTGGATCGCTCGATGCGGCCGTTGTTGTAGCTCGCGGAGGGCGTGATGGTTGCGTAGCCGCGGTCGTAGAAGACGCGGGAATCGCGGTCGGAGCGGTCGTAGGAGGCGCCGGCCTCGATGTCGATCCAGCTCAGCGGCGAGTACTTCGTGCGGAAGTTGCCCAGTACGCGGGAGCGGCCCACTTCCTGATCCGTATAGGAGACCAGGTAGAGGGGGTTCTCTTCCACCGCCAGCGGATCGGCCTGGATCTTGTATCGACCGTTCTCATCCAGTTCCAGGAGGCTTACGAGAGGAACGGTGAACTGCACGCCGAAGAACGGAGCAAACGCCGCACCTTCCGGGCTATCCCGCATCGACTGTGAATAGAAACCGGAGACCGACACGTCGATGTTGGAAGCAGCGCGGTGGTCGAGGTTCACACGGACGCTCTTGCGGTCATAGCCGTTGGTATTACGGACGACACCGTCTTCGTGGACGTTCGTGAAGGAGGCATGGAAGTTCGTCCGCGCGTTATTCTGCGCCAGCGCCACGTAGTT
>CAYLXM010000062.1:0-20628 GCA_964387555.1 uncultured Rhodothermales bacterium | reverse complement strand
ACGGTCAGTCGCGTCTGCCCGAGCGCGATGCCCTTGCCGCGCTTCGTGGTGATCTGAATGACCCCGTTCTGAGCGCGGGAGCCGTAGAGCGAGGATGCGGCCGCTCCTTTGACGACTTCGATCCCGTCCACGTCCAGCGCGTCGATATCGACCTGGTTCGCTGCAAGGATCACACCGTCGACGATATACAGCGGCTCGGAGCTGCCCGTGAGGCTCGTCGTACCGCGCAGGCGCACCTGCACACCTGTGCCTGGTTCGCCGGACGTGTTGATGATCGTGGCCCCCGCCACCTTGCCGGCCAGTGACTCAACCGGGTTCGAGGTGGGAGCCAGTTCGAGCTTCTCGCCCGACACGTTGTCCACAGTAAAGGCCAGCTTCTTCCTGGGCGTTTCCGCCGTCACCCCGGTGACGACCACTTCGTCCAGGTTCAGCACGTCCAGGCGCATTTCAAAGTTCTGCGTCTGCGCCCCCGGGGTCAGCGTGATCGCACGCTGCACCGGCGAGTAGCCGATCAAGCTGGCTACCAGCGTCACGCGCTGGTTGTTGACCTGGCTGCCGGGGACCGAGAAGGAGTAATCCCCTTCGATGTTGGTCGCTGCACCAATGATGAGTTCCGTGATGACGACGTTAACCCCGATCAAAGGCTCCCCGTCGTTGTCGACGACCTTCCCCGAGATCGTCGCACTCTGCGCAAAGGCCAGGCCGGGGAGAAATGCCAGTGCGCAAAGCATACTTAGTAGTTTCTCTCTCATAGGATCGAATTGGTTAGGTAGGTCACCACGCAAGTTGTGACACCATGCACGGGTCGACAGGGACAACAAACACGTAACGATTGTCTCCTAGATATGACTCGTTCCGGCCGCAGGAACCGGCCACTCGGGCTTCTGGACCGGGTCCTCTTCAACGGCACAGACCCTGCCTGACGGCGTGGTGGAGTACAATGGTGGCGGTTGGGGGTTAGGGTAGCGTCGAGAATATAACTACATAATTTGAAGCAGGGCAATACAGTGTAAGGGGAAATGCCTATTGCATCGATTTCATGTCGCCCAATACAAAGTATTTACGTCATCAAAATGCCGCAAACCAGAAGCGCTTCCTGCCGCTACTTCCACCTTTCACCATCTGCCTCGCTCACTGCCCTCCGAGAATCAGCGGCAATCCGTCGGTCCCTCCTCCACCGACAACGACCACCTTGGAGTTGGGCGATTCCGCCAGCCTCAGCGTGGCCTCGATCCCCTTGAACCGAAGGAATTGCGGCGAGAGCGTCTGTGTGATGATGCGCTGATAGGCCGCCTCTCCGTTCGCTTCAATTTCCTTACGCTCGGCCTCGAGCCGCTCCTTGGCGATCGTGTACTCGTACCGCTCCGCCTCCTGCTCTTCTTTCAGCTTGTTCTCGATCGCCAGCCGGATCTGGTCCGGAAGCTGAACGTCCCGGATCAGCACGGCCTCGATCCGCACGTGCTGACCATCGACCGCTTGCCGAATGCGGGTCTCGATCTCCGTCTGCAGTTCGGTTCGTTTCGACGCATAGAGTTGTTCGGGCGTATATCGCCCGACGATCTCCCGTGCGCCGGAGCGCATCTCAGGCTGGATGAGTTTGCGATAGTAGTCCGGGCCGTACGTCGTGTGCAGCGCGGGCAACTCGTCCTGAAGCGCCCGCCACCGCACCGAGAGGTCCATCCCTATGGAGAGGCCATTGGAGGAAAGGGCCGTGACCTCTTCCAGTTGCTCTTGAATTTTCACGTCATAGCGTACGATGTCTGTCCATGGGGCGTGAATGTGAAAACCCTCGCCGTACTTTTCCGTCATTTCCGTACCGCTCAGGGAGCTAAACTTCACGCCGCCTTCCCCGGCGCCGATGGTCGTCGTCATCCTCGCTCCGAACAAGAGTAAGACGATGAGGCCGATCGTGAACAGCACGCCGAAACGGGCAAACGCTTTGGATAAATTGGGGTATGGATTCGCCATGGGTAAAAACCTCGCTCTGAGATAAAGTAGGGCGGACGCGGACCCTGCACCACGCAGGACACTCGGAAACCGGCCATCCGCTTTCGTTGTCTATCCCACACGCGACGGCAACCGGGGTTCCTGCCGACCCGTCCCTACCCGCATCCCGTCACCCATCATGACCGCCAACCGCACCCACCAGCCCCTTCGCACCCGCCTCACCCGTGAATTCGAACCTGGTCGGGTGCTCGAAGGCGTCCCTCTGGCTCCATTCACGACTTTCCGCATCGGCGGACCCGCGGATCTCTTCTTCGAGGCGAGGTCGGCCGACGACCTGGCCGGCGCCGTGCTCCTTGCCCGTGAAGCCGGCGCACCGTATTTCGTCCTGGGACTGGGAGCGAACATCCTGGTTCTCGATGGCGGCTTTCGTGGGCTGGTCATCCATAACTGCGCCCGTGCGACCTCCATCGATCGGGAGGAGCATCGACTCTTCGCCGAGAGCGGGGCGATCGTTTATCCCGACCTGATCGAATCGGCGGTCTCCGCCGGTTTGTCGGGTCTTGAACACTTTGTCGGCATCCCGTCGACTGTCGGCGGGGCGCTCTGGCAGAACCTCCATTTCCTGTCTCCCCCCCCGCAGCGCGAGCGGACCATTTATATAGAGGAGGTTCTCCAGTCCGCGGAGTTGCTTACGGAAGGCAATGACCGCTGGACGGTGGATTGTTCGTATTTCGAGTTCGGCTACGACTATTCGATCCTCCACGAGCGCGACGACATCGTCCTGTCGGCCACATTCGCCCTCCACCCGGGTGACCCCCTGGAAATGCGTGCCGTCATGGAGGCGAATCTCGAGTGGCGGCGGCTGCGGCATCCTCCGCTGGAGACCGAACCCAGCGCCGGCTCCATATTCAAAAAAATCGAAGGCATAGGCGCCGGACGCCTTATCGACCAGTGCGGTCTGAAGGGCACGCGCATCGGCGGCGCCGAGATTACCCGTCGCCATGCCAATATCATGATCAACCGCGGAGGCGCCACGGCCGCCGATGTGCTGGCGCTGATCGATCTTGCGCGCGAGACCGTCCTCCGTGAGACGGGCCACCTGCTCGAACCGGAGATCCTGTTTGTGGGAGAACAGGAGATGGGAGTTTGAAGGTTTGGAGTTTGAGGGTTGGGAGAACGAAAAAAGCCCCCCCGAACTGGGGAGGCTTTTAGCCCTCTTTTCGGCAACCGAACCCGGGCAAAGTTGCGGTGGACGGTGGGCGCCGTCCGTTCGCTGATCCAGGACCCAGGGCAGGGGCCTGGAAGACCTCATGCCGCCTGGAGATCGGCCGCTCAGTCGAGTAGGGTCTACAAGAAAGCGCTTTTTCTTCAATTGTCAAGCGCAAGGCGGCGAAATAGTTTCCGCAAGTTGTCAACAACTGGTGAAATCGCGGTGTGCACAGGTCGGAACCCGGGACCGCGATTCGCCCGCATCCCGAACCGCGGGCCAGTCGCCACCCATCGCGATTCGCCCGCATCCCAAACCCCGCCCGGGCCCGTCGCTCGCCGTCACGGTCTGCCGGCGGCCCGGATCGCGGGTCATTCGCTCATTGCCACGAACCGCGAGCCATTCACTCGCCGTCACGGTCTGCCGGTGGCCCGGATCGCGGGCCATTCGCTCTCAGCCACAGCGCCACCCGTATCCACGAACGAACACGCAAAAAGGCTGTCCCTGAAGCGGGGACGTTTTCGTCCCGTAGGGAAGCCCCCAGACGCCCTCCGTTTTTTCGCCCCACGGCGCAAGTTCGATCGTTGCGTCCGTTTCCCAATTCAGTCCGCGACGGGTCTCCAGGAGCAGCGTCCCGCTCGTTGGCTCATCCACTTCGTTGAACCGGACCCGAAAGCGCTGGCGCGTTACGTTCGGATCCTCTCCACCGCTCAGATCACGCACCAACCGAAAGGCCCTTTTGTCGTTTGAGAAATCAAACTGCCCTTCTTCGACCTCGTCCTTGTTGTTCGGCTGGTTGATTCCGAAGGCAAGAAACTCGTCCGGCCGGCCGTCATCGACGTAGAAGGTCATCAGGTCGGTACCGGGAAGTGGCGCCGCCGCGCAATTCAAGGAAGTCATCTGAATCGCGTAGCCCATTTCTCCGCTGTGTTCCCCGTAGTTCATCTGGAGGCGGAAAGCGCATTGAGTGGGCGGGTCTTGATAGACCTTAAAGGGCTGGTCGGCCCCTTCAACGCTTGTCGCAACCCATGATGTCCCTTTCATATACCCAACAGTCTGTCCCAATGCGGCCTGCGCAGCGATCAGACATGCCAATACAGGCCATATGGAGGCCCTAAGCGGGTAGTGCATAGTTTTCCTCGCTTTGGTTTGGAGGTGTTGGTCGCGCGCGAACCCGTGAAACGGCGCAAATCCGGTTTCAAGACGTCGAAGTGCCTGTTTCCCCTGGATCAAAAAGCCCGGCCTCGAGAGAACCGGGCCTTTTGTGCCCATACGTTGCGCGACTGCTTGCTCCCCGAGAGGTCATGGGGGAGTCTCCAGGCGGCATGAGGTATTAAAGGAAAATACGGCGCGAATGCTGCGGATGCAAGCATCGGGTGGTGAGCGCGATCCCTCACCGGATCGGCCAGGCGTCGAAACATGGTTTGTCTTCATGCCGTAGATTAGCGCGCCCTGAAGGCCGACGGGCCCTTTTTCCTGCCAACCTGGAGGCACGCCATGCGATGGCTCAGCGGCGCTTGGGCCGTTTTTCAGAAAGACCTCAAACTCGAACTGCGAAACAGGTACGCCGTCAACGCCCTGATTCTCTTCGCGCTGTCATCGCTGCTTCTCCTGCGCTTCACAGCGAGTCTCGATGCGGCGGGCACACGCGTTCAGGCATCGGTGCTGTGGATCGTCATCCTCTTTTCGGCCGCGGTCGGTCTCGGCCGGGTGTTCATCAGCGAGGAGGAGCGGGGAACCGTGCTTCTGCTGCAACTCAACACGAAGGGCAGCATGGTATTAGGAGGGAAATTATTGTTCAATTTCGGTTTGACGCTGTTGTTGACTGCGCTGACGGTCGCAGCCTACATCGTCCTCCTCGGTGTGGAGGTAGCCTCGCCCGGGCCCTTCTCGGTCATGCTTGTGCTGGGTGGACTGGGGTTGTCGGGCTCGATGACGCTCATCGCGGCGATCATCGCCCGTACGACCAACCAGGGCCCTCTGCTCGCCGTGCTGTCTTTCCCGCTGTTGGTCCCCCTGCTTCTGACGGCCGTTCGCGGCACGGAAGCAGCCATGCGGGGAACCACATTGGCCCAATTGAATTCTGAGGTGCTCACGCTCACAGCATATGCGGGCGCCGTGATCACGGCTTCCTTCCTGCTCTTCGACTACGTTTGGACAGACTAGATCAACCATTCTCCATGACGGTCCTCTCTCCGCGCCTGTATACCATTTTTCGCGTCTTCATCGCCGTGTGGTTGACGGGCGTTCTGGCGGCCGGATTTCTTCTCGAAATCCCCAAGATCACCATCCTGGAGCACACGGCACGCAACCTCTACTTTCACGTCCCGATGTGGTTCGCCCTGATGTTCGGGGCATTTCTCTCGGCCTATCACTCGATTCGATTTTTGGGTACGGGCAAGTTCATCCACGACACCCGCGCCGAACAGGCCGTCTGGGTTGCGCTTGCATTCGGCGTGCTCGGGCTCACGACGGGAATGATGTGGTCCCGGTTTACCTGGTACGTCGGCACCAACAAGTGGTGGAACAACGACCCGAAGCAGGTCATGGCGGCCGTCCAGGTGCTGATCTACGGGGGATATGTGGTGCTGCGATCGAGCGTCGACCAACCCCGCCGGCGCGCACGCCTGGCCGCCGTATTTAACCTCTTCGCCCTCGTCACCGTCCCGTTTCTACTCTACGTACTGCCGCGCCAGATGGCCAGCCTGCATCCGGGCGCCGAAGGGAACCCTGCGTTCGACGAAATCACCCACCCCGTCATGCGCCTGGTCTTTTACCCCGCCATCATCGGATTCTGCGGTCTCTTCTGGTGGATCTACACCCAACGCGTGCGCACCGTCCTCCTCAAGGAACGGATTGACACGGCAGACTACGCGGCGTAACAGACCGCTCATCCAAGCAATGCAATGTCGCTATTCTCTCTGATGATACAGGTCGCCGATACGGTCTCCACCCTCGCGACCGAACTTCCCACCGCTGCCTCCTCACCTTTCGAATCCTTCATGCTTTCACACGACAAAATCTACGTGGTCCTCGGCGTCGTCCTGATCATCTGGTTTGGCGTACTGTATCTGCTTTTTCGGACCGACAGCCGCCTTGCCGCCCTGGAACGAAGGATGGACGAACGCATTCCAAAGGAATGAGGTCTCGCACTGACGCTAATCCCCACTCCGTATGAACAAGAAGACACTCTTCGGACTGGTCCTTATGGCCGCATTCACCTCCTTGCTTTTCCTCAGTTTTGGAGACCAGGTACAGGGGTACATGGATTTCCAGCAGGCCGCCTCATCGGGCAGTCGCGCGCACGTTGTGGGGACCTGGATCAAGGACCAGGCTACCACATACGATCGCGAGTCGAATGTCTTCAGCTTCTACATGGCTGACGATAAAGGAGAAGTCCGGCAGGTCAGGTACGCCAATCCGAAGCCGGCCAACTTTGAGGATGCGGAGCAGGTTGTCATCGAAGGGAGTATGGATGGCGACGTGTTCGTCGCCGAGTACATCCTCGTGAAGTGCCCTTCGAAATACAACGAAACACAGCATCCCGAGAGTATCCCGGTCTCCTCCTGACACGGGCGCGTTCGCGTCTCCGGACGGGGTTTCGCCTCTTTTGGCGCGTCGCGCGATGCGGCGCGCCTTTTTGTTGCCACGGCGCTCCGGGAAACGAGCCCCAACGACTTGGCGCTTCGGTCTTGGTAACAGCCGCAGGGCGGGGGGCGGCCGTCACCATGCCCCATGTGTACCCCGGAATAGGGTCGGAAGATGGATCTCCGGCACGGCCCGCCGGGTGGTAGACGCCGCCCATCCCCCGGGAGCAGGGTCAAAACCACGGAGACAGCCCGGTCAGGACAATCCCCCATCGGCCGAGACGTACCGGGCGGGAAAACCCATCGGTCGTGGCATCCCGGGTAGTGCAGATCGCCGGGATAAGCAGACCCTGGTTCAGGGGAGTACGATGGCGGACGCGATCGCGAAGTAGATGACCAGGCCCAGGATGTCGTTCAGCGTCGTGATGAACGGGCCGCTGGCAATGGCCGGGTCGATGTTGAATCGGTTGAGGACGAGCGGGACGGCCGCACCGATGGTCGCCGAAACGAGGATCACGGAGAACAGGGACAGCCCCACGCCGAACGCCAGGCGGACCGGATCGAGTTCGGCGCCGGAAATGATCGAGGCATATTTCATCAACAGTACGCAAAAGCCAAGGATGATCGCCAGCGCTGCTCCGTTCAGGAATGCGACGATGAACTCCTTACCCATCCGGCGGGGAAGGTCGCTGCTCCAGATGTCACCCGTCGCCAACCCCTGAACCGCGATGGCCGAACTCTGGATACCCACGTTGCCCGCCATGGCCGTGACCACGGGGATGAACATCGCCAGGGAAACAATCTGCGTGAGCGTGGCCTCGAATGAGCGAATGACCAGCGCCGATAGGAGCGTGCCGGCAAGGCCCAGGAACAGCCAGGCAAGGCGACCCTGGCTCACGCGAAACACGGACGCCGTCGGCTCCTCGCTGATGGTGATCCCGCTCATCCGCTGAATATCCTCCTGCGCTTCCTCCCGGAGGACGTCCACCACGTCGTCAATCGTAATGCGACCCAGGAGCCGACCCGTATCGTCAACCACCGGAAGGGCCACCAGATCGTAGCGCTCCATCATCCGGGCCACCTCCTCCTGGTCGATATCCGGTGTCACCGACAGGATATCCGTCTCCATCACTTCGCGCACGGGGACGCGCGCATGCCCGAGGAGGAGCCGCTTCAGGGGGACCAGTCCTTCAAGATGCCCCTCGTCATCGAGTACATACACCGTGTAAACGGGTTCGACGCGCTCCGCACTCCGCCGGACCTCTTCGGTGGCATCCCCGATCGTGAGCGCCTCATGGACGGCCACGAACTCCGTGCTCATGATCCCGCCCGCCGTATCCTCCTCATAACGGAGCAATTCCCTCACCTCGTGCCGATCCTCCAGATGAGGAAGGACATCCTCGACCACGTGATCGGGCAGGTCCGCCAGAACGTCCGCCGCATCATCGGTATCAAGATTGTCGATGATCGCAGCGAGACGGGCTTTCGGCGACTCCTCGAGCAGATCCGCCCGGTATTCGTCGTCGAGTTCGGCCACTACCTCCGACGCCAGCTCCTCAGGAAGCCAGTGGAACAGTGTGAAAGCCTCGTCGAACGGCAGGTGGGGGAGCAGACGCGCCAGGTCGGCCTCGTACATATCCAGTACGAGGTTCATCACCATGCCCCGCTGGCCCAAACGGATTAGATTCGTCATGTTGTCGAGAAACTCCGAGTCTCTGTCGAGAGGGATCGGACGCTCGATATTTTCCGTCTGCAGCGGGGTTTCGGACATAGGCGAAAGCGATGTGCGGTGAAGACCGCGATGGGCGGCAACTGATAAAAAACCGGGGGCCCTGCCGCTTTGTTTCGTCAGGTGAGGAGAAACCCCGCCAGTTCCACAAACTCTTCCGGGCCGAGTTCTTCGGCGCGGCGATGTGCCCAATGCCCAGGCACCGCTTTGTCCCGTTCGGCGGCAACGACGGCCAGGCTGTTTCGCAGCGTCTTTCGTCGCTGGTTGAATGCCGCGCGAACGATCGTACGGATTCCGTCGATGGGAAGGCCCTGCCGGATGTCCGCATCGAGCGCGTCCAGGGCAACGACAGCGCTTTTCACCTCCGGGCGGGGATAGAATACCGTCGGCGGGACGCGAAAGAGCAGCTCCACCCGGGCTTGCAGGCGGCACATCACACTCAAAGCCCCGTAGGCCTTGGTTCGGGGCGGGGCCACGAGCCGCTGGGCAACCTCCAATTGCATCATGAGCACAGCCCGGCGTACCGCAGCCGCTGCGTTGAGCAGGGCAAAGAGGATGGGCGTCGTGATGTAATACGGAAGGTTGCCGATGACGTGGAGACCGCCGGGCGCCCCTTCGGCGAGTTCCCTCCAATCCAGTTCGAGCACATCACGGTGGAGCACATGCAGGTCGGAGAAGGTCGTCCGAAGGACTTCTACGGCGCGCTCGTCCACTTCCACGGCCCATAGATCGGCATAGCGTTCGACGAGCTCCCGCGTAAGGGCGCCCGTCCCCGCCCCGATTTCTATGACGCGTGCATCGGGAGGCGCCGCGAGCGCGTCCGCAATTTTCCTGGCCGTGTTGGGATCCTGGAGGAAGTTCTGGCCAAGGTGCTTCTTGGGCGATATGGGGGATGAGGGGGGCGTTGCTCACCTCACCCTTTTCCGCCTGTTCTTGACAAAATCCTCGAACATGTACTCGCCGAGGTTATCGAGCCCCGCGTAGTACGCCCTGCCCTGGTTCGCTTCGGTGAGTCGGCGGACGAAGTGCTGGAGGTAGGGATCACTTGCGATCATGAAGGTGGTGATCGTGATGCCTTCGCGGCGACAGATCACGGCTTCATCGAGCACCTTGTTCACGATCCGGCGGTCGAGCCCGTACGGGTTCTTGTAGAGCCGTCCCGACGGTTCGAACTGGGCGCTGGGCTTCCCGTCGGTGATAAGAAAAATCTGCTTGTTCCGATTCTTCCGCCGTTGGAGCAACGTGCGGGCCCTTTGTATCCCCGCCCGCGTATTCGTGTGGAACGGGCCCACCTGAAGGTAGGGCAGATCCTTAACCGCGACCTCCCAGGCATCGTCTCCGAAGGCGACGATGTCGATCGTGTCCTTCGGATAACGCGTCAGAATCAGTTCAACCAACGCCATGGCGGTTTTCCTGGCGGGCGTGATGCGGTCCTCGCCGTACAGAACCATGGAATGGGAGAGGTCGATCATCAGGACCGTCGAGGTCGAGGTGTGGTGGTCGGATTCGAAGACCTGGAAATCATCCTGTTCCAGCCCGAAGTCATCCACACCCGAGCGGCGGAAGGCATTTGAAAGGGTGCCGGTGACATCGAGTTGATGCACGTCGTCCCCGAATCGCCAGGGTCGACTTTCAGGCTGGCGTTCGGTCCCCTGGCCGATGTGGGGCGTCTTGTGCTCCCCCGCGCCGCCTTTTCTGAGTTGCGAGAACACCTCCTCGAGCGAACGGCGCCGCAGGGTCCGCTCGGTGCGCGCGGTGATCCGGATGACGCCCGGGGTATCCTCTTTCAGATATCCCTGCTGCTTCAATTCCTCGATGAAATCTCCCATTCCCATCTCCTCGTCGGTCAACCCGTAGCGCCGATCCAGTTGCGTGAGCCAGTTCAACGCTTCGGCGGCATCTCCGCCGGTAATCCCGAGGAGTTGCTGAAACAGGTCAAACAGCCGCTCGAAGGTCGACTGGGCGCGGCCGTGCCGTTCTTCGTTCCATTCCGAATAGCGAACGATCATCGTTTCGATTGGTCTCGGGAGAGGAGTCTCTAGCGACGGGAGGTTGGTTGTACGGCGTGCCCATAGGGTGTTTCCAGGTATCGCCGGGCCGTTCCGTGGGAATCGCCCACCTCCTTGCGACCGAGGACCTGGCGGTAGTAGGAAACGGCCAGAGCGCGCCGGCCGGCCTGATCATGCAGCATGCCGAGTCGCAACCGCGCAAGTGATCCATAGACACTCTCGTCTTTCAGACGCTCCGTGAGGAAGATCACCTGCTGGAGGTCCTTCTGGGCTTCTTCTTGCTGTCCGAACAGCGCCCGTGAGCGACCCCGGTAGAAGAGTGCCTGCTCGGCGATGCCGTCGGTGTAGCCCGGTACCTTCTGCCGCCACGCCGCAATGACTTCGTCCATCACGGACTCCGTATCGCGCCACCGTCCCCAACGCGCGTGCACCCTTCCGAGCAGCACATGAAACCAGGCGTTTCGAGGATAGCGTACGTGGAGCCACGTGGCGTAGTGGAGGCTCTTGGTGTAATTCTGTTCGTAGGAAAGGTGGATCTGCAGGAGGAAATATCCCGCCTCCGCTCTCAGGAATCGGCCTTTCTCGAACGTCCGCTCCAGTTCCGCGATGCCCCGCTCTCGATCGCCGCCCGGAAAGAAGAGCTTGGCGCCCTTCAGATACCACTTGTCACGCGGGAGCGCATCGACGAAATAGTCATAGATGCCGAATCCGAAATAGAAATCGTGGTTTGACGGATCGATTTCGGCGGCACGAACCACCAGTTGATAGGATGCTTTCGCATCGCGGGCAGCGCCGTACCAGCTTCCGCGGTTGGAGCGGAGGCGTCCCCGCAGTCCGATGGCAAGGCTTTTGAAGAACATGCCGTCGACATCGTACTTGTTCCGTTTCAGCCTTCGGTCGGATCGGTCGATCACCTCTTGCATCACTTTGCCGAATTGCCGATCCCACGACCGGTTCTCCAGGTCAGACAGGATTCTCCACCACAGGTTGAGTCCTCCCAGGAACGGTCCTGCGGGATGGTCGGGATACTGCGAGGCCAGCCGCTGGAAGAGGACCTCGGAGCGGTCGAACTGCATATTGTAGAGCAGATGCATCCCGGCCTCCGCCTGCTTCATGAAGGCGGAGTCTGCAAACACGGACCGTGTCTGCGCACTCGCGGGAACGGCAATCGCCAGGATTGCCAGAACCAAAGCGAGCCGTCCAGCGGAAAATGTGCGCCCCTTCATGCCCCCGGCTGCGGATGGGATCGTGTCGCCGCGGGGAAGTGAATCCCTATCCGCGGCGGTCGGTATCCATCGTACGGGGTGCCGCCAAGGGCTGTTCCGTAGGGAAAGGACGACCGGTGCGCTTTGCGGGACTCAGGGAGGTGGGACACGACCCGGCGGAGCGGTGACCGGCGAGCAAGGAACGTGCCGAGCGGAAGGGGCGCCCTGCCGGGCGAGCACCATCCCGTCGGGGGGAACGTCGGAGCAAGACCCATCCACCTGCCCGATCAGAATATGGGGGCGAAGAAGACGGCGTTGAGGAAGAGGCGGTTCGCGCCGTACCAGAAGGCCCGGAAGTTCGGATTGTCGGCGATCAGGGTGACCCGGCCGTCGCCCACCCGGCGCGCGATTACGGCGGCGGAGCCGGTCAACCGCTGCAGGCGGGGCGCCGAGATGTACCCACTGAGGAGCGCATTGGCCGAATAGAGCCCCACTGTGGCGCCGGGCGTAGCCGACGGCTCGAGGAAGACCTCATGGGACCGCATCACAGGCGTCGAAGGGGGCAAGCCAAACGTGATGGGGTGCGTCGTATCCAGGTTGACCTCGAATATCGATCCACCGATCCGCTGCGCACCGCGTGCCGGGATCACCTGGTCCCACGGTACGCGCACGGTGTCCTCGGAAGCGGTGCGGAGTTTTTCGTCGACCAGGCCGGCCTCGATCACCCATCGGGTCGCCTCTTCGAGGGCGATGAGGGATCCTCCACCGCGTACCCACCGGCCGAGCGCGTCGGTGGCCTGCGCCGACAGGTTTCTATATGTCCCCTGGGGCAGGATGAAGGTCGTGTACCGGCTGAGATCGATGGAAGCGATCCGATCGGTATCGATCAGGGAGACGGGCATCCGGAAGCGTTCGGAAAGCAAGTGCCAGATCTCCCCCACTGCGTAGGAACTCGTGCCCGTACCGGAGGCGATTGCGATATGCGGAAGGGAAAGTCCCTCCATGTAGCCGAAGTCGTCGCCGACGGGGGTGAGTCCCGTGGGGACCGCCACGACCTGCACGTGGTCCTCCGCGACGAGGCGTTGCATCAGCGCGAAGACCGCATCGGGATCCGCGTCGCCCGGACGGTCAACGCGGTTGACCGGTATCACCACGGCGCCCCGGTCGAACGGGACCGGTGCTCCATCGACCACGATCGAAAAGGGCTGCAGAGCAAGCCGTGCCTGGAGGCCGGCCTCGAGAATGCGGTAGAGGGCTCGCGGGGCGAAGTAGGCGTCCCCGCGCATGACGTAAGCGTACGCACTCGTGCCGCCGGTCAGGGTGCCTCCATCGAACTCGATCTCCGTGATGGGTTCGCCCAGCAGGTCTTTCGGATCACGGCGCGATTCGGCGACTTCCAGGCCGAAGGCGAGCGGCATGGTCCATGCCGAAATGTCGTAGAAGAGCGAGTCTTCGAAGGTTGTGACCCGCTCCAGAATCGTCTTCAGCAAGCGCGTCTGCGGCTGGGCGACCGGAATAATGGCGGCGCGTCCCGGCCGGAACGTCTTCCCGTTGACTTCGGCATCCCGATCGAGTTCATAGATCCGGATGCGGTGATGCAGCAGCATCTGGAGGAATGCCTGGGCACGCGTGCGGTCCTTTTCGAGATCGACCAGGTAGGCGCGCACGGATTCACGGGACGCGAGTTCGGTGGCGGAGCGATAGAAGTCGCGTGCGTTGCGCAGGAACTCGCCACGCAGGGCGACGGCTCCGTCGAGGGATCCGAGCGATGCGGCGAGTTGGTTGCGTATGGTGAAGCCGAAGGAGAGGATGCCCGACCGCGTTTCGCGTTGCAGTGCCCGGGAAGAGGCCTGTTCGAAGAGGATTCCGACCGCGCCGTTGACGTCCGGGTAGGTCGACCCCTTGCCGTAGTAGAAGTCGTCGAAACTCCGCTCGGTGTAGTAGAGCGACCCGATCCGGTCGAGCTGCGCGGCATGCCACGCGGCGAGTTTCCGGGTGAGCTCGCGTGTCGCTTCGGGTGTATTGGGATTGTCGCGCCCGGGGATGCCGGGCTGGAAGAAGAAGGTGGATTCGCTGCCCATTTCATGGGCGTCGACGAGAAGCTGAGGGCGCCAGCGATGGAAGAGAGCGAGGCGTCCGGCGGTCTCAGGATGTTGAACCGGCAGCCAGTCGCGGTTCAAATCGAAGAGGTAGTGGTTTGTGCGCCCACCGGGCCAGGGTTCGTTGTGCTCCCGGTTCTGGGGGTCGGTCGTGGACGCGGCCCCTCGATTCGCGTTGGCCCAGTCTACGAAGCGGTCGCGGCCGTCGGGATTGATGAGCGGATCGAGTATGACCACGGCACTATCGAGCATGCGATCGATGCCGGGCCCTTCTCCGGCTGCCAGGTGGTAGAGCAGGAGGAGCGCTGCCTCCGCCCCGCTTGCCTCGTTACCGTGGACGTTGTAGTGCAACTGGACGACCACCGGCATGGAGGCGAGATCCGCATCGGATACCGCATCCGGATCTTCCGAAAGACGAAGGTTCGATTCGCGGATTTGTTCGAGCCGGCCATGATTCGCCGGGGAGGTAACCACCGCATAGACGAGCGGCCGATGCTCCCAGGTCCGCCCGTACTCACCGGCAATGACGCGGTTGCTCGCATCGGCGACGGCACGGACATACTCGACGATTTCGTGGGGGCGGGTGTGTCGTTCGCCGATGCGGTGACCCAATACGGAGTCGGGCGTGGGTACATCTGCCCGATAGCGGACCCCTTCCACCCCGAAGGGAACGGTGAGGGGAAGCACACCCTGGGCCGCGGCACCCTGGAACAGCGCTAAGACTGCACAAGCCGGGAAGAGAAGGGAGCGAGGGACCATGGTTCTTGGGGGGAAACGACACCGCGTCCCGCGGTATCAAACCACGAGACGCGGCAAATCGGCAATTCCGGGGTGCCGGCGCTCGGGGGACGCGCGGCCGGCTCCGAATCTCAATCGCTTAATTGGGAAGGTGTAAACCGCGCGTTGTACTCCAGGTCGATCATCCCGGCGATGCAGGTCGGGTTCAATGAAGCCCGGTTGTTGGGCAGGAAGTGCCCTTCGATGGACAGTTTCGGGAAGGAGGTCACTCCGGCGGCCATGATGGCTTCCTTTTCCGCATTGATCTGCGAGAGGTACTTCCCACTGCGCAGGCCCTCGCGGAAGCGGTCGACATCGAGTCCGATTCGCCCCGCGATGTCCGCCAGCTCTGCCTGCGACAGGCCGCCCTGTTTCTGGCGCTCAAACTGGGCTTCCATCATCTCATAGAATTTCCCCTCCTCGCGGGCGAGGTAGAGCGCCTGGACCTGCGGCATGGAGAAGCCCCAGATCGGGAAGGGACGGTAGTAGAAGCGCGCCTTTTCGGTGTTGTTCGGGAAGACGTCCTCGAGAACCTCGTGCAGGGTTTTGCAGTGCGGACAGTTCGGATCGAAGAATTTGATCACACGGATCGGGGCATCCGCAGATCCGATGAACTCGTCTTCCGGGAACGTGAACGCACTGATGTCGGACAGCGTGGGCGGGTCGTCGGCGTAGGAGCAGGGTGCCATCTGCCGGAGGTACTGGGGATCGATGAGCTGGGGAAGGGTGTTTGAGACAATGGCGCCGATTTCCTCGCGGCTGTCGCCGCGCGCTCCGATGCCGTTGACGATCACGATCAGCGCAAACGCGAAGGCGAAGCCAACGAATGAGGTCAGGGCAAAGGAACCGATTTCGGTCGTCATGGCCTTCGGATCCACACCAGCCGGGCCTTTGTAGAGCGTATCCAGAATGGCGATTACGAGCAGTGTGGTGACTGTGCCGGCGGACGTAAGGCACAGCACGCAGACATCCTCGATCGCGAAGAGTTGGTAGAGAACCAGGTAGACCGAGTAGAGGAAAGCGAAGCCGGCGAATACGAAGACCGCGCGTTTGAGCCATCGCGCCTTGTCCTCCGACACGAATGTACGTACGAAGGCCAGGCCTGCCATGAAGACGTAGAAGAGGAAGCCCCATATGACGTTGGAGACGCCGAGCATCTTGCTGGCGTCGCTTTGTGCCACGACTTCGCACCCCAATTCAGCGGTCGGGGAGGGCGCCGAAAAGCCGAGACAGCCTCGGTCGAATCCCCTTTCGGTTTGAATCCAGAGATGGAGCGTCAGCAGGATGCCGAACAGGGCAACGGCAAAGAAGATGCGGTTGAGGACAACGGAGGAGAACGGTCCCGCCTTGCGTTCGGTGGGTTCCGCAGGAGCAGAAGCGGGGGCCGGTTTCCGGTCGCGTGGGGCTTTCGCCATCGATTGAGTAGTTGGAATGTACGGGCCATGGAACAGCGGACCTTGCACGCACCATGGCCGTCAGGGGATCCTAGAAAAATGTGAATCGATCTCGCTAAAGAGAAAATGCCGCATTCCGGAGCCGCGAAGGGAGAGACGGGATACGCGGAGCGGACGTTGTCGACGGATCGTTTTCCTCTCTCGCATCAGGGATGATGCGAAGCGCATGAGAAGAGTGGCGTGCGCCCACGAAAAAAGGGGCCCGCGCTCCTGGAAGAATGCGGGCCCCGGATTCAGTTCATCCGCGCGTCAAACGAGCGCGCTGATTTTCTGCATGATGGCGGTGGCGTCTTCGCCGGTCTTTTCCCGGATGAGGTCCACCATCTTCCCGTAATCTCCCCGCGCCTTCTTCAGGTCCTTCTCGTCGAACTCCCCCCACATTTCGACAATTTGCTCCTTCACACGAAGCCAGTTCTGCTCCATTCTGTCCTTGGCCATAGGTCCCTCCCCGGTAAATTGTAGCCAACAAGACGCGAGGCCAACCTGTCACCCCCTCCGCCCAACCGGAAAACGCCCGTCCGTCGCGACCAGCCTCGCATGCTCAAACGAAACGAAAAGACGAGCGCTTCTGATCCGGCCTTTAGCCGAAGTGAGAACATCCACTAGCAAAGCAATATAGGGCGAATGAAGTTTGTATGCAAACTGGTAACGTTTGGGCTTTGGGGATTGGAAGGTAGCTGTTTGGGGCTGAGCGCAGGACGGAACCGATCGCGCTTCGAAACGTCGGCACAGGGAGTGTCCCACCAACTTCTACGGAGGGTGACATGAATGATCTCGAGCGAGACTACCCTGGTTTGTTGTTGAACACCCCGGAGTCTCCGTGCCTTTCACTCTATCAGCCGACCAATCGGCATCATCCCGACAATCAGCAGGATCCGATCCGGTTCAAGAACCACGTCAAGTCGCTGGAGACGTCGTTGCAGAAGCGGTATCCCACGCGCGAGATCCGTTCGTTGTTGGAGCCGTTTCACGAGTTGGAGGACGATCGGGAATTCTGGAACCACTCGCTCGACGGCCTCGCCGTGCTGAGGGCATCGGGGATCTTTCGGGTCTATCGATTGCAGCGCCCCGTACCGGACCTCGCGATCGTTGCCGAGAGTTTCCACACCAAGCCGTTGTTGCGCATCCTGCAGTCGGCTGACCGCTATCAGGTTTTGAGCCTCAGCCGAAAGGAGATCCGGCTTTTCGAGGGTACGCGAGATACGCTCGACGAGGTGGAGTTGGCAGAGGGCGTCCCGCGCACGATCACCGAAGCGCTCGGCGAAGAGCTGACCGAGCCGCATCAGACTGTCGCCTCGTACGGAATGGGTCCTTCGGGCCCGGCCATGCGTCACGGGCATGGAGGAAAGCGGGATGCCGTCGACATCGATACGGAGCGTTTCTTCCGCGCGGTTGATCGAGCCATTCTGGATTTTCACTCCAAGACCTCGGAGCTCCCGTTGATCCTGGCTGCCTTGCCCGAGCACCACAGCGTCTTCCATCAGGTGAGCCGAAATCCCTTCCTGATGGACGACGGGATTTTGATCCATCCCGACGCGCTGTCGCCGGAAGCGTTGCGGGAACGCGCCTGGAAAGCCCTGGAGCCGCAGTACCTGGCCAGGCTCGATCGCCTGATCGACTTCTTCGGGCTTGCGCGGGCCAAGGGACTCGGAAATGACGAATTGGCTCAGGTCGCCGAGGCCGCCGTCACGGGCCGCGTGGAAGTGTTGCTCGTCGATGCCGACCGCCGCATCCCCGGAATGGTGGAGCCCTTCACCGGGCGGGTTGCCTTCGGCGACATGGCTCACCCGGACCTCGATGATCTCATTGACGATCTGGGGGAGGTGGTGATGAAGATGGGCGGGGAAGTGCTCGTCGTGCCGGCCGAGCGGATGCCGACGCGGACCGGTGTCGCGGCGATTTATCGGTTCTAGAGGGTGGATGGAGGATGGTGGATGGTGGGTTTCCCTGCGCGTCAGCCGGGGCGCGAATTCATGCAGATTGCCCGGAAACGCCTTCCCTGCGGCGGGGACCGTGTGACACGTCAGGTGTACTTTTTACGCGTACTCCGTGGAATCCGTGTCAACCGAACCCCATCCACCCATGCTCAGGATCTTCGCCCTCCTATTGCTCGTCCCGGTCCTCCTTCTCGGCTGTGACTCCAGTGAAGAACAGGAGGAGGAAGATCCTCTCCTGGGCGTCTGGACGCTGGACAAGGTGCAGGGCGAGGCGCTCCCCCATGTCCTCTCCGCATCAGAATACATTTCAGCCGGCAGCTTAACGTTCACGTCAACGGGCTGGGCGCTGGACCTGATTCTCCGGCGGGATGAGGTCCGGCTCGACACCAAAATCAGCGGCACGTTCTTCGGTACAGGCGCCGCCGTGACGTTTGCCGTCATCGGTTGTACAGACGCCAGCAACTTGTTCTGCGATGCGGGGGTTGGTGACCTATCGATGACCACGACGACGCTGACGGGAAACAGGATGACGGTGGTCTTCAAGAAGGGGGATACACCATACCTGATGGAGTTCAGGAAATAGCGGGATGGGCAATTGAGCGATTGCCCCACCCACGTCCGAATCGCTGCAGACGATGCCCCATTTTGCCCTTGCCACGCCGCTGACCAGGGGGTCTCTCGCTTCCCGATTCGCCGCTTCCGCAGGCCGCGTGCCCGCTCTCGTCGTTGGACTGCTCTTCCTCTTCGTCGCACCGGCCATGGCCCAAACCGAAGTCGCCGCCTGGGGCACGATCTCCGGAATG
This sequence comes from uncultured Rhodothermales bacterium, assembly GCA_964387555.1. GTDB lineage: Bacteria > Bacteroidota > Rhodothermia > Rhodothermales > CAYLXM01 > CAYLXM01. The sequence goes on along the minus strand of CAYLXM010000062.1, from coordinate 1,874 downwards.
CGCGTGGAGGGACAGCGATTCGAGATCAACAGCCGGCTCAGACTGGTGCGCTCAGGTGATTCCTCCTACGTCGAAACGGCCAAGGAACGGCAAAGGCCGCGATTTCAGCGCGACGGCGACCGTTGGACCGTGGAGACGCGGCTGGCGCCCGTGGCCATCACGCAGGTTGTGGAAGATGTCGGCCCCGGGCAGGCCAGGATTGACCTCACGTACACGGCAGAGTCCGACAGCCAGGTCGCCGGACTCTATGTCATGCTGGATTTGCCGGCAGCCGACTATGTGAAGGGAACGGTCGAACCGCTTGATGCCCCCGAGGGGTCGGAAGGTCCCCTGGGCATCCAGGCGAACTCCCCGGGTGAAATCCTGCGAACGGTCACGCGAGACCTTCAATTCATCTCCCCCACCCGGAGGCTCGATCTCCAGTTCGGAGCACCGACCGAGGTGGCCGTGAGCCGCGTCGAGGACACGGACGCCGACGTGGTGCAAATCCAGATCACGCTCATAAGTGGCGCAGTAACAAAAGACCAGACAGGCGGGCTCGCCCTTTCAGTGCAGGTATCCGGCGAGTTGGATCGAGGACCCGTAACCGTTCAACTTGAAGCCGATCGCCCCGGGCGGGCATTTGACGGGCTCGGCGGGAATTTCCGGATCCAGAATCCGAACACCGATCCGCCCGCTATCGCGTACAACCTGGACAACCTTCGGGTCGCCTGGGGACGCGTTGAGATGCCCTGGGGGCTCTGGCATCCCGACGAGGATGCGGATCCGCTGGAAGCGGCCCGGGCCGGCGACATCCATCCGCGGGTCCACGCCGCGATGGAGATGGCACAGCGGCTGACTGCGCGCGGCGTACCCGTGATCGTAAGTGCCTGGTTTCCTCCGGCATGGTCTGTAATAGGAGATCCGCGCACCGCCATGCAGCCGCAACCGGGCGGCTTGCTCGGGAATCCGCTCAATCCGGAGAAGATGGAGCGCATTCTCGAGTCACTCGGTTCCTATCTCGTGCACCTGAAGGAGGCCTATGGCGTCGAGGCGGTGATGTTCTCTTTCAACGAGTCGGATCTGGGCATCAACGTGCGACAGACCGGTGAGGAGCACGCGTTGCTCAATAAGCAGTTGGGCTTGCATCTGGCTTCGCGTGGACTGGCCACGCGGATGCTGCTGGGTGATACATCCGATGCCCGCCCCATCCCGTTCCTCGACGCGTCGCTCGCAGATCCGGATACGTGGCCCTATATCGGCGCCGTTTCGTTCCACTCATGGCGCGGATGTACCGATGAGCGGCTCCGGCAGTGGAGCGAGGCGGCACGCCGTCTCAATGTGCCTCTGCTGGTCGGCGAGGGCAGCACCGACGCCGCGGCATGGACCTATCCGACGATCTTCCAGGAATTCTCCTTCGCGCACGACGAGATCATCCTCTATACGCGAATCCTGGCGCTCTCGCAGCCGCTGTCCATCCTCCAGTGGCAGCTCACGGCCGACTATTCGCTGCTGGCGGGAGGCGGCGTGTTCGGTCAGGAGGGCCCGCTTCGTCCCACGCAGCGGTTCTGGAATCTGAAGCAGCTCGCATCGACCCCTGAGGGCGCGTTTTTCCTGCCGGTCACCTCAGATCGCGCGGATGTCTACGCTGTCGCCTTCGGGAACATCGCACGCGGCGAGTACGCCGTGCACCTCGTCAACGACGGTGCGGCCAGACAGGCGGTCATTACCGGCTTGCCGGAGGATGTGACCGAACTTCGGGTTTTCGTGACCGATCGCACGCGCGGCATGGAGGAGGGCCCGCGGGTGCCGGTGAGCGGCGGGGAGGCACGGTTTATGCTCGATGGCGCGGCGTTTGTGACGCTGACCAAACAAGGGCAGCTTCGCGGTTGTAT
>CAYLXM010000061.1:0-24513 GCA_964387555.1 uncultured Rhodothermales bacterium | reverse complement strand
GCCCCGACGGTCTGCCCCGCGAGGGATGATCCACCGCCGCGCGGAAGCACCGGCAACCCGAACCGAGTTGCCTCCTCAAGCACCGCCTGCACATCCTCCCGGTTCTTCGGGGTCAATACCCCGAGCGGCAAAATGCGGTACAGGCTCGCATCCGTACTGTACAGAGCACGGGTCATGCGATCGGTCCGCAGCTCACCCGCAAGACGGGGTCGCAGCGCAGCGGCAAAATCTCGGATCTGTTCGGCCGAAAACGGGTCAGGTTGCATGACGTGGATTCGGGTAAGGTCAAAGGCCGCCTCGGGCGTACCGCCTGAACCTCGAGTCAGGACGAGATTGAGGATGGCCCGAATCCCATTCTTCGATACCCGTTCACTTGCTTCTCAGGCTCCAGCCGATCCTCCAGCGCGGCCTCATCAAGATACGCGTCGGCCTCGTCACCCGTCAGTGCGCCGGGCCATGAAATCCCGGCCGAGCGCAACACGGTCACCCGAGACGCATCCGTTCGGAAGCGCGTTGACTTGACCTACTGCAACTTGAACTGTATCGGCACAACGAGCTTGACTTTCACTGCCTTACCATCGTGCATGCCGGGCGCAAACGTCAGAGACTTCACCGCCCGGACCGCTTCTGCGTCCAGATCTTCCCTCACCCCCTGCACGACGTTCGCCGACTCCACCGTACCCCCTTCGCCCACCACGAATTCGACCAGAACGCGCCCCTCGGCGCCCTCGGCGCGGGCCGACTCGGGATACCGGATGACGCTCGAGAGTGCGGGGATGATGCCCCCCTCGATGTCCGGCATTTGGTCCACGTTCGTATAGACCTCACCTGCCGGTTCCTCCGCCATTTGGGGCGAGGCGTCCGCGTCTTTATCCGCCGAACCGACATCCGTGCAGCCTACCAGAAATGCGATGAGCATGAAGAGCAGGCCACCCAGCAATGCCGCAAAACGAACCTGCCGGGCCGAAAAGGCCGATGATGCGTGTTTCATTTCGAGTATTCTCTGTTTGAGTTGAGAGGATGAGCCGGCCATGGTGGAGAAGGCCCCGAGCCTCCCCGTCGACCGGTTCACTTCGGCATAGTCCCACAGCAGTTGGGCATAGGCGCGGGCCGGCGCTGCGTGAACCGAAAGCACGACGGCATCACAGCGCACTTCTCTCAGGATGTGGATACGTCGCGAAAGCAGGCCAACCAGCGGGTTGAAGACGAAGAGGGCGGAGAATAGCCGCTCCAGGGCGCCGTGAAGCGTATCCCGATTCCGGATGTGCGCCAGTTCGTGGCAGAGAACCATCTTGAGCCGGTCGTCCTGTCCGAGCAGGGCATCGGGAAGGACGATCGCCGGTTGGGCCCATCCGAACACCAGCGGAGCCGGCTCGAACCCGCCGCTCAACAGACGCACCCGGGTCCGAATTCCCAGCTTCATCCTGGTCTCTTCCACCTTCTTCAAGACCTCCGAATCCCGCACCTCCGGCAACTGCGAGACCATACGAACAGACAGACGGTGGGTACGCCACAGCCTCAGCAGTGCCGGCAGCGCGGTGCCGGTCGCAAGAATCGTCAGGAGCCCAAGTGACGCCCAGGCGGCCGACCCGCCTTGAATGTCCCAGGCGGTCGTCGGCACGACGCGAAGCAGGGGCAGCGAAATCCCGGAGAACAATGTATGCTCATCCGCAGCACCCATCGGAGCGGCCGCTGCGAGGAACGTCCGGACCAGACTCACAATCAGCCCGGCCGGCAATGCCAGAAAGAGGGCACGGAAAATGGCGAAATGAACCGATGCGGACGGGCGAAAACCCGCACCGTCGACGGCGAGGGCCACCAGGACCGTCAAGCTCCAGACCGCCATCGGGGCCCAGAAGACACCCGCACTCCGCATTCCCACGTCGCCCACGAAACTGAAGACCGCTTCAATCATCGCTCAGGCCCTCGATCAACAGGCGGATCTGGTCCCGCTCCACACTCGAGATGTGCTCTCGATCAACAAGGTTCTGAACCAGCGCAGCCGGCGAACCCCCAAAGACCTGATCGAGGACTCCCTTCAGAAGGCCATGCTTCACCTCTTCGGGGGGTACCGCCGCGCGGTAGACGTAGGCCGTACCGTCAGCCTCGAACGAAAGGTATCCTTTGTCGGCCAGTTTCCGCATCACGGTCATCACCGTCGTATAGGCCACCGATCGATGTGCGCGCAGGCGCGTCAGCACGTCGCCAACCGTTGCCTCACCGAGTTCCCAGACCAGCTGGAGGACTTCCAATTCCGTCTCCCCTACCGCTCCAAGGGACCGCCGTCGTTTATTCACCCCGCTCATATCGCGCTTGATCTACTAATCAGGTAGTACTATTATAATAGTAGACCGCGATACAACGCGCAAGGGGGGAATGTGAAAAAAATGAATGTCCGGTAGCCGGATTCAGAGATCGAGTGGTTCGCCTTCGCCCGGCATCAGCACCCGTGTGTCGGGGTAGAAGTACTGGATGTTGTCAGCCATCCAACGTTTGGCCTTCGATTCGCCGTGTACGAGGACGACCGTCGGCGGTTTGAGCAGTTCGACGATCTGAATCAGGTCCCTGCGGTGGCTGTGTCCGCTCAGCCGGAACGTCTTGACTTCGCACTGGACTTTCTGGGGCTCGTGGAAGCGGTCGAGCGTGATTTCGGTGCCGGGACCCTGGGCCACGGCCTGCACGAGGTTGTATCCGGGGGTATCCTCCTTGAGGAATCCGACAAAAAAGACCGCGTGTCGTTCGTGAGAAATGAGTCGGCGCGCGATGGCGTTGGAGAGGGTCCGCTCGAACATCATCCCGGACGCCGCGATGTGGATGCTCGGCTCGGCGAGCGCTTCGCGTTCACGGGCCAGATTGCGGGGAAGGCGGCGTTGCTCGACGCCGAACACCTCGAATTCCTTGTTGATGCGGGGTGACGTATACCGGGTCCGATCGTAGATGTCGGAGATGACCCGCATGGAGCCGGACGTATAGACCGGCGTGTCCTGCGGGATGTAGCCTCTCTGCTTGAAGACGTCGATGAGGGCAACGACCTCCTGGGCGCGCCCCAGCGCAAACACGGGAATCAGTACCGTTCCGCCGCGCGCCAGAACGCGTTCGATGCTCTCGGCCAGCGAGCGCTCGACATCCTTTCGGAGTGAGTATTCCGCCTCCGGATCGGCGGCAAGCGTCGACTCCAGAATCAGTACATCGATCGGGGCGGAGGGAAAATCCGCCCCTGGGATTATGGTCTGTGGACGAAGGCAGGTATCGCTCGTATAGAAGACCCGCTTCCGGCCCGAATCGGTCTCGGATTCGAGCAAAACGCCGGCTGAACCCAGAACATGTCCGGCATGGTAGAAGGTGGCCTCAACCGTGCCCCCCATCGTTCCCTCCAGCCGAAAGGTCTCTTCCAGTTCGTGGGCCTGGTAGAGGAAACTCACCGCCTCGGCCTGCTCCTCCGAAAACGTCGGCTGGGCGGCTTGAACGGCCTCCGTCAGGCGTTTCCGTTGCAGGCGCGCCGACGCCGGCAGCACCACGTCCAGGAGCAGACGTGTCGGCCGCGTCATGCGTATTGAGACATGCGGGAACGTCTGCGCCACGACGGGCAGCGCTCCTACATGATCGTGATGGGCATGGGTGATGATGACGTGATCTAGAGGACGGTCCCGTCCTCCAATCTGGTCCAGTTTCGGCAATCCCTCCCTCCCCTCGATGTTGGGATCTTGCCCGGCATCGAGCAGCAGGCCGGTGCCCTCCATCTGCAGATAAAGGGCGCTTGCCCCGATCGTGTCGGTACTGCCGAGGGGGAGGATAAACATCAGGCGTCCTTCGGGTCCGAGCCTGTCGCCTTCAGGTAGTCATCCCAGTCTTTCAGGAACTGCGTCAAGCCGGCATCGGTGAGCGGGTGCCGCAACAGTTTCTTGATCACATCCAGCGGCATCGTCGCCACGTCCGCACCCATCTCGGCCGCTTCGACGACATGCATGGGATGGCGGATCGAGGCCACCAGGACTTCCGTGCCGTAGCCGTAGTTCTCGTAGATGGTGACGATAGAGCGGATGAGTTCCATGCCGGACGTCGATACGTCATCGAGACGCCCGACGAAGGGACTGATGTACGTGGCCCCCGCCTTTGCGGCGATCAAGGCCTGGGTCGGCGTGAAGCAGAGCGTGCAGTTCGTGCGGACGCCTTCGTCGGAGAGCGTCTTGATGGCCTTGATCCCGTCCAGGATCAGAGGCACCTTGACGACCACGTGCTCGTGGATGGCAGCCAGGATGCGACCCTCGCGGACGATGCCCTCGTAATCCGTGGCCACGACTTCTGCCGAGACGGGTCCCTGGACCAGGTCGCAGATCTGGAAAATGTGCTCGTGAAAGTCGGCTCCTCCAGCCTTCTTCATGAGACTCGGGTTCGTGGTCACGCCGTCCAGCACGCCAAGCGCATGTGCTTCGCGAATTTCTTTCAGATCCGCCGTGTCGATGAAAAACTTCATGCCGTCCTCCGTTTATGAGTCCATCGACGCGTTGAAGAGTCGTCGATGGTTCTACCGTGCCCCCAACATCGCCTGCAGAAGCCCAAATGCCTCGCTGCGCCGAGATCACAAGCATGTAAGGTAACCACGCAGGGACCCTCGACAAAACGGGCCAGCGATCTAGAGCGACTTCAGAACCACCAGCGTCAGATCGTCGCTCTGGGGTTCGCCCCTGCTGAACGTGGCGACATCCTCCAGAAGCGCATCGATAATCTCTTGTGGCGATCCTTGCCGGTGCTGTTTGAGGATGGCCTCGATGCGCCGGTCACCGTAGGTGTTTTCCTCCGGGTCCATCGCCTCACTCAGGCCATCGGTAAACAGCAGCACCACGTCACCCGGAGCGAGCGATACCACGCCGCGGACGTATTCGGCCGAAGAGAAGACGCCGAGCAGAAGTCCCCCGAGGTCCAGTCGCTGGATCTCACCGGAGGAATTGAGGTGCATCGGCGGTTCATGCCCCGCATTGATGTAGCTGAATGTGCGCTCGCTTGCCGTATAGAGTCCCCAGAAAAAGGTGATAAACTTATCGAAATCAGTATTGTCGTAAATCACCCGGTTGATGCGGGCCGTGGCTTCCTCGAGCGTGATCTCAATGGGCGATACGATCCGCAGGCAGGCCTGGATATTGGCCATCAGGAGCGAAGCCGGAACGCCTTTGCCAGTCACGTCGGCGATGGCGATGAGGAAACGGTCGCCGGTAATCGGAACGAGATCGAAATAGTCACCGGCAACGTGCCGGCTCGGCGAGGCGTAAGTCGCGATTTCGAGCCCCGTGAAGGAAGGGATGGACTGTGGAAGGAGTCGTTGTTGGATGTCGCGCGCCAGTCGCATCTCATCCTCGAGGCGTTCCTTCTCGATCTGCTCCTCGAGCAGGTAGGTATTCTGGATCGAAGTCAGTGCAAGGTTTCCCAGGGCGTAGAGAAACTCGATATCGCCCGCGCCATAGGGCTGGCCGGTCACTTTGGGGCCCAGGCAGAGCACACCCTGCGTCGTGCCCCGAACGCGGAGTGGCAATACGAGCCGCAATCCGCGTGCGTACAGTTCCTCCCATTCCGGCCCCGACTCGTCATCCAGCAGCCGCATCTGTTCCTCGTGACAAAGCACGTCACAAAGGTGCGATGAAAACCGGGTATCCGCGACGGCCTGGGCGGCAACGACGCGAAAATCCGTCTTCCCGTCGTCCTCCCCGCCCTGCCCGCGCAGCAGGAAAAGGTGCCTCTGAACGAGCAACTGCCCCATGAGTGCGAAGGAGAGAAGCTTGACGAGCCGATCTCTGTCGCGGGTTGCGTTGAACTCCTGGGAAAGGTCGAAAAGCGTGTTCAGCTCCTGAATTTTGCCGTCCAGATCCCTGTTGGCAACCTGCAACTCCTCCACCATCAGGGAATTGTGAATGGCTGCGGAGGAGATATTGACCAGCGCCTTCAGAAACTCCATCTCGTAGGCGTCACACGGCTTGCCGCTCATTTTCCGTCCGAACCCCACTACGCCCAGGTGCCGGTCCCTCCATGCCACAGGGATCTGCAGCACCACTTTGTGCCGCCTGAGTACCTCGGGGACGTCCTCATCCCTGAGAATCTGCCTGGCCGAGCCGGAATCGAACGATAGATGGGATCCAGGCTCCAGGTCCGACAGCCCCTTGGTCGCGGCAACCCTGTGCACGTCCTGGACCGCATCGTGAAGCAGCACGACCGCTCTGGTGACCAGGAGTTTGCTCATGGCTACCAGGAGGAGGTTGCCGAGGACCACGTTCAGATCAAGTGATGCGTTGAGCACCTGACTGGTCTCGAACAGTGTCCTGAGATCGAGCCGCTGCAGGGCTCCTTCTGTATTCGGGCTCATAGTCAAGTGTCGAGATGCGGTCGCGGTCCATTCATGGTTCGAGATGCACGACCTCTGCCCGGTTGGCCGACCCTTGTTCGACCGTCAGGCGAACGCACGTTTTCACCAGGTGAAAGCCTTGCCGTCCGGCGGCTCCGGGGTTGATGTACACCATCCCGCCAAGCGCTTGCACGCGTTCGATGCGCAAGATATGACTGTGCCCGCAGACGAACACGTCGGGACGTTCCCGGCGCAGCATCGCGCCGATTCCCGGCGCCCACCGACCTGGATGTCCTCCAATATGGATCATCCAGATGCGCAGGTCCTCCACCTCCACAAACTCGTGTTCCGGCAGGCGCCTGCGGATGGGCGACCCGTCGACATTACCCCATACGCCGCGTGTCGGGGCAATCTTCTCCAGCCGATCAAGAATGGCCGCATCGCCTACGTCGCCTGCATGGAGAATGAGGTCCACATCGGCCAGCACATCATCCAACTCCGGATGATAGTACCCGTGGGTATCGGAGAGGATTCCCAGCAGCACGAACCGATCCCCCGCCCCCCGGCTATCGGAGGGTCAGCCGCAGGCCCAAAAGGGTCCGCTGCCGCCCTTGTCCGTCCAAAAGGTCGTTGCCTCGGGTCCATTCGACGACGGGAACGCTGAGGAACGGCGAGACCTGGTAACTCGGCCGATTCCACCGAACCCCCGTTCGGACACGGGTAACGTGCCCCCAGAAGCTGCTTCGGTCGCTCCGACCTGCTCCTCCTAGCACGGCGCTCAGATAGCTCTCGACCAGATCATACCGCCCTCCTTCGTACAGCAGGGCCAGAAAGACATGACTCAGCGCATCATCGAGGAGATAGTTCCACTGGGATTGGAGGTGGACCTCCTGACCAGAAGCGCGGGTAAACGCTACGTCCGTTGTCGTCGCCGGGAGTATGCCCACCTCGACGGCCTGGCCCGTCGGTTCGGTGATCAGCCGTTCGTAGCCGATACGCACCCTTCGAATGCCGGCCGTCAGATCCAGGTTCGTGTCGCGGCCCAGGGGTGTAGTCAGCAATCCTGCTACGTCAATCTGTCGGATCCCCGGCGAGCCTCCGGTGGGAGAGAGTCGCGGATCGAACGCGAGCCGGATGGCATAGTCTGTGCCGTCATGGTGCCAGTACTGCTTCACCGAGATCCAGCTCAGTGACACCATGCCGCCCGGCGAGCCTCCGAGCGCGTCGAAGATCGCGCTCAGGTCAAGCTGAGGGGCCACCTGATAGTCGAGGTGAAATGCCAGGCCGAGGCCCCCGACGGGGGAAGCCGTCACATTGGTCCGCCCCGCCTCATATCCCTCCTGTGCGGCCGCCATGGAAAAGAGCGGCGTGGAACCACTCGACGTGAGCGTCCCTGCCGGCCGATAGGCCACTTTTGCCGACAGGGCGAAGCCGTCGAAAAAAGTCCGTCTCGCCGACTCGTCCCGGTAGAGCGGATCATCCATCCTGAACGGGCGCTGGGCGACAAGCTCCGGGACCCCGGCGCACAAAAAAAGAATACCGGCAGCAGCCGTCACCCGATGCCCCACCCTTCGCATGCACCCACACATATTCGTTTAGCCAAAGGCTCGAAAGATCGTCCCGCACGGCCCGAGCGGGCACCCAGTCCTCAATAATGCGAAAAAGTCCACTATAGTACAAGTGATCCGCCCGGCTGCAAGACAATGGGCTCCGCATCCGCCGCACGCACGTCGTCTTCCCAGCGCCGCAGCCGATCGTCCTCGATGGCGATGGGTGGCCACGTATTGTAGTGGACGGGCAGTACTTGCCTCGGACGGAGCATCCGGACGGCGCGGAGCGCATCCTCCGGACACATGGTGTAGCAGTCCCCGATCGGGAGTATGGCGAGATCGATCATCTGATCGTCGCCTATCCACTGCATTTCGGCGAAGGGACACGTATCTCCCGCATTGTATACGACTTTATCCTCGGCATAGAGGAGCACGCCGTTGGGGCTTCCGCCGTACGTGCCGTCGGGCAGCGAGGAGGAATGTCGGGCGTCGGTGAATTTGACCCGACCCCAGTCGAACGTCCACGCCCCTCCCGTATTGAGTGGCTGCACATTGGCATAGTGGTACCGCTTGATCAGCACCTGTGCGAGTTCGTGTGTAGCCACGACGAGCGCTCCGGTACGGGCTGCGAGTTCCGGCGTGTCGCCCCAATGGTCTCCATGGGCATGGGTCACGACGATCACGTCGGGGACCAGATCATCGAGCGTAACCACACCGTCGGCGGACGGATTGCCGCTGATGAACGGATCGAATAGTATCCTCGCTCCTCCTGTCTCGATCTGGAGGGCGGAGTGGCCGAAATACGTCAGCTTCATTGGGATGCGCACGTGAGGATCCACTTCGGCCTTCCCTCGTCCGGACGAAGCAATCGGTCAAACCCTTTCTAGTTCATGAGCGTCATCTTCATGGTCTGCTGTCCCTCATCCGAATCCAGCACGCAAAAATATAATCCACTGGGAAGCGCTGGAGCATCGAACAAGAAGGAATGAAGCCCGGGGTCCAGTTCTCGGTCGACGAGCAGTGCGACGGGATGACCGGAAATTCCCCACACGGAGAGACGGACGTAGCGCCGCTCTTTCACATCGATTGTGATCTGCGTCCGCGTCGTGAACGGGTTAGGCGAGTTGCCGACGAGCAGGACTGATTTCGGCTCGGCAAGTCCCAATCCAACCTTGACGGCGCCGGACACCTGCTCGGCACCGTTCTCGAAAAGCTGTCGAATTCGATAGGTCATCACGGCGCCGCCTCCGTTCGGTTCCACATCGACGAACCGATATGTCTGACGGCCCGGCGTGCCCTCGCGGGCATTCTGCAGCACCGAACCGATCTGTTCGAACGTCAATCCATCCCGGGATCGCTCCACCAAAAACGTCTGACCCGATCTGGAATCAACCGTCCATTCCAGCTCGACCAACCCCTCCTCCAGGCGGGCCCTCAAGTCGTCGATCGGCATGAGAAGGGGCAGATCGGCCGGTTGGATTCCAGCGGCTCCGTTGCCGTCGGCGCGAAGTGCAGCCTCGGAATCAAAGCCCAACACCCAGCGGTCGCCGCCCGCAGACCGCAGGGGAACGTGCATGGTGCGTCGAATTTCGGTTCCGGACCGGGTGGTGTTCCAGATGCGCACTTCATCTACCCAACCGGAGAATCCGGCAGCAGGTACGGTTCGTTCGAATGTGCTTCCAGGGCGTGGCCTGGCGCCGATGACGAGCGGCCGGGCCGCCCCCCTGGGGCTGTTCGCAGTGGCATGCAGGGAATCGCGCGGTGTGCCGTCTACGTACAGACGGTACACGCTCCGGTCCGCATCACGTACGAGCGAAACATGATGCCAGGCGCCGTCGGCCACGGGATCCGTCGTGGTGAGAGACTGGTGCCAGCCTGGTTGCCCCCAGTACCATGATAACCGCCCTCGGAGGTCAATCATCACTTCGAGGGGATAGGCTTCCCGCTCATCCCCCGACCACGTCGACACGGCCACGACGTCGCGCGCGGATGTCTTCAGCCAGAGCTCCACCGTGAACGCACCGGGCTCATACAGCGTCTGCGTTCTGGCGGCCGGTATTGACACGGACCGTTGCTCGCGTGACAGTTGGAGAACCCGATTTGAGCCTCCGTCAACGAGCGGGCCCACCTGAACGGCGTGAATGAACGGCTGCTCGTCCAGCATGCGTATTCGTTCGCGTCCTGATGCCGTCTCAACAGCGAACGGCCAGACTTTGACGTCCACCGTGCCCAATCGCCGGCCCGGCTGAAGCACCAGGATGAGATCGAAGCCAACCCGCACGCGTGAGCGGGTGGTAATGCGGTACCGTTTGCCCGGTCCCCCCAACCCCTCCACCGTACTCGGAATCGCCGACATACGCTGGCGATCAGCCACGGCCGCCTCATTCAGGCGCCACCCCGCCGGAATCTCCACGACCCACCCGTCCACGCCGACCTCACCGGACCCGTTCAGGAAAAGTGCGAATTCCTGGTCGATCGCCACGCGGTTCAGGCCTCGAACGGAAACGAATTGCCCGCTCGCGGAGTGTGCACCGAGTATAAAGAGCGCGGCAAGCAGAATACCCTGCCTCGGGTACCGAGTCAGGAACTCTCGCTGCCGCATGCCCGATCGTGGTGGAAACAAGTGACCAATCGGTAGTGGCTGGATCACGCATTCGGCGGACAGAGGATAGTATACTCCCCCGGGAAGGATGCGTCAAATGAACTCGCCGGTTCCCCGGTACGCGCCTTACGATTCTTCGCCGTCCATCTCTCCTCTCAGACCAGCTAGTAAATAGAGAACGGCCATCCTGACCGCCACCCCGTTTGTGACCTGATCCAGAATAATCGCCCGGTCGGAGTCGATCACTTCACTCTGCATTTCTACGCCACGATTCACCGGACCGGGATGCATGACGAGCAGCCTGGGATGCCGCTCGAGGTGCTCCATCCGAATCCCGAAGCGTTCGTGATACTCCCGCAGCGAGGGAAACAGGTTCGCCTGTTGACGTTCGAGCTGTATTCGCAGTGCCATCGCGATGTCGCACCCGTCCAGCGCCTGGTTCAGATCGTGGGTTACCCTGCACCCCATCGCCTCGATGCCGACCGGCATCATGGTCCTGGGCCCGCAGAGCGTCACTTCCGCCCCCATCGCGTTCAGGCCGTAGAGGTTCGATCGCACCACCCGGCTGTGAAGGATGTCACCGATGATCGAAACACGCAATCCTTCGAAGGAAGGCGTATGGTCCGACATGGTCAACATATCCAGCAACCCCTGTGTCGGGTGCTCGTGCGCACCGTCGCCGGCATTGATGACGACCGCATCGACACACTGGGTCAAAAAATGAGGCGCTCCCGACGACCTGTGGCGGATCACTACCACATCCACTTTCATCGCCTCGATATTCTGCGCGGTATCCTTCAGCGTCTCGCCTTTCGACACGGAGGACGCCGCCACGGAAAAATTGACCACATCGGCCGAGAGCCGTTTTTCCGCCAGTTCGAATGAAATCCTCGTTCTCGTAGACGACTCGAAAAACAGGTTCGCGACGGTGACGCCCCGCAACGTTGGAACCCGCTTGATGGGCCGGCTGAGGACCTGCCGAAACTGACGTGCAGTATCGAGTATCAGCCCGATCTCGTCGGCCGAATACGTTCGTAGGCCGAGCAGATGCCGGTGGTGGAGCGCCGTCATCCGTTCTCTCCGGTGACTGGTAATAAAAAGGAGGCGGAAGCCGGCCTGCCGGTTGACGCAGTTGCCCGGTTGCGACCGTCTCGCATCCGGCACAGGAACAGACTCAGGTGCCTGGGGGTGGGCGTTTCGTCCCCCCCTACCGCACAGGTTCGCCTCATACAGGTTCTGGATTCTGAATCAGCCAAACGCCCTCGTCTCCATCCACTTCCCGCAACCACAGTCGAACCTCCTCTCCCGGCGTCGTCGGCACTTGACGGCCGACAAAATCCGCACAGATCGGCAACTCGCGATGCCCTCGATCAATGATTACCAGAAATTTGACAGAGGCAGGGCGTCCCACATCCATCAAGGCATCCAACGCGGCCCGACTGCTGCGTCCCGTGAACAAGACATCATCGACCAGCACGATACGCCGGTCATAAATATCGAACGGAATATCCGTAACCCGGACCTGAGGCCGGCGCAAACGCGTTCGGTAATCGTCCCGGTACATCGTTACGTCGAGCACCCCCACCGGGAGTTGAACCCCCTCGATCTGCTGGATCTTATCGCACAAGCGGCGGGCGAGATACACGCCCCGCGTCTGCATCCCGATCAACGCAAGTCGTTCGGCTGCTTGCGCTTCCGGATCGAGCTGTTCCACGATCTGACGTGCCATGCGGTTGAGGGTCCTGTCCAGATCCTCCGCATCCATCAACCGGGCCTTTACAAGTCCTTCCGGTTTCATAATTCAGCGACTTGGCTCCTTGAAGGTCGTAAGGTACGCAACACCCCGCAGCGGAGGATGCGGAACCTCACAGCCTACGAATATTCTAATGCAAGGTTTTCACCTTACCCCTCCCGATGGCCACGCCCGACACGCTCCGTTTTCTGGACCCGAGGACGGTTTCCCGGCTCAAGACCATGGAGCTGCGCGCCCGGCTGATCGTCGAGGGGTTCATTACCGGTCTGCACAAGAGCCCGTACCACGGATTCTCCGTCGAATTCGCGGAGCATCGCCCGTACAACCCGGGGGATGAACTGAAGCATGTGGACTGGCGGGTCTACGCGAAGACGGACCGATTCTATCTCAAACAGTACGAACAGGAAACGAACCTTCGCCACCACGTGGTGCTCGACACGAGTTCCTCCATGCGGTACCGTAGCGGCGAATATCCGTCCAAACTGGCGTATGCGTCCTATCTCGCCGCCGCGCTGCACTACCTGATGCTCAAACAGCGCGACGCAACAGGCCTCATCGCATTCGACGAATCGGTCCACACCCTCCTGCCGCCGAAGAGTGCTCCAACCTATCTGCGCCAGCTTCTGGTCCGACTCGAGTCCATCAACCGCAACCCGGCAGCCGGATCGCAAAAGCGAACCTCCGCCGCGGCAACGCTTCACCAGGTTGCGGAACGCATTGCGCGTCGTTCACTTGTCGTTCTCATGACCGATTTGTTTGAGAACGTCGCTGCCCATGACGACTTGCTGAAGGCACTCAAGCATCTGCGCCACCGTCAACATGAGGTACTCGTCTTCCATATTCTTGACGGTGAAACGGAACTCCGATTTCGCTTTCCGGATGTGCCCATGGTCTTCCGGGATATGGAAACCGGAGAAGAGATGACCCTTCAGCCCGCCCAGATCCGACGGGACTACGAATCAGCCGTCCAGGCGTTCAACGAGCGCTTCCGGCGTGGCTGTATGGAATACAATATCGATTTCGTCGAACTCGACACTACCAGGCCGTATGACACGGCGCTTCTCAGTTATTTGAACAAGCGCAAGCGTCTCGTCTGATGCGACGCGGTGACGCGACTCCAACCCCCTCCCCGGAATGACACGAATCCTCCTGTTCCTGGCGGTCTTGACCACCTCAGCCGTCACGTGCCTGGGTCAGGCCGAACCTACGTCCCTGCCGGCCGCCCTCTCGGCGCCTCCCACGGTATTCCAGAATCCCGATCTTGTCAGGAACTACCAGAATACCATAACGGCCGACGAACTCGCCGCACTCCTCTACTTCTTCGCTTCGGACTTCTTCGAAGGACGGGAAACGACTGCCCGAGGGCAGCGGCTCGCCGCACACTATTTGGCCTCTGTGTACCGCAAGCTGGGCCTGGAACCGCATGGCACGGCAGACGTGACCAACCCCGGTGATCCAAGGCGCTACCTCCAGCCATTCCCGCTGAAGGAGCATCGCTTCCAGAAGGCTTCGCTCGCACTCTCTCTCGCAGAGGAGACCCCTTCCGTCCAGAACTTCTCTCCCGAACAGGCGGACGGATCCTTCTTCGTGCGATCTGCCGAGCCCGGCTCCTTCAACGGGGAGATCGTCTTCGCCGGGTACGGCATTGCTGACGACCAACTCGGCTACAACGATTTCGCGGCTCTCAAAGCGCAGGGCATCGATGTTGCAGGCAAATGGGTGCTCGTTTTGCGAGACGAGCCGCTGAAATCAGCGGAATCCAGTCTCCTGCCCACCGAAGACGGCCAACCGTCGAACTGGACGACGCGTTGGTCTACCAAGGTATTCGCGGCCCGACAGTTCGGAGCCCTCGGCGTACTCATCGTCAACGATGTGGGCCCACGCGCCGATTTGCCCTTCTCCGCGCAACTCCTGCGCGCCGTCTCTTCGACAAACCGTGTCGGCAGCCTGTCTCTCGGAGAACCCGGTGCACGTGCCTGGCGATCGACACCGGTACTCCATGTTTCGCAGGCCTGGGCCGACCAGATACTCGCCCCGCAGGGGCATTCGGTAGCGTCCCTGAAATCCACAATCGACGCAACGCTCGAACCGACGGGCTTCGAAATCAAGTCCGCCCGGTTGACGGCCGACATCGCCTACGAAACCCGGGATACGGAGAGCGAAAACGTGGTCGCCTTCCTCGAAGGAAGCGACCCGCGGCTGAAACATGAAGTCGTCGTTCTGACTTCCCATTATGACCACGTCGGGATGGATCCGACATTGGAAGGAGACCAGATTTTCAACGGGGCCGACGACGACGGATCCGGGACCGTCGCCCTGCTGGAAATTGCGGAGGCCTTTGCCCTGGCGGCCCGCGACGGGTACCGGCCGCGGCGTTCCATCCTGTTCCTGAACGTGTCCGGCGAGGAGAAAGGCCTGCTCGGTTCCGCCTGGTATGCCGATCACGAGCCGACCGTCCCCCTCGAAAACATCGTGACCAACATCAATCTCGACATGGTCGGGCGGTTTGACCCCTCCCATCCCACCCAGAGCACGAACTACGTGTATATCATCGGTTCTCGACTCATCTCCGAGGAACTCCACGAGATCAACCAACGGGTCAACGACCTCACCGGCATTCATCTTGAATTGGACGAACGGTTCAATGCCGCGAACGACCCGAACCAGTTCTACCGGCGATCCGACCACTGGAATTTCGGCAAGCACGGCATTCCCTTCATCTTCTTCTTTACCGGAACCCACGAAGACTACCACCAGGTGGGCGATGAAGCGCACAAGGTGGCCTACGATCGCATGGCCAGGATTTCACAACTGGTTTTCGCAACCGCCTGGCAGGTCGCCAACCAGGATGCGCCCCCTGCCGTATCGGGAACGGGCTTCAACTGAGTATCCCGCTTTCGCGCAATGATAGACCGAATCCGATCTCTGGCTGACCAGGCTTTCCCTCACGTCGTCGCCCTGCGGCGTGCGCTGCACCGTAGACCCGAACTCGAATTCGACTGCGAGGAAACCGCAGACGTTGTTCAGCAGGTGCTCCGCGACCTACGCATCCCGTTCCGCAGCGGCGTTGCCCGCACAGGGGTGGTCGCATCGATCCAGGGCACCAGACCGGGGCCCTCCATCGCCCTCCGTGCCGACATGGATGCCCTGCCCATCCTGGAGGCGACCGGCGCCGACTACGCCTCTGAAATCCCTGGGCGCATGCACGCGTGCGGACATGATGCGCACACCGCTTCCCTCCTCGGCGTGGCCTCGGTCCTGACCGAAATGCGCGAGCACCTCTCCGGCTCGGTCCGGCTGCTTTTCCAGCCCAGCGAAGAGAAATTGCCGGGCGGCGCACCTTCAATGATCGCTGAAGGGGCCCTTGAGACCGACTCCTACTCCCTCGCTCCCGAGACGATCTTCGGCCAACACGTATCACCCGATCTGCCCACAGGGACCATCGGTATTCGGGCCGGTCGCTACATGGCCTCCGCCGACGAAATCTACATCACCGTGGAAGGCCAGGGAGGACATGCCGCAGCACCCCACAACCTATCGGCCGATGCGGTGCTCGCCGCCTCCCAGATCGTCGTCAGCCTGCAGAGCGTCATCAGCCGAAATAGGCCACCTGCCTCACCGAGCGTTCTCTCCATCGGGCGCATCGTCGCAGAAGGCGCCACGAACGTCATCCCTGAACGGGCTCTCCTGGTCGGGACGCTGCGGGCCATGGATGAATCCTGGCGCCGACAGGCTCACGGGCTGATCGAACGGGTCGCAACCGCAACCGCAGCCGCCTTCGGAGCCCGGGCCGACGTGGATCTGCGTATCGGCTATCCCCACCTCGAAAACGATCCAGAGGCTGCGGCATTCGTTCGCTCATGTGCCGAAGCGTACGTGGGACCCGAATCAGTGGCCGATTTGGACATCTGGTTTGCGGGCGAAGACTTCGCTTATTACCTCCTGGAGAGACCCGGAGCCTTCTATCGCATCGGCACGGGAAACGCTTCGATACAAACGACGTTTGGACTTCACCACCCTCGATTCAACATCGACGAGGAGGCGCTCCGCACCAGCGTCGGCTTTATGGCCTTTCTCGCCCTCCGCAGGACGGCATCCCTATGACCCCTTCATTGCGACGAAGACCCCTTGACCTCATCCACCCGACGGTCGTGCTCACGGTCCTGTTTCTGATCACGATCACCGCAGCATGCAGACGCGTGAACGAGATCACCGTCTCACCGCCCCAGTCACCCGACACGCAGGACGCCCGCACCAGCGACGGCCGAGGATCCGTCGTGGTGGAACTCAGAATGTCCACCACGCCGCTGCCACCGTATCTGTATTCCACCCGCTTCCGCATCACGGAAATTCACTTCCGACCCGAGGCGGGCGATTGGGTCCGCCGTCTCAGTGACCGTACCGCTTTCATCGCGGATGACGCACAGCGCTCTGTGCATACGTTGCTGCGTACTGAGATCCCTGTGACGCGCTACGACTCCCTCTCCGTTTTTCTCTCCGATGTGTTCGTCCAGTTTTCCGAGCATGCAGGGGGACCCGTATCCGTCAAAGGGAATCCGGTGACCATACCGATTGATCTCACCCCGGCAAGTACGCGGCTCCAGACCGTGGTCCTGCTGTACGATCCCGCCACATCGGTTTCTCTCGATACCTCCGCCTCGTTTCCCCAATGGCACTTCTCGGGCACCTTTACCGTTGGGCCGGACACAGCCGCTGCACCGCCCCGGTAGACGTGCGTTCGATGCGCGCGCCTGCCGGCCGTGTCCCCGCCGATCGGCCTAATACACTGAGGACGACACCGCCTCTACGCGTGCGATCTGCGGAACTGCTCGCTTGACTGCCTGCTCGATGCCGGCACGCAGCGTCATCATGCTCATCGGGCAATTGCCGCATGCCCCCAGCAACTCCAGTTCCACCACCATGTCCGGCGTGATCCCTACGAGGCGAACGGATCCACCATCTGCATTGAGATAGGGGCGGATCGTGTTCAGCGCCTCCTCCACCTGCTGAAGCAACTCCGGATCTGTCCCCGGATTGTATTCCGCTTCCGCTGCCATGGATATTCCCTAATCGTTTGAGGGCTGAGCGCTGCCGCGTCTTCAGCGCAGCACGCAAAAGAGGTGAACGACCGGAATGGGCCCGAGATCCCCGAAGCCTGTCTCAGTAGTACAGGATTTCGACTTTCTGTGTTGGAGGCAAGTCGGCATTTCGGATCGCAATCTGCTGGGCCGCACGCTCCGCCACCACAAACAAGGCTTGTGCGGCGGGAGACTCCGGTCGCCCCACGACCACCGGCACACCTTCGTCCCCTCCGACCCGAACGGGCTCGTCGAGAGGAACCTCTCCGAGGAACGGGACCATCAACTCCTGCGCCAACCGCCTCGCGCCGCCCTGTCCGAACAGGTAGTACTTCCGATCCGGCAGATCCGGCGGGGTGAAGTAGGCCATGTTCTCCACGATCCCGAGCACAGGCACGTCGACCTTCCGGAACATGGTCACTCCCTTTCTCGCATCCGCCAGTGCGACATCCTGGGGCGTCGAGACGATCACGGCGCCCGTCAGCGGAATGGTCTGTACGATGGTCAACTGGATGTCCCCCGTCCCCGGCGGCAAATCGAGCACGAGGTAGTCCAGATCGCCCCACTCCGTATCACCAAGGAACTGCTTTACCGCGCTGGTTACCATCGGACCCCTCCAGACCACCGCATCGGAGGGATCGATCAGGAACCCCATGGACAGGAGTTTTACCCCATAGCGTTCCAGGGGGACGATTCGGCGCGCCTCGTTCACGTTGGGGCGTTCTGACGTGAGCCCGAACATCGTTGGGATAGAGGGGCCGTAAATGTCCACGTCCACCAGTCCCACCGCTGCTCCGCGTCCGGCCAGCGCTACGGCCAGGTTCACCGCCACGGTGCTCTTGCCCACGCCGCCCTTTCCGGACGCGACGGCAATCGTATTCCTCACTCCGGAAAGGATCGGCTCCGAAGGACCCTGCGAACGGGTGACATCCGCCGTCAGGTTCACATCCACCTCCGCATTGGCGTCCACGAGATGCTTGACCGCATTGATGCACGCGTTACGGATATGGTCTTTGAGGGGACATGCCGGTGTGGTCAAAACCACGGTGAACGACACCCTGGTTCCGTCTACCTCGACGTCCCGCACCATGTTGAGCGACACGAGGTCGCGGCCAAGGTCCGGCTCGATGACGTTTGACAGGGCGTCGATGACGGCTTCGCGGGTAATGGACATGGGACGGGGCTCCTTCGATTGAGGCGTCGTTATGCGGGCCGGTTGGACGGGATTCCACCTCAAAACGTTCCTTGCTTGCGGGTCCCTTCCTGGACGCACCCTCCCCGGTGCGGCACGACGAAGGCGACATAGGAGGGTGCCGGAGGACACCGTCAGCCATAAAGGACACTCACGACACGCCGGATGCACGCTTGAACACCGCAGCCCACCAGACGCCCTCCTCGGCCTCTTGCTCGGGAACGAACCCGGCCCGACCCGCCGCCTCCATCATCTTTTCCCGATCAGCCAGCAGGAGGCCCGACAGCAGCAGACAGCCTGACTGCGACAGCCGGAGTTCGAATGCCGCGAGGTACTCCACCAGTTCGTTGAGCTGGATGTTGGCGAGGATGACGTCAAAACCACGCTCTTCTACGACGCCGATGTCACCGAGTCGCACCTCGACCCGCCCGGTCATCCCGTTGCGATCCACATTCTCCTTCGCGTTGATCTCCGACCATGGATCGATATCGAAGGCGATGGCGCGTCCCGCGCCGAGACGAACCGAAGCGATCGCCAGAACCCCCGTTCCGGTGCCCGCGTCCAGTACGAGACTGCCCCCGCGGATGACGCCGGGCATCAGGCCGAGCATCAGGCGTGTGGTTTCGTGGTGCCCCGTGCCAAAACTCATTTTCGGCTCGATGAGGATGGACTCCAGATGCCGCTGCGATGCTATCGGCTCGACCCATCCGGGACGGACCAGAAAACGACCGGCCTCCACCGCTCTGACGCCGGCCTCCCAGACGGCGTTCCAGTTCTGTGCAGCGATGCGCTCGTGCCCGATCGACCCCTCTTCCACCCGGCAATGAGCTGCCGCGCGCACAACCTGGCGGTGCAAGGCCTCGCTGTAGCGATCTGCCCCGATGTACGCCTTGAGACCCTCTGGAACCTCCTCAAATCCGTCGAATCCGAGATCATACAACGCTGCAACGAGCCCCTCACTCTGTTGCGCGCTGCAGGGGAAGAAGAGTTTAACCGTGTCCATTCCTGCTCTCTATCGCTGCCGCCGGCCCGCGCGACGACTCGCATCCGTAACAATTTGACGCCGGTTAAGTATACACATATATTCCCGGCCGATTGAAAAACTCCCGCTCGGGGCAGACAAGCGGCTTGCTTGTCAGCCCGGAGTCGCATCGCCTGCAGGAAGTTCCCTGGTCTTTGCACGGGTGGGGACAGGCGAATGCCGGGCACGGGCGATGGTCCCGCTGCCCCGAAGGGAGTTCGTATGGTCGACGGCTTTCTGACCTATGCCTCTCCGGCTGCCCTCTCCCCGCAATCTCGACGTGACCGAGCGGCTGATGAAGACGCGTGCCAGACGCGTCCTCGTCGGTTTCCTCATTGTCGGCCTCCTCCTGGCGACTTTCGGTTTTCACGCCCTTGTCGCACTCATTGGCCTGGAGCCGGCCGAGCCTCTTCGCTTGATCTACGACGGATTCGTGGTCGCTGCGTACGGGCTCATCCTGTTGGTACTGGCTTACCACACCCGCTCCCTCCACCTCAACCCGCTCCGGGTCTTCTGGTGGTCCGTCCTTTTGGCTGTACTCTTTTCGGGCTTGTGGCTTGGACTGTCTGCGCTTCTGGGGGAGGAGGGTGGGTTCCAGATCTCTGAGGCGGGGTATCCGGACACCGTCCGCACGGCTGCAAAGGTTCACCTGCTCAGCGGCCTCGAGGCGATTTTTGCATTCTGCCTGATCGTGCTTCTCCGCGTCCTCGTCCTCTATCGGCGATCGCGAGCCAGTGTGCGGAACTGGTACATCATGCTGGGCCTCATGATACTGGCCTCGCTCGGTATGTGGTCGGCAGGGCCCTTCGAGGGGTTCTCGGTCTTCACGCAGATTCTGACCATCATGGCGGGAGTCGCCATGGTGGTCAATTCGTTCCGCATGTCGTGGATCGTGTTTCTTTCGTTCCGGCAGAAGGCGGCCATCATCGCACTGTGTCTTGTCCTGGCCTCCGTGATCGTGATGGCCCTGACGGAAGAGAACGTGGGCATCTTTATGATGCGGAGCGTGGAGCCGTTTGCACGCATTCACAGCTATGCGCTGAACACCTTCGTAATGCTGTCTCTCGTATTTGCATCGGTGTACTGCACCACATCCTTTCTCTTCATGCTGTTTCACCTGCCGACCACGGGGGACATCCAGAAGAAGGCGGGGGAGCTTGCGGCCATCCATTCGGTGATTCGACTTACGGGGGATATCTTCAACAGCCAGCGTCTGTTCGACGCCATCACGGCATCGCCGATCGAAGCGGGCACGGCACAGGCCGCATGGCTCGCGGTGAGCCACCCGAGCTACGGCTCGCTCAGACCGCACCTTGTCGCGTGCCGCAACCTCGACCGGGAGAAGATTGCTGCGCTCGTCGATATCGACAGCCTGTATGATGAGGTGTCCCAGCGATCGACATCGCTTCTGCTCAACCACGCTTCCGCGGACCACCGCATCCGGGCCCGCCCCGGTGACGGCATCGAGAGTCTGCTCGTGGTCCCCCTCGTAACACGCAATGAGACCGTGGGAGCCCTCTTCGTCACCAAGGAGGTGAGCGGGGGCTTCGAACTGGAGGACGTAGAGACCACGAAGGCCTTTGCAGACCAGGCCGCCCTCGCTCTCGACAATGCCCGCCTGTTCGAAGAGCGCATCGAGACCGCACGGCTGACCCGCGAACTCGAGATTGCGCACCAGGTACAGCGCCAGTTGTTGCCTCAGCGCGTCCCGGTCATACCGGGCGCCCTGATCGCTGCGTCCAGTGTGTTCGCCAACGAGGTCGGGGGCGACTATTACGACTTCGTCCAGGTCGATGACGACCAGATCTCCATGATCGTCGGAGACGTGTCCGGCAAAGGAACCTCGGCAGCGTTCTATATGGCTGAGCTGAAAGGCATTTTCCAATCCCTTGGACGCCTTGCCCCCTCTCCTACGGCCTTTCTGACGAATGCCAACGGTGCTTTGCTCCAGAGCATGGACCGGAACGCTTTCGTCTCGGCCGTCTACGCGGTGCTCGATACGAAGAGACGGTGTATCACGCTTGCCAGAGCAGGACATCCCCCGGCAATCCACTGCCGGGGCCACAACAGCGCGCAATTTGTTCGTACGCGCGGGCTCGGACTGGGGCTCGACAAGGGCCCCATCTTCGAGCGCACCCTGCACGAAGAGTGCATCCAGCTGGAGCCCGGCGACGCGTTTGTCTTTTATACCGACGGCATCGTGGAAAGCCGACATCAGGGCGGCGAAGAGTACGGATATGAGCGTCTGCTGCTCACGGTGCAGCGGTTCGCCGACCAGGATGCGAATCAATTGCACCAGGCCATACTGGAGGATCTGCACCGCTTCCTCGGTCGGGAGAGCTATGACGACGACATGACCCTGGTCGTCCTCAAATGGAATGGATATGACGCCGACGTTCCCCGCGCAACGGCTGTCAGCCTGACCGTCAAACCTCATGACGTGCGACCTTGACCCACTGCCAAAATCCTGATCCAGCCATGTGCCTGTCACGACGGATTCTTACGTTATCCTCACAACAGGTCTTTTCTTGCCCTCCGGCCACAGCGTTTACGGCCGTACCTACAACATGTCCCTGCTGAATCGTTCACCCTACCTCTCCCCATGAGCAATTTTTCTGTAACCTTCCGCTCCAGCGGTGTCGTTGAAGTCCTGGATCTGAGCGGCGAATTGGACGCGCATACCGCGTCGGAACTCGAAGCCGCCATCCAGAAGTGCCTCGATGAAGGCAGGAATCGTATCGTGGTTTTCGGTCCGAATCTCCAGTACATCTCGAGTGCCGGTCTGGGCGTCTTCATGGCCTTCATCGAAGAGATTCGGGAACGCGGGGGAGACATCAAGATCGCATCCCTGCGGCCGCGTGTCTTCAACGTATTCGATCTGCTTGGATTTCCCCACCTCTTCGATATTGTAGACAGCGAGGAGGAGGCCCTGAAGCTGTTCGAGCGTTCGTCCGTCCCCGGTAAGTTGCACTAGGCCCGGGTGCCGAGTCCAGCACAGCCGTGGCCCGAATGCCCGACATCATATCGATTCCCAGCACGACCCGTTATCTCGGCGTGGTGAGGCGTTTTGTGGAGGCGCACGCCAAGGCATTCGGGTTTCCTCCCGGAGCCATTGCGGAACTGAAACTCGCCGTGGACGAGGCGTGCACGAACGTGATCAACCACGCCTACCTGGGGGACGACAAGGGTACCATAGAACTCCGCATCTCCGCCGACTCCAACCGGTTCACGATTATCATCCGGGATCAGGGCCGCATGTTCGACAAGGATCAATACCACGAGCCCGACCTGCTTTCGTCCCTGCAGAAGCGCCGGGGAGGCGGCTACGGCGTTTTCATCATGCGCCACCTGATGGACGACATCACCTATTCCCGGTCGGGAGCATTCAACGAAGTGCACCTCACCAAAATCCTCCCGATGGGTGCAAACGGGAATTAAGCCGCCCGGCTCTCCACCCCGCCTCTTCTTCGCTGTCGACCGGAAGCGGCACCTACGACCCACCCCGCATATAGGGTCGCGATCCCGAAGGTCAACGGCTTGGCCTCAACCTGTTCGAAACCGGCCATGCGCAATTCCGCGAGGAAGTTCTCGCCGTCCGGAAAAGCCCTGATCGATTCGGGCAGATACGTGTAGGCCCCCTTGTCGCGCGATATCAGCCGCCCGATCCAGGGCATGACGAAACGCGAGTAAAACGCGTACACCTGACGAACAGGAAAATGCTTCGGGCTACTGAACTCGAGAACGACGATTTTCCCGCCCGGACGCAACACGCGCCTGATTTCCTGCAGTCCGCGTTGCAGGTCCTCGAAATTGCGAACACCAAACGCAACCGTTGCCGCATCGAACTGCCGATCAGAGAACGGCAGCCGCTCGGCATCGCCGACGCGCAGCGTAACCTGTTCTTCCATCCCCCGTCGACGGACTTTTTCGCGGGCCACCTCCAGCATCTCCTCGGCGATATCGACGCCGACAACAGATTCCGCGCCACCTTCAATGACGGCGATGGCCAGATCCCCCGTCCCCGTGGCTACATCCAGCACCCGTTTCGGCTCTGCGTCCGCCAGAGCGACCGTGGCGGCCCGACGCCACCGCTGATCGATACCCGCGCTCAACATCCGGTTCAACAGGTCGTACCGGCGGGCAATGGCATCGAACATCGCCTGCACCTCCGCTTTCTTCCCCGGTCCCTGTCCGATCCGTGGATGGTGACCCCGATCTCGCTTCGCGTTTTGAGGCACTGTTTCCATATGCATGCTCCTGCGGCACCCCTGAGGGGCAAAGCCGACGCTGAATGGTGGGTTTCAACAATGGGTCTCGAACGCCGGAGGCTAGGGCCTGATATCTCGAGGGTCGGAGGGCCTTGCGACGACGATGCCGCGTTGGACACGCTGCCCCTGCACATACGCCTGGAGGTCCACAGCCACCTTGACTTCTCCCGTTGACGAGGCATGGACGAATCCGATGCCCCCATCGGGCCACCGGTAGGCGAACCCGGTATGTGTGACGTCCAGCCCGCGTATGGTTGTGCTGGTGGCAATCACGTCTCCGGGTCGTATCTGGGGATATACCTGCGCAATGCGATCCTGAGGGATGTATACATGCGGCAGCCCAAGCAGGGCTCGCTCGCTCTCCAGAATGCAAGCGAATGTGGAATCATCAGCCAGTCGCGCGTAGCTATCGCGATGGGTGCCCATGAAATCAAGAACCTTGCGTTCCTGTATTCCGCCAAGGCCCTCGGTGATATCCCGGACGAGACCTCTCGCCTCATTGTATCGTATCCAATCGGTGAAATAGTGCAGCCGGCTGCAATACCCGTCTAAAATCCCATCCCGGTACCGTTGCTCTCGAATCCTGGCTGCAAACGATGCGAAATCGGCATCCTCCCGAACGATCCCCCTCGATAGCGCAAGCACAGCCTCCACGAAAAGTACGCAGTCAAAGCCCTCGAGATTGAGGACCAAAACTTCGCGATCCCCCTGATCGAGC
>CAYLXM010000060.1:15397-24964 GCA_964387555.1 uncultured Rhodothermales bacterium | reverse complement strand
GTGACCGGCGGGTCGTCGCAGCCGGCGTACCGGAGGAGGCGATCCAGCTGCTGCAAAGCAGAACGGGCCTCGAGATGCGGGTGGTCACGACGGAGGGACAGGCCCGCGACGATACCGGGCTGATGTCGGTTGTGGGGTACATGATGGGCTTCATCGTCTACTTTTCCGTCTTCATCTATGGATCACTTGTCATGCGGGGCGTCATCGAGGAGAAGACGAGCCGCATCATGGAGGTCGTCGTCTCCTCGGCGCGGCCCTTCCAGCTCATGATGGGCAAGGTACTGGGAATCGGAGCCCTGGGCCTGTTTCAGATGGCGATCTGGCTCGGATTCCTTGCCGCGCTGGTGCTGTTCGGCAGCGCAGTCGCCGCCGGGTTCCTCGATCCTTCCGACTTCAATCTGCCCGACTCGGCCTCCAACCAAACCCTCCTTGAGGCCGCGGACATCCGCCTTCCGGTGATCCCCGCATCCCTGTTCCTGTATTTCGCCGTCTTTTTCGTCGGGGGATATCTGCTCTATGCCGCCCTCTTCGCTGCAGTGGGATCGGCCGTCGACCAGGAGGCCGACGCCCAGCAGTTCGTGCTTCCGGTGGCGCTTCCGGTCGTCCTCGCCCTCCTGTTCATCGGCCCCACCATCGACCACCCCGACAGTCTGATGACCGTAACGGCGTCCATGATCCCGTTCTTTTCGCCGATCCTGATGATCGTCCGCCTGTCGATCACCCAGGTCCCGCTGTGGCAAGCGCTCCCGTCGCTCGCCCTGCTTGCGGCCACCGTGGTGGGTACGATCTGGATGGCAGCCCGAATTTATCGCATTGGCATCCTGATGGTTGGAAAGAAAGCCGGGTTTGGCGATCTGATCCGCTGGATGCGCACCCCGTAGCCACCGGCCTTAACAATACCGTAAAATGTGCGCGGAGATTGCTATTGCACTGTTTTGAACGTAATGCCTATACTAGAAGGAAGGCTCTTATTCGCTCGCGAGCGGAGCCGATTTCCTTGCTGATGCAATGACCACTCTAATCTGGAGGTAGTACTCATGAAGAAAGCTGTTACCAAACTCTTGGCGGCCGGCGTGGCCGTTCTTTTCGTCGCCCCGTCCCTCTTCGCCCAGACGTGTATTGGCGATCAGTTCGGGAAGGACCCGAACTGTACCGCGAACGATTCCGAAGGATTCTTGGTCGAGGTGGTGGACGTCTACGACGATTGCACCAACCTGGAGCCGGGTGCCAAAGTCAAGCTCAAGATTACATACGGACAGGGCAATGCCACTGCCCGGTATGATCTTGGCGTTTTCGTAGCAACCGACGGTGGAGATGCCGTCTCTGGCGACTGTGCCCGTGCTTACGCCACTGCAGCAGATGCGGGTGCATCTGATGAGGATGGCGACGCGTGCTACGACAAGACCAGTGCGGACGGCGTGGTCGTATATCTTGACAACGTCATGCTCGCCTGCCCGGAGAAAGGGGCTGAGGCCGTGAACACGAACGTCTGCGTCTCATGGGCACAGAATGCGGACGAGATTGACTGCCAGGATCTCGACGACCTGCGCCCCGGCACGCCGTCCAAGTGCGTCTGTGGAAACGTATCGTTCGACAATGACATCCCGCTTCCTGTCGAGCTGGCCTCCTTCACCAGCGAGGTCGACCGCAGCGACGTCACGCTGCGCTGGACCACCGCTTCCGAGTCCAACAATGCGGGCTTCGCAATCGAACACTCGGTTCGCGGCGGTGCCTTTGTGGAAGAATCGTTCGTGGTAGGCAAGGGAACGACGCTCGTCGAGCAGAACTACTCCTACCGCCTGACGTCCCTGGCTCCCGGCGACCACAAGTTCCGCCTGAAGCAGGTTGACTTCGACGGCAGCTCGAAGTACTCGCCCGTCGTCGAGGTGAAAGTGGGCGTCCCGGGCCGCTACGTGCTCGAAGCCGCCTACCCGAACCCCTTCAACCCGCAAACCACGCTCAACTTCCTGGTCGCGGAATCGCAGCCGGTGACGGTCGGACTGTACAATCCCCTCGGAATGCTCGTCCGCACCCTCTACAACGGCACGCCGGAAGCGAATACCGCACAGGCCGTCCGTATCAACGGATCCGACCTGCCCAGCGGCCTCTACATCGTCCGGATCGAAGGACGCAACTTCACCGGCGCCCAGCAGGTCGTCCTGCTGAAGTAAACATCTAAGGTCTCGCGCCTTTCAGCGGCCCGGCGAACGACGTTCGCCGGGCCGTTTGCTTTGGGTTTACCCCCTCCACACGGAACCTCCCGCCCACAAACGGGTCGGCAAACCACCCCGCCACTCACCGTTCCCCCCCAAAGCCTCGTTCCCTAACCCCAATTGCCCAGAATCCAGCTGACCGGCCAGGGGACCCCATCACACACAAGACCCCTCAACTCCTAAACTCCTAAACTCCTAAACTATAATACCCTGGATCCCGGCCTCCGCCGGGATGACGGGCGAGGGGCAAACCCCCAAACTCCAAATCCCGGACCCTCAGACCCCCGGACCTTCAGACCATCGGACCCCCACCCATGCCCCGCTCCTCCTCCCTCGCCTTCGGCCTTACCCTCACCCTCCTCTCCGGAGCCCTCCCCGCCCGGGCACAGTCCAATCCGTCCAGCCCCGCGGTCATGGATAGCCTCGAGGTCATCCTCCAACACCTGCGCGTCCTGCATGAAGAGCAGAACGACCTCAGGGCCCGCATGGCCGGACTCGCGGCGGGACTCTCCCAGGTCCGGACCGAGCTTCAGCGTCTCAGCGGACTCGTCGAGGCCGCACCGGCGCCTATCCCGGGCAACACCGTCGAGGCGGAAATCTTCGACGGGGGAGCCAATGCAGACCGGCGACCGGCGGTGAACCCGATCGGCATGACGGTCGACACGGCAGCCGGCTCCGCCCTCGGCAGTCCGGATGCCCCGGTGACGCTCATCGAATTTTCCGATTTCCAGTGCCCGTTCTGCCGCAGACACAACACCACCGTGCTGCCTGTCCTCAAGGCGCGCTACGTCGATACAGGCCTCGTGCGCTACGTCTTCCGCCACTATCCCCTCGCCTTTCACCCCCTCGCCCCGGCCGCCTCCGAGGCCGCGCTGTGTGCAGGCGAACAAGGACGTTTCTGGGAAATGCATGACCTGCTCTTCGAGGGGTCATCGGCCCTCAATCCCGACCGATTTCCCGCCCATGCCGCCTCCCTCAAACTCGATGAGCCGGCGTTCGCCGATTGCGTGCAAAGCGGTCGATTCCGCAGCGAAGTGCAGGACGATGTGGCGGCCGCCGAGACGCTCGGATTTACCGGAACCCCGTACTTCCTGCTCGGGAGATCGGCCGAGAATGGTACGATGACGATCGAACGCGTGATCAGCGGAGCCCGCGCGCTGGAAGACTTCGAGTCGGCCATCGACGCCCTCCTCGAACCACGCTAGCCTCTTCAGCGGCTGTTGCTTTTTGCGCTTCCTGCGCGGCTGAATTACTGCAACAACGTCTCAGAACCACCGAAACCTGCGAGACCATGCGTAGACCGCGTGTCCCGTCGCCTCTTGCCCTGATCCTTGCACTGGTTGCCCTCATATGGGGGACCGAACCCGTTCACGCGCAGTATTTCGCTTACGGGAAGAACAAAGTGCAGTACCAGAACAAGGACTGGTACTACGTACAGTCGCAACACTTCGACGTCTACTACTATAACCCGGAGGGACAATACCTCGGTGACTTCTCCGCAAGGGCCGCCGAGGAGGCGTACGCCCAGATTACGCGGGACTTCGACCACCAGATCTCAGACCGCATCTCCCTGCTCGTCTACAAGAGTCACAACGACTTCGCGGTGACGAATGCCGTCGACCTCCCCACGGAAGCCGAAGGCATCGGCGGCGTCACCGAACTGTTCAAGAACCGGATCGCCATCCCGTTCACGGGCGACTACCGCGACTTCCGGCGGGTCATCCACCACGAACTCATCCACGCCGTTATCAATGACATGTTCTATGGCGGCTCCATCCAGTCCGTCATCCAGAACAACATCCAACTCAATATCCCCCTGTGGTTCAACGAAGGGATCGCTGAGTATTCGGCCCAGGGATGGGACACGCAGTCGGACATGTACGTCCGAGATGCCATCGTAAACAACTATCTCGCCCCGATTCGATACCTCAGCGGGTACTTCGCCTACCGCGGCGGACAGGGCGTCTGGGATTACATCGCCGAACAGTACGGCCGGGAAAAGATCGCCGAAATCATGCAGCGGCTCAGGTTGACCCGCTCCGTCGAGGGCAGCTTCAAGCGATCCATCGGTCTCTCCCTGGAAGAACTCTCCGAACGCTGGCACAAGGCCCTCAAGAAGGTGCACTGGCCCGAACTGGCAGCCCGTGAAGACATTGACGATATCTCCAAGGCAATCATCACCCGTGAGCGCGGCGGATTGTACAACACGAGTCCCGCCCTCTCCCCCCAGGGCGACCGCCTGGCCTATATCTCGACGAAGGACGGCATGTTCGATGTCTATGTGGCCGACGCGAACACGGGCAAAACCCTCAAGAAGCTGATCAACGGCCAGGACAATACCCTCTTCGAGAGCCTCAAAATCCTCACCCCCGGGCTGTCCTGGAGTCCAGACGGCCGAAGTATCGCCATCGCCGTGAAAAGCGGCCCCAGCGACGCCATCGCTGTGGTGGAGGTTCGCTCCGGGAAAACCACCCACTACCGCGTACCCGGACTTGATGCGATCATCTCCGTCTCGTGGAGCCCCAAAGGCGATAGAATTGCTTTCTCCGGCTCGGTAGATCAGCAGAGCGACATCTTCGTGCTCGATCTGAATACCAACGAGACCACCAACTACACGAACGACGTCTTCAGCGACCACGAGCCGACCTGGAGTCCGGACGGCTCGACGATCGTCTTCCACAGCGACCGGGGCGACTTCACCGCACTCAACCGGTACCAGGCCCCGGACTTCGACATGCTGGCGCACGATTACAGCCAGTACGACGTCTACATGCTGACGCCCGGTACACCCCAACTCCAGCGACTCACATTCGATGAAATCTGGGATGACCAGAGCCCGAAATTCGGGTCAGACCCGAACCGCATCCTCTTCATAAGCGACCGCAACGGCATTCCGAACCTCTACGAGATGAACCTGGAGACGGGTCGCATCCGGCCCTTGACCGACGTCGTCGGAGGCATCACGCAGATCTCCATCTCGGCGGACGGCAACAAGGCCGCACTCCTCGGCTTACGCGCCGGCACGATGTCCATCTACGTGATGAACACCCCCTTCCGACGCGATCTGGGTCGGGATGAACTCACCCCCAACGTCTGGGCACAGCGGGTGATGCAGGACCAGGTCGACCCCGCACCGGCCCTTGCTCTGGCGCCCCGTTCGGTGGTCGAACAGAATCCATTCTTCCGGGATGCCACCGACGGCGTGCCCTTCGATCGCAGATTTCCCCGGATCGGCCCGCCTTCCGACGCCCTCGCTTCGCGAAGCCCCGTCATCCCGCCGGGAGACGACACCGACACGGAGCCGAAACCCGGCGAGACTCCTTCCGAAGACGAGTCGTTCGACGCCTCGAAGGTCAACTTCCGTAATTACCAGTTCGGCGAGTCCTTCGAGGAGAAGCGTGATCCCGAGGAAGAGGAATTGCTGAATCCGTTCGCGATCACGGATAACAAGAATGAGGATGGATCCCTTAAGGAGAAGAAATACAAGCTCAAATTCACGCCGGATCTCATCTACGGCGCCGCGGGCTACAGCACGCTGTACGGCGTGGAAGGGGTTACCCAGATGATGTTCAGTGATGTTCTGGGCAATCATCAGATCTTCGCCGCGACGAACCTCCTCATCGACCTCCGGAACTCCACCTATTACCTGGCCTACACCTACCTGCCGAAACGAATCGACTGGAGCGTCAACGTCTACCATACCGCACGCTACATCCCGAATTACACGACGTATACGTACAACAGGTATCGCACCTACGGCGGTGGCCTCGGGCTGAGCTATCCGTTCGACAAGTTTCGCCGGGTTGACGCCAACTTCGGCCTCATGGCCGTCTCCCGCACGGATATCGGCGACATCCGCGCCGAAACGAACTCGCGTACGTTCCTCTACCCCAACATCACGTACACGAAGGACGTCACGACGCCGGGTTATATCTCGCCCATCCGAGGGTATCGCCTGGCCACGAGTTTTTCCGGTTCTCCGCTCGGGCTGGACAAGAACCCGGTCCGCTTCGGCACCATCCTCTCCGACGCCCGGCTCTACTTTTCGCTCGACGGGCGCGGGCAGTATACGTTTGCCTTCCGGGGATCAGGCGCCTATTCGTTCGGCAAAAACCCGCAACTGTTCTATACCGCCGGCGTCGAGAACTGGATCAACCGCTACTTCGACCAGCTCTACGGTTTCCCCATCCGTGAGGTGCAGGACTTCGTCTTCGCCACACCTGTGATGCCCCTGAGGGGCTCCGACTTGAATACCCAGAACGGTCCATACTTTGGCCTTCTGAACGCAGAATTCCGGTTCCCGCTCGTGGCAGCCCTCCTACCGGGCCCCTTGCCCATCATCCCCCTCTATAACCTCCAGGGCGTCGCCTTCGTCGATGCGGGGTCCGTCTGGGGCGGCACGGAAACCTACCAGAACCAGTTCGGCGAAGTCTTCACCGAGAAAAACAGCTTCAATTTCTGGACCACCAATCCCGACACGGGAGAGCGGGTCTTCGACGACCTCATCGTCGCCGCCGGATTCGGCCTGCGAACCATCCTCCTGGGCTATCCCGTCAAACTCGACTTCGCGTGGCCGCATGACGGACAGCGATTCCGCGAACGCCGCACCTACTTCTCCATCGGACTCGACTTCTAAACCATCCTCCTCCCAGCAGAAAAGCGGGCGCGATCCAACCGGAACGCGCCCGTTTTTCCGTTCAGCCCTGCCGGGACGAAGTGGGGATCCTCGGAGTCCCTCAATGGTTATAATAGTCTATGCCTTCCACCTCCTTTCCCGACCCTTCTGATGGAAACGTCTATCGAGCAACTGTCGTCCGTCGAGTTCCGCTTCGACCTCAAAGCGGAGGCGGATACCCTCGCTCCCCGAATCGAGCAGTCCCTGCGCAAACAGCGTCAAAGCATGACGATGAAGGGATTTCGGCCGGGACGGGTGCCGCTTTCGCTCGTCAAGAGGATGTACGGCAAGGCGGTCGCCATGGAGGTGATCGACCGGCTCGTCCAGGAGAACTTCGAGCAGGAGGTCCAGCAGTCGAAGCAGTACGAGATTCTCGGCACGCCAAGAATGACACAGCTCGACTATGAGCCGTTCGGGGACCTGCATGCCGTAATCGAGTTCGGCGTGAAGCCGGACTTCGAGCTGGTCGATTTGTCGGAGACGCAGGTGACCCGGCCGATCCACCTGGTGGCCGATGACGAGGTAGAGACGGAACTGCAGAACGTCCGGCGGCGGCACGCAAGCCGTGTAACGGTCGAGGAGCCGGCGGGCGAGGACTCGGTCGTCCTCTGTGATTTCCAGCGGCTGGATCTCGAGACGGATGCTCCGCTGGTTGGCGACAAGCAGGAAGGCCTCGCGGTCTATCTGGGTGGCGAACGTACGCTCGAGGAATTGAAGACCGCACTCACCGGCCGCGTGGCGGGAGATGTGGTGAAAGTGACCCTCCCGGCCCCCGAAGGAACTCCCGAGTCGGTGCCCCAGGACCGCCGCTACGAGATAACCGTCCGGGAGATCACGCGTCAGGAGATTCCCGAAGTCGACGAGGAATTTGCCCGTCATATGTCCAACGGGAGCGCGCAGAACGAAGAGGAACTGCGGGCATGGATCCGTGGAGAGATGGAGCGCCAGTGGACCAACCTGCTTCGCGAGAACTTTGAAGCCAACGTGCGCCGCGTCGTTACCGACAAGTTCGACTTCCCCGTGCCCTCGGGCGTCGTCGAGACCTATCTCGACAACTTCGTGGAGGATCTCCGCAAAGAGAACAAAGACGAGCTGCCCGAGGACTTCGACGAGGCGGAGTTCCGCGCCAATAACCGCGAATCTGCCGAAGAACTGGTCCGCTGGCTCCTCGTCCGCGACAAGGTGGTGGAGAACTACAACCTCTCCGTTGAACCCGAGGAGATCGACGCCGAGTTCGAAGAGATGGGGAAATCGCGCTCCATCCCGGGTAGTACCATGCGACGCGCGATGGAGGCCTACAACCCGGACGGCGTCCCGCGCATCGTCCGCCGCTTGCTCGACACCAAGGTGTACGACTGGTTCATCGAGCATCTCGACGTCGTAGAAGAAGCGCTGGGTGAGGACGCCGTGGAGGCTCCCGAAGTCCCGCACTCCCACGACCACTGAGATCGGCCGGGATCCTCACGCCGTACCACCGGTTAGCGCTGTAACCGCCGGCCGGACATGGTAGACCTCGACGCGATACGGAGCCTGCTCGGTGACGAGGACGACGAATTCCTCGCCGAGTTGATCCGCACGTACCTCCTGGAAACGGCGTGCCTTGTGCCCCGGCTCGGAGGGTCGAGCGCAGATCCGGAGGAGATCCGTATCGTCTCACACCGCTTGCGCGGCGCCGCTGCGTCCATGGCGCTTGCCGCACTTGCGACGGCCTGGGCGGACGTGGAGGAAATGGCCGGCCACCCCGACGGCGGGGAGCGACTGGCCATGGCCCGGCGGCTTCAAAGCGAAACCTGTACCGCACTCGAATCCATCCTTCCGCATCTGGCGCGCTGATGCCGCCGCTGCGGGTCCCTTTCTGCCTGAACCACGATCTTCGGCTGTCGCCCTCGCCCCAGAGCCCGCCATGTCTCTCCGATGCCTCGTTGTCGATGATGATGCCGTGGCGCGCAGCGTGCTCGAACGGTTCATCTCGCGGCGCGAGGGCCTCGAGTTGATCGGTTCGATCGACAATCCGATCGATGCCGCCAATTTCATCACCCGCGAAGAGATCGATGTTCTTTTTCTCGATGTGATGATGCCTGAAATGACGGGACTGGATCTCGTCCGAAGCCTGTCCTCGCCCCCGAGCGTGGTCCTCGTATCGGCGCATCCGGACTTTGCCGCAGAAGCGTTCGACACGGAAGTGGTCGACTTCATCGTCAAACCCGTCACCTGGCCCCGCTTCCTGCGTGCCGTCGAACGGGCCTCGCGCGCGGGTACGGAGAGCGAGAAACCAAACGCCCTCTTCGTGAAGGCGGACGGACGGCTGGTGAAAGTCGACCTGTCCGGCATCCAATGGTGTGAAGCCCAGGGCGACTACGTGATGATCCATACGTCCGAGCGATCGCTGCTTGCCGCAACATCGATGCGCAAGATCGAGGAGGAACTGCCAAGGCGCGACTTTTTTCGTGTCCACCGCTCGTATATCGTGCGTCTCGACCAGATTGACGATATTGAGGAAACCACGCTCGTAATCGGTCGACAAGTCATCCCGATCAGTACGTCTAACAGACGGGCACTGCAGCGGCGCCTTCGTCGGGTTTAGAACCAACTCGGCCAACGTACCGTGTGACCCGTATCCGGACCGCTACCACGTCACCTCCGCAACATCCTGCTATGACCGCGCCCAGATCTACGACC
>CAYLXM010000060.1:0-15297 GCA_964387555.1 uncultured Rhodothermales bacterium | reverse complement strand
GGGCGGCGACGAGGCGGATCGGCTCGAACCTACGCCTGCGATGCCGGCACCGAGCGCGCAGGAGCCCGAGATGGCCGTGGCCGGAGCCAACGCAGAGGCGTCGGCGGAGGTCGAAAAGAAAGAGAAGAAGGAAAAGAAGGGGTCACGAAAGAAGGCCGGCAAGAAATCCTCCCTGCCTGCTGCCCGCGGCATTGAAACGATGTTCCGTACGTCGTTCCGGGTTCAGGTGGACCTGACGTCGCTTGCCGACAACAAGGCCAATATCATGATCTCCATCAACGGCCTGATCATCCCGATCATGCTGTTCGCCATCGTGCCGCTTTTCGAGTTTAACCCCTGGCTCCTCCTGCCGTCGGTCGTACTCGTATTTGCCTGTCTCGCGTCAATCGTTTTTGCCGTAATGAGCGCCCGGCCTCGTGTGGTGAAGAACCCCGTCACGCGCACATCCATCGAGTCCGGCAAGGCGAATATTCTTTTCTTCGGAAACTTCGCGCACCTCTCCGAGCAGGAGTTCGTGCACGGCATGTCCAGCTTGATGCGTGACACCGACCATGTCTACCTGAGCATGATGCGCGACATCTATGGGATGGGTAGGGTTCTCTCCCGCAAGTTCGCGCTCCTCAAGAAGGCGTATGACCTGTTCATGTTCGGATTGATCATCTCCATCATCCTCTATGTGGGCGCCTTTATGGCCGTGGCTCTGGGTTGGACGACATGAACGCCGGTGCCGTGACCGTGAAGCCACCCTCCGTTCCGTCCCGTCGCAGCCTTGACCCTCGTAACCGGTTTCCTTCTCTTCATCGGGTTCTCCCTCGGAATCAGCGACCAACCGGCTGACGGGATGGCCCGGGAAGATTCGCTGTTGACCGAGACCGATTCGACACGCACGCGGGGCATCCGCTTCCTCGTTCTGCCCACGGCATTCTATGGACCGGAAACCGGCATCGGCGCCGGGCTTGCCGCACAGACGCTATTTCGAACCCACCCCGATAGGCGTCCGTCCAGCCTATTCGCCGTGCTGACCGTTACGCAGAACCGACAGGTCATCGCCGAGCTGATGCCTGAGTTCTATCTCGACGGCTCCCGCCTCTTTGCCAAGGTCATCTACAACCGCTGGCCGGATACCTTCTACGGCGTGGGCGACAATCTGGCCGAAGGACAGGCGGAGTCCTACGGCTCCGCCTTCTTCATTTTGCACCTCGAGGCCCAACGCACCGTCCGCCCCGGCGTGCGACTTGGCCTCCAATACGATCTGCGCTTTGACCACCTCTACGAACGCGAACCCCTCGGCCTCCTAGCGTCCGGGACCATCCCCGGCAGCGACAATGCCCGCACTTCCGGACCGGGCCTGCTTGTTGATCTGGACTCGCGCGACAACATCTTTGCCGCACGGCACGGCAATTGGCTGCGCCTGTCCGGACAGTTCCTCCATCGCGCATTCGGCAGTCTGGAAAATGCCGGCAAGTACACGGTAGATGCGCGTTTCTACCGGTCCATCCTGCCGAACCACGTTGTAGCACTCCAACTGTACGGCAGCTCCGCATTTGGTACCGTACCGTTTCAGTTGCTGCCCCAACTTGGCGGGCCCCGCCTTCTACGTGGCTACCTCAGCACGCGATACCGCGACAATCACAGCCTGATCGTACAGGCAGAATACCGCACGCCATTCGTCCTGAGAACCGGCCTCGTACTCTTCGGAGGGGCAGGCGACCTTGCCGCCCACCCCTCCGAATTTTCCCTCAAGGATGCCAAAGCGAATGCCGGCATCGGTCTGCGCTTCCAACTCAGCCCTGCCGAGCGGCTTCACGTGCGCATCGACTATGGCTTCGGCCTCCGTGACGACACCGCCAAATTGTATATCACCGTGAACGAAGCGATCTAGCGTCCGCTTCCGGGTTTCAGCGTTTCAGAGTCGCGAGCGGAGCGAGCGTCAGCTCCTAAACTCCTAAACTCCTAAACTCCCAAACTTTCTTACGCCTCCGCCCTCACCGCCGCCACTTCAATCTCAAAGCGCACTTCCTCACTTACCACCAGGCTGCCGGCTTCAACCACGCGGTTCCAGTTCAGCCCGAAATCCGTGCGGTTGATCTCACCGGAGGCCGAAAACGCAATGCGCTCCCTACCCATCAACGTAGACGGACCGGTCATTTCCGCTTGAAGAACAACGGACCTGGTCACGCCACGCATGGTCAGGTCGCCAACCAGCTCGAATTTCGATCCGTTTACATTACGGACCTCCCGGCTCTCGAAAACGATCTCCGGATGCATCTCCGCTTCGAAGAAATCGGCGGAACGGAGATGCTCGTCGCGGCGCTCGTTGTTTGTGTTGATGGAAGCCGCTTCGATCATGGCCTTGGCCCGGAGCGTCTTGATATCTGACGGATCCATCGAAACGGTGGCTCCAAACTTGCCAAAATTGCCGGTCACCGTACTGATCCCAAGGTGACGGACCCGGAAGGTAATCTCCGAATGGGCGAGATCGACTTCGTAGGTGGCCACCTCGGCGGATTTCTGCCCGTCTGTGGAGGACGCGGCAGGCGCCGCGAAGGGGATGATGAGGCCGATCAGGCCAAGCAATGTGGGCGTCATGACTGTTAGGGTTTCTCGGTTGATGTCGATCTCCCGATCGGAGTTCGACTATTATGTGTCTCTACACCTAATACACCATGCGCACAAAGGTGTTTCAACACTTATATGCATTCAGTGAAAAAAACTGCAAGATCGAGGGGGACACGGACCCGCGCCCGGCGCGGGGTTACTGCGCTCTGAAGCCGGATGGGGCCAACATCGAATCGAAGCCGCCGCAAGCGAGGAAGCTACCGCACCCGGGCACGGGATGCGGCCGCCATCCCTAGGATGCCGAAGCCGGCGTACGGTCCGACCGGGCACGCCCTCGCATTTGGCGTCCCTGACAGGAATCCGATATGCCCGAGGGGGCTACTCGGCGTAGGCTTCCACAGGCAGACAGGCGCAGACGAGGTTTCGGTCGCCGTGGGCATTGTCAACACGGCCCACGGAAGGCCAGAACTTGAAATCCCGCTGCCCGCTGGCCGGATAAGCGGCGCGCGAGCGGGAATAGGGCCGATCCCATGCATCCGCCGTCACCACCGCCGCGGTATGGGGCGCGTGCTTGAGGACGTTGTCTTCCGGATCGGCAATCCCGGCTTCTACTTCGCGAATCTCCTCGCGTATCGCGATCAAGGCGTCGCAGAACCGATCCATCTCGGCTAGCGACTCGCTCTCGGTCGGTTCGACCATCATCGTTCCCGGCACCGGCCAGGACATGGTCGGTGCGTGAAAACCGTAGTCCATCAAACGCTTTGCGATATCCTCCTCCCCGATGCCGGACAACCGCTTGATCTCCCGCAGGTCGATGATGAACTCATGGGCCACCCGACCCCGCTCGCCGCGGTAGAGAATCGGGTAGTGGTCCTCCAGCCGCCGCGCCATGTAGTTCGCGTTCAGGATGGCCAATTCCGTCGCCCGCCGGACGCCGTCGGCGCCCAGCAAGGCCAGATAGGCCCATGAAATCGGCAGGATACTCGCGCTGCCCCACGGTGCAGCAGAGACGGGACCGATCGCCTGGTCGCCCCCTGTCGGAACGACCGGATGACCGGGAAGGAATGGCGCCAACGCCTCCGACACCGCGATGGGACCCATGCCGGGCCCGCCCCCGCCATGGGGGATGCTGAACGTCTTGTGCAGGTTGAGATGGCAGACGTCCGCCCCGATGTCGCCCGGCCGGCACAGTCCGACCTGCGCATTCATGTTCGCCCCGTCCATATAAACGAGGCCGCCGCCCGCGTGGACGATGTCGCACAGCGCGGTGACCTGCTCCTCGAACACGCCGTGCGTGGAGGGGTACGTGATCATCAACGCAGACAGCCGGTCGCCCGCCTGCTCCACCTTTCGCCGGAGATCTTCCATGTCGGTATTGCCCCGCTCGTCACACGACACGAGAACCACGTCGAATCCGGCCATCACGGCGCTCGCCGGGTTTGTTCCGTGGGCTGAGGTCGGAATGAGGCAAACGGTACGACCCTCGTTACCCCGGCTACGATGGTAGGCACGAATGACGAGCAAGCCTGTGTATTCCCCCTGTGCGCCGGAATTCGGCTGAAGGGAAACGGCAGGAAGGCCCGTGATCTCCGCCAGCCATTGCTCCAGTTCTTCAAAGATCCGGGCATATCCTGCGGCGTGGGCCCGCGGGGCAAACGGATGAAGCGATCCGAACCCCGGAAAGGTGACCGGGATCATCTCCGCCGCCGCGTTGAGTTTCATGGTGCAGGAGCCCAACGGGATCATCGCGTGAACCAGCGAAAGGTCCTTGTTGCGGAGCCGGGTGAGATACCGCACCATCTCCGTCTCACTGTGATACCGGTTGAAGACGGGATGCTCCAGGTAGGATGACGTCCGCTTCAGCGCCTCCGGGATACCGAATCCCGGATCCGAACCATTGGCAGATTCCGGAGTCGTTGTCATCCCCCCGAATGCGGCCAGCAACCCGTCAACGTCCTTGTCCGTCGTCACCTCATCCAGAGAAACCCCCAGCGTTCCGTCGTCGAACAAACGCAGAACCATTGTGCGCCGCTCCGCCTCGGCGAAAACCTCGGCGGCCGATCGGCCGGACGGCCGGATGCGGAGCGTATCAAAAAAGTCCCGATGGACGAGCGCGTGACCGCTGCGCTCCAGTCCGTCGGCCAGACGCCGCGCATGCCCGTGGACGCGCTCGGCAATCCGGCGCAATCCCTCCGGGCCATGATACACGGCGTACATGGAGGCCATCACGGCCAACAGCACCTGGGCCGTGCAGATATTCGACGTCGCCTTTTCCCTGCGGATATGCTGCTCGCGCGTCTGCAGCGCCATTCTCAGTGCGGGATCCCCGTTCGAATCGACGGACACACCGATGATGCGGCCGGGTAATTTGCGCTTGTGGGCATCCCGCGCCGCGAAGAATGCGGCATGCGGCCCCCCGAAGCCCATGGGTACGCCGAATCGCTGCGAACTCCCCACAACGACATCCGCCCCGAATTCCCCGGGCGGTTGCAGCAGGCACAAACTCAGCAAATCTGCCACAACAATCACCATGGCGCCGGCGGCATGCGCCTCCCGGCAGAGGGCGGCATAGTCCCGAATGTGCCCATCGGTGGCGGGATACGACACGAGCACGCCGAATACGGCGTCCGTAAACGCAAACGCCTCCACCTCCGAAACCACCACCTGTACGCCCTGCGGCTCGGCCCGTGTGCGGACGACGGCAATCGTCTGCGGATGGCAGTCCGCCGCCACGAGCAAGACGTTCCGGTTGCCCCGTGCCGCGCCGTGTGCCATGGTCATCGCCTCCGCCGCCGCGGTGCCCTCGTCCAGCAAAGAAGCATTCGCCACCTCCATTCCGGCAAGATCCATCACCATGGTCTGGAAGTTGAGCAGCGCCTCCAGACGTCCCTGTGCAATCTCTGCCTGATAGGGGGTATACTGGGTGTACCAACCCGGGTCTTCGAGCACGTTGCGCAGGATCACCGGCGGCGTGATGGTGCCGTGGTAGCCCATCCCGATGAAACACCGGGACACAACGTTCTGCGCGGCCATCCTGCGCAGCGCCTCGATCACCTCGTCTTCCGACCGGGCAGCGGGTAATCCCAACGGATCACTGTGGCGTATGCCGACTGGTACGGTGTCGGCGACCAAGGCGTCGATCGTGCCATAGCCGACCGCCGCCAGCATGTCGCCGATTTCCTGGTCGCGTGGACCAACGTGCCGATCGATGAAACGATCGGCCAAACGCTTCTTGCCGTCGGATGCGGATGGGGACATGGGCAGTGTCTCAAACAAGGGAACGGTTGCCGCACGGGGCGCGTAGTCGATTGCGCCCCTTTTACGCCGTGTCATGCGGGCTGTTCATGCACACGCAGTCTCTCAACAGCACAAAAATAGTCCAACCGGCCTCCATCCCGGCGCGGCTTTCGATATGCTCGAAACTTTCAAAAAATTGATGTCTAGCGTACGGAAAGACCCGTCGCACGAGCGGGCGGAACGGCCTCCCCACAGCCTCCCCGTTCTGGACGAAGGCCACGGGGGCATACGCCCCGATGCCGGCCGGCATCAGGCGCACTCCGGCGCTACGCTCTTTGCGCTCCTCGGCTTCCTCATCCTCGCTCAGAGTACGGGGAGCCTGCACGCTCAGACCGTCGTCGACCGGGCCAGACGGGATGTCGACATGCTCACCTCTCCGGCGCTCGCCGGACGGGGATTCAGCGGCGACGGACACCGTGCGGCAGCGGCTTTTCTGCAGGACCGTTTCGAGTCGACCGGACTGCACGCGCTCCCGTCCGGGTTTCTCCTGCCGTTCGAATTCGAGGTCGATGTGTTCGATGATGCACCGGCCCTCCGGGTTAGCGGCCGAACGCTCGAGCCGGGCATCGATTTCCTTCCACACGGGGCGTCGGCTTCCGGTCGCTCCGAGGGCCGCATCCGTGTCCGGTCCTTCTCCCCGCTGGGGGAACCGGACACCCCGGAGGCGCCCGACCAACCCTTCGTCGCCGTTTTCGCCGAAACGATTCCCGAAAGCCTGTCAACGGGCATCCTGCCCGACCTTCGCCGCCTCGAATCGCGGATCACGCGAGCCGCAGCGTTCGGACCCATCGCGATTTTCGTCCTGACAGAGCGCCTCACCTTCGGCATGTCACCCCTGGATGCGCCGATTCCCGTCTTCGTGGTTCGCTCCGAAGCCTGGCCGGCCGGTGCGGCCGAGGTGGAATATGAAGTCACTTCCCGACGGAACGTGCATACGCGCGCCTTCAACGTGGTCGGCGCCGTGCCGGGCACGGTTCGTCCGGACTCGATCCTCGTCGTGACCGCCCACTACGACCATCTCGGCGCCCTGGGCGATTCGCTCTATTTCCCGGGCGCGAACGATAACGCCGGTGGTGTCGCCCTCCTGCTCGCACTGGCCGACACCGTGGTGGCCAACCCGTTGCCGTACACGACCGTCTTCATTGCCTTTTCGGCGGAGGAACAGGGACTGGTCGGCTCCATCGCACTGGCCTCGGCGCCGCCGTTTCCGCTCGAAAACATCCGCTTTCTCCTGAACCTGGACATGGTCACCTCCGGTGAACGAGGCGTCGTCGCGGTCGGAGGCGCCGATTTCCCCGAAGAATATGCCCTGCTCGAGCAAATCGCCGCGCGACTTGGTGCTCCTCGACTCGGCAAACGCCCCAGCACCCCGATCAGCGATCACTATCCCTTCTTCGCCAGAGGCGTTCGCAGTTTCTACCTCTACACCACGCACGGCAAGCAGCCCTATCACCACATTCACGATGTCCCCGAAACACTGGAGTGGGATGATTTCCTGGAGGTGTACAACCTGGCCCTCGAATTCCTCGGCGCGATAGCAGGTCAGTCCACCTCCTAGACAATGATGCTCTGGATTCCGGCTTTCGCCGGAATGACGGACGAGGGGCAAACCCCAAACCCTGGATCCTGGGTCTCCGCTCCGCTCCGCCCGGGACGCTCCCGTTGGTCGCGACTCCAAACCCTCAAACCCTCAAACCCTCAAACTCCAAACCCCCAGACTCCAAACTCTCAAACTCCCCTCATCCCCTCCAGCGTCCGCTGCGCCGCCAACTGCTCGGCCGCCTTCTTGTTCTTCGCCACCCCGTGCTCGAACGGCCGGTCGTTCATCCACACCTCGACGCAGAACTCCTTCTCGTGACTCGGGCCGCGGTCCCATACCACGCGGTACGTCGGCTGGGACCATCCTTGCGCCTGCGCATACTCGAGCAAGAGGCTTTTGTAGTTCTCCTTGCGCTCCGCTAATTCCTCGAGGTCCACATTCGACTCCAGCGTTCGAAGAATGAAACCACGCGCCGCCTCCAGTCCGGCATCCAGATAGACCGCGCCGAGCACTGCCTCAAAAGCGTCCGCAAGAATGGTCTGGTTCTCCCTCCCGCCTGTACGCTCCATGTTGTCGCTGATTCGAACCAGCGGAGCCAGCCCGACGGCCTGCGCAAAACCCGCAAGCGCCGTCCCATTCACGAGTTTCGCCCGCATACGGGTAAGAAACCCCTCA
The DNA here is from genome assembly GCA_964387555.1 of uncultured Rhodothermales bacterium. Taxonomy (GTDB): domain Bacteria; phylum Bacteroidota; class Rhodothermia; order Rhodothermales; family CAYLXM01; genus CAYLXM01. Next base: position 7,226 of record CAYLXM010000060.1, on the reverse strand, counting down.
TCCCGATTCGGAAAAGCGGCATACAGGTACTCGGCAACGGCCAGGCCCAGCACGGCGTCACCCAGAAACTCGAGCCGTTCATTGGAGGCCAGTTGCTCGTCGGGACGCTCGCGGAGCAGAGAGCGGTGGACCAGCGCATGCTCGAACAACCGGACGTCACGAACCCGGGTCCCTGTGATCCGCGCAATCTCCCTGCCAAGGTCCGACGGACGGCGCCGGAAGAGCGAGAAGATTCGATCCAGGATCCCCGGGATGGTGGAGGCACCGGGGCGATCTCCGCTCCCGACCATGGTTCGCCTGATCGCGTCGGTGCGGACCTCCAACTCTTTTGAAGCCAAAACGGTGCGGATTGGTGTCAGGCTGGCTGCTCCGGACAGCCAAAAGCGCTGCATGTGTCGGTGGCAATGGGCAGCATGCAGTAAGTATAAGAATGCGGGCCGATAGGAGAAAATCCCGCACTTACACACCCGTCGCGGATTCGTCCACGAACGCCTCGATGGCCGGCGCCGGACGCGCCCCCGATTGGCGGGCAAGTTCGCGCCCCTCGGCGAATACGGCCATCGTCGGAATCGAGCGGATCTGGTATCGGATGGCCAGATCCGGCTGCGTCTCGGTGTTCACCTTGACGACGAGGAGTCGCCCGGACCGTCCCGCCGCCACTTTCTCGAATTCAGGCGCCACGGCACGACACGGGGCGCACCAGGGCGCCCAGAAATCTACCAGCACCGGAATTCCCGCCTGCCGGATCAGCGCATCGAACTCGGCCATCGTCCGAACGTCGATCGGGGCGGCCGGCGGCGGCACGGGGCTCTGACAGCGAGCACACCGGCCCTCTTCCGACAATCGGCGAAACGACAGGCGAATGCGCTGTCCGCAAGATGGACACGATGCGACCACCCCCTTGGCATCCAATGCAAAACTGTTCATGGGTCCGGTTCCGTCCACAAGGCGTCTGACTTACGACCGCAATGCCCGATACACCGCACGTGAGATTTCTGATCCAATCCGTGCGGAGTCCGTATCACGCAGGAATCCTTCCGTCAAAATCACGATGACGTACGGACCGCCCTCCGCCGGAAACACGATCGCCGCATCGTGATGGATCGCGGAAATCTGGCCGGTCTTGTGCGCGACGCGTGTGCCCTCCGGCAGACCCGACGGAATCATCTCATTAAAATGCTGGGCCAGCAAGATCTCGACCATCTGTGAATCGGCCGCCGGTGAGACCGCCTCCCCGCGCGCCATCGCCGCCAGCAGGGTCCCGAGATCGCGCGCCGTGACCGTGTTGTTCAGCCCCTGGCGGAACGCGGCCAGATCCTCAACCCCCCGAAGCACCTGCATCGTGCGGACACCCAGCCGCCGCATCGTCGTCTGCACACTATCCGCCCGCACCAGGTCGATGAGCAAATTCGTCGCCAGATTTGATGAGACATGGATCATCCGATTCGCCAATTCTCGGATAGCCACCGGTTCACCGCTCCGCTCGTACAGTTCCTGATCGGAATCCGTCCTCCGATCGAGCTGATACACGGAACTGTCCGCGAGGGACCGAAACCGCGTGCGCACCACAACCGAATCGTCGAGCGAAAAGGCAGCTGTCTCCGCCTGTCGAAAGAGTTCCAGCAACACCGGCACCTTCATCGTGCTCGCCGCATGGTATACACGGTCCGCCTCGCGCTCGTACACCAATCCGCTCTCCACATCGTGTACAAAGACCGACACGGATGCGGAGTCGGCAAACGGCGCCACAATCTTGGTGACACGCCGGTTTATGCGATCGATGGGCTCCATACACGAGGAGGTCAGAAACGGCACCAGCAGAAACACCAGAACGAGCGCCCCGGGTTTCCATCGGCCCACGAGCCCAGACGTTTTCATAGAATACACCGCAGTTTGAATACCCCAAAAGATAGCCACCCGCCACCACCCGCGCAGTTCCTCCGCAGCCTTCATCCACAATCAATGGGGGCCGCCCACTGTCGCCGCGGCTGCACGAGCAGTCCCCTCGACCTCCGTCCGCTGAAAATTCCGGGGGACCGCCCGTCGGCGCAGCACCGCCTCGGCACGTCCCTTCAACCGTGGCTCACCATAAACACACCGGGGGCCGCCGCATGACGCGACGACCCCCTCTCCGTTCACTTCTCACCCCAACCCATCCACAATCTACCGGCGACGACCAAACGGGCCGGCGCCAAAAGGTCCATCGGTTAGCCCGTCCATTTTCGCGCGAGCCTGCTTCACATGGGCCCACCGCACACGGAGCACGTGATGAATCTTGATGATTTCGATCTGCTCGTCCGTCAGCAGCGCTTCCACCTCTTCGAAGTGGGACTTCCGCAATTCCGCAACCGCCGCCCGAACCTCCTCTCGATCCATCGATCCTTCACCGATGGACTCCCGCAATTCCCGCATGGCCTCCCGATGCGCTGCCAGAAGCGCATCCAGCGCCGCCGCCTCGGCCTCGGTGAGCCCCAACGCGTCATTCCGTGCCGCCAGCGCCTGCTCCCGCCGCTCCTGCCGATCCTCCTGCCGCTCACCGATCCGCTCTTCCAACGCCGCCTTCTGCTCATCGGTGAGGATCGCCTCCACCTCGACCTTCAAGGCATCCCGCAAGGCCTTCACCTGTTCAGCCGCCTCTTCCCGCGTGATCTCACCGGCCCGAGCCGACTGCAGCACGGCCCGCACCGCCTCCTGATGACTTTCCTGCATGGCCTTGAGTTGCTCCTTCTGCTCGTCCGTCAACAGATCCGCGATGATCCGAAGCGGACCCATCGGTCCCCAACCCCGCCCGGCGTCCGCCTCCTCCTCACCGGCTCCCCCGGGCCCGCCAAACCGGTGTCCGGGACCCGCCCCAAGACCTTCACCCTGACCGTTCCCGCGGCGTCCATGGCCGAAACCCTGCGCCAGATTCCGTTCGAACATCGCGAACATCCGCGCCTTCTGCTCCTCCGAAAGCGTCTTCTGCAACCCCTCCGCGACGTACCAAAGGAACCCCGGCGCATCGATGCGCTGCTGGTGCCGCCTCAATACCCCGTTGACCTGCCCCCCGGCGGCTTGCGAAAGGGGTACGGCCTCCACCAGATCCGCCGAAAATGCGGCCAGCACGTCGTTGTCAGGCGCTTCCTGCGCGGCAGGCGTATCCACACTGTCGCATCCCGTTGCCCAGACCGCTACAGCCAGAAGCGCAAGCAGCATCCCAACGACCTGGCCCCTTGAGATTGTCCTTCGCATGACTCGCTCCATGTTAGAAGTCCTCCGACGGGAGCCCCTCTCCCGCCTTCCTTCCCTAAATACGGGCGCACGCGCTTCGAGGATGTCACGAAATTGTGGCAAATCAGACCCTTGTTTGGCACGTTTCGTCGACGGAACGGCGGAGCGCGATCGACTGCCCGCCGCATGCGGTCCGTCCAGTTCTTGACGGAGAGACGAACTCCCGTCGGATCCCGACCTGCCGTCCACCCGTACCCTATCACGCACACGCACGGCCGTCGGATCCCAAACGCCGTCTATCCGTACCTTCTCATGCGCACGCACGGCCGTCGGATCCTTCCCCGCCATCCATCGCCACCCGCCGCCGATCCGTATCTTGTCACCCCGAAGGACAGCCGTCGGGTCCCGCCCCCGCCCGCATGCCACAAGACAGGCCCGACCCGCCGGAGGCTGCCCTGTTCTCCCCCTCAGATGGACGCTTCCCCCTCATCCAGTCCGGCTGACGACCTGTTCGCCATCCTCCATGCCGCCCTGCGGGAGGTCCAGGCCGACCGACTCCTGCGCGACTTCGACATCGAGGCGGCCCTCGATCGCCCCCTCCGTTCGTTCGACCGCGTCTCGCTCGTCGGCGCCGGAAAAGCCTCGATGGCCCTCGCCGGCGCCCTGGAACCCCACCTCGCCGGTATCCCCTTCGACGGAGTCGTCACCGTGCCCCACGGCTACGTCGACACCTTCCCTGCCCGCCTCACTCCCCCCCGCCTCGTCCACGTCCGCGAGGCGGGACACCCGCTGCCGGATTCCCACGGTCTGGATGCTGCCAGGGAGGCTCTTTTGTGGGCAACCGCCCGGGGCCGTCGCGACCTGCTTCTGACAGTCCTCTCCGGCGGAGGCTCAGCGCTTTGGCCCGCTCCATCGCGCGGCCTGTCGCTTGATGAGAAACTGGCCGTGACCCGCCTCCTTCTCCACTCCGGCGCGGATATCCAGGAACTCAACACGGTCCGGAAGCACCTCTCCGCGATCAAAGGAGGCCTCCTGGCCCGCGCTGCGGCCCCGGCTACGGTGTTGACGCTCCTCGTCTCCGACGTGATCGGCGATGATCCCTCGGTGATCGCAAGCGGACCCACGGTGCCCGATCCATCTACCTTCCAGGACGCCGTCTCGATCCTGCACCGCTACGACATCTGGCACGAAATCCCGGCCGCCGCCCGAGCCCTGCTCGAATCAGGTGCCGGTGGGCAGATCGAGGAAACCCCCAAGCCGGGCGATCCCGCGTTCGAACATGTGCTCCACATCCTGCTCGGCTCCAACCGGGTGGCCCTCGAAGGGGCCGCGGCGGAGGCCCGAAGCCGGGGATACGAAACGCGCATCGTCACGGATTCCCTGTCGGGCGAAGCACGCATCATGGGAGGACGACTCGCGCACGCAGCGCTCCGCGCGGCGCGCACCGCCTCCGGACCCGTCTGCCTGCTCTGGGGCGGCGAAACGACGGTGACGGTGACCGGCGGCGGCACGGGAGGCCGCAACCAGGAACTCGCGCTCGCTGCCGCGCTCGCCCTCGAGGGCTGCGAGGAGTCCATCCTCTTTCTGAGTGCCGGTACGGACGGCATCGATGGGCCGACGGACGCCGCCGGCGCGTGGGTCTCTCCGCAGACCGCGGCCTCGGCACGCTCAACCGGAGTGGAACCGGCGCGCTATCTTGAGGATAACGATGCCTACCGGTTCTTCGATTGCGCAGGGGGACTCCTACGCACCGGCCCCACCCACACGAACGTCATGGACATCCAGATTGCGCTGATCCGTCCTCCGCAGGTTTGATTCCATGCACACACGAACGAGGCCTGAGGTTGGCCTGCGTTCATCAACCGTACTCAAAACCTATGCCTCACGAGTTACCGAGGGTATAGCCTGCACAACAAAGCGAGACCCCACAGTATCCAACGGGTGCCGACGAACTGCAAACATAGAGGCATCACGAGATACCGCGGGTATAGCCTGCACAACAAAGCGAGACCCCACAGTATCCAACGGGTGCCGACGAACTGCAAACATAGAGGCATCACGAGATACCGCGGGTATAGCCTGCACAACAAAGCGAGACCTCACATTTTCAACGGGTGCCGACGAACTGCAAACACCGAGGCCTCACGATTTGCCGCGGGTAGCGCCGACAGTACCAGGCGAGGCCTGGTGATCGCCAACGAACACTGACTATGCGCATCAAGATTTTCTCCACCGGCGGCACGATCGACAAAGTCTACTTCGACGCCGCGAGCCAGTACACCGTGGGCGAGCCCCAGATCGTGACGGTCTTCAACGAGGCGCATGTCACGTTCGAGTACGAACTCGAGTCCCTGATGCGAAAAGACAGCCTCGACCTGACCGAGGCCGACCGGCAAGTCGTCCACGATCGCATCCTCGCCGAACCCTGCCGCCACATCATCCTTACGCACGGCACGGACACGATGACCCTTACCGCGGAAAAGCTCCGCGACATACCGGACAAGGTGATCGTCCTCACCGGCTCCATGACTCCTGCGCGCTTCCGCACCTCGGATGCCGTCTTCAACATCGGCTGCGCCGTCGGCGCCGTCCAGTCCCTCCCCCCGGGCGTCTACATCGCCATGAACGGCCGCGTCTTCGAGGCCCACAAAGTCAGAAAGAATCGGGAGAAGATGGTGTTTGAAGAGATATGAAAGTTTAGAAGTTACAAAGTTTAGGAGTTTAGGAGTTGTCGCCAATGGGGGAGTGCCGGGCATTTGCCCCGAACTCCAATTCGGGGGGCGGAACGGACAACCCGATTCTCACAGTTCGGAAGCCGGGCCATCGGGAAACTGACTTCACTGCACCAGCCCAACTCCTCAACTCCTCAACTCCTAAACTCCTAAACTCTCTTACCTCTGCACCCAAACCCACACCTTCCGGTTCGTCCAGCCGAGCGAGATGACGTCCAGGTCCCCGTCCAGATCCACATCCACAAACTGCGTCCCGTGGTGGTGGTCGATGACGGATGCCGGACCGCGGTCGATCTCCACCTCTACCCACTCCGTGGCCAGTCCGTTGTTGAGGTAGACGAGCACCCGGTTGAATTCCGCGCCCGCGTACTCACCGACCACCACATCGATGTCCCCGTCGCCGTCGATGTCCCCCACGTCCATACTTTGCCCACCCGCCACGCCGGTTGCCAGGACCTTTCGCTCCCAGAGCGCCTTCGGATCGGATCCGCGGAGGAAAAGCAGCACGTCCTCGCCACCTACGAGTCCCACGACGGCATCCAGATCGCCGTCCCCGTCGAAGTCGGCCAGATCGTTGCGGCCCGGCTTTCCGCCCACAACCTCTCCGATGGAGTGAAGCGGCCAGGGCGACGTCGCATCACCTGGATTTTCGATCCACTGCGTTCCCAGGAGGAGATCCAGATCCCCATCGCCGTCGATGTCTCCTGCCGACAGGTCACCGCCCTCGGAAGCATCGCTGATGCGCCGGAGGCCCCATGTCTCCCCCTTCGGATCGGTCGGGATCGTGAGCATCTCGATGCCCTTCTCCGGGTCATTCCACGATAGCGCGATTTCGATCGGACCGTTGTTCTGGAACAGGCCGCCTGCCACACCGCGCAGGAAATCCCCTTCCGAGGCGGGAATGTTGGTATGGATCACAAACACCCCGGCCCCGTCGTTCTCCGCCCAGGCCAGGGCGCCGTTCGCCTCATCGCCGATGCCCTGTGTGCCGATCAGGTCCCGATCTCCGTCGCCGTCAAGGTCCAGCACGCCCAGCACGTTGTGAAACGGCGCCCCGACGGGCCGTCTCACCCACGGCGATCCGGCTGCGGCCGGATGCTCATACCAGAGCCCGCCCGCCATGAGGTCGAGCGCATCATCCCCCGTCAGATCCGCAGCCGCGACATAGAGCGCCCGATCACCCAGATCGGGATCGATCAGCATCCGATGGAAACGAACGGAATCCCGGACCGACGTGGTCACGAGCGTGCCGCTGTCTGGTTGACCAGGTGCGCAGCCCATCAC
>CAYLXM010000059.1:22639-25241 GCA_964387555.1 uncultured Rhodothermales bacterium | reverse complement strand
CGACTTTCCAAAACGTCCTTTGCCATCGGTCAGGTATAACCTGTCAAGCTGGTTCTGGCTCTGGTTATTGTACTCGTTCCCCCCGGATACCACATACAGATCTTTTGTTCCATTATTATCCGCATCAAAGAACACCGCATCCACACCTGCATCAGCCAGCATTTCGGCATGCTTTCGATACACCCATGGATCCGTCGTTTTGAAGTATCCGAGTAACGGTTCCTCCCAATAAAAAAGACCTGGTTTTTTTTCGCCCCAGGCAGGATGATTGTAATCCTTAATGGCTTCGGGATATTTTCGTAAAATTTCAGTAATGTTTTTTATTGGATACTTAGTATCGTTGCTTTGCTGATGCCAGTTCCAATAAAACAGAGCAATGTATTTATCCTTCCTTTTTTGCCCGGCTGTAATATAATCAGCAACTTTCCGCCCCAAAGCATCTGTTGCTGCCCATTGATCGCTGTTGATCCTTCGCTCCTGTGACTTTATAGCAGTTATCGACAAAAGAACAATAAAACTGAGCAGAAAAAACTTAATGAATCTAAAGTCCATACTTAATTGATTTTATTTCTACCGTCCCGATGGTTGGCAATTATCTCAAGGATTTCGGTATTTCCTTCATCGGTATCTCCAAGCAACTCACGTTGGAGGATAATCTCCTGTTTCATATCTTTTATGATATCCTGGTATTTAACATCGTTATAGGCATTGTGCAACTCTTTCGAATCTTCCTGAAGATCAAAAAAATCCCAATAACGGATGGGTTGTCCACCTTCGTCATATTTATTTATTTTAAATCCATTGCCATAAAAGAATGCCAGTTTATAACGTCCACTACGGATTCCAAAATGTCCGGGACGATCCTCTGAATGCTGCCAGTAGCGGTAGAAACCATATTTCCGCCAGTCATCTGGAGTATTGCCTTACAGGTTTTCACGGAAACTATTTCCCTGCATTGTTGAAGGATATTCTACCTGCTTTAGTTGAAGCCCGGTGTATTTTTTATATAACAAAGTTGATTTTATTTATCTATGTATTCTAATTGATTCCTCAAAATCGCTAATAATTTGATTATCTCTCATCTTCTTCCAAAGGACGTTGTTTAACAAAAGGTCCCCATTGTACCCTTATATTATATTCTTTGTCTTTTTTATAAACACTTGGATCGTATTTGGGATTTTCCTTTGGTAAACGTGCACCCACTTCCTTAAGGTATCGCATCATTTCGTTATAGAGCATATCATGTTCTTCAGATTCGTCGGCAGCCAAGTTTTTTACTTCTCCTTCGTCGGCAGCCAGGTCAAATAACATTGGAATATCAGTGCTTTCATAAAAATGAATTACTTTTTTTGTACCTGAAACGATGGCAGAATGGGGCATTGAAGTGCGGTAATGTGGGTAATGAAAATAAAGGCTACGATTACGGAATTTGTCATCTACTTTTTCACCACGCATTAAACCAGCAAGACTTACACCATCAATATCTTTTAACTTTTCAACTTGACCTCCAGCCCAATCGACAAAGGTGGGTAGGAAGTCATAATTGACTACATTCTCATTGCATACGGCACCAGGTTTAATACCCGGACCTTTCGCAATCATGGGAACACGAATTCCACCTTGCCATATCCACCATTTACCACCATGAAGTGGTTGAGTAAGTCCAGGATAAAAGAAATGACGGTAGCCATTATCAGAAGCCAAAATAATATAAGTATTATCCTCGATGCCAAGTTCTTTAATTTTATCCAAAACAGCACCAATTCTGCCGTCAAGGTCCTCACCCATGCCCATCCAGGTTGCCGGGTCTCTATGCCCCCGTTCGATTGATTCAGCAGTCTTTCCCACCTTACGATAATATTCTTGAATTTCTGGCATCTTTGTATATTTTTCTCGCGTTTCGGGTAGACATTCAGAACCAGCATGCATGGCATAATACGAAATTTGAAGGTAAAACGGCTTATTAGCCTTAACCTGTTCTTCCATAAAATCAATCCCCTTCTTCGTATTGCTGAACATTAATTTAGGATCTCCCGGAATATTCTGATTCCCTTCGTTGTTTGTAGTCGCTCCATCGTGTACAACATACCCTTCATCTTCAGGACTACCTCGCATATGCCATTTCCCAATATGCGCACTTGCATAACCGAGGGGTTTTAAAACCTCCGGAATAGTTAGTGCATCTTTATCTATTGTCATATCGGAAACGCAGGGAACCACTGGAAACTGGCTATAGCCCTTATTCGTGTCATAATAATCTGATCCTCCATTGTTCATGTATACAGTAAAACCGTTTCTGGGTGATGATTGCCCCGTTTGCAATGCAACTCTGGAGGGGGAACATTGTGGAGCAGCTGAATATGCATTTCTGAACTTCATTCCTTGCTCTGCTAGTTTATCCAGATTTGGCATTTGCAAAAGTGGCATTTGCGAATTTGGCATATTATCATCCATCCTGACTGATGTCCCGGTCCAGGCCCAATCATCAATAAACAATAACACGATATTTGGTTTTTCCTGAGCCCGAAGTACTGTAACGATAAAAACCAATCCTATTATAAGAAATAACCTTCTATTCATAATTTGTCTTTTTTTGATTTAT
>CAYLXM010000059.1:0-22539 GCA_964387555.1 uncultured Rhodothermales bacterium | reverse complement strand
ATAACAATGCTCAAACAACATTAATTCGACTGCAGAAACCCCACAAAGGTTCCTGTCAACATCATCAGTAATACAATTATTTTATTCTTCATTGCGATAGGAATTTTTTAAAAATTCAATTATCTGGTTGATTTCGCTTCGCGAATCTTATTTAATTCCGTTAACATTTGTTTTACTTTTTCCGGCTTTGTTTCATATAAATTCACTTTCTCACCCGGGTCGTCAGCCAGGTAGTATAACTGTGGTTTTTCATTTTTATATTGATTCAGAATGGCTTCGGGGATGCCTTGAGGTGAAGTATTGTCAATAAATTTCCAGTCACCCATACGGATAGCATGCATACCTTTTGCATCAGCAGTTACCATTGATGTTCTCGGATGTTTGTTGTCCTTTTTCAGCAACGATGGTAAAAAACTATAACTATCTGGCGCAACATCTTTGTTATTTGGCAATCCTTCGCCTGTAATATCAGAAACCGTTGCAAAAATATCCACCAGATTAATCAAATCTTCAGAAACTGCATGCTGATCAATTTTTCCCGGCCATTTAACAATCAAAGGTACATTGGTTCCTCCCTCAAAAATTGTGTGTTTGTCGCCACGTAAATCGCCATTTATTTTCAACCCATATTTAATGGCAACATTCTCAGGTGCCTCCGGGTTAAATCCTGGAATCTCGCCTCCATTATCGCTTGAAAAGATGATAATTGTATTTTCAATTAATCCCATGTATTCCAGCGTTTCTAAAATACGACCGACACTTAAATCCAGATCCTGGATGAAATCGCCGTAAGGGCCACAGTCGCTTAACCCGCGCATGTAATCAGAAGGCGTAATAGGATGATGAACGGCTACTGCCGCAAAATATAAAAAGAATGGAGTATCAGATGATTGCTGTTTTATCCATTCAAGTGATTTATCAGTTAGTACTCCCATAGCATCTTTATTTACGCGCTGTGGGGCATCATAACCAAGATAAGGTGAGCCGTAAAAAGTACGTGAATATTTCTCTACCTTATTGGTTCGCAAACCATAAATGTGGTCGTTTTCGATATATACACCGAGCATATCGCCATGATTCTGTGGAACTCCAAAATGGTAATCAAAGCCTAAATCCAGTGGCCCGGGCGACATTGACCTGGTATAATCCAGCGGTTTTTCCCCGTACCCCAAATGCCACTTGCCAATTGCAGCCGTGTTGTAACCATGTTCTTTCAACAAATCGGCTATTGTAACACTATTCGGATCCGGTAATAATTCATCAATTGGGTTAGTTACTCCAAATTTTAAACGAGACCGCCAAGGATAACTACCGGTTAATATTCCATAACGGGTAGGTGTACAAATTGAAGCCGGAGTATGGGCATGCGTAAAACGCATTCCCGCTTCAGCCAAACCATCAATGTGAGGAGTACGCACAAGACTTTTTTCAGCACCATAACAATTCAGGCTGGTGTATCCAAAGTCGTCGGCAAGAATAAATACAATGTTGGGCTTTTTTGATTGCTGCCCAACAACTTCGAAAACAATGCAGCTTACAAGTAGTGCAATTGTTATTTTTAAAACTGTTTTATTCATTATTTTTAAATTTTGGTAAACTTCTGAAATTTCAACGTTTCATAACATCCCTATTTCTTTTATGTCAAATTCTAAATTAGTTCCGTAGGGATATCCCTGTGGGTTCATCATTAATGGTTTTCAAAGCCACTTTGATAATATCTTTCATTCTATTCCCCGGTTCGGTACTGGAAAAACTACCATTGAGTCTTTCTTTTAAAATATTTTCATGTGTTGTGGCATGATTGCCCGCATCGTTATAGGCTAATGCCGTGGCCACACCCAAAGCGTTTTTATTCGACAGATACTGTTGAAGCAGATGGAGGGCTCCTTCATGCACATTATTCATCAATAATCCACGGGCGGCTGCAACTTGAACATATTTGGAACTATCGGCTAACGCTGTTTCCAGAATTGCCGTAACATCCGATGAGTGAGATTCAAGATTGCCCAGTCCTATGGCCGCCCAGTACCTTAGTACCTGGTCCTCATCCCGGAGCAAGCCTTTCAATTCCGCTTTTGATTTTAAGTGTAAGGATTCTAAGGTTGCCCACAGTTTCTCTATGCGAAGGGCCTCCATAATTCCCATTTCGTATTCACTACTATAATTATCACGCTCCTCCAGTAGCATGCCTTCAGGGAAGACACCCAGGTCCCGCGTTTTTTTGCGCCAGTCTCTGTGGGCCTCCCGAAGCTCCTTTAAGATTTCATTATGCGCAGGTGATTTGGCCAGATTGTTAATTTCATAGGGGTCATTGTTCAGGTCGTATAGTTCTTCAATTGGTTTGGGCACTTCCAGATATTGTGCTTGTACGGGTGTAAGCGTTCCTTCAGCATAGCCTTTCCGTATTTCTTCCAAAATGATCTCCTCATTGAAATGTGCGTACTGGTATACGGGTTTCCAGTATTCATAATTTCGAATATATACATATCTCTCATTTCGCACCGACCTTATGATATCATGACTGGCACCCTGACGATCCGAGCTTGCATAAAGATATTTTCGTTTTGGGGGAAGGTTCTTTCCAAGAAAGGGCCGACCTTGCATCACCTCCGGGATATTCATCCCAGCCAGGTTCAGTACCGTAGGCGCAAGATCCAGGTTGGAGATCATGCGATTACTTTCAGTTCCCGGAACACCCTGTCCTTCTAACCTGTATTTTTCCGGAATGCGAATGATAAAAGGTTCCCTCAATCCGGAATCATAGGGCCACCATTTAGCACGGGGAAGACCAGCGCCGTGGTCGGAATAAAAAAAGACAATTGTATTTTCTTTTTCACCTTCGTTTTCCAGGGTTTCTAAAACATCTGATATTTGGGATTCAACTTGAGTAAGATTGTTAAAATAGGTAGCGAAAACCCTGCGCGTTAGTTTTGTATCAGGGTAATAAGGTGGTAAGGGCAATTTATTTGGATCAAAAGAACCGATATCATCCTGTTCATTGCTGCCCTGGTGTGTACCCGTAATGTTGACAACATGAAAAAAAGGCTGTGATTTATCCGGCCTGTTTCGGTAATGAGCGGTAGAAGATGCATCGTCCCAAATGACGTTTTTGGAAGGTGAATCAAAATTATAATCGGTTTTGCCCGGATTAGTGCAATAGTACCCTGCCTGCTTCATAAGCTCAGGATAGGTTTTATTCAGCAATTGAGAGGGGAATTTAATTCTACTACGCATTTGATGGGCCCCCAGGGTAGTGGAATAGACCCCGGTAAGAATACTGGTACGATTTACAGCGCAAACCGGAGCTGTGGCCCAGGCGATATTGTACATCACCCCTTCTGAAGCAAACTTGTCTATAACAGGAGTTTTTGCTTCTTCTACCCCATAGCAGCCCAAATGAGGACTGTAATCTTCTATAGTGATCCAGAGAATATTCGGTCTCCCCAACTTCTCATTTTTGTCAGCAGAGCAGGACGATAGCGCTATTACAATCGTTAAAAAAATCAGGTTTCTCATAGCGTTATTTTACATAATCTGTTCCATAAGGATATCGTTGTGGACGCCTCAACATTGAGTTCGCCAGATCATTATCAATGAATCTCTCAGTCTTATAATCCCATTTCAAGGCTCCGGGAACATTCATTGCTATATCGCTGATCAAGCAAACGGAGCATGCTCTGTGACCTATTTCAGCAGGAGATATGGGTTGTTTTCTGGATTGGATACAATCAATCCAGTTACCGTGCTGCTCTTCACTTACATATAAATGTTTTTCATCTTCACCGATGACAGAATCTAGAATTTTATCATTACTTGCATTGAGTGACTTGCTTGCACCTTCAGGAAGAGGGTCACTTTCGGTGGCTCTATAAGCTCCTCTGGTAACAAAGATCCAGCCCTCTGAACCTTCAAACCTCACACCATTTGGATAGCCTCCGCTAGTAAAAACCGAAACTCCATTCTCATATTCCTGCTTCACAAAGAAGTCGCCATGAACATCCCATATGCCTGATTTCGGAAATTGGGCAACAGCCTCTACCGAGATCGGCCCAATGTGCTCTGTATCCATTCCCCAGGCTGCGATATCGAAGTGATGCTGTCCCCAGCCTGTTATCATTCCTGCACCATATTTCCTGTTTCGGAGCCAGCCGGGGCGACCATATCCTTCTTGAGGATGTACTCCCTGTTCTGTGTATGGTACTTCCGGTGTGGAACCCATCCACATATCAAAATTCAGATTTTCAGGAACAGGCATTTCTACAAATTCAGGACCTGATGGATCTCCGCCTAAGCCAACTTTTACAGTATGCAACTGACCAATTCTTCCATTACGAACCAGTTCACTTGCCCTTCTGAATTGCGGCATTGATCTCTGTTGTGTTCCTATCTGCAATATCACTCCCTTGCGTTTAACAACATCGCTCAGCATGCGGCCCTCAGCTATTGTAAGTGACACAGGTTTTTGTAAATAAACATCCTTACCTGCCAATGCAGCTTCAATAGCAGGTTGTGAATGCCAGTGATCCGGAGTACTTATAATAACGGCGTCAATGTCTTTATCTGCAATTAAATCTTTGTAGTCTCCATACATTTTTACATTTACACTGGCATTACGCCTTTTATAATAATCTTCAACTAGTTTTTTTCCATCTTGCATCCTATTTTTGTCAAGATCACTGACTCCAACAATTCTTATCTGATCATACCTCAGCGTAGAAGCCATGTCATGGCTTCTTGCAATTCTCCCGCAACCAATTTGTCCAATATTGATCTTATTACTCGGAGCACTTTTCCCAAAAACAGTTGAAGGCACAACAGTTGGCATAATAAAGGCTCCCATTGATGTCATACCGGCATTTTTTACAAAATCTCTTCTTTTCATCTGAATAAATTTTATTTATTTTGTTGAACTTTTATAAGCATTAAATTCCTGACTAATTTTTGCCTCTTCAGTACTTCCTGAGTGAACAATAACTCTGTATTTAAGGGCCAGTTTATCTCCCTTCTTAAATTTAGTTGAAACACCATCTTCAGGCCAAAACATAGGTGTAGGTGATAAAAAACCATAATCTCTTGTAAACCATTCAGATGGATACCACATATTGCCCGGGTACTGTAAAATCGCCATGCCTTCAAAGCCATCTCCTCTTTTGCCATAACAGTCCATCCATGGGGAATTTTTTCCGAAAGTTTCTTTCTCTCCACTATCCCCTTCAGCATTTACAAGCTTACCCCCGAATCTTGGTGTTAAATCAGGATCCATTCTTGCACTGAAAAAGGAATGATTTGTTTTTAATATCTCCACATCTTCAAGCATTTTCATTTCGATTTCAAAGTCAATAAATCTTTTATCACCAGATGGAGCTGTAACTGTTATAATCCTTGTATCCTTTATGGGAGAATTTGCTCCTGTCCGCTGCCAGATACACTCGTTTTTTATCACAGCCCTGTCTTTACCGGATTCAATAATCTCAATGCTTTCAGAGCGGATTTGACCTGCCCTCAGGTTAGATTGCCAAAAATTACCCTTATTTACTTTGTCGCATCCGAAAAACAATGAAGTATGATGTGGAAAATTTCCATTACGCATTGAAGTTACGCTTGCTCCGGTAGGTCCGTTTACAGGGAAGAAATAGGGATACTTTTCAAATTCTGAAATTATATAACTGGTGAATAGATTTCCGTCAATTCTAAATTCAATTTTGTCTTCTACCTGCACTGCTGTGATTTTTTGCTGAGAATAGGTATATATTAATGGTAGTATACCCAGTGGAAGTAATACGAGTAATTTTTTCATGATAATTTATTTATGACACTTTTAATTACTTGGTAATTCTCTAATCTTTATATTCTTCAAGGCTACTGACAGGACTTTATCTGCGCCTTGCTCGTGCATCTTGCCTCTTGGATATCCATGAATCTGTAGTGCAATAACCCCTTTGGGAGCGATTTTGTCACTGGTTAAGTCGGCAAACGGGACATCATTGATCCATGTTTTGATATTGTTTCCTTCAACAAGCACGCGGAATTTATTCCACTCGTTTTTAATAAAAACAACATTTTTTTCAGGCAGATCCACGTCAAAATAGGATGTTCCCATGCCCTGGCCAAAGATATAACCCGTTTTGTGCGAACCAGATTCAATCTCAACCTGCGGGCCAACCATTGTACCTTTAGGAGTGCTTCGTATCTGAACGCCACTGTTCAATCCCTCATCAATCTTGATATCAAAGACTAACTCAAAATCTTTGAATTCCTCTTTTGTACAAAGATAGGCCGCGTCATTTCGTGGAATAAGTGTATGCCCAACAATGGCCCCTCTCTCAACATTAAATGTCGGTGCTTCAGGGCCACCACCGCGGAATTCCCAGCCATTGAGATTTTCACCGTTAAACAATGTTCGCCAACCATCATCTATTCCGGAGTTTCCAGCACCCAAAAATAAAAACATCACACCTAGCAATATTATAGCACTTGTTAATGTATTTGTTACAATTCGTTTCATGATAATTTATATAGTTTAATTAAATGGCTTTTTTCATGACTTTAAAAGTGTACTAATTTTTTCTTCAAAAAGTTGACCAGCCATGTATTACAAGCGATAAAATTCTTCCCAGCCTTTACGCGGCGTATTTCCTTTGAGAAGTTGGTTGGCTCTTTCGTTATTTGTTATTTCCTTGGTTTCAGTATTAAATTTCATTGTACCACCTAAACGTTGAGCTATACATCCCAACATAAACACCTGTGTTAGTGGAGCTGCCACTTCGAATGATGAATTACAGTATGGATCTTTACCTGAGGCTGCTCTCATAAAATTGTACATATGGTCTCTGGAAGTATTACTTTCAGGTAATTCAGGAAGTTTGTTTTCTATTTCTTTTGCTTTCTCCGTGGGAACAATTTCAAGCATATCAGCATGAGTCCCACCAGTAAAGATTAGCTCATCGCTGTATATTATTTTCCCGGTTTTTGGCACATCCATGCTTTTCGGGAATTCAACCGGACGTGGTGGCCTGTTTTCTGTTCCATCAAACCAATTGATTGTCATGGCTGGCATATCAGGGCCTCGTTCAGCAAATTCGAAAGCGATGGTTGATCCCATTGGATAAACGAAATCATTTTGACCTATGAGTTTATCGGCACGAATTTCGTGAGGAAGTCCAAGTTTTAGGTAACGGTGAATGGAATCCAGCGTATGCGGGCCCCAGTCACCAAAGGCACCATTACCGTAATCGTACCATCCCCTCCAGTTACCTGGATCGTATTTTTCATTATACGGATGTTTAGGTGCCGTTCCTGCCCACACATCCCAGTTCATACCCACTGGCATTTCTTGTTCTGGCGGGAATCCCTGAACATCTCCCCAGGGGTGCCAACGTCGACCCTTGTTCATACTGGCATCCACTCTTCTCACATTTTTAATGATGCCTGCATTTACCCAGGATTCGAATTGCAGGCGTTGATTTGTAGAGTGTCCCTGATTTCCCATCTGACACATAACTTTATATTTCTTTTCGGCCTGCATCAGTAATTCACACTCCTCAAAAGTATGGGCAAGGGGCTTCTCAACATAAACGTGTTTGCCAAGCGACATGGCAAGCATGGTGATTGGAAAGTGGGTATGGTCTGGTGTGCCAATGATGCAAGCATCAATCTCATTCGCCATGGTGTCGAACATCTTGCGAAAATCATCAAATACCCTTGCTTTAGGATATAGGGTTTTAAACTCATCTGTTCGAGATGGAACAACATCACAAAGTGCAACACAATTTGCCATATTTGTTCTCATTGCCCCCATGCCAATGGTACCTGCACGATTTGTACATCCAATAATAGCGATGTTCAATTTATCGTTTGCTGCGATTTTACCAAGTGAATAACCCGGAATAAAATTAAAAGAGGTAGCTGCCATTGCTGCAGCCGATCTTTGTATAAAAACACGTCGTTTCATTAATTGCTTTTTATATAATTATTAAAAATATTCTGTTAATCATTTACCCTCAAAAATGCCTGTTATTCCTTTGGGGAATAATTTGCAGGCGTAAGTTCGCTTCTTTTTAAATCCAGTTCATGAAGAATATTTCCATCCTCACTGATGAGACGGAAAGTAACCGTAGGATCTTTCTTTTTGGTGTCGAAGGTAAACTCGCTAAAAGCATATTCTCCTTTAACAACATAGAGACGGTTTTCTAAACCTGTTTTTGCAGATGGGCCACCTCTACCTCCCAGGCTAGCTCCTTCGAATTCATAGAATTTAAATCCTGAAGGACGAGGAATTGTAAATCCACGCGCTCCATGACGGTCTCCCGATATGAGCAAAACACCCTGGATGTTATTCTTTTCAATCAAGCTAAATATCTTTTCCCGTGCTTCCGGATCAAACTGACCCCAGGAATCTTTTCCATCCGAAACATAGTCACTCCACATGGTTCCACATGAGAGGATAATAAATGGCCCTTTACAATCCAGCAATTGCTCTTCCAGCCAATTCATCTGTTTTTCACCTAAAAATGATTCTTTTGTCCTAAAGTACCGATGATCAAGCTGAATTACATCTGTAGCACCAATCCGTGTGCGAAAGAAAATACCTTTCTCATCATCTCCAAAACCATAGGAAGGATTGGCCCAGGAATAGCGAAATACTTCCCAAACCCTTTCCCTGTCAGCATTTGTATATCCCGGAGGAATGCCCCATTTATCATTATCAAAATAATCGTGGTCATCCCATGCTGCATATACCGGAACTTTAGAAACCAGATTTTGCCATGCCGGATATAAGTCGCGGGCAAGATAATCGAGACTGTGCCCGCCCATGCTGCTATTTCTGTCCTGAACAGCAATATCTCCAATCGCCAAAAAAGCATCCGGATTTCTTGCGACCATTGCCTTGCTTTGTTTTTCATTCCCCAAGCCCCAGCGATGAAAACATGAACCAAAAAGTATTCGGGTATTATCCTCGGTTTTGTTACTTAAAGTATGAAAATTAGTAGCAAAAGGTGGTTTAATTTTTTCTCCGTCTATAAAGAAAGTGTAACTGTATTCGGTACCAGGGTTTAGCCCATTTAGCGGAACAATCACTGATAATTCATTTTCAATGCTCGTTTTTAACGGTCCAAATTTCTTTTCCGTTCCCGCAGCTGTTACCAACACTTCCACTTTAGCCGGTTTCACTGTACGAAACCAAATATCTACAGAATTGTTAGTGACATTACCGAGTAATGGCCCTCCCAATAGCTTAATGTTGTTTTCATCGCAATGATTTCGAAAATTTTTATCATTAGTCAGACTTGCATAGCCTTTAATTGTTTCGCAAGACAAACAAGCTTCGGCATATTTGTATAATGCTTGTTTTTCAACTGGCAAAGGTTTGTCGAAATGATTTAAATACAAAAGGTTATCTTTCAAACCCGAATCGTTGTTGTTCCCCTTGCGATATGGAAAATCATTATCTTTTACTTGACCATAAGTATTGCAGACCAAAAAAATTAGTGCTACAAAACCCAGAATAGATTTTGAAAATATTTTTCTCATTTTTGAATTATTTAAATTTTGTAACGTAATTATTTTGAATTGTCAGGCATTGAAGATTTCCATTCCTTAAACATCAGATCCAACTCTTTCACTTTTTCGGGTTTTTCTTTGGCCAGATTATTTATTTCGGTTGGATCATTTTTAATGTCGTACAAATCCCAGGGTCTGTCTGTTCCTTGTTTTACAATTTTAAAACCATTGGAATAAACCGCTTGCCCTCGATTCCATTCCCAGAAAATGGGTTTTTCTCTTTCTGCTTTTTCTCCCTTGAACACCGGCAAAAGGCTGATCCCCTGCATGGGTACTATTTTTTGATTATTGAACTCTTCAGGGTATTTTGCACCGGTAATATCAACAAATGTGGCCATAAAGTCAATAAAATGACCGTGAAATCCGGTGAAAGAACTGGCTTGTATTTTACCTGGCCAAAATGCGATTAAGGGTGTATTAATTCCACCTTCATAACTCCAGGATTTGAAATACCTAAACGGTGTATTTCCAACATTGGCCCAGCTAGGCCCCAGTGATGACCATCGTGTCATGGAACCTATCTCACCGGAATCACCATCGATTTTGGAACCAGCCATTTCGGGAGATGCCCCGTTGTCTGAAACAAAGATTATCAAGGTATTTTTATCTTTCCCAATTTCTTTTAATTTGGCCAACACCCGGCCAATATTTTGATCCATCCGATCAATCATGGCTGCATAAACTTCCATTTTCCGGATTTCATCATTTCGAACTGAATCACTCAGTTTATCCCAGTTATTGTAAGTAGGAGCCGACAACTTGAATGAGTCATCAATCAGTCCCATTTGGAGTTGTTTTTGGTATCGCTGCTCCCTGATTTTTTTATAACCTTCGTTGTATTTCCCTTTATATCTGGCAATATCTTCTGGCCAGGCTTGCAATGGATCGTGCGGTGCTGTGTAGGCAAGATAAAGAAAAAACGGATTTTTTTCGTTTTTGTATTCATCGAGCCAATCCAGCGCATAATTCGTAAAATAGTCGGTGGTATAAAAATCTTTGGCCTCAGGTGTATATGGCTGATACATCACCGAATCAATACACCACTCACGCTTTGATGTACTCCCAGGTTTTCCTTTATTGGCTGGAACGCCTTCTCCCGGTCGCTGAAGGCCGGGATTAAAATAATTACAGGCGCCATCCTTTAATCCATAGTAGTGGTCGAATCCACGTGTTATGGGATTCTCCAAACCATGATGTTTTCCGGACCAAAGTGTGCGGTAATCTGCTGTTCGGAGAACTTCTCCCAAAGTTACCGCATTGGTAATCGGATTTTTTTCGGTTTTGTCATAACCATTTTGTTGCGCATATACTCCGGTTAACAGGCAAGCCCTGGATGGAAAACATTTTGAGGTATTATGAAATTGTGTAAACCTCATTCCCCCTTTGGCCAACTTATCAAGGTTTGGCGTTTGCACTTCGCTGCCGTAGCAACCGATATCCGACCAGCCCAAATCATCGGCACAGATAAGAACAATGTTTGGTTTTGAATCGGAGTTTTTAATTTCTTTTGAATTCTTTCCCTGAAAGGAATTTAAAAGGAACAATAAAAATAGAACATAAATGAGTTTTGATTTTTTCATCTGCATAAAAACTATTTTTTTTCTGCAGGTTCCGCAGGGGTCATGGTAAATTCAGCTTCACCATTATCACTTATCGATTTAATCTTAAGTTTTCCTTCTGCCAACTTGCCTACATGTTTAATCTGGCTGTTGTTAAGATCAAAATTGTACTCAAATTCATTACCGTTTATTTTACCGTTATAAATTTTTACTTTTCCATCAATGCTGAATAATTTTCCGGTAATTGTATCACCCTTTACAACGTATTCGGCGTTAAAAGTATATGGCCCATTATCTGTTTCAACTGTTGTTGTCCAGGTTCCTTCAACCTTCTGAGCGAAAACAACAGTGCAGAGTACCATTAAGAATGCTGAAATAATAATTTTTTTCATGCTTATATAATTTTAAAATTTAAAAAATAAAATTGATTTTTTGAGCCGGTTTTATTCCGGCAATATGACAATGTAATTTAATCACAAATAATTAATAAGGTTTGAAATAGGGAAATTCTGTATCATTTGTTTCTTTCGCCCATTGCGATATTAAATCCCGGTGTTCTTCCAATTGCTCTTTAAATTTTTTGTTAAAGACCAGATTATTCATTTCACCAGGATCCTTTTCCATGTCGAACAGTTGTTCCCGTTTATCCCCATTATCGTAAATAATGTATTTAAAATTTTTTGTGCGTATCATTCTGCCAGTTGCACCCAAATTGCGTTCTCCACTTGCGAACATAGTTTCACTTACGACATAATCTCTCGGCGCGGGAGATTTCCCTTCCAAAACCGGTTTTAATGAAATCCCTCGCATGCTTGAAGGTTTCTCAACGCCAACAACGTCCAATATAGTCACCGGAATATCCAATGCGTTGGATACCAGTTCCGGATAAACCCATTCTTTGGTTTTACCATTCCATTTCATCAGAAGGGGCGTTGTGACAGCTTGTTCATAAAGAATCTGCTTTTGATTCCAGTGGTGCTTTGCCACACCTTCTCCGTGGTCGCTGGTAAAAATAACCAGGGTATTATCTTCATATCCTCCCTCTTTCAAGGCATCCAATACTTTTCCTATTTCAGCATCAACTTTTTCCACCAGCCTGTAATAGCCCCACAAATATTGTCGCCAGATTAATTCATCCCAGTTTTCAGTTGGATAATGCTTCCCTCTTGATTCATCCTGTACTTCTCGAATAACCGCTGGCTCATTCTCAGGTATATCAAAATTATCAGGAAGGGGCGGTAGCATATTCAAATCTTTGGGAGCCGGGTCAATTGGACCATCGGGTAAATCACTTCCATCAGCATCCGCGCGGGCCAGTTGACAAACATTGTGTGGATTCGTAAACGAAACCGTTAAAAAGAAAGGATTCTCATGTTTATCCACTAAAAAATTAACCGCTGATCTTGCATATTCATCGTCCTTTCCCGGACGACCATAACTTTTATAGCCTGCCTGACCCAAAGAAGCTCCTACATGCCATTTCCCAATATAATAACAATCGTAACCGGCAGACGCCACCAAATTACCCAGCATGGGAAAATCTCCCTTGATGGGTCTTCCATTGCTGATTGTTCCTGTTTCATGGGGGTAGCATCCCGTTTGCAAACTTGAACGAAACGGCATACACAAAGGTTGAGTTACATAATTTCTTTCGAAACGAACTCCCGATGCTGCCAATTGATCAAGTGCCGGTGTTTTTAAATAGTTATTACCGGCACAACTCATAGCATCAGCAGTTTGCTGATCGGTTATGATTAAAAGTATATTAGGCTTTTTAGACGCTTTATTTGATTGTGCAAATATACCTGCAATGCCAACAATTGAAAGAACAATAAATAAGATACCCGACTTTTTCCAGTTATTCATTTTATACATTTTTTATTCGTGATAATTCTTTTTAGTGTGCCTTATTATCTCTTTTACTTCGAATTTATTCTTTTGCATTTTTGTTCATAATCAGAACTTTTGATTGGCAAACACAAAAGAAGCCATCATTTTAATGACGACTTCTTTGAGACTATGAAACTAAACTTTACTTCTTAACGGCCTTGTACCGTCCTAAAAGTACATTCTTATCGCTTATTACAATTAAGTATAAACCCGAAGCTTCTCCATCAAGTGATATTATTGCATTTTGCTTCTGGCTAAATACATCGCGCACTACAACACCCACGGCATTGTACACCTGTATGCGGCTTCCCGGATTTAATCCTTGAATGTTAATTTTTGAATCAGTCGGATTTGGATATAATTGAATCTGGTTGAATTGTGCATTTTCAATTCCGGTTAACTGACCAAAAGTATAGTACACTTTTAATTTCCCATCAGCGGAAGTTACCATTACCATATCACTATTGTTAATGTCACCGCTTGTTTTTACAATTCCTTTATCATCAACTATTACAGCTGTTGCTCCCTGCGATGCTTTTATTTTCGACAGGAAGTCAGTAATTGTTTCTGTTCCTGAAACGCCATAAACTTTATACTGTACCTGGTCAATACCGTAAACAACCGACTGAATATAGGCAAGGTAGGTCGTTTCAGGCACATATTGCGTTGCCAGCATCGAAATGTAATACACTTTTGTATTTAAATTATTAGGAGAAGTAACAACAACTTTGTCATCCTGAACAATAGATCCAACAGTTCTTTCATTACCCAGTTTGTCAACCAATTTCATTGTGGCACCGGCAGAAGCAATTAAATTGCCCAGAAATGCCTGAACATTTGTACCACGCGGCACATAATTAATCAATACATCTTTCTGCACAACATTATAAACATCTGATGTTACAAAAGCGTCATTATCTGACACTTCGGGAATTAATTGATAAATAATTTCAGTCACACCATTTTCGGCAACTACATCAAAGTAGATATTGGCGTTAACAGTAACATTTACGTAAGTTGTGTCGAAATTCAACATTTTTAACGGAACATAAGCGCCTTGTCCATCGGTAACAGTCAATGATGCTCCCGGAGGAACCGTGATGTTGGCCAAAATTGTGCGCAATGCTGTGCCGTAGTCAAAGCCTTTGATATTTCCAACTCCTGCTTCAGCATTTGCTTCCGAAGCGCTTTTAGGTTGCTGCTCAATGGTTACTTTATATCTGTTTGAAGTTAAAACAGCATTTGAACTTAAACCTTCGTTGTTAACTTCAAGAACATATTTTGTAGTATTTACACTGTCGGCCGATAAAACAACAAGTGTATCGTTATTGCTTAACAAAGCTTCCATTGCCAATTCTGAACCATCTATATATGATTTTAGGGCCAGGGTTTGTCCTTCGTTAGCTTTAAAAATATTACCAATAAATGCTGCTGCAGTGGTGCCAGTTAATACCCCTTTGATATTTTCGTTTAGCGAATAACCCGGGCTTACTTTGTAAACCACAGCTGAAATAGTCGACATATACTGAGTTGGTTCATTAAAAAAGTGTTTACCCAAGTCGCTTTCCATGATATAAAAGAGCTCTGGTTCCCCATAGCCCAAAGATTGCAAATAAGGACGATTTAAAAGAATCCATTCCGTATCATCCAGATTGGTTCCAAAAGAGCCTTGGAGTTGAGGATTAGCTTTGTTTATTTCAGGTTTTCTTTTTATATCCTGTTGTAGTCTAGCCATATTACCACCAATAAACCATCTATCACCATCAGCCATTCCAAATGCTTCAATCAAATCAAAATCGTTTGGATCACTTGGCGGTTTGAGTCCTCTTTTAATGGAATCATTAAGAATTTTAAATATAAAAAAACTTTCCCTGAATCCCTGAGCTATTGGCTGTGCGGCTACTTCTTCGTTCCAGGGATTATTATACAAATCATGCACACCTACTACAGAATCACTAAACTGAACATCGAGTTCTTTAGGAATCCTCCAATCCATATCCTCCATTACATGTCTATCTCCTTTGATTGCCCCTAAACAGAACACATCTCCCGGCATAACTATTGTATTAACATTTAAATCAGTTTCCAAAATACCTGGTTCTACACTCCAATCGATTTTTGAAACGTATTTATAACCGGGTATGTATTTGCGATATCTGTTTAGCCAATCTCCAGAGCCGCTAAAATATTTTATTGCATCAGCAGGAGTAGCATTATTTGTAGAACAAATCATGTAGTTGCTTAAATCAAGTGGTTGATTACCTGGATTACAAATTTCGGCATAAGTATTTCCACTACCTAACGAAAGTATATGTTCAGACAAGAATGGTTCAGCATGATATGGTTGAATATTATTTGGATTTTCTTCTTTTACCAATTCTACATTATATATATTTTTCACACTATCGTCTTCAGCAGTAACTTCAAATGTTACGGTCCTGTCTTCAACAGTTCCATCCAGGGTGGTAGCCCGGGTTACCTTAATTGAAGCATTGAGATCCTCTGTTTTGGCAACAAGCGCCGGGATACCTACATAGTCAAAAGGTAAACGCACACGATAGTTCGTTGTAAACGGATCAAAATTCGGAATAGTATCTCCTTTCCAGCCTTCTATTTCCTGGTAAAATTCAGGTATGCTTATATCAGGCCATGTGATGGATGCCAGGTTTGCATTGTGATTGGTTGAATATGAACGTATTTCAATGAAGTAATCCTTTACATCACCATTTTGAGCAATGACCCTTAATTTATCCCCGCTTTTTAAGTCGGCACGTTTTTTACCGTCGACAAATACGAACTCCCACTCAGCATTTGATGGCTTTTCCAGGTATTTCATCAAAGTATCGGTACGCATGGCATACTGAATTCCGTATCCAAGACCAGTAATGGTATCCGGGCCATTTTTATGGTTAGTAACCCTCGGCCAGTCCAATATTCCGTTTTGTGTATTATTGGTAATAGGTCCCCCATCCAAATTTTTGTGATCGACAGGAACAACAATATTACTGCCCGGATCTGGATCCTTCACGATTATGTCAAAAGTTGCGTTATATAAGGTTTCTCCAAAAACGTACACCGTAAGTTTATCGCCTGATTGTGCTGAGCGGTATAGAGAATCTGTACTGGAATCGTTTAAATGATATATCCAGGCAACTCCAGGAGTATATTTCATGTTACGCATAATATCATCCAACCTTCTGATTCCCCATGGAACGGTTAATGTTTTTGCTGCAAAGTCAACATCTATAACATCCGATTGGAATGTATTTGCATCCAGCACAAAATCACCATGATTACCTACCGACCACCATGTATCCCTGTAATTATCCGCTCCAGCCGGATATTCAACAGCCATCCATTCTGAATCATCCAAACCCACGCCACGGGCGCCTTCAAAATCAAGGTTTCCCTGCTTAATAATACTTTTTCTAACCAATAATGCAGTTGCAGTTGCATTTGCAACACCGGCAACTGCATCCGGTATATTATCATTGTTTCCATTATCTTCAAAACAATTTCTAACCTGGTCGATCGCGGCAGAGTCCCCTTCACCAAAATATTGCTGAATAAAAAGCCCATTATTAACATCCTGCAAACGGGTCATTAAATTACCTCCATTCTCAATATATTCGTTACTAACTGTAACACTATCCTTTACATCTGGATAAAGTGTAAGTTGAAGACTATTCTTTTCGTTCATATGAATTAAAAAATCAGCGTATTGGTAAATACCCGTCTGTTTGACCCGATCTGTACCCTCGTAACCAACAATACGCATCTTATTCATTCTTGGGTAAAAGTCGTAAGCCTCGGTAATAACATATGATTCTCCTGGTTTAAGAATTTTTTGTGCCTCTTCCGGTATGACGAATTCCC
The DNA here is from genome assembly GCA_964387555.1 of uncultured Rhodothermales bacterium. Taxonomy (GTDB): domain Bacteria; phylum Bacteroidota; class Rhodothermia; order Rhodothermales; family CAYLXM01; genus CAYLXM01. The sequence continues at coordinate 5,653 of CAYLXM010000059.1, read as the reverse complement.
AACCTCTCCAGGATTGCCAGGTATCATTCCAGACATCATAAATTGGACCTCTGCCCTGACAGAATTTGATATCGCGCAAATCAATATCCGAGTCACCCATGTTGGTCACCTCGATATAGTTGTCAGGCCCGTCTCCTTGAATCAGTCTGGCTTCGGTTATTACCAGATTACGATATGGCTCCTGTGCCCATATCAAATTTGCAATCCCAATAAAAAGGAGTAAAAGTTTTAGTTTCATAATTGTAAGTTTTAAAGTTTAAAAAAAGTTTTAACAACTACTAATGATTATTTCAGTAGATTTTACGACGAAAATTAACTAACAGACATTAAAAAAATGTGAGTTTTTTATTAGTTCCATACTTATGTATGCTGGAAATTAATAAAGCGACCAGATTAATCTGTTACGATTTATCGATAAAAGTTGTTTTTACTTTAACCGACTTATTTTACTTTTTCTGCAGTAATTTCCATTTCTCCTTGTGTGTGTATAACCTTTCCTTCCAGTTTTTTACCTTCAATATTCGCTTTAATCGTATAAGACTCATACTCTACTATAATACCAAATTGCAATATTCCATCGGCATACTTTACATCTTTTAATGCGATTTTGTTGCCATCCTCATATAATACCTGGCCAGCTAATTTTCCCTCTTTTTCACTAATTACTATAACACCTTTGTCATAGCCAGATTGAGCGCTAGGTACTTCATACTTCCATTCACCGGTTACATCTTTATTGCCTTTTGCGGCAACTACATTTACGGTTCCAAAAACAAGGGCAAATAAAAATGCCACAACAATAACTTTTTTCATAATTTTAAAATTTTAGTGGCCTTAGGCAGAAATTAAATCAATTATAGTTCTCTCGTCCTCAGACCTTTTTTGTTAATAATTCTGATTGTTAAATATTAATTTTAAAGTTTTATAATTTATTTCTTTAGGATATTGGTGTTTATCGTTCTTGCCCTTCCACAGAGTGCTCTTCCCGTTTAGCTGCCTGTTTATAGGCACGGTATGCAGTTCGTGGAATCTCTGTTCGATAAAATATTGCCATAAAAGCGTACATTGCCGCTGTAAGTAAATGCCACACAGCGTGTCCTTGTAACCATGCGTCTGACGGATTGAGCCGTCTGGCCACATCTGCCCGTTGCAGATAACCGCCGACTGCCAGCGAAATAATTGCCAGAAACAACCAAAAGTATTGCTGGGAAGTCCTTCGCCATACAGCGTCCACTACAATTCCCAGAACAATTAACCTGGTTAGCCATCCAAGAATGGTTTCAGCTCCTCCAAATTCTTTGCTGTAAGCAAGCAGCAAGAGGCTCACCGCAATCGCCGCGATACCAAAAATGGGCCAGGAAGGCCAACGGCGGTTAGTGAAAGGCACATATGGAATCCAACGTCCCCACTGCAGCGCAATAAGCGCAGCGAACGTGAAAAACATTCCGAACACGTCAGCCTTGTGACCAAAGGGCATCATTGACGCGTGCATCAACCCGCTGCCAAAACCAAGCACAATGCAGGCCATCCCGTAAAGTGCCATGAGTGCCGGCTGCCGAACAGCATAGGGATCCCGGTCAGTAGTGGTTCGGCGTAAATCCCACCATGCGTATGTAACAATATAAATACCAACCAATACATAAGCCAGGTTGCTCCAGGAATTAGAACGCGTGCGGAATATTCCCGGTGTTATGGCTTCCGCGAAGGCATGCTGATCTTTCGGCTGGTTTCCAAACCAGAGATACCAAATATCAGTATCGCGGTAGAGAATAAATAATACAAGTAAGACCAGAAACAGCACACCAAATATGCTCCATGTGTATGCATGTACCCAACCTGGTGCTTTGTTAAGCGTATTCCGTTGAATCTTTTTGTTTTTTAGCATATATTGATTTTTTGAGTCTTCTCCGAAAAGTTTTAGTTTCATACTTGTAATGATTCAGAAAGTTTTAACACTGCATATATAAATATTGCACCTTAAAAAAATATGAGTTTTTCATTAGTTCCTTAGTAAATTATAGATTTAAGCTGTTTTTTTATTTCCTCAGTAACTAATTCGCCAGCATTTTTTTAAGTATTATTAGTTTTTGCTCGTGTAGCTTTTTCAACACCTGTGTGCAGTGCAGATCGGTGAACCTCCGAACGTTAGAAGATTGCCATGAAAGCTGACATTGCCGCTGTGAGTAAATGCCATACAGCGTGTCCCTGCACCCATGCATATTACGGATTAAAACGCCTGGCCACGTCACTTCGTTGCAAGTATCCTCCTATCGCCAGTGAAATGATTACTAACAATCCCCAGAAAAATCAACAAATTAAGCCGCCCAAGAATAGTTTCTGATCTTCCAAATTCTCTCCGAAGAGTATGCAGAATAATACTCACCGCAATAGCCAAACAACCAAACACAAGCTATAAGGGCCAACGGCAGTCTGTCTATAAACCCATTCTCCGGGGCAATAAAATTGAGCTTTATTGCTTTACAGCTACTCCTTCAAACTTCGATTCCAGATAATTCTTCATTCTTTCGTCGTAACCCTTATTTCCTTTTGAAAAATCAAGTTCTCTTACAACTGGTATCAGGTCTTTTCCATCTTCTCCCATCCAATCGATAATATTCAATATTTTGAGTGACGCATAGGAGTCGGATGTTAACATTTTTTCAAGAATATTAATCCCGGCAATCCTGTTTCCAGTTCGTATGAGTGTCCATGCTGCCATTGCTCTAACCTCATGCGATGTATCGTTCAGTACCATTTGTGCCCCAATATTGTCGTTTAATAAGAAACATCCTACCATGGCCCAATATCTTATTCCTGAATCTTCATTATCCAGCATAGATCTGAGCAAATCAATGTTATTTGGATCCTCCTGCATGGCCAAATCTGCAGCATTTAACAAGGCGTGAAGATCATAAATTTTCGGATCTCTTACCATTTCATAAATAGTTGTGTTGTGCTCATTTGCTCTCCTTATCATTTCGCTTTCAGGCAGTAACCCAGAATCAAAAATTTCCAATTGCCATGATCGCAATGCTTTCCTCATTGACAAAATCTTATCGGTATATACCGGATCATCAATCAGGTTATTGGTATTATCCCAGTCTTCTTTCAGGGAATAAAATTCTTCTGTATAGATTTTAGGATATAAAAACTTTGATTGTTCAATGCTGGCTTTTCCGCTCTTTACATATTCTTCCCATGCTACGGAAGTCTTAATTTCCCACATTGTGTTCAGGTGTTGTACCCACGGAACATAAGGCATATAGTTTCGAATATAAACAAAATCCTTGTCATATACAGCCCTTGCATTTTCATTTCTTTCATCCATCCGTCCACGAAAGGCAAAATGATATTCTTCCTCCTTCTCCATTCCGTCACCAAGGAAAATAGTTCCCTGCATATAGTCAGGGATTTCAGCTCCAGCGAGACTCAGCCATGTTTTCGGCATGTCAATAAAACTAACAATGCGATTAACAGAATCTCCTGGTCGATCTGCCGGATAAAAATCTTTATATTTTTCAGGGATACGAACGATTAACGGGCAGTGAATACCGCTTGGAAACAAATATCTTTTACTCCTGGGCATTACTCCACCGTGATCAGAATTATAAATCACAATGGTGTTCCCGGATAAACCAAGTTCCTCAAGTTTTTTCAATGCAATCCCTATCTGATTATCCATTCTTTTAACTGCATCATGGTATTTTGCATAATTTTTTCTGATTAGCGGAATATCGGGATGATATGAATGTAAGGAAGTTTTTTCAGGATCGTGTATGGTGTTATCCACATCACCTTGAGCCCTGCTTTCATGTGAATCAAAAAAATTAATTACTTTGAAAAAAGGCTGGTTTTGCTTGAGCGATTCCCAATCAACCACAGATTGACCCCGATTGTTTGTATCCATATTATCCCAGCACTCTTCATCGTCTCTTCCACCAATATTATAATCCGTCTTTCTGCCGTTGCTAACAAAGTATCCGGCGTCTTTTAAGAAATCGGGATAATATCTGATAATATCATGAGGAATAGGATTCCTGCTTCTCATTGGGTGTGTTCCCATCGAAATAGCATGTATTCCTGTAATCCATGTACTTCGCTGGGGACTGCAAACAGGGGCATTAGCATAGCAATGCATATACTGAAAACCTTCCTCTGCCAGGGCGTCTAAATTGGGAGTTTCCGCATTTGGATTCCCGTAACACCCAACCCAGTCAATGTTATTGTCCTCACTTGTAAGCCATAGAATATTTGGTCTTTCAATTTCTTGTGATTGACAAAAATGCACACTTAAAACGAATGATAACAGAAGAATATAAAGTAGTAATATCCGTGACATTTTATTTGCTTTATTATGTTTCAAAATTTTTATTTCGAAAAGGCACTTTCTACCATTTTCTTAAATTTTATTCCGTATGAATAGTTGCTGGGTAAGATTTGGGTACAGGTAATGATAATTGTTTTGTTTGTTGGATTAATCCAGAAATTTGTGGAAGCAAGGCCGCCCCAACTGTATTCTCCGGTTTCAAGATCTACAGCACCGGCTAAACCAAAACCCATTTTCCCCTCTTCCACTTGAGCGGATACAGGCAATTGGTTACTCATATTAAATTCTGTGTTTTCGGGAAGTTGGTTGCTCATTATCAGTTGTGCTGTCTCAGGTTGCAGAATTCGTAAACCTTCCAGTTCACCCTTGTTCAATAACATTTGGCAGAAACGGGCATAATCGTCGATGGTAGACACTAATCCACCTCCACCTGAAAAATTTATTGCGGGCATTTTAAAAGCATCGGCCATCCCGCCTTTCGATAATTGAAGGGGTTGTTTCCTTCTTTTGTTATACAAACCGCACAAACGATCATGCTTTTCTTCCGGGACATAAAAGCCAGTATCTTCCATTTTTAATGGCGTAAAAAGCCGGTCCTGCAAAAATTTATCAAAGGGCATACCGGCGAGAACTTCAACCAGATAACCCGCAACATCGATGGAAAGACCATACATCCATTTTGTTCCGGGCTGAAAATTGAGAGGTAGTTTTCCGAGTGCCAACATTTTATCTTTTAGTTTTGCATCTCCGCCCGAAACATTATTAATCCTGTATAAGGAATCGACATAAGAATTTGGATCCCAGCCATAGGAAATACCCGAAGTGTGTGTTAATAAGTGGCGTATGGTCATTTCATTTTCCTGCTCCTTCAATGAAAAACCATTTTCGTGGGGTGTATATACTTTTATATTTGCATATTCAGGTATGTATTTCGAAACCTTATCGTCCAGTTTAAATTTTCCCTCATCATACAAAGTCATTAAAGCCACTGCGGTTATTGGTTTCGTCATGGAATAAATGCGGAATATGGTATTCTTTTCAATTGGTATCTTTTTTTCAATTTCAGAATATCCTTTGTTTAACCTGAACACCTCCTGGTTATCTTTTAAAACCAATGCTGAAAAGCCAGCTATATTGCCATTATCAATGGCATCCTGAATAAAAGTCCCGGCTTCTTTTAATGTATCAGGAAAACCATTCAAGCCTTCCGTTTTTTCGATGGGGTAATCTCTTGAAGATACTAATGATGCATACAGGAATATTACCAAAATTACATATAACTTCTTCATTTCCAGTTAGTTTTTTATTTAAGTTTTAATAACAGCA
>CAYLXM010000058.1:18899-25396 GCA_964387555.1 uncultured Rhodothermales bacterium | reverse complement strand
GGGCTCCGAAAGCGCATGCCGCCCGACCTGGGCCGCCGCGATGACACCTCGGTGACCCATGCCCGCCTTCCAAGAGGCACCGCGGTTTCCGATGGCAACGGTCTTCCGGTAATCGGAAAAGCGGGAGGATGATTGCCTTCCCGGGTCAGAAGGCCGGAGATCACATCCGACATTCGGACGGCCCGCGATCCTGCACGCCTACCGGGAAAGGGGTAGTGTAATCGCCACCTGGTGCGTGATGACGAGGGTTTCCTGGAGGGTCAGGGCGCCCCGGGGAGCCAGGATGATGTCGGCACCCGTGGCGAACTCCGCCATAACGCGGTCGATGCTCCACTGCTGGGCCACGCCCGGACGACCCGTGCCGCTCAGGACCCTCCCGGTGTACCGCAGATCAAACTCCGAAAACTTGGCCACCAGGCCGAGGCTGCCGGTCCACTCCTGCCACTCCTCCGACTGAAACCGCCGCGATTCCGCCACATGGTCGCGCTGGTCCAGATCGTACCGAATCACATCCACCTTCAGGCCCAACTGCATGTCGATCCGACGGCCCGCGTGCTCGAATCCCGTGCGCAAGGCGGCGTTGCCGAACTCGAATTCGTTCTCGATCGTTCGGGCGCCGACGGGAAGCGTTTTCCCGCTCGCCGTCTCCGTAGGCGCCTCCGCCTCCACCCAGGTGTCACTCCAGATGGGTTCGTAGACCAGATCCATCGCGAACGTCACCGGTCCGCGGGTGCGCGACACCCCGACACCCAGGTTGAAGGCCCGTGACGCGCCCGGGTCACGCGGAATCTGCATCAGGTCGTAGTTGGGGATTTTTGGATGTGTCTTGTAGTTCGCCGCGAAAACGCCCCCCGCGCGCCACTCGTTCGAGAGGAGCGCCGAGCCCTTGATCTGCGCTCCCCAGGTGTTCGATATGTCGAGGTTCTCCTCGATCCGCGATTTCCAGTCTCCGCTCAGCCATCCATCCTCGTTGGGTTCATCCCAGAGTACCCACTCGAGGTACGACACGTCGTGGCGCATGTCCACGCGATTGAACAGAAGCAGTGCCTCGGCGGACGAGCCGGAAAGGAGATCCTGCATCCAGCCGACCCGGACGTTGGTCACGCTTCCGCGCTGCTTGATGCCGTTGCTGTTGGGATAAAGCAATTCGACGCCCTCCAGGCGACTCAGGTCGGCTGCGAACACACTCAGCCCGATGGCGCTGTTCGCTCCGAGACGGGTACCGATCGCTCCAAACGCGTACAGGTTTGTGGCAGACCGATCGCTCAGAAGGTCGCTCGGGGCAGGCGGCGCCCAGAATTCCATCGGCCCACCGCCCCACCACCCATTCGGCCAGAACGTGTTGGTCCGGGGAGCGGTCAACTCCTGTAACGCCACTACCGCCCCTCCGAAATAACGATCGGATCGAAACATCCCGCCAAAAGGAAGGGTCTTGGCCGACCCGTTGTCTTCCCTGATCCGGTGAAACGCCGGCGCCCCAAACAGCATTCCGGTGTGAATCCGCCCGCCAAGGGACGGATTCACGAAGGGGTCAAGCAGCGGATCATCCAGGGCGATGTGCACCCCGCCCATCGGCAGGTTGCGCGAGGGAAATATCAGAAACTGGTCGCCCGTGGCGACGGGAACTGTCTTAAGGCCAATGAATTGGCTCATTGCCGGCGAAGAGAGGGCCAACAAGGCCAACGCCGCCGACAAGGGACCGGGGGGGAGTCGTCTCATCGTGGAAGCAGGTTGCAGGGCCGGGGATCGTCTCAGTGGTGGAGGCCTGTCCGGCTCTTTCCCATTGGACACCCCCTTCCAGCCTGATATTCCCTTTCGCTCCGGCAGAGTGAACGGAATCCTGCTTCGACGCCTAGTAGATCGGCATGGAGGGGTCGATTTCCTCGCTCCACGCCCGCACACCCCCGGTGAGGTTCTTCGCACCCTTGAAGCCGCGCGCCTGCAACATCTCGACCGCGCCGGCCGAACGGGCTCCGGTACGACAGTACACGACCACTTCCCGGTCGCGGTAGGCAGACAATTCGTCGAGGCGCATCGCCAACTGGTCCACCGGAATCAGCAGGCCCCCTAACGAGGCAATCTCCCGCTCAAAGGGGTTCCTGACATCCAGCAGAATGACCTCATCCCCGGCATCGAGGCGCGTTTTCAGCTCGTGCACGTCCAGTTCGGGGAAAGACGCCTCGGCCTCCCCCGGATGGGTTGCAGAGGGCACGCCGCAAAATGCTTCGTAGTCGATCAACGTCGTTTGGGTCGGCGAGTCGCCGCAGACCACACAATCGGGGTTGCGGCGGAGCTTGAGCGTGCGGAAGGACATCTGCAAGGTGTCGATCAGGAGCAAGCGTCCGACCAACGGCTCGCCGATTCCGCAGATCAGCTTGATGACCTCTGTGGCCTGGATCGACCCCACAATGCCGGGAAGAACGCCGAGCACGCCCCCTTCGGCACAGGAAGGTACGAGCCCGGGGGGCGGTGGCGCCTCATAAAGACAGCGATAGCAGGGCCCGCCCGGCGCAGAGAAGACCGACGCCTGGCCCTCGAAGCGAAAGATCGAGGCGTATACGTTCGGAGTGCCGGTGAGCACGCAGGCGTCGTTGACGAGATAGCGGGTCGGGAAATTGTCGGTGCCATCGGCCACCACATCATACGCGGCGACCAGGTCCAGGGCATTTTCGCTGGTCAGGCGCACCGGATGAAGCTCGACCTCAACATTCGGGTTGATGTCCAGCAGGCGATCCCGGGCCGACGCGAGTTTCAGCCGTCCTACGTCTCTCGTGCCGTGGAGCAGTTGCCGCTGCAGATTGGTCTCGTCAACGACATCGAAATCGACGATGCCGAGCCTGCCTATACCCGCCGCGGCGAGGTACATGGCCACCGGCGAACCGAGTCCGCCTGCCCCGACCAGGAGCACGGAAGCTGCCTTCAGCGTGCGCTGGCCTTCCGGCCCGACTTCCGGCAGTATGAGGTGGCGCTCGTAACGCCGCAGTTCTTCGGCAGACAGGGGAGGAAGGCTTTCCATCGTCGGGTGTGTTCGCATGGAAGAAGCACTCGATAGATGCGGGATCTGTTCCAGGCCGGAGAATCCGGCGGTTCATCCCCCTGCATCAGAGGGTACGACAGAGGTCGCATCGCGTCACGGATCATCGACCGGGCTGCACGCGACTTGACAGCTCCTCCGGGATTCTAGCGTCGCGCCTTGCCGAACAAGCAGGCGCCCGCCGGGAGGTGTCCTGAGTCCTTCCGTGTCGGAATCAGTTGCGTATTGCCGATCTTTGCCGTCCCCCCTGCCGGGGCATGATCCGCCCGGTTCACTTGCATGAGTTCGGGGAATCTTCGTAGTATGTTGCTACATACGATTCGCCGAAAAGAAATGATTCGACCGGAGGGAGTGGATTGTCCGGTGATCGTCGCGGTATTCCGGAACCGCGTCCCGGAGAGGAACTACAACCTTGACGAGACTTGGAGGTACAGCATCAAAAAGACCATGGGACGTATCGTACTATTCCTGACGATTTCGCTGATTCTGGCGGCATGCGCCGAAAAGGAGCCCCCGACGCCCGCCGAGGAACTCGAGCAGGCTGCGCGTGAACTGGATAAGGCTGCCGAGGATCTTCAGCAAGGGGGAGCCGAAGGTCTCGCTGCGCTCGGAAAGGCGCTGGAGAGCGTGGGTCGGGCCATGAACGAGGGCGCACGTGTGGAGCCGGTCGATTTCAGAGCGCTCCAGGACCTGCTCCCCGGCCGGGCTGACGGGCTCGAGCGCGTCGACTTCCAGGGGCAGCGCGGCGGGATGGGCCCGATCAGGACATCGGAGGCGAAGGCCACCTACGAAGGTTCCGGCCGAAGGATCGAACTGCGCGTCGTCGACCCCGGCAGCCTGACCGGCATCGCTGCTTTCGGTTATGCCTGGCTCAATAGGGAGATCGATCAGGAAAGCAGCTCCGGTTACGAGCGGACAATGAAGTTCAAAGGGTATCCCGCATACCAGAAGTTTACCCGGGGTTCCGGCGATACGGTGGGCGACGCGGAGATGAGCATCATCGTCGGACAGCGGTTCATCGTGACGGCCAACGGCGCCAATGTCTCCATGGCGGATCTGGAGGATGCGATTGAAGACGTCGATCTGAGAGATCTTGAGAAGATGCGCAACGAAGGAGTGCAGGAGTAGGCCGGGCGATCCCCTTCTTCTGGTGCCCGCCAGGGTAACGCTCACGTTGTTCTTCCGATCGACGCTTCTCTCACGCCGTTATCCCGGACGGCGATCCCGCGACACGAACCGGAGACCCGGGATCTCAGCTACGAATCCTGGGGAGTCGAGGAGCGCCCCGCCACGTCCCCAATGCGTCTTTTTGAGGTCAAAGCCTGACCCTCCTGCCATTCCGGCCCATTACTCCGGCCGCGGGCCTCTCCCGGCCCATGCCCGGAAGTCCTCCCGGGTATCGCGCAACGCGGGGAACTGCTCGCGGGCCTTGCGGACTTCGTCCGGGTCGATGTCCAGCGTATACACACCGGGCTCCCGCCCTGCGTCCAGCCGAACGCCTCCGAACGGATCCACCACACGACTCTTTCCGGGGTATGCAACGTTCGGATCCGCTCCGGTTCGGTTGACCCCTACGGAAAAGGCAAGGTTCTCGATGGCCCGGGCCTCGAGGAGACGTATCCAGTGCCCGATTCGCGCCTCGGGCCAGTTTGCGATCGTTACGAGCAACTCGGCCCCGAGCATCGCTGCGGATCGATAGATCTCCGGGAAGCGCAAGTCGTAACACACAAACGGGGCTACGCTCAGCGTTCCCCACTCGAACATCACAGGGCCGGTGCCGGGCGTGAAGTATAGATGCTCATCGAACGGCGAAAACGGGTGCATCTTCACGTAGGTGGCCAGGAGGTCCCCCTCGGGCCCAACCACAATGGCCTCGTTCCTTCCTCGACCATCTACCGTTCTCGTCACCCTTCCGCCAACAACGGTCACGTCGTAGCGCCGGGCCAGACCGCGCATAAAACGTACAACGGGACCATCATGCTGCTCGGCGATGCGCTCCACGTTCATGGAGAATCCGGATGCGAACATCTCCGGCAAGATCACCAACGCGCCCGCCTCCGGCCTGCGCGCCGAGAGCAGGTGACGGACCCGGTGAAAATTCGCCTGAGGCGCTTCCCAGGTGATGGGGAATTGTACGAGGACCAGTTGCATCCGGAGAATCTACAGGATGTCGTTCAATCCTGAAACCAGACGCTGCATCGCTTCAGCGACGGTCTCACGCTGCAGCGCGCCGTATGCGATGCGAAGCGTACATTCGTCCGTTGCGCCGAACGTGCTGCCCGGGATGACCGCAACGCGGTGGAACGCGATGAGCAGGCGTGCGATGGCTTCATCCTGAAGTGGCGTGCGCAACCGAATGAATACGTAGAATGCCCCGGCGGGGTTCGATACCACGATCCGGTCGCCTAACGTGCCCAGTGCATCCAGCACGAGCCCCCGCACTTCGCTGAGGGCTGGCAGATGCGCCTCACACCACGATCTACCAACGGCCAGGGCGGCTTGTGCGGCCACCTGGCAGACGCGGGGAGGACAGATGAGGTTCGTGTCCTGAATTTTCTGAACTGCATCGCGCAGGTGAGATGGTATCACCATGTACCCGATTCGCCACCCTGCCATCCCGTAGGCCTTGCTGAGAGAGTAGAGGGAGATGGTGTGCCGCTCTGCATCGGGGAGCGATCCGGGAGAAACCGCATGGACCGCGCCATGAAGGAAATATTCGTAGGCCTCGTCGTGAATGTGGTAGATCCCGCGGGTCGCACACAGGGTGTTGATATGACGGAGTACTTCGGCCGAATAGACGGCGCCGGTCGGATTGTTCGGTGAGATCGTGACGACCGCCCGGGTCCTGTCGGTCAAAGCCGCCTCGATCCGATCCACATCGGGCTGGTGCGCTGCTGTTGTCGCCACGAGGACGGGCCGGCATCCGGCGATACGCACGGCCATTTCGTGATTAAAATAGAAGGGCGTGAGCAGAACGATCTCGTCATCCGGATCTGCAACGGCCAGTATCGCATTCAGGAAGCCCATGTTTGCGCCTGCCGTCACCACCGCCGTCCATCCCGTCCCCTGCTTCATGCCGTTTTCAGAGACCAGCTTGGCGTGGATGGCGTCGACCAACGCCGTTTCACCCTCGACCGAGCCGTACCGGTGGCTCAGCGAGCCGTCCGACGTCGCGCGGAAAACCGCCTCCATCACCTCAGGGGGAGGCGGATAATGAACCATTCCCTGTCCGAGCGAAATCGTGCCGGGATGGACCCGGATCAGGTCCCCGATGATGGGAATGATGGGATCCTGGACGGCCTGCAGACGGCGGGAGGGCAGGCCCGAGACTAGGTGCAAACTTATATAGTTTAGGAGTTTAGGAGTTTAGGAGTTTAGGAGTTTCGCGACCCGAGACCCGCGTTTGGCGACACGCGACCCGTGTTCCGCGACCCGAGACCCGCGTTTGGCGACACGCGACCCG
>CAYLXM010000058.1:0-18799 GCA_964387555.1 uncultured Rhodothermales bacterium | reverse complement strand
CCATCCACCATCCACCAGCGACTTCGGACCCCCGGACCCCCGGACCCTCGGACCTTCAAGACCTACTCTTCCTGCTTCTCTTTGGCGGCGCGGCTGAGAAGCCCGGCGATATCGATCCCGGTCGAAGCCTTGAGGCTCTCCAGGAGGGCCGGGGTAGAGCCGGCGATCTGGTTGAAGACGGCCGGCACGCCCCCTCCGCCCTGTCCACCGGCGCTATCGACCACGGTAATTCGATCGATTTTGAGGCCCTTGACCGTGCCCACGACTTCACGCATGATGTCGGGCAGCATCTGCATGAGGAAGAGTTTTTCCGCTTCGTCGCCCGCTTCGATCCACAGTTGGAGTTTCTGTCGGAGGACGTCGACCTCGGCGCGGCCATCTTCCACAATGCGGGCCGCATTGCCCTTTGCGATCTCTTCCTTGGCAAGCCGTTCCGCTTCGGCGACGACGACGACCAGGCTCCGCTGGCGTTTCTCCGCCAGGAGGATCTCCTGCTCGGCGAGTTCCTGCTCGGACTTTGCCCGTGCCACCTGAGCGGCCACCGACACCTTGGCCTCCTCCGCCTCGGCCTGCGCGTCGAGTTGGGCCTTCCGGACCCGGACGCGGGTTTGCGCCTCGATGATGGACTGATCGGCCTCCGCCTCGGCGAGCCGTGCCTGCTGCCGCTTCTCCGCTTCCACGATTTCCGCCGTGGAGATGATCTGCGCGCTGCGCTGCCGCCCGATTGCGTCGAGATATCCGCGGTCATCCTCCACACTCTGAATCTTGAGCGTATCGAGCTGAATGCCCAGTGCGCTCATGTCCTCCTCCGCTTCATCGATGAGCGTCTTGGCGAACTTCAGCCGGTCTTCGTTGACCTCCTCGGGGGTAAGCAGGGAGACGACGCCGCGCAGGTTGCCCTCGAGCGTTTCTTTTGCAATCTCCGCAATCTCCGCCCGGCTTTTTCCCAGAAGCCGCTCGACGGCGTTGTTCAACTCGGGCTCTCTGGAGGCGACTTTCACGTTGGCGATGCCCCTGACCGTCAGCGGAATGCCCCCTTTCGAGTAGGCGTTCTCGACTTTCAGGTCGATGGGGATGGTAGTCAATTCGAGGCGATCCACCGCCTCGAGCAGCGGAATCCGAAAGCCGCGCCCTCCTTTGATCTGCCGATACCCGACCGTCGTTCCATCGGGCAGTCTCCGGCGGCGACCGCTGAAGATGAGGACCTCATTGGGCTGGCAGATCTTCAGGTTGGCCTTCACGATGCCGAGAACGGCCAGGATGGCGACAATGGAAACGAAGGAGATGACAATGATTTCCATGTCCGATGACTCCGATTGGTGATTCTGATAGGTTCTTGTATTAGTCGGGCTTGATGACCTTGGCCGTGTGGCCTTCCATGCTGACTACCACCACTTCGTCGCCAACGGCGAACCGCGACTCGTCGTCGAACGCCTGTGCGATGAGGTGCATATGGGTATCCTTCGCGTTAAGGCTGACCTTGCCCTTGCCTTCCCCCTCGATGGGGATGGTCACTCTTGCCGTCTTTCCGATCAAATCGTCCGCCGTGATGTCGCTGGAGACATTCTGGTAGCCGATGCGCTTGATGACGTAGGTGCCGCCCAGACCGGTAATGATCCCCATCCCGAGCGACATGAGGAATCGGAAAGGCTCCTCGGTCCCGACCCATTCCAGCAGCACACCCGTCAGCCCGAAGAAAGCCGCAAAAAGGAAAATCGTTCGCAAACTGAACAGGTCGACCAACCCGGGACCGGCTCCGATTTCGTGGGCCGTCAACTCCAGGTCGCCGGACGCGTCGGCGGCATCCACGTCGACATGCGCGTCGAGGGCCATATCGCCGCCCGCATCGGCGTCGCCGCCGCCGTCATGATCCCCGCCTCCAAAGATGGACAGGGCAACGAAAAAGCCTCCCACGATCAGGCAGATGAGGTAGACGGCATCCATGGCGTGTTCTCCTGATGTGAACGCTCCGCGCTCGCAGCCCGGCTATCCCCTCTATATACGGAATTCGAGAGGACAAGATACACCCTACTCGCTCGCTCCCCGCGCTCCACGACCCCTCCACGAGGAAATCGCTCCGTTTTCAATATGAAATGAAAACCCGAAAATCCTATGCCCTCCCGAAAACGCGGATGTGTATCTTGGGGCCCAGATTGTGTCCGCTCAACCACGGGCACCGTCGTTATCGATTCCACTCTCCTATCCTGCGTCTTCGCGTTCTCTCAGGTCCATGCCGCAGATATTCTCCAAGCGAGCGAACCGTTTGCCGCTGCTCACCCTGGTGGGCGCCCTGGGTGGCGGCGTGTTTGCGGTTGCGTTCATCTGGTATTACTTCTCGCCCACGTACACGGACGTAGGCTATGCCCCCGAGCAGCCTGTTCCGTACAGCCACGCCCTGCACGTCGGCCAGCTGGGGATGGACTGCCGGTATTGCCATAGCTATGTGGAGGCCGCCGCGCACTCGAATATTCCTTCGACGCAGACCTGCATGAACTGCCACAGTCAAATCCGGACCGAGTCGCTGAAACTCCTCCCGGTCCGGGAAAGCTGGGCAACCGATACACCCGTTCCCTGGGTCAAGGTGCACCATCTAGCGGACTACGCGCACTTCAACCACAGCGCGCATGTGCGGGCCGGAGTGGGATGCGAAACCTGCCATGGGCGCGTCGACCAGATGGTCGTTGTAAGCCAGGTGCAGCCGCTCTCCATGGGATGGTGTCTGGACTGTCATCGTGCACCCGAGCAGCATCTCCGGCCGCCGTCGGAGGTGACGACGATGGGCTATGAGCAGCCCGCCGGCTACCTCGAGCGGAACCGCGAGCGGATTCTCCGGGAGGGCATTCGTCCCCCCGAGAACTGTTCTGCCTGTCACTACTAGTCCGTCCAGTCTATGGTGTCCCACGAGGATCCTACGATTACTCTTTCGCACGACATGATCGATCTTCCCATTCTCGATTCGGCTGCGGCACGGGCCTCCATGCCCGGCGAGGTCAAGGCCTGGCGCAGCCGCGAGCACCTGGAGCGGACGCACGCGTTTCAACGCCTCAATGCGGGGGAATTTGCCCCGGAGGCGGCGGCTCCCCCCACCGCATCGAACCGCCGCGATTTCCTCAAGATCATGGGGGCATCCATGGCGCTCGGCGGTCTGGCCGCCTGCAGACGCCCGGTCGAGCAGATTCTGCCCTACAGCCGCAAGCCGGAGGAAGTGATCCCTGGCAAGCCGTTGTTTTTTGCGACCGGCTTCCCCTTCGCAGGCGTCCTCCAGCCCCTCCTTGTCGAGAGCCACGAGGGTCGACCCACCAAGGTTGAGCCCAATCCCGAACACCCGTCCGCCGGTTCCGGCACGAGCGGGTATGCCCAGGCCTCCGTCCTGAATCTCTACGACCCGGATCGATCCAGACGGATTCTCCACAACGGGAACGAGGCCTCCTGGGACGCCTTCCTCGATTTTTCGCGCACGCTGGGCCCGCAAACCCGGCTTGCCGTCGTCGCCCCTTCCGACTCCTCCCCGACCGTGCAGCGCCTGCGAGGACAACTGGCCTCGCGTTTTCCCGAATTGCGCTGGGTGCCCTTCGATCCGGCCGAAGGAGACGCGGCCCCCGTCGGCGTCCAGCACGCCTTTGGCCGCCCCTTGCGGGTGCTGAACCGTTTCGCGGAAGCACGGGTCATCGTCGGCTTTGACGCTCCGTTCCTCAGCGCGAGCAATCCGAGCTTCCTCGAGGACACCCGGTCGTACGCCGAGGGTCGAAGGGTGATGAGCCCCACCGACGAGATGAGCCGTCTCTACGTGGTCGAGAGTGCCTACACGACGACGGGCGGGATGGCCGATCACCGCCTGCGCATCAAGGCGGGGGACATCGCCGCCTTTGCCGCCGCCGTAGCGGCACGGCTTGGCCTTCCAGAGACGGAAGCCGCCGGCTCCGCCTTTGCAGACCATCCGTGGGTATCCGCCATCGTGGACGACGTGCGTGCCCACCCGGGCCGCGCCCTCTTCGTTGCCGGACCGACCCAGCCCGCCGCCTTGCATGCCCTGTGCGCAACGCTTAACCACCAGTTGGGGCACGTGGGGGTGACGGTCGATTATCTCGACACGGGCGAGGACCCCCTCACGCCACAGGCGGAGGTGCTTTCGGATCTCGTCCTGGCCATGCAAAGCGGCAACGTGGATGTGCTCCTCTGCCTGGGCACGAACCCGATGTACGCTTCTCCCGGCAATGCGGCGTTCACCGCCGCCGTGGCGACCGTGGAGACGGTGATCCACCTCGGATCCTGGCGGGACGAGACGGCAGCCGCCGCACACTGGCACATCCCGGCCTCGATGTACCTCGAGGCCTGGGGCGACGGACGGGCATTCGACGGCACGCTCTCGGTGATCCAACCGCTGATCGCGCCCCTGTACGATTCGAAATCGGCGATCGAAGTGCTCCACGCGGTGGCGACCGGAGCCAATCGGACGGGCTACGACCTCGTCCGCGAGACCATCAGCCCCCGGATGGCCGGAGATTTCGAGTTGGGCTGGCGCAGGGCGCTGCACGACGGATTTATCGCCGACACAGGCTTCCCGCCGGTGACGCCCCCGGGCCCTGTCCCGCTTGGTGAACTGGCTGCCCAGCTTGCCCCCTCTGGCGCCGATTCAATCGACCTGCAGATCGTCGTCGACGACAAAGTCTACGACGGCACGTTCGCGAACAACGCGTGGATGCAGGAAACGCCCGACACGATCACCAAGGTCACCTGGGACAACGTGGCCATGATGAGCCGGGCCACGCGCGAATCCCTGGGCCTCTCCTGGAGTCTGGTCAAGGCCAACCATCAGGCGAGCCTGATCGACGTCACTGTGGGAGACCGTACGATCCAACTTCCGGTTTGGGAGGTGCCCGGGCACGCCGACGGTGCAATTACCGTTGCGATGGGCTATGGCCGCTCCATCGGGACGGATCGCTCCTTCCGCTCCGTCCCCTTCTGGGAGGTGGACGCGGATGTCTACAACATGAAGCGTGAACCGCTCGGCAACGGCGTCGGCGCGAACATCCTTGCCCTGCGCGATGCCTCGGCAGGCAGGATCGTCCAGGGCGCTTCGATCGCGAACAGCGGCAAGACCTACCTGATCGCCAGCACGCAGGACCATCCTTCCATGGAGGGTCGTGCCATCGTCCGAATGGGCACGCTCGAAACCTACCGGGCCCATCCGACCTTCGCACCCGACATGGTGCCGCCGCTTGCCGGCCAGGAGCCATGGGACGAGTATCCGGCCCTCTGGGAAGACCAGGATCCGCGCGCGGACAAGTCGGTTACGGAAAATCTCTACGTGCACCGGCAGTGGGGGATGGCCATCGACCTGAACACGTGCATCGGCTGTAACGCGTGTGCGGTGGCCTGCCAGAGCGAGAACAACATTCCCGTCGTCGGCAAAGAGCAGGTCTCCCGGGGCCGTGAAATGTCCTGGATGCGAATCGACCGCTACTTCGTCGGCGACGATCCGGACAATCCCGGGATGGTGACCCAACCGGTGATGTGCCAGCACTGCGAGGACGCCCCGTGCGAGTCCGTATGTCCCGTCGCCGCAACCGTCCACTCCCCCGACGGAGTGAACGAGATGGTCTACAACCGCTGCATCGGCACGCGCTACTGCGCAAACAACTGCCCGTACAAAGTGCGGCGGTTCAACTACTTCAACTGGACCGTGGACATGCCGCTTTCGGTTCACATGGCACAGAATCCGAACGTCACGGTCCGCTTCCGCGGCGTGATGGAGAAGTGCCAGTTCTGCGTCCAGCGGGTCCGCGAAGCGGGAATCGAGGCGCGCAATGCCGGTAAGGAGATGGTGGACGGCGACGTGCAGACCGCCTGCCAGCAGGCATGTCCGGCGCAGGCCATCACGTTCGGCGACGTGGCCGATCCGGCTTCGCGTGTGTCCGTCGTGAAGCAGAACGACCGCAACTACGCGCTGCTCCCTGAACTCAATGTGAAGCCGCGGACGACTTACCTTGCGCGGCTGCGCAATCCCAACCCGGCCCTCGAAAACGCAAACGCCTGACCCGGATAGCGACTCTGCGGCCCGTTTCGCGGGCCGGCCGCTTCCCGCAAGTTCCCAGACCTACATGGCAGCATCGACGAAACCATACGAAGGCGACCTCTCCTTCATTGCCGAAAGCGAGGAGGCGCTCGTCGCGGGCCATAAGTCGTTTCACGACATCACGCAGATCGTGGCGACCCATGCCGAAAAGCGTCCGCCGACCATCTGGTATCCGTTCTTTGGACTGGCGGCGCTGGGGCTCCTTTCCCTGCTGACGCTCATCGGCTACCAGGTCTACAACGGGGTCGGGGTCTGGGGCAACAACAACCCCGTCGGTTGGGCCTTTCCCATCGTCAACTTCGTGTTCTGGGTGGGCATCGGCCACGCCGGCACGCTCATCTCGGCCATCCTCTTTCTCTTCCGCCAGCGCTGGCGGACCTCCATCAACCGGTCGGCGGAGGCGATGACCCTGTTCGCCGTCGCCTGTGCCCTGCTCTTCCCGACCTTCCACATCGGCCGCGTCTGGGTGATCTACTGGATGCTTCCCCTGCCGAACCAGATGCTGATGTGGCCCCAGTTCAAGAGCCCGCTGCTCTGGGACGTCTTCGCCGTCTCGATCTACGGTACCGTTTCCCTGCTTTTCTGGTACGTCGGCCTCATCCCCGACTGGGCCACGATGCGCGATCGCGCGCGCACCCGCGTCCGCCAGGTCGTCTATGGTGCGCTAGCCATGGGGTGGACCGGAGCGAACCGGCACTGGCGGCACTACGAGCGCGCGTATCTCATCCTCGCCGGCCTGGCCACGCCGCTCGTCCTCTCCGTTCACTCGGTCGTCTCTTTCGACTTTGCCATCTCCATCGTACCGGGCTGGCATACGACCATCTTCCCGCCCTACTTCGTGGCCGGCGCCATTTTCTCCGGTTTCGCGATGGTCGTCAGCCTCATGGTGATCGCGCGGAAAGTCTACCGGCTGGAGGATCTCATCACGCTGAATCACCTGGAGAAGATGAACATCATCATCCTGGTGACCGGCACGATGGTCGGCTTCGCCTACATCACGGAGTTCTTCATCGCCTGGTACTCCGGCGTAGAGTATGAACAATACGCATTCCTGAATCGGGCCTTCGGCCCGTACGCCTGGGCCTACTGGACGATGATGGCCTGTAACCTCATCTCGCCCCAGATCTTCTGGTTCAAGAAGATGAGGCGCTCGATTCCGGTGATGTTCACGCTCTCGATTGTGGTGAACATCGGGATGTGGTTCGAGCGCTTCGTCATCACCGTGATCTCGCTTCACCGTGATTATCTGCCCTCGAGTTGGGATTATTACACGCCGACCATCGTCGATATCACGACGTTCATCGGCAGTTTCGGCCTCTTTTTTACGCTGTTCCTGCTGTTTCTACGGTTTGTTCCGATGGTAGCCATGGCTGAGGTCAAAGCGGTTCTGCCTCAGGCCGATCCGCATTACTACGAAGCACACGGCGACGGGCATTCGGCGGAGGCCGTTCCGTCGATGGCGTCTCGTGCAGACCAGATCAAGTAACCAGACTCCCGCCTCGCGCCGGGATTTCTAGATCTTCCAAGACCCTATGGCAGGCAAAGTCCGCACGCAGCGGGGCGCCCCATCCGCATCGCACGAAGGGCGCACCCACGGGATGCTCGGTGAGTTCCGCGATCCACTGGCGCTCGTCGAGGCGGCCCGGGAAGTCCGCAAGGAGGGGTACCGCTTTTTTGATGCGCATAGCCCGTTCCCGATCCACGGCATGGACCGCGCGATGGGACTCGGACAATCGATCCTCGGATATTTTGTTTTCGGCGCAGGCCTGGCCGGCGTCGGGGCCGCCACGCTGATGCAGTGGTGGATGGGGGCGGTGGACTATCCGCTCCTCATCAGCGGAAAGCCGTTCTTCTCGATCGAGCCTTCGCTGCCCGTCATATTCGAAGTGATGGTGCTGTTCTCGGCGCTCACGGCGGTGTTTGGTATGTTCGCCCTGAACCGCCTGCCCCGGCCCCACAATCCTCTTTTTAATTCCGAGCGCTTCGCGGCCGTCAGTGATGACGCCTTCTTCCTCCACGTCGAAGCCCGAGACCCGCGTTTCGACCCGGAAAAGACCCGCACGCTGCTCGAACAACTCGGCGCCACCCACGTGGAGATCGTCGAAGACCTCGAACACGCCGCGTAGGCCGTCCAGGCCAGGACACTGCTCCGGAACGACCAAGCATCCTCATGAAGCACCTTACGATCGCCCTGCTTTTGGCGCTCCCGGTTCTGTCGGGCTGCCGCGGCATGACCTCCGACAAGCCGCCTGTGCACCCGAATCTCAACATGGACTATCAGGAGAAATTCGAGGCCCAGGAGAGGAATCCGTTCTTTGCAGACGGCCGCGCCATGCGCCCGCTCGTCCCCGGAACCGTTGCACGCGGATTCCTCCGGGAAAACAGCGCTCTCGCGTATGGACGAACTCCCAACGGATCATACGTCCAGACGATGCCCGTGCCGCTCACGAGGACGCTTCTCGAACGGGGCCGTGAGCGGTACGATATATTCTGTACACCCTGCCACGGCCTCACCGGCGACGGGCGAGGGATCATCATGACCGGCAACTACGGCTATGTGCCTGCCCCCACCTTCCACGATGACCGGCTTCGCGGTGTCGAAGACGGGTACATCTACGAGGTAATCCATTATGGCGTGCGCAATATGCCGGCCTATGGATACCAGATCTCCGTGGAAGACCGCTGGGCCGTCGTCTCCTACGTACGCGCGCTCCAGCGCAGCCGGAACGCCTCGGCCGACGACGTTCCGGCCGACATTCTCCCCGAGGTTGATCGCAGCCCGAACGTGGGGATTTCACAGTAAACGAGGGACCCGCAACGGTTAGGTAGTCTTCATGAATGCCCTGATTCGCCTCTTCGTCGATCCCCTCCGTCCTACAGTCGGTGAGGTCCCCCATGCCTTCCGCCTCGAAGTAGACCCGCGCGCCTGGATCGTACCCGGTACCGCCGGTATTGCATTGCTCGTCGTGGGCCTCGTGCTCGGCCTCGCCGTCGGCGAGGGATACGGACTCTTCTCGACGCGCTTCTATTTCGCCTACCTCACGGGCTTCTCTTTTATCCTGACGATCGCCCTCGGCGCCCTCTTTTTCGTGTTGATCCAGCATATCTCACGCTCGATGTGGAGCAGCACGGTTCGGCGCCTTGCCGAGTTCCTCATGATGGGTTTTCCCCTGCTTGCGGTACTCGCCTTGCCGATCGTTTTCGGGATGCACGATCTCTACCACTGGACGCACGCAGAACTCTACGAAGTGGGCGGTCCGGACTACGACCCGATTCTGGCGGGTAAGGCGAGTTATCTGAACACCCCGTTCTTTCTGGTCCGCCTGGTACTCTATTTCGGCGTATGGATCTTCCTCTCCCAGCGCCTCTACCGTCTGTCCGTTCTGCAGGATGTAGCGCCGCGAGCGGAAACCGCCGCGCAACTGCGAAAGGTGGGTGCCTACGGGATCCCGCTCTTCGCCGTCACGACCGCATTCGCCGGCTTCGATCTGCTCATGTCGCTCGATCCCCACTGGTTCTCGACCATCTTCGGGGTCTATTTTTTCTCGGGCGCCTTCTTCGTGTTTCTCGCGACGCTCGTCCTGTTCGCCAAGTTCGTCCAGCGGACCGGCAAACTGGGCAACGAAATCACGCAGGAACATTACCATGACCTCGGCAAATTCATGTTTGCCTTTGCCGTCTTCTGGTCTTACATCGCCTTCAGCCAGTACATGCTGATCTGGTACGGCAATCTGCCTGAGGAGACTCTCTGGTTCCGCCATCGTTTTGAAGGATCCTGGGGTTTGATCACGGCCTTGCTGATCTACGGCCACTTCTTCCTGCCCTTCTTCGGCCTCATCACGCGTGTGGCAAAGCGCATTCGGCCCTGGATGACGTTTATGGCAATCTGGTTCCTTTTCATTCACTTCGTCGATCTCTACTGGGTCATCCTGCCCAATCTTGATCTGGTGACGGGCGGGCACGGGCACGGCTTCTCTCTCGACCTGCTCGACGTCGTCCTCTTCCTGGGACTTCTGGGCGTGTTCTTCGCCTTTACCCTGTTCCGCGCTACACGACACAGTCTGGTGGCTTTCAACGATGCCCGTTTCAAGACGGCGCTGACCTTCGAGAACGCCTGATTTCACGCGTTCTTGGTTTGCGGCGCGGAATCTCGCCGGAATCGGTGTCATACAAACGACTCTGCCGCCGGCAGATGGGCTGGACGATATTTGTCTGTGCCTGTGCCACGGCAGGTCGTTCCCGGGCACGCCGCGCCGCTCTACCGATGGCAGCGCATCCGGACTCCCGCCTACAGTCTGCCCACCGCGGAGGAGATTGACCCCCCGGACCGCGGCTCGGCAACGCCTTTGCGATCCCCTGCACGATGCCCTCAACCGCTCGCTCGCTTCTTTTCCGGCTTTTCGGATCGGTCTTGCTGCCCGTTGTCCTTGCGACCGGCGTTGGAACCGCCCGAGCACAACCGGCGGGTGACCTGCCGGAGGCCTTCTCCGGGATCGATGTGATCGAACGCCTTGGCGAATCGATCGACACCACACTTTCCTTCACGGACGAGACCGGTCAACCGGTACGTCTGTCGGAGTTCTTCGACGGCCAGACCCCGATCCTCCTGAATTTTGTCTATCACGAGTGCCCCATGCTTTGCAGCATCGTACTCGATGCGCTGACGGCGGGACTGCGGGAACTCGCCTGGATTCCGGGGCACGAGTTCGAGGTCGTGACCCTCTCGATCTCTCCGACCGAAACCCACGTTCAAGCGGCGGCTCAGAAGGAAAAGTACCTCGAGCGGTACGGCAGGCCGGAGGGGGCGCAAGGCTGGCATTTCCTGGTTGGGGATCAGGCTGCGATTTCCGCCCTTACCGAATCCGTCGGATTCCACTACAAATGGGACGCCGACCTGCAGCAGTACGCACACCCGGCAGCGCTCATTTTTCTGCATGGGGACGGTCGCGTTCTCCGGTACCTCTACGGGGTACAGTACCCTGCCATCCAGTTGCGTGCTGCCCTCATCGAGACGTCGGAGGGACAGGTAGGCAGCCTGATGGAGAAGTTTATCGTGAGCTGCTACATGTACGACCCGGATGGCCAGTCGTATACCCCAAACGTAATGCGGATTATGCGACTCGCCGCGGGCGGGTTTGCGATTCTGCTCTTTTTCGGGCTGCTCTTGTTCTGGAGACGCGAGGCCCAACGGCGCCCGGAGGCGCCTTCGGCCTCTGAATCGGAAGCGTTCCCGAAAAGACCGCCTTCACAGGCAATGAAAAGTTGACGGATTTTCGTATATTTTTCAGTTTGTAGCCGAACGGAGCACGTAGTCGGGCCGCACGCCCCACCTGCGTGAACACGCCCCCGAGGTCTGCTTGCTGGATTTTCCAACCTCCCTCCCAAGCATCCCCTGCTGTGAATCAGATTAACGAAAAGGGCCGCGCCCTGGCCGTGCTGGTGGTCGCCGTGGCCGCCCTGTTGGGCATGGCGATCCTTGCCGGCGTTTACGGCTGGCTGCCTTCCTCTCTCTCTACGCTGGCTCCGGACATCGACGGGCCGTTCATGTTTGTGGTCTGGACCAGCGCCCTGCTGACGGTCGGGGTCGTGGGATTTGCCCTCTATTACATGTTCCGGTACAGGCGCCGGACCAGTGAAGACCGCACCGAGCCCGTTCCGGCCAACCACATGCTCGAAATATCCTGGATCGTCGTTCCGACCATTCTCGTTCTTATTGTTTTCACGTGGGGCTTCAAGTCGTTTGTCAAGCTCAACGTCGCCCCCCCGGATGCCTATGAAATCCAGGTGATCGGCCAGAAGTGGTTCTGGGAGTTCGAGTACCCGAACGGCGTCCGCACGGCGAACGAATTTGCGGTCCCGGTCGACCGGCCCGTCAAGCTCATCATGCACAGCCGGGACGTCCTCCACAGCTTCTTCATTCCCGAATTCCGCGTCAAACATGACGTCCTGCCCAATCGGTACACGACGGTCTGGTTTCAGGCCACCGAGGAGACGCGACGGCCTGTCGATGAAAATGATCGGGGCGGATTCATCCAGGTCTTCTGCACCGAATACTGTGGCACCAACCACTCGAAGATGGGCGCGGAGCTGCGCGTTCTCTCGCCGGAGGACTTCGAAACCTGGCTCGCTTCGAGAGATGTCGGCGATATGACGCCTGTGGAATACGGGGCGTTGCTCTACCGCCAGAAGACCTGCGTGGCCTGTCACAGCATCGATGGCTCAGCCGCCGTCGGTCCTACATTCGCCGGCCTGTACGACCAGCCGAACCATGCCCTGGCCGACGGTTCGACGGTCACGGCCGACGAAAACTATCTGCGCGAGTCCATCCTTCGCCCCCAGGCGCGGATCACGGCCGGCTTCCAGCCCGTCATGCCCATGTTCCAGTTCACGGACGACGAAGTCTCCGCGCTGATCGAATACATCAAGTCGCTGCAATAAACCCGATGTGCCCTACCCGGAGCGCATCCTTTCCCCGGACAATCCTATGAGTGGACCCGTCACCGCCTCGGCAGCCCCAACGCTGCCGCGCGGCTACGAACCGGAGCACAACTACCTGCGGCACCCCAAAGGCCTGTGGTCGTGGATCGTCACGGTCGACCACAAACGGATCGGCCTCATGTACTTCTGGACGATCGCAGCCTTCTTCGCGATCGCAGGAATCATGGCACTCATCGTGCGGCTGGAACTCATGGCGCCGGGCCGCACGATCATCGACGAGGACACCTACAACCAGGTGTTCACGCTACACGGGATCATGATGGTCTTCCTCTTCATCATCCCGTCCATCCCGGCGACCCTGGGCAACTTCCTGCTGCCCCTCATGGTCGGCGCCAAGGACGTCGCCTTCCCGAGGCTTAACCTCGCCAGCTACTACATCTTTGTCGCCGGAAGCCTGATCGCCGTGGCCGGCATTCTCGTCGGCCAGGTCGACACCGGGTGGACCTTCTACACCCCCTATTCGTCCAGCACGAGCAGCGCCGTGCTCTACATGACGATGGCGGTGTTCGTGGCCGGGTTCGCGTCGATCCTCACGGGGCTGAACTTCATCGTGACCATCCATAAGATGCGGGCGCCCGGCATGACCTGGAACCGCCTGCCGCTGATGGTCTGGGGACTCTATGCAACGAGCATCGTGCAGGTGCTCGCCACCCCCGTGATCGGCATTACGGTCATTCTGCTGTTCCTCGAGCGTCTGATCGGCATCGGAATCTTCGATCCGGCGCTCGGTGGTGATCCGGTACTGTTCCAGCACTTCTTCTGGTTCTACTCCCATCCGGCCGTCTACATCATGATCCTGCCGGCTTTCGGGATCATCTCCGAGCTCATCACGACGTTCTCACGGCAGCGCATTTTCGGCTATCGGGCCATCGCACTCTCGTCCGTCGCGATCGCGATGCTCGGCTTTCTGGTCTGGGGACACCACATGTTCGTCTCCGGACAGTCGGAGATTTCCTCGATCGTCTTCTCGATGATCACCTATCTCATCGGTATCCCGTCGGGCATCAAAGTGCTCAACTGGGTGGCAACGATGTACAAGGGATCCATCTGGCTGCGGACGCCCATGCTCTACGCGCTCTCGTTCCTCTTCCTCTTCACCATCGGAGGGGTCACGGGAATCATGCTGGGCGTGCTCGCCGTGGATGTGCAGTTGCATGACACGTATTTCGTCGTGGCCCACTTCCATTACGTGATGATGGGCGGCACGGTGATCGCGTTCCTGGGGGGCATCCACTACTGGTGGCCGAAGATGTTCGGCAGGATGTACAACCAGACCTGGTCGGCCATCGCGGCGGCGCTTGTATTTATCGGCTTCAACATGACCTTCTTTCCCCAGTTCATTCTGGGCAGCAAGGGGATGCCGAGACGCTATCACGATTACGCGGTCTCCGCCACGGGCGATCCATACCGGCAGGATCTCATAGATCTCTTTTCCGACCTTCACTTTCTCTCGACGGTCGGCTCGTGGGTCCTCGGCCTGGGTCTGCTCATCGTACTGATCTACCTCCTGGCATCTTTCCGCCGCTCAGCCCCGCCTGCGGGCGCCAATCCCTGGGGCGGCGCTACGCTCGAATGGACCCACTGTTCTTCGCCACCTGATCCCCACAACTTCAAGCGAACCCCCATCGTCACGCGCGGTCCGTACGACTACCACCTTATCAAGGACGTTTACGGGGGCGACGGCGCCGATGCGGAACCCGCTTCCCCTCCGGCCGTCGGCCAGGCCGGTCACTGATTTCGAGCCTCGACCCCGCATGCGCCGCAGGACGTGAGCCCTCGGCACCAAACCCTAGATCCGTAATGGCGATCTCACCCTCTCCCCCGGCGACGGCAGAAACCGTGCACGCGCACCCGGCCCATCTGCAGCATCACTTCGTCTCGTCCGAGCAGCAGTTCAGTGCCGCGAAGATGGGTATGTGGATGTTCCTGGTTACCGAGGTCCTGCTCTTCAGCGGGATGTTCGTGGCGTACATGATCTACCGCGGGCTCCATCCGGAGGTCTTCAAGGCGGCGAGCGTGCTTCTCGATACGCGGCTCGGCGCCCTCAACACCGTCGTCCTGCTCGCCTCCTCGCTGACCGCCGCGTTATCCGTGCGATCCGCTCAGCTCGGCAGACAGAAACACCTTGTCATCTTTCTGATGCTCACGCTGCTCTTCGCCGCAGCGTTCATGGTGGTGAAGTACTTCGAGTACACCCACAAATTCCACCTCGGCATCTACCCCGGATCCTCGTACGTCTACGAAGGACTTCAGATGGACTACGTGCCGATCTTCTTCAGCATCTACTATGTGATGACCGGCATTCATGGTGTACACGTGCTGGTCGGAATGGGCATCTTCACCTGGCTGGTCGTCAAGGCGCGGCGAGGCGCTTTTTCCCGCGAGTACTACACGCCGGTCGAAATATCTGCCCTGTACTGGCACCTGGTCGACATCATCTGGATCTTCCTCTTCCCGCTACTCTACCTGATTTAGCACCGGCCCGCCGGCTTGCCCCATTCGATTTCGACTGCAACCCTCCTCGCCATGGCACAGGCTCCTCACCACGGACACGACGACCATCCCGGACACCACATCGTCCCGTTTCGGGTCCTGATTACTGTATTTGCGACCCTCGTTGGACTCACCATTCTTACGTGGTTTTCCGCGCGGGTACTGGACATGGGGGCATTGGATGTCCCGATCGCCATCGCAATCGCCTCCACCAAGGCGGTGCTCGTTGTGCTCTTCTTCATGGCACTGAAGTACGAGGCCCGCGTGAACGCACTCATTTTCTCCATCGGCATACTCTTCGTGCTCGTCTTCATGCTCTTCACGAGCCTCGACGTGTTCTTCCGGGACATGGTCGATCCGGTCCGATCGGGTACGATGATGGATCGTGCGGCTTCGGACGCAGATCTTCGGGCACGGGATTCCTTGATCACCCCCCTGGTGCGGAGCAGGCCTCTGGTATTCACGGGGGATGAGGCCGATGTCGTGGTCGACTCGGTCGAGGTCGACGGTCAGTAAGCTGTGGACACGGGCACGGCGCCACGCTCATGGGAGGTCGACCACCCGTGTGTTGTGTACACGGGCTCGGTGCCACGCTCATTCCGGCAGGTACGCTTCTCTCACGCCGTTTTGCGTTTGCAGTCTCATGAAGGTTGTTGAGCTCTACCACACCGCAACGGACCCGCTGATCTCGTACGAGGTGATACCGCCGAAGCGCGGCGGGTCGGTTCAGTCCGTTCTGGACGTGGTGGCAGCGCTCATGCCCTATCGCCCGCCCTTCATTGACGTGACGAGCCATGCGGCGCAGGTATCCTACGAGGAACTGCCCGACGGGTCCATACGGAGGTCCACCAAGCGAAAACGTCCCGGCACGATCGGTCTGTGTGCGGCGATCAGGGGACGGTTTGGGGTGGAAACCGTGCCCCATCTCTTGTGCAGCGGATTTACACGGGAAGAGACGGAAGACGCGCTGATCGAGCTGAACTACCTTGGCATCCATAACGTGATGGCGCTCCGGGGGGATGATCACGGATATGCCAAGCCCGTTCCGCCCCAGAAGACGGCCAATCGATACGCTTCGGAACTCGTGGGGCAGATCCAGGCCATGAACCGGGGCGTCTATCTGGAGGAGTTGATGGATGCCCAACCGACGGACTTCTGCGTCGGCGTGGCCGGATATCCGGAGAAACATTTCGAGGCGGCGAACCTTAACCGGGACATCCTGCACCTCAAGCGCAAGGTGGAGGCCGGCGCGGAGTACGTGGTCACCCAGATGTTCTTCGATAACGCCGCCTATTTCGACTTCGTCCGCCGCTGCCGCGAAGCCGGGATCACCGTACCAATCGTACCAGGCATAAAGGTGCTTACTGCAAGGCCGCAGCTGCAGTCGCTTCCGGCAAACTTCTACATCTCCATCCCGGAAGAACTCGCCGGCGCCGCGGAAGAAGCTCCGGCCGACCAGGTGGCCTCCATCGGCATTGATTGGGCCATTCGCCAGTGCGACGAACTGCTCTCTTCAGGCGTGTCGTACCTCCACTTCTACGTCATGCAGCGCGCCGACGCAGTGAGCCGGGTGGTCGAGGCGCTCCAGAAGCGGGCCTGATTGGCGGCGCCGGGCGCCGTCACGAGGCGATTCAGCGCGCGACGGTGAGTGTACGCGTTGAGCGGAATCCTGACGCCGTCTCCAACACCAGGACATAGAGTCCCGCCGGTAGTGCGCCGGCGTCGAAATCGGCCTTTCGCGATTCGCCCCCCAACAGGGTTCCCTCGAAAGCCGAAGCCACCTTCCTTCCCCGCAGATCAAACACGTCGACGCGCACCTCTTCCGACCGCTCTACCGCCATGGACCAGGACATCTTCGAGCCTGTCGGATTCGGGAATGCCGGCGACAGCACTGCCGGATCACCGAGGGCACGATAAACCTCGATGACGGGCGAGGTCGTAGATCTTCCGTCGAAATCGATCTGCCTCAGCCTGAAATAGTGAAGGCCTTCGGGCATCACCGGCGTCCTGTACTCGTAGCTTCGTGCCTCGGTCGCCGAACCGGTACCCGGCACGAAGCCGAGTAGCTCGAAGTCGGTTCTATCCAGGCTGTGCTGCACCTCAAATCCGGCGTTGCCGGATTCGCTCGCCGTTTCCCATTCCAGCACGACAACCGGACCCCGTGCATACCCGCTGAATCGCACCAGTTCCACCGGCAGGGGCTCCGACGTTTCCAGTTCAATGATGAAGAACGAACCTGCCACAAACTTCCCGCTGTGCTGCTCCGGAGAGATCCAGGTCGGCTCCGCGTGAAACTCACGTTCCAGTGTCGCATCCCAGATCCGGAAACGCATGGAGTCGCCCACCGACAGTCCGGGAATCGAGAAGAGGGCGTCTGCACCCTGCGCGCGCAGTGCGTTGCCCTTGTCGGTCTTCCACACCGTCGCGCCCATGCAGGTACCAAAGTCATCAAAAACGGCGACCTCATCACCTGCCTTCAGCGGCTGATTTTCCTTGGTGGTCGCTTTGCGGACCGACAGGGTTGCAGCATTTGGCGTGGCGATATTGAGGCAGTTGGTGAACCGATTGGGGGCCGAAGGTGCGTCCTGGGCCCGGGCAGTCAGACCCAATGCCATCAGGGCGACTGCGATGGCAGTCCTGGAGAATCGGTTTCGTTCCATCGTCATGTTCATCGGACGATAACCAGCGGTTGAACCTGGGTTCGACCCATGGCAGTGTAGCGGACGAAATATGTGCCGGCGGACAGTCCCTCGGCCCGAATCTCGGCTTGATGAGAGCCGCTCGGCCGAACCTCGTCCACTATGGTCGTGAGGTGTCTACCCGTGGCATCGAACAGCGCCACGTGGACAAGTTCCGATGCGGGAAGCGTGAAAACAATCCGGGCAATATGCCGTGAGGGATTTGGATAGGGCGTGTGGAGCCGGAATTCGGCTGCGGGTGGAGAGTCGCTGATTTCGACTTTCCACACCGCGTTTGGACGATACTGCAGCGAACCGGGCTCCTCTCCCGAAATCACATCGGTGATACGGGTCGGCACGAGCGGACCGCGATCCAACGTGCCGCCTGCTTCATCGAGGAGAAGCATCAGTTCTTCATTCTCCACGGCGCCCTCGACCTCTGCAGTCTGCGGATTGTCACCGCGCACGACGATCAGGGCCTGTCCGCCATGCACGGCAGCCCTCCCGACCGATCTCCCGGAGCGCGTCCATACGCCAACGCCCGTTCGGTCTTCTACCGAAGGCAATGCCACGAGAAGCGTCGCGTCGGAGCCGGTTCCGATCGGCGCCGGCCCGGCATCGATCTGGGCCGAAATTCCGGTGACGGGATAGCGCAGCGACACGCCGGTCTGCGAAATGTAGATGCGGTACCCCTGGCAAGGCCGAAGGGTCGAGAGTTCGGATATCTGCTGGTCGGGCCAGTACGGAGTGCCGGCAGCATCTTTCACCAGGACATATTTCCCTTGAATGCCTGCCAGGGCCGTTGACGTGGCCATTGGTGACGCAGGAAGGAAGGGGACGATGTTCCAGCCGGGCGCCAGCGGGATGACCGTGGCCGAGGCGTCAATGGGTTGACCGTCGACCGCCAGCGTGGCTGCAGCATTCATGTAGATGTCGTATCCCTGCGTCTTCGACCAACTGGCCAGATCGATAATCTGCTGGCTCGGCCAGTAGACGACTCCGGCATTATCGCGCACGAGTTCGAGTGCGGTCGAGAGCGGGCCGACCACGCTCG
>CAYLXM010000057.1:19648-25436 GCA_964387555.1 uncultured Rhodothermales bacterium | reverse complement strand
TGGGTGGTGGTCGGAGGTCGGTGGTCGGTGGTCGGAGGGGAACGAGCGGGCGGGTTGCCAGGCCACTAACTCCGTCCGGAGAGGCGTCGGAGAAAGCGGCCGGCGAACCTGAGCAAGTGCAACGGGAGCGGGAACTCGTCTTTCCACGGCAGACCCTTGCGGTAGCGGCGTCGGTCCATCCACCGCAACGGCGCCAATTCCCACGGTTCGTGGAGCGGCCAGATCCTGCAAATCGGCGCCTTGACTCCGGAAGCGCTGAGGATGCCGTTTACGGCGCGACGCGCCGACTCGTTGGCGCCCTCCATCGTGGCCAGGTCCGTATAGGTACGTACGTAATCGCCCGCGAGAAAGAAGTTGGGGATACGCGTGTACGCATCCGGGCGCAGGACCCAGGTATTCACCTTGTTGACCAGCAGGGGCTCCATGTCGTGCCAGTGCGCGCCGGGATCGAACGCGGCCTCGCCGTCGCAGCCCTGTCCCCCGGTACCCTCCCGACCCCAAGCGATGTCGCCGTCCAGGTGCCACGCCGCGCGGTCTTCGTCACGCAAGACTTCCTTGCCGTCCACATTGAGGCTCTGCTTGAGTTGGGCCCACACTTCCTCCATGATCTCCTCCTTGGTCGTGCAGTCCCTCGCGCGCATGCCGGATGCGGAGGGCGTGCACCAATCTGAGATGTCGATCGAGAGGATGTCTACTACCGAACCATCACCATAGTCTGCCGGATTGAAGGCTCGCCAGAATTGCGGCTGGGAAATGGACGTGAGCGCCCAGGGGCTGTCGATGTACATGACGTGTCCCCGATTGATATCGACCTTTCGGCGCAGGTAGAATTGCAGGCCGTTCATCCATGCCACGTCGTTCGCGAGTTCTTTGAGGCTCCCGAGCGTCGGGTCGAGTTTCAGAACGTCGCCGTCGATGAGCGGCGCCAGCACCTCCACAGGAAGCGCACTGATGACGTAGTCACCCCGAACGGTGTGTTCTTTGCCGTCGGGACCGGCTACGACCACGTGGTCGATGACGCCGTTTGCGCAGGCGATGGACCGGACCGAGTGCCCCAGATGGTACCGCACCCCGCTGCGTTTCAAATGGTCGAGCCAAGGGTTGATCCAGACATCATTGGTCGGACCGTTAAGAACCCGGTCCGTTTCGATCGCCGGATCAGCCATGTTGAAGAGGAGCTGGATGAAGATGTCTCCCCCCGTCTTCGTGCTCGCCTGGCGCGCCTTGGCGGCGACGAGCGTCCGCGTCAGACCCGTCGCGAAATACGTCTGGTAGGCCTCGCTGTGATGGTCCGCCTCCAGAAATTGCCACCAACCGACCTTCTCATATTCCTGCACCCGCCGTTCGCGGCAACTCGTCATCAGCTGCCACAATTTCTCCGTGAAGGTCTCGATATCGTCCCGCGTGAGGCCCAGATGGGAGCCGGTCATCGCGTGCATATCCACCTTGAACTCTGCCAGACTACGCGGGAACCGCGTCATCGCCGTGAT
The DNA here is from genome assembly GCA_964387555.1 of uncultured Rhodothermales bacterium. Classification (GTDB taxonomy): domain Bacteria; phylum Bacteroidota; class Rhodothermia; order Rhodothermales; family CAYLXM01; genus CAYLXM01. The sequence continues at coordinate 23,946 of CAYLXM010000057.1, read as the reverse complement.
CGGCGCCGCGCCCTTTCGGGCCATCATCAGTTTGGTCGACGGCACCAGGTTGTCGAGAACGCCCTTGTCGTTGCCCTCGAACGGGATTCGCCGCATCGTGTGGGTGATGTGCTTGTAGAACCCCGGGAAAAACCGGAATCCGTGCTCTGCAGGCAGCGGACGACGGCCGGCGCGCGCCGAATCCGGCACCGGCACGCTACGCGCCTTGCCTCCGGCGATCGCCGGCTGCTTCTCGTAGACCTCGACCACGAATCCCCGCTCGATCAACTCGTGCGCCGCACTCAGGCCGGCCACACCTCCACCTAGAATTATGACTTTCTTAGACATGATCCCCCTACCCCCTGGGTGCGGTGAAATCCACTCGCTGGTAAGTTCAATAAATGTGGAATAATGGTTGAATAATGTAAGAATCTGACACCCAAGGTCCAACGCGCGATCGGACCCTTCGGACACCCGGACCCCCAAAGGGGAGTTTCAGAGTTCAGGAGTTTAGGAGTTGCGACCCGCGTTCGCACCACCCACCATCCACCATCCACCGTCGACTTCGGCCCCCCGGACCCCCACCCCCCTTGCCTCTCCACTTCCCGCTCCCTACTTTGTACGCATATTCACAACATGCTGAATATTTATTCAATGTTTCTACAATCCAGACGCTCCACGCGGAGGTTCTACCATGTCAACCCACCCCGAATGGACCTTCGGCGCCGGAATCTGGCTGTTCGGCCAGTTCGTGGATCGATACGCCGCGGATGCCTATGGGCCGCCCGTGAATACGCTGGAGGCCATTGAACGCGCGGGGGCTGTCGACGGTCTGGTCGCACTCGACATCAACGTACCCTTCGAAGAGGGCGTATCGGTGACCGACGTCCAGCGCGCCCTCGCCCGTAACGCCCTCCGCTGTCACGCCGTCACCCCGCACAGCTATACGCAAAAGTATCGTAAGGGAGGATTGACGAATCCTGATCCGGCCATCCGGGCCGATTGCGTCGAACTCTACAAATGGGCCGTGCCGATCGCCCAGGAACTGGGGGCCCGATACGTGAAATTCTGGCCCGGGCAGGACGGATACGACTACCCCTTCCAGGCCGACTACCGCCACCTGTGGGAGTACTCCGTCGAAGGGGTAGCGGAGGTCGCCCGCGCCTATCCGGACATGCAGTTTGCCATCGAGTGCAAGTTCAAGGAGCCCCGCACCCACATGCTCTTCTGCAATGTGGCCACAACGCTCCTGGCCATCGAAGAGATGAACGTACCGAACGTGGGCATTGTGATGGACCTCGGTCACTCCTTCTTCGCGAAAGAGACCCCCGCCGAAGCCCTGCTGCATGCACACCGGCGCGGACGCCTCACCAGTGTCGAGGTGAATGACAACTGGCGGGAGTGGGACGACGACCTGACCGTCGGCTCCATCCACCTCATCGAAACCCTCGAATTCCTCCTCTATCTCCGCGAAATCGGCTGGAATGAGGTCATCCTCCTCGACCAGTTCCCGTTTCGCGAAGACCCCGTTCAGGCCGCAAGGGAAAGCATCCTCACCATGCGCAAGCTCATCTCCGTGCTCGACCGCCTCGATGTGGACGCCCTGCGCGCGGCCCAGCGGAACCAGGATGCCCTCGCCGCCCAACGGCTCGTCCTCGATCTGTTCCTTGCGTGAGATCACGATGCGCAATCGACCAGATGCGGACGAATTGAAGCGGCTCGCCGACGTCCTGCGCCGGCGCGATCTGCGGATGGTCTACGATGCCGGCATGGGCCACATCGGCGGCGACCTCTCCGCTTTCGACCTCCTCACCGTGCTCTATTTCGCGGTGCTTGACGTCGACCCCGCCGATCCGCACCGGCCGGACCGTGACCGGTTCATTCTCTCCAAAGGGCACGGCTCCGGAGCCCTCTACACGACCCTCGCGTTCGCCGGCTTCTTCCCCAGGGAGGAACTGAGCACGTACATGGCGCCGCACGCACGGCTCAACGGACACCCCGACCGCACCAAGGTGCCGGGCGTGGAAACGAATACGGGTCCGCTCGGCCACGGCCTGCCCGTTGCCGTCGGCACGGCCATCGGGGCCAAACTGCGCGGCGCTTCCTGGCGCACGTTCGTCCTCACCGGCGACGGCGAGCTCCAGGAAGGCAGCAACTGGGAAGCCGCGATGACCGCCGCCCACCGGGGCCTGGACAACCTCACCCTGATCATCGACCGCAACGGACTCCAGCAGGGCGATACCACCGAACGCACCGCTTCCCTCGAACCCCTCCGCGCCAAATGGGATGCCTTCGGATGGGCTACGGCTGAAGTGGATGGACACGACCATGCCGCCCTGCTCGATCTCCTGGATCACCTCCCCCTGGAATCCGGCAAGCCGAGTTGCCTCATCGCCCATACCCACAAAGGCCGAGGCGTCTCCTTCATGGAGGATCAGATAGGCTGGCATCATCGCGTGCCCACACTAGACGAACTCGAGCGCGCGTTGACCGAACTGGGAGAGGTCGCCCCGTGAAGAACGCACGCGATTTCGCAATCCCTCTCCTTCTCCGGGTCGCCGTACACCGTGATCCCGAACGCGGCCGTGTCCCGGCCCCAGTCGCGGAGGTGACGCCATGAAACCGACCTTCGATTGCCGGGATGCCCTCTCCGACACCCTGGTCGCACTCGGCGAGGCGGACGAGCGCGTCGTCGTCGTCAACAACGACTCCGTCGGCTCCAGCAAGACGACCGCCTTCCAGAAGCGGTTTCCCGACCGGCTCATCAACGTGGGCATCGCAGAGCAGAACCTGGTCGGCGTCGCGGCCGGACTCGCGAACGCGGGCTTCATCCCCTTCGCCTGCGCGGCCTCGTGTTTCCTCACGGCCCGCGCCTTGGAACAGATCAAGGCGGATGTCGCCTACTCCGATGCGAACGTGAAGCTCGTCGGCGTGAGCCCGGGGCTCGCCTATGGCCCCCTCGGCGCCACGCATCACTCCATCGAAGACATGGCCTGGCTCAGGGCGCTCCCGAACCTGCCCGTCATCGTCCCGGCCGACCCCGTCGAAACCGCCGCCGCGGTCCGCTGGGCACACGCCACGCACGGCCCCGCTTTTCTCCGCATCAGCCGCTACGGCGTCCCGCAATTCTTCGACGAACCCTTCGCCTTCGAGATCGGCAGAGCGATTCTCCTGCGCGACGGCAGGGATGCGACCGTCATCACCAACGGCATCCTGGTATCACGTGCCCTGGAAGCGGCGGATCTGCTCGCGCGGGAAGGCATCGACGTACGGGTCCTCCACATGTCCACCGTCCGTCCGCTCGACCGCGATGCCATCGTCCAAGCCGCCCGCGAGACGGGCGGCATCGTGACGGCGGAGGAACATACGGTATACGGAGGACTCGGCGGTGCGGTTGCGGAAGTCGTCGTCCAGGAGGCGCCCGTGCCCATGAAACTGCTCGGCGTGCCTGGGGTCTTCCCCCCCACGGGCGATACGGACTGGCTCCTCACTCATTTTGGCCTCACCGCGGAGGGGATCCGCGACGCGGTGGTCGACTTGCTTCGTGCAAAGACGAGGTAACCATACCATGCCATCTCTCAAAACCCAGGTCGCGCCGAATAGCGGACGCCCGCGCGCTGGAGCGGCCTTCAACGACACGCGCCGGGACCGGCCCCGTTCGGAGGGCCTTCGAGCCTGGCCGCCGGATCCAACCCATCGTGCAATTTGATCGCCGGCCATGACGGACCTCCCGCTCCTCCTCGCCATCGACGAAGGCACCACGAACACGAAAGCCGTCCTCCTGGATGCGCGCGGGGTCGTCGTGGCGCGCGCTTCCAGGCGGATCTCACCGGATTTTCCACAGCCGGGCTGGGTGGAGCAGGATGCCTCCGCCCTCTGGGAAAGCACCCGCGCGGCGATGGCCGAGTGTCTCGGTGTGTCCCGGCCGACCGGGCTCGCCGGCATCGCGATCACGAACCAGCGCGAGTCGGTGCTCATCTGGGAGCGCACCTCCGGTCGGCCGCTCGGCCCGATGATCGTCTGGCAGTGCCGTCGAACCGCTCCGTTTTGTGAGGAACTGCGCCGTCGCGGTCTCGAATCCGCGATCCGCCGGAAGACGGGCCTCACGATCGATCCGCTTTTTTCCGCCTCGAAAGCGCGATGGCTCCTCGAAAAGATCCCTGACGGCCACCGCCGTGCCGGGGAAGGTGAACTCTGCATCGGGACCGTCGATGCGTGGCTGCTCTGGAACCTGACTTCCGGTGCGGTTTTCCGGACGGACGTGAGCAATGCATCCCGTACCCAGTTGCTCGACCTCCGCTCCGCCGAGTGGGACCAGG
>CAYLXM010000057.1:18095-19548 GCA_964387555.1 uncultured Rhodothermales bacterium | reverse complement strand
TCGGACAGCGGCCTGTCGGCCACCGTCGCATGGGGCATCGCCGGTGAGGTCACCTACGCCCTGGAAGGCAACATCACGGCAACCGGGGCCGCCATTCAATGGCTCGAGACGTTGCTGGGGTTGGAGGGCGGGGCGGCCGTAAGCGCGCTGGCCGAGACGGTCGGGCACGCGGATGGACTCTATCTTGTCCCGGCATTTGCCGGACTCGGCGCACCGCACTGGAGAGACACGGCAAGGGGGTTGATGACCGGGTTGACGCGGGGGACAACGGCCGCCCACCTCGCGCGTGCCGTTCTCGAGTCCGTCGCGTTCCAGATTCGTGACGTGTTCAACCTTTTCGGATCTGAACGTGGCCGCAGGCCGGAGGTGCTATTGGCCGACGGCGGGGCGGCTGCAAGTGACCTCCTCATGCAGATTCAGGCGGATGTCCTCGACCGGCCCGTCCTCCGCAACAACGGATCGGACATCGCAGCGCTCGGCGCCGCCTATCTCGCGGGCCTGCATCTGGATTTGTGGCACTCCCTGGATGACATCGCGGCCCTGCCCCGATCGCTCGACCGCTTCGAGCCCCGTATGAAGGCCTCCGACCGCGACCGCCTGGTGGACGGCTGGAAGCGGGCCGTCGCGAGGACCCTCTTCGAACCCGACCACCCGACCGGATCCCCTCCCATGGACCCCGCGACATCATGAGCAGAACGGAGGAACTCCGCCTTCTGGCCAAAGTGGCCGGCCTCTACCACGAACACCGCCTCAAGCAGTCGGAGATTGCCGCGCAGTTGTTCGTTTCCCAGGCAACCGTGTCACGCCTCCTGAAGCGGGCTGAGGCGGAAGGCATCGTACGCATCAGCGTCAACACCCCGTCCGGCACCTATCCCCGCCTGGAGGAGCGGCTGAAGGTTCTGTATGGGCTGAAGGATGTGATCGTCGTCGACGGGGCGCGGACCAACGGCGAATTGTTGCGCAATCTCGGTGACGCCGCAGCGTTTTATCTGGAGTCGACCATCCGGCACGGGGAGGTGATCGGCGTTTCCTCCTGGAGCGAGACGCTGCTCGCCATGGCCAATGCGATGCATCCGCTTGCCCATCTTGCGGGGGTTCGCGTGGTGCAGATCCTCGGGGGAGTCGGCGATCCCGCCGCAGCCTCTCATGCCGCCCAGCTGACCGGCCGTCTGGCCCGGCTATTAGAAGGGGAGGTCACACCGCTCCCGGCCCCGGGTGTCGTAGGCTCCGTTCAGACGCGGGAGGTGCTGCTTGCGGATCCCTATGTAAACGAGGCGGTCGCACGGTTCGATGAGGTTACGCTGGCCCTCGTGGGCCTCGGCTCGATCGACCCCTCGCCGGTTCTCGCCCGATCCGGTAACGTGTTTTCGGAGGAAGGCCTGGACCAGTTGCGCCGGGCGGGCGCCGTGGGCGACATCTGTCTCCGGTTCTTCGACGGCGACGGCAGACCGGT
>CAYLXM010000057.1:0-17995 GCA_964387555.1 uncultured Rhodothermales bacterium | reverse complement strand
GATCCCGTGACGGGGAAGGCCATTCTGGAGGATGGTCCACCATCGACCGATCCGGCGGCCTACGCGCAAACGGTCTGGACCGTGCACCTGCCGGCTGCGCTGGAGGATCGGGTGGTCGGCCTTGGGGTGCTGGCGGCAGCGCTTCGGGCCGACGAAGAGGAGGCGATTCGGACGTTTGGCCACTATGAGGCCGGCCGGCCGGCGAGTTTCCTGGCATCCGGCAGAGGCCGGGTGACGCGTCTCGACACAACATCGCGGGTCGGTGTGGTGCACGTGGATCTGGAACCGGCCGACGGGGCGGCTGACCTGCACATCCAGGTCGGTCCGGTCATCCGCGGAACGGCGCTGCGCGACGCCCTGCCCTTCATCACCTTCAACACCTTCGACAACCAGGTTGCCTATGCGGCGGTTTCGCGCGAACTGCACCGGATCGTGGCCGACTCCGTGCTGAGGGGTTTCGATCTGTCGCACCTGGAGGACGCCACCGTGTCGTTCCGGGGCGCCTTCACGCTCGGATCGAACGGACCCATCCTGCTCACACCCGTGACCCTGGAGCGCGAGGAGTAGGATGGAAGTTCGTTCGCGCCACCCGATCCTGAAGGCGGAGGCCGTTACTAAGCGGTATCCCGGCACCCTGGCGCTCGATCGCGTCGATTTTTCGGTGTATGCCGGGGCGGTGAACGTGCTGATCGGCGAAAACGGCGCGGGCAAATCGACCCTGATGCGCATTCTGGCCGGGGCGGAGTTGCCTTCGGAGGGCCGGTTGTTGCTCGACGGCGTGTCCGTCCGGTTGGAATCCCCGCGAGCGGCCGCGCGACTCGGCATCGGGATCATCCACCAGGAACTCACGCTGTTTCCCAATCTGAGCGTTGCGGAGAACATCTTCTGCGGACGGGAAATCACCACCTCCCTGGGCGTGGTCCGCCACGGCGAGCAGGAGAAACGGGCTTCCGAGGTGCTGAAGCGGTTGGAGTTGGACGTCGCGGCCGACAGGTTGGTGGAGGATCTGCGGATCGGCCCGCAGCAGTTGGTGGAGATCGCCCGCGCCCTGGCTTCCGACGTGCGCGTGCTCATCATGGACGAGCCTACATCCGCCCTCAGCGCCGGCGAAACGGAGGTGCTTTTCCGCATTATCGGCGAGTTGACCGCCCAGGGTGTGGCCGTGGTCTACATCTCGCACAAGCTCGATGAGTGCCTGCGGATCGGCGACGTGTTCACCGTGCTGCGCGATGGCCGGAAAGTCGCCGAGGGGGTGCGGAGCGAGGTGGATTTGACCTGGATCGTGGAGCGGATGACGGGGCGCAAGGCCGGGGCGTTCTACACGCGGCGCGAACGCGAGCCCGGCGATCCCCTGCTCGCTGTGGAATCGTTGTCGCTTCCACGGCCTCACGGCGACGGATTTTTGGTGGATGGGGTTTCTTTCACGCTTCATGCCGGAGAGGTGCTGGGGCTTTTCGGGCTGATGGGGTCCGGGCGCACGGAGCTTCTCGAGAGCCTGTACGGCCTGCACGAGCAGGTATCGGGGCGCATTCGTCTCGGCGACCGGGATATTTCAGCCTTGCATCTGGAAAAGCGCCTCGAGGCGGGCCTTGCGTTGGTCCCCGAGGATCGTCAGCGCCAGGGGCTCGTGCAGGAGATGTCGGTCTCCCAGAATGTCACGCTCGCGAACCTGTCGCGGCTTACCGGCTGGTACGGCCTCTCGCCTCTCGAAGAGCGGAAGGCGGTCGCGCGCTACCGTGAGGAACTCGCGATTCGGCTGGCGCATCCCGGTCAACCGGTCAACACCCTCAGCGGGGGGAACCAGCAGAAAGTCGTGATCGCGAAGAATCTGCTCACCGCACCGCGGGTCCTCCTGATGGACGAGCCCACGCGCGGCATTGATGTCGGCGCAAAGTCCGACATTCTCGAACTCGTGGCGACGCTGGCCGGCAAGGGATTGGGCATCCTCTTCGTGTCGTCAGAGGCGCGGGAGGTTGCCGTCGTATCGGACCGTGTGCTGGTCCTCGCGAGGGGCCGCGTCGTGACCGTGCTGAGCCGCGACGAGATCACCGAGCAGGCCCTGCTGGAGGCCGCCGTGAGACGGTAGGAAATCCTTCGAAAGACCATGCCTGACAATCGACCGGCCCGAAATCAACGCCTCTCCCCGAGGATGCTCCTCCTGCAGGCGCGGGCATTCATCGCGCTCATTCTCGTCTTCGTGGTCTTCGCCGTGCTGAGTCCGGCTTTCCTGACCACCTCCAACCTGGTCATCCTCACCAAGCAGGTGGCGATCAACGCCATCCTGGGCATCGGGATGACCTTCGTGATCCTGAGCGGGGGCATCGACCTGTCGGTGGGCTCCATCGTCGGCCTGAGTGGCATGGTGGCCGGGTGGCTGCTCGCCGAGGGACTGGTCTTGCCGGTGTTCGGCGTGTCCGTGTTCTTTAATGTGTGGATCGTTGTGCTGCTCGCGATCCTGGTGGGCGTTCTGGTGGGGTGGACAAACGGCTGGCTCATCACCCGGCTGCGGGTAGCGCCGTTTATTGCGACGCTCGGCACGTTATATGTCGCGCGGGGGGCGGCGATGCTGATATCGGGCGGGGCGACCTTTCCCAATCTGGTCGGGCGCGAATCGCTCGGCAATACCGGCTTCCCCCTGCTCGGATCCGGCACGCTCCTCGGCCTGCCCTTCCCGATCTGGATGATGGCCGTGTTGACGATCCTGGCGGCGTTCGTCGCGGCGCGGACGCCCTTCGGGCGGCAGGTTTACGCGGTCGGCGGCAATGAAACGGCGGCGAGGCTCTCCGGCGTGCGCGTGCGGCGCGTCAAGCTCCTCACCTATATGATATCGGGAGGATGTGCCGCGTTGGTCGGCCTCATCATCACCTCCCAGCTCGTGGCGGCCCATCCCGCCACGGGGGAGACGTTCGAACTGAACGCAATCGCCGTGGTGGTTCTCGGGGGGACGTCCTTGCAGGGCGGTCGAGGCCGAATCGGCGGCACGCTCATCGGCGCATTCGTGATCGGCATTCTGGTCAACGGGATGGTCTTGTTGGGGATATCCGCCTTCTGGCAAATCGTCATCAAGGGAACGGTGATTGTGCTCGCCGTCGTCGTCGACCAGATCCAACAGCGTCTTCAACAGCAAACCCTTGCGGAGGCCGTATCCTCCTAGTTCCTCTCCGTCCTCTTTTTGTAGCTCAACGGGATAGTGCCATGGTTTCGTCTCGACATTTTCCGCTCGTTCTGCTTCTATTGGTGCTGGCTTCTTCCTGCGGACGCGAATCCGGCCGACAGGCGGAGACCGGCGGGCCTGGGCTGATCGTGATCATCACCCCGTCCCACGACAATCCCTTTTTCAAGGCGGAGGCCGAGGCGGCGGAGGCGCGTGCCCGTGCGCTGGGGTATGAGACGCTGGTACTCGTGCACAACGACGACGCCTCGATTCAGGATCAGCTCTTCGACACGGCGATAGCCCGGAAGGCGGCTGCGATTGTGGTCGACAATGCGGGGGCGGATGCGTCGACGGCGGCGGTACGCAAGGCCCGGGACGCCGGGATCCCGAGTTTTTTGATCGACCGTGAGATCAATGTCACCGGCGTCGCGGTCGCGCAGATCGTCTCGAACAACTACCAGGGCGCGACGCTCGGGGCGGAGGAGTTCGTGCGCCTCATGGGTGAGGAGGGGGATTGGGTGGAGCTTGTCGGCCGCGAGTCGGATACGAACGCGCACATCCGCTCGGAGGGCTTCAACGAGATCATCTCCCAGTACCCCGCGATGCGGCGTGTGGCGCGGCAGGCGGCCAATTGGAGTCAGACCGAAGGCTTTGCGAAAATGGAGACGATCATTCAGGCGTTTCCCGGCATCAAGGGTGTGCTCTCCGGCAACGACACGATGGCCCTGGGTGCGGCGGCGGCGCTCAAGGCGGCCGGGATGGGCCACGTGATCGTGGTGGGCTTCGACGGGAACCCCGACGCGCTGGAGGCCATCCGCGCCGGCGACATCAAGGCGACGGTACTGCAGCCGGCCGCGCTGATCGCGGAAATGGCGGTCGATCAGGCGGATGCGTACCTGAAGACGGGCAGCACGTCGCTTCCGGAGAAGCAGGCTGTCGACTGCGAACTCGTCACCCCGGAGAATGTGGAGGAGTTCGGGGTGTTCGCGAGGAAGGGGTGAGGGGGGGTCCGAGGGGCCGAGGGACCGAGGGGCCGAGGGGCCGAGGGGCCGAGGGGCCGAGGGTGCCTGTTGACCGTCTTCCCGGCGGAAGCCGGGATCCAGGGGATAGAGTTTCAGAGTTTAGGAGTTTAGGAGTTGGATCCGCTTCCCGCGACCGTTTGCCCGGCGGAAGCCGGGATCCAGAGTAGGGAAAGTATGGGGAGTATGGGGAGTGTGTGGAATGTTCATCCTATTACTAATAAAAGACCAAACGCCATGTTCGCAGTTAGCTCCCGGCTTGTGATGTTCCTTGCCGTCGCCCTCTACGGCCTCGGCAGCTTCAACCCCGCCCTTGGCCAGTCGGATCGTTTGCTGCGGGTTTCCGAAAGCGGCCGCTTTCTGGAGCGGGCCGACGGCACGCCCTTCTTCTGGCTGGGCGATACGGCCTGGGAGCTGTTTCACCGGCTGGATCGCGAGGAAGCGGTGCGGTACCTGAAGAACCGCGCCGACAAGGGGTTCACGGTCATCCAGGCGGTCGTGCTGGCCGAACTGGACGGTCTGAACGCGCCAAACGCCTACGGACATTTGCCGCTGCATGACGGCAATCCGGAGCGGCCCAACGAGGCGTATTTCGAGCATGTTGATTTCGTCGTGCGGACGGCCGATTCACTGGGTCTCGTCATCGGGATGCTGCCCACCTGGGGGCGGTGGTGGAACACCGGAGGGGGAACGGAGCCCGCGCTGTTCACGTCCGAAAGCGCCCGAGTCTACGGCCGATTCGTGGGAGCGCGCTATCGGAACGCTCCGATCGTGTGGATTCTAGGGGGTGACCATAATCCACAATCGCAGGAGCACATCGATCTTATCGAAGCGATGGCCCGTGGACTGAGGGAGGGAGACGGAGGCGCCCACCTCATCACGTTCCATCCCAGGGGCCCTGGCCGGTCGTCCGACTTCTTTCACGCGGCGGAATGGCTCGACTTCAACATGTACCAATCGTCCCATGGCGGCCACGACCACGACAACGGCCTCTTTGCGGAGCACGACTACCGCCTGATGCCTTCGAAACCGACGATCGACGGCGAGCCCCGCTACGAGAGCATCCCCACGGGATTCTACTTTCAGGGGATGAATCCCGCCGACCGGTTCGACGACTTCGACGTGCGCCAGGCGGCATACTGGTCCCTGTTGGCCGGGGCGGCGGGCCACACGTACGGCAACAACAACATCTGGCAAATGTGGGCGCCGGGACGTGAGCCGGTGATTGGGGCCAACATCCCGTGGTGGGTAGCAATAGACCATCCGGGGGCGTTCCACATGGGGCTGGTCCGCCGTCTTTTTGAATCGCGTGCTTTCCAGAAGCTCGTTCCCGATCAGGCGATGATCCTTGACGGACCGGCATCCGGCGGCGGCAAGATCCGTGCCGCGCGGGCGTCCGACGGCTCGTTCGCGTTCATCTACTCCCCGATGGGCGAGCCCTTCTCGATCGATATGGCGAAGATCTCGGGACTCCGGGTGCGACAGACGTGGTACGATCCCCGGTATGGCGTAGAATATCCGGTGCACACCGGCGTCGGGGGAGCCATTCAGACCTTCACTCCGCCGACACAAGGAAGAGGGCGGGACTGGGTGTTGATCCTGGAGGGGGAGAAGTAAGAGTTTGTAGTTTAAGAGTTTATAAGTTTAGGAGTTGCACCACCGGTGGGGCATCCCGAGGGCCTACTCCGGACATGATCCTGGGGTGCCGCCACGAGCAATCTTGCCAACCCCTCCTGTCCGTTTTTCCGGCGGAAGCCGGAATCCAGGGTTTGGAGGTCGGCAACGATTGACCTGATCACCCATTGAATTGGTTTCTGCCATGTTGAAAGTCCTGCTGCTCGTACTTCTCCTTCTTGTGACCGTGTTGGCGTTCGCCTCCGTGCATGGGGCCGGGCGCTGGCGGGCCCTTACCGCGGAACGGCTGGACCGGCTCGAGTCCTATCGGGTGGATCCGGAACCGGCGGTGGTTGATTTCGGCAGCCTCGAAGCACTTCCGGCGCCCGTTCAGCGGTATTTCCGAACCGTGCTCGAGGATGGCCAGCCGATGATCGCGGGGGTCCGTGTCGACCATGCGGGCACGTTCAACATGAAGGTCCCCGAAGAGCAGTGGGTGTCGTTCACTTCCCGCCAGCGGGTGGTAACCCGGCGGCCCGGATTTCTCTGGAACGCGCGGATTTCGATGGTGCCCGGACTTACCGTCAACGTTCACGATGCCTACATCGGGGGAAGAGGCATCCTTCAGGCGAAGCTGATGGGGCTGCTGCCCGTGATGGAATTGCCCGACTCGCCCGACCTGGCGAAAGGTGAAGCACTCCGCTTTTTTGCGGAAGCCGCCTGGTATCCGACGGCACTCCTTCCCGGACAGGGCGTCACGTGGGAAGCCGTCGACGACACCTCCGCGCGCGCGACGCTCGTCGACGGAGACGTCGTGACCACCATGACCTTCCATTTCGGGGAGGATGGCCTCATCACCTCGGCACGTGCCGAAGATCGGGGTTATGCGGGTCCTGACGGTATCGTCCCCATGCCCTGGGAGGGACGCTGGACGAACTATCAGAGGCGGGACGGCATGCTCGTGCCGATCGACGGCGAAGTGGTCTGGATCATAGACGGGCAGCCACGGCCCTACTGGCGAGGGACGATCACAGATCTCTCTTACGAGTTTGCAGGTCAAGGGCAATCGAACCCGGAGTAACCCGCACCGGTTCGCGCGGGATTCCGACCCGGCGTACACCGCCTCCGGCGCGCCCCCAATTCCGACCCGGCGTACAGCGCCTCCGGTTCGCCCCCAATTCCGACCCGGTGTACATCGCCCCCGGTACGCCCCCAATTCCGACCCGGCGTACACCGCCTCCGGCGCGCGCATTTCCGAGGGGGCTTATCGACAGCCCGGCGGTGCTTGTTTCAGGCCTGGGGGATTGCCCGGTGCTTCCGGTGTGCCTGGGGCGGTCAACGGTTGTCGCATTTGGGGACGGCGTTCCCCGCGACATCCATCAAACCACATCTCACCGTCAAACGTCTGTTAGAACGAACGGACGAGGCGTCGCCCCACTCGGGTTGACCCGCTCCGGGGGATAACACGCCGCATAAATCATCGGTGATCGTATCTTATATGGATATGCCATTCACCTATTTCGCGAGTCGATGACTCGACGAAATCGTCCCCACGGATTCATTCTCACCTAACCAAGTGGTATCACCCATGGCCAAGCACAAGATCGAAGACCTGGAAGGCGTCGGCCCCGTCAAAGGGGAGAAACTCCGCGCGGCAGGCGTGAAGGACACGGATGCCTTGCTCGAGCATGCCAAGACGCCCAAGCAACGAAAAGACCTCGCCGAAAAAGCCGGGTTGAGCGAAGCGGACATTCTCACGTTCGCCAACATGGCCGATCTGTACCGCATCAGCGGGATCGGGTCGGAGTATGCACAACTGCTGGAAGCGGCGGGTGTGGATACGGTGCCCGCATTGGCGCGGCGCAATCCGGCCAACCTCGCCCAGGCGATCCTCGAAAAGAATGAGGAGAAGAAGCTGACGCGCCGCCCGCCGTCCGAAACGGAAGTGACGAAGTGGGTGGAGCAGGCCAAGTCGCTTCCCCGCGCGTTGGAGTACTAGACCGCCTGGCAAGAGGCGCCTCCGGGCGCCCTGGTCACCAGGACACGGCGCCGCCTCCGGGGAGTGGGATTGCTGCTCGGTGCGACGATGCGGGCGTCGGGAGAACCTCCCGGCGCCCGTTTTTTTCCGTGCGTTCCGACATCTCCCCGTATGGACGTGTCGGCAGGCGCCGTCGTACCTTTCCGCAAGATCACGGAGTCTCTGCGAGATCAATTCAAACGACGGGCAGGACGCACATCCAGTCGCCCGTTTCCCGGTCAGCATCGTTGCCACTGCGCTCGGCATATCCAACACGGAAGGAGCATTCTATGGAACCCACGAAGCCCTGGATCAGCCTGATTCGGCCGACCAAGCGGATCTTGGCCACTGCGGTCGCACTGTTCATCATTCTCCCTGAGCCCGACGCGACGGCACAGGAAACGATCGTTCTTTATCAGAACGATTTCGAATCTCCAAATCAAGCCCCCGTGCTGAACTGCGGTCTTGCGTTGGACACGACGCCAATCAACGTGCTATTTGGAACGGAGGAGAACCAGTTCCACCAGAGAAACACTGTGGAAGCGGTCCTTATTGATGACCCCATCTATACCGATTCGTCGGGCGCTGGAGGAAGTCATGCGATTGGCATGCTGTCCTCCGCTCAGGACGACCTGCTAGCCCTCACGTTCGATTCAAAGAAGCTGGGTTTTATCAATGTGTTTATGGACATTTCGTCGATCGACGTTCAGGGTTGCGGAGGACCCTTCGGGGTGGCCGACCCAATCTATCGCGTCTCGCTCGTCGACAGTCCGGAAGGCGCCTACAGTATCGGGTTCGGCACGGTGCTGGACCAGAAAGAGGTTACCGGGCCCGTCGGACCCGACAACTTCACATTTCTGTGGACCCGGGTGCGCTTCAGCCTCGATGCGTCTGCATCGACCGACGGCATCGTTACCGTGGTCTGGGATCTCCTTCAGAGCGGATACGCGGCATTCGACAACCTGCGCATCGAAGCTTCGTCCGAGGCAGTGTCCACGGAGGACGACGATCCGACGTACCCTTCGTCCGGCGTGCTTTCCGCCGTATATCCTTCTCCCTTCAGCTCTCGGGCCGCGTTTTCGCTCGAGTTAACGCGAGGAGAGGACGTCCGGGTAACGGTCTATGACATCATGGGAAGACCGGTGCGTGGTCTGCATTCCGGAAGGCTGGGTCCGGGAACCCATTCGTTTTCGGTGGATGGGTCGGATTTGCCTCCGGGAGTTTATCTCGTGGAGGCGGCAGGGGAAGGATTTCGGGCGATTCGCCGTTCCACTCTGGTTCGATGAGCGCGCAATTATCCGGACCACGGATCAGGCTCAGCAACTGCTGAGGAGCGACCCTTCCGTCCGGCTGCTACCGTGACCGAACACGCCCTCGATTCGAGGGCGCCGCCTCCGGGTTATCGAACTGCCTCAACGGCGGTGCCGAAAGGGGCTCTTCCCCTTCCGCTGCGGCGTCGATCAATGCGCGTTCCTCCTTCCCGACCACCCATTCGCCATCGCGACCTGCCTGGACCGGGTCGGCGTTCTCCGCGATCATCTCCAGTTCCGCTACAAGCCGTCTCACCTCCCTCCTCTTCTTCCTGCTGATTCGGCTCAGAGCGAAGCGTGACGTGAGCCAAAGGGCGGCCACGATCGAGACGTAGAGCGCCAGGGCCTGGAGCGGGGGGAGTCCTGAGCCTCCGAAGACCGCGCCGATCGAGATCAAGGATCCCAAGAGTGGAATCACCACAAATGGGGCCAGGAGGATGCCTTCGTTCCAGTAGACGGACAGGCTGGTCCCTTCGGCGCGCTTCGTCACGGTGACGTTGGCTTGCATGGTTCCCTTCCCCCCGGTCGTCCATTCCATCGATCTTCCCCACGATTGTACCGTACCGACCTCTCCGAAAGAACGGCGAACGGCCGCCACCATGTCCTCCCAGGTCTCCTCGTCCACCGGCCCGGGCAGGAACCGATGCTCGGAGACCTTGAGTGGCCCGCCCCAGATCGTATCCCGGGGAGCCGAGGGTCCACCACCTGACAGGTCGGCAACGGCCTGATCGATCCATCGGGGATCGATCCCCGCTTCGCGTGCGACCTCGCGCAACTCGCCCAGCGTCAGTCCCACCTCTCTCGGAGTGCTCGAGCCGCCCTGCAGTTCAGAGGCCCGCTTCAGGATGGCCGCAGTCTGCTTCTCGTCAAAAAGCGCTTGTGACATCGGATCGGTACGCATGGATGTTCCCCATTGAATTCACCCGCACAAGGTCTCGTCAGGCGTATAATACGGGCGCCCTTTCGTCGGGATTCCTCGTTCTAGCGGAAGGTCTTCCGTGCTGGAACGATCGCGCTGCGTACGATTGACGATTCGGTCCCAGAACATGACCGGTCGCCCTGCATTGACGTTCGGATTTGCACCAGCAGGCTGACGCCCGGTCGAGCCGGCCGCCCATCGCCCAGCGGATCCGTCCCGAGCACACCATCCTTTTTGCCAGATGATCCCTGCAAGCTCCTTCGCGCGCCGCATCCGCTTCGACCGCAACGAACTGGCGGGCAGTTTTGGAGACATCGGCACCGATCTCCCACTCATCGTGGGGATCGTGCTCGCCACAGGACTCGACGCGGGCGGGGTCTTTCTGGTTTTCGGCCTCCTGCAAATCGCGACGGGGCTCATTTACGGGCTGCCGATGCCCATGCAGCCCCTGAAAGCCATGGCCGTGCTCGTGATCTCGCAACAGATTGCCGGCAACATATTGCTCGGCGCGGGGATCGCCATTGGAATCACCATGCTGCTGCTCACGGTCACCGGGGCGCTGCAACTCCTCGCGAAATGGATCCCGCGTTGTGTGGTGAGGGGCATCCAGTTCGGCCTCGGCCTGTCGCTCGCGTCGCTCGCGCTGAAGAACTACGTCCCCTCGATGGGGATGACGGGCTACGGACTCGCCCTGGGAGGTCTTTTCATCATGCTCATCCTCTGGGGCAGCCGGCGTGTGCCCCCCGGGCTGCTCGTCATCGGGATCGGCGTCGCCTATGCCCTGGTGACCGGACTGGATTTCGGGGCGATTTCCGCCGGCGTCGGATTCTCCCTGCCGACCTTCTACCGTCCCGAATTGCAGGACGTCCTGACCGGCTTTCTGATCCTCGCCCTGCCCCAGATCCCGCTTTCGATCTCCAACTCGGTGATCGCAACGGACCAGACCATCCGCGACCTCTTCCCCGGCCGAAAGGTCGGCATCCGGAAGATCGGCCTGACGTATTCGATCGTCAACCTCGTCGCGCCGCTCCTTGGGGGTATGCCGGCCTGCCATGGCTGCGGCGGACTCGCGGGACACTACGCGTTCGGCGCCCGAACCGGCGGCTCCGTTCTGATCTACGGCGCCTTCTACGTCACCGTCGGGCTCTTCCTCAGTGGTCCCCTCGACGAGGTGCTCAAGGTCTTCCCGCAACCCATTCTCGGCGTGGTGCTTCTTTTTGAGGCGCTTACCCTGCTCATCCTCGTCCGCGATCAGGCGTTTGTCTCGCGCGACCTCCTCATCGCGCTGCTCGTGGGCGTCATCGCCCTCACGGTTCCGCAGGGATTCGTCGTCGGGCTCGTAATCGGCACCATCATTTACTATGGCTTCAAGCGATTCGGGAGCGAGGCCCATGACGTTGCCCATCCGCCCGACTCTCCGGTGCAAGACCGCAAAGCGGGAACGTAGCGCCTGGTCAGGCAGGCCCGATGACGCCGTTTTGGACCTCGCCGGCCGGCAGATGGTGAAGGGTCCACAGATGGCGCAGAGGGCGCAGAGGGTGAAGGGGGTGAAGAGTCCACAGATGGCGCAGAGGGTGCAGAGGCCACAGATGGCGCAGAGGGCGCAGGGGGTGAAGAGTCCACAGATGGCGCAGAGGGCGCAGATCGCGGGTGGTACGGGGGGAATTCGAAGATCGGTCGATTCACCCCAACGCCACGTCCAGAAGCATCATCACGGTGAACCCCGTGAGGGTGGCCATTGTTACCATGTCGATGTGCTTCTCGATGCGTTGAGATTCCGGGATCAGTTCCTCGACCACCACAAAAACCATCGCGCCGGCCGCAAAACAGAGGGCGTACGGCAGGACATCCTGCACGTGCAGCACGAAGAATGCCCCCAGCACGCCGGCCACAGGCTCCACCATGCCCGAGGCTTGCCCGAGCATGAAGCTCTTTGACCGGTTCATCCCCTCACGCCGCAGCGGCATGGACACGGCGGTTCCCTCCGGGAAGTTCTGCAGACCGATCCCGATGGCCAGCGCGATCGCGCTGCCTATCGTGGCCGACGGCAACTCTGCGGCCACGGCGCCGAACGCCACTCCCACGGCGAGGCCTTCCGGGATGTTGTGCAGCGTGATGGCCATCACCATCAGGGTGCTCCGCTGCCAGGAGGTCTTGATCCCCTCGCTCTCCCCTTTCTCGAAACCCGGATGGAAGTGGGGCAGAACGCGGTCCACCAGCCGCATGAAGATGCCTCCACCCATGAACCCGATGACGGCGGTGAGCCAGGGAATCTGGCCCATCTGCTCCGCGAGCGCAATACCGGGCGCCAGCAACGACCAGAAACTTGCGGCAATCATGACCCCGGCAGCAAATCCGAGCATGGAGTCCATCACCTTGGGGTGGACCTCCCGGGTGAGGAAAACCAGCGCCGCCCCGAGCGCCGTCACACCCCACGTAAAGAGGGTGGCAATCAACGCCTGGGTGACGGGACCGAGCTGGAGGAAGGTGTCGAGCATGGAATCGGCGGGGCTTGGGTGGCGTACGAGGTAAGATAGGAATGGCGCGTGCAGCGTGAGGGTGTGCTCTCGACCGTCATTCCGGCGGAAGCCGGAATCCAGGATTTTATAGTATAGGAGTCCAGGAGTCCAGGAGTCCAGGAGACTAGGAGTTTAGGAGTTGCGCGACCCGCGATGCGCGACCGCCTCCCATGTCCCATCTCCCCCACCTCCCCCTCACGGCTTACCAACTTCGACCTCCCACCCCGGACCCCCGGACCTTCGGTAGGCAGCACGCACGAAAACCCGTAGCATCCCATACTGCCCATACTCCCCACACTCCCGATATTCTGGATCGCGGGTCTTCGCTTCCCCGGATCAAGTCCGGGGCAGGCTCGCCCGGGACGCTCACTCCGTTCGCGCCTTCGCACCCTATCAGGGAACTTTCAGCCCGCCGGGGGGAATTATTGGATTCCACAGCTCGCGCTTCGCCGGGCAGACGTCGATTCCCGTCGGCCTGCCCCAACCAGAACAGCCATATCACCACCGCTGATGCCTCATCCCGTCGATATGCACCTGCAGCGGCTGCGACGCTGGTTCGCGGACTGTCCCGGCGCCGTCGTCGCCCTCTCCGGAGGGGTCGACAGCTCGCTCGTTGCGTACCTGGCCTTCGAGTCGCTGGGCAGCGCGCACTGCCTGGCCGTCATTTCCGCCTCCGCCAGCCTCAAAATGAGGGATCTGGATGAGGCCCGCAATTTCTGCGACGGCTACGGCATCCCCCTGCGCGTGATCGCCACGGAGGAACTGCTCGACCCGAACTACTTCAGCAATCCGACGAACCGCTGCTACTTCTGCAAACACACCCTGTACGGGGATCTGGAGGAGATTGTGACCGAACGCGCACCGGCCTGGATCCTGAACGGAACCAACGCCGATGACGCCTTCGACTACCGTCCCGGCCTGCAGGCCGCAGCGGAATTCGCGGTGCGAAGTCCCCTTGCCGAGTGCGAACTCACCAAAGAGGACATCCGCGAGGTTTCGGCCGCCCTCGGGCTCGCCTGCTGGGACAAACCGGCGAGCCCGTGCCTCAGTTCACGGATCCCCTACGGCGAACGGGTCACCTTCGACAAGCTCCGTCGGATCGAGGCTGCCGAAAGCCTGCTCAACGAACTCGGCTTTTCCGTCTGCCGCGTGCGCCACGCGGGTGATTCGGCGCGCATCGAGGTGCCGCCCGACGAGGTCGCGGCCTGTCTGAATCTGGAGGATGAGCTGATCGAGCAGTTCACGGCGCTGGGCTTCGCAGGGGTGGAGATCGACCGCGAAGGATTCGTCTCCGGCAAACTCAACCGCGTCCTCCAATGATCGAAATCGACCTGGACCTGGAGCGCCGGGATCGCCAGGGCTTCCCGGAACTCGTTTACGGGGAGTTCAAGACGGCCGACCAGATCACGCGCATCCTCGAGCAGCACCGTACCGAAGGCATGAATTGCCTGGTAACCCGCACCCAGCCCGACAAGGCAGCGGCCGTGGTCGCCGCGCTTCCCGACGTCGCGTATGATGACGCCGCGCGTACGCTGCTGCTCGAACTCGCGCCGCCGGCGCCGCGGCCCGGACATATCGGCGTCGTGAGTGCCGGCACATCCGACGTGCCGGTAGTCCGGGAATGCGTGCGGACTGCGGAATTCCTTGGTTTTCGGGTGACCGTCTTCAACGACGTCGGTGTGGCGGGCATCCATCGGCTCCATCGAAGGCTGCCGGATTTGAAGGCCTGCGACGTCCTGATCTGCGTGGCCGGTTTCGAGGGCGCGCTGCCGTCCGTGCTGGGCGGGCTCGTCCCGCAGCCCGTCATCGGGGTCCCCACCTCCGTCGGCTACGGCGCCTCCGAGGGCGGGAAGACCGCCCTATACGCGATGCTTTCCAGTTGCGCCTCCGGCCTCACCGTCACCAACATCGACAACGGCTGCGGCGCCGTGATGGCGGCCTGCCGCATGCTCGAAACCTTCCTCGGGACGCCGCGGCTCGACGCACGTTCCGCCACACCGGTACCGTCACCCGTATGAGTGTCCTCTATATCGAGCCGTTCTCCGGCATCAGCGGCGACATGTTCCTCGGCGCCGTCGCGCCCCTCGCAGGAGCCGAGGACGAACTGGCGGCACTTCCGGAGAAACTTGGCCTGACCGGCGTTTCCATCCGCTTCGTCGACGTCCGCAAATCCAGCATCGCCTGCCGGAAGGTGGAGATCGCGTTGCCCGAGGAGGGCGAGGGCCATCCCCACCGGCACCTGCATCATATCGAGGCGCTCATCGAGAAGGCGGACCTGGAGCCGGGCGTCAAGGCGATCGCGATCGAGATTTTCCGATTGTTGGGAGAGGCGGAGGCGGCGGTCCACGGCATTCCGGTCGCTCGCGTCCATTTTCACGAGGTGGGTGCGCTGGATTCGATCGTGGACATCGTGGGTGCGGCACTGCTCATCCACCGGCTGGGCATCACGAAGACGTACTGCGACCCCATCCACACGGGTTTCGGATTCGTGCACACCGCCCATGGACGTCTGCCCGTGCCCGCCCCCGCTACGGAACGCCTCCTGCAGGGAATGCCGACCACCCGCGGCGAGACGGAGGCCGAACTCGTCACCCCGACCGGCGCGGCCATCCTGCGGTACCTCAGGCCGGATTTTCGGCCGTCTGCGCTGGTGCGGACGCGCTCTTCGTGGGGCGCCGGAACGAAGGACTTCGCGCACCCGAACGCGCTGCGGGTTTCGCTGTGTGAGGAGCAGGAGGATGGCTCGCTTGTCCTCATCCAGACGAACGTGGATGACATGACGGGAGAGGCATTGGGCGCGGATTTTATCACCGGGTGTCTGGAACGGGGGGCGTTGGATGCGTGGCTGACGCCCATCCTCATGAAGAAGGGCCGTCCGGCCGTGGAAATCGAGGTGTTGTGTCCGGTTTCGGCGAAGGAGGCTGTGGGCGACTACCTGCTCGAACACACGAGTACGCTCGGCCTCCGGTTCTTGTCCGTCGAGCGCCGGATTCTGGCGCGGAGCGTTGAGACGGTGGAGACGCGCTTCGGGCCGGTCCGCGTGAAGGTCGCCGAATTGCCGTCGGGCGGACGCCGGGCGGTGCCGGAGTATGAGGAATGTGCCGCGAGGGCGCGGGAGGCGGGCGTGCCGTTCCGGGAGGTGTATGCGGAGGCCTTGGCCGCGCAACTGCTAAACTCCTAAACTCCTAAACTCCTAAACTCTTAAACTTACGATCTATACGGTTCGGAAATGACATCTCCGGGCCCCGCCCCGGAGATGTGGCGCTGACAGGCAGGCGGAGGCGGGTGCAGGGCGGGCTTGAGACATGCTATCCGTTTGCCAGAGAATGATAGATGTCATGGTAGAAGTGAAAATCGAGTCCGCATGAGCGGAGGAGATCGCGGTCGCGGGCGATTTCGCGGGTGGGGCCGACGGTGACGACTTCGCCGGCGCGGAGGATCGCCAGGCGATCGCAGCAGGCGACGAGGGGGATGATGAACTGGGAGACGATCAGGACGGTGCCTTCGAGATCGTTGATGATGTGCAACAGGGACCGCACGCCGTCGGGGTCCAGGTTCGAGAAGGGTTCGTCGAACGCGAAAAGCGCGGGCTGCATCGAAAGGACCGTTGCGAGGGCGACGCGGCGGCGTTCGCCGAAGGAGAGGTGGTGGGAGATCTTCTCTTCGTAGCCTTCGAGACGCATCAGACGCATCGCGCGATCGACGCGGTGTTCGACCTCTTCCGGCGTCAGGCCCATGTTGAGGGGGCCGAAGGCCACGTCTTCGCGGACCGTCGGGTTGAAAAGCTGGTCGTCGGGGTTCTGGAAGACGAGGCCGACGCGTTTGCGAATCTCCGGGATGGTCGACCTTGTGAGTTCGAGGCCCTCGATCGCGATCCGGCCGCTGCCGGAGAGAATCCCGTTGAGGTGGAGCAGGAGTGTCGACTTGCCGGAGCCCGAGGGGCCGATCAGGCCGAGGCGTTCGCCCGGTTCGATCTTCAGGTTCACGCCGCGGAGCACCTGCGGGCCATGGTCATAGGCGTAGTGCAGATCGGTAATCTCCACGGCGACGCCGGTGCGGGGGCGCTCCGGATCGGGAAAGACGGTCGCGGCGGCGTGGCCGGGGTGCGGATCCGGAAGGTCGATCAGGCCCATAAGCGGATGGAGAAGAAGGCGGCGGAGACGAGGACGAGGAAGACCCAGTCGGCGGGCCGGAAGACGAGCGGGCGGGTGACGGGAAACTCGCCGTCGAAGCCGCGGGCGACCATGGCCTTGTAGACGTTTTCGGCACGTTCCCAGCTTCGGATGAAGATCATCGCGATCTGGCGGCCGTAAACCGAAAAGCGCGACAGGCGGAGCTTGCCTGGGGTTCGGCTCTTGCGCGCCATGTTCGTCCGCAGCCACTCGTCGTGGATCAGGAAGATGTACCGGTACATCAGGGCCGAGAGCAGTCCGAGGATGCGAGGCATTCGGAGTTCGTGGAGTCCGCGCAGGAGACGGTGGAACCGCTCGGTGGAAGTCAGGAGGGTGATGAGGAGTACGGCGCCGAACGCCCGAAGCAGAATGGAGAGCATCTGGTCGGTGTAAGAGAGCGCGGCCGTGGGGTCGGTGGCGGACAGCGAGAGCGGCAGGAGGAGGGCGGCCATCAGGATAAAGGGGGCGGCGATCAGGCTCCGCTTGAGCAGAAAGAGGATGGGGACCCGGCCGGCGAGGACAAGTGCGGCGATGAGGGGCACATAGAGGAGGAACGGGGTGAGATCTCCGCGCGGCTCGCTTACCATGCACACGCAGCCGAGGGCAAAGACGATCACCTTCGCACGCGGGTCGCGGCGGTGGAGGAGCGAATCGATGTCGCTGTGTCGATCGAAGAAGCTGTGCCTCACGTGGGCTGCGCGTCGGGCCGTGTTTTTCCGGCCTTGAACCCGTACCACAGGCCGGCGGCTCCCCAGATCAGGCTCAGGCCGAAAAGAACCTTGTAGAGGAGGGGGATTTCGGGTCTTACCGGCCTGCCGTGCTCGTCCGCTTCTCCGCCGTCCGGCGCCCCGGCCTCGCCGTGGTGGTGCTCGATCGTGGTCGATGCGGCCTCGACGGAATTCCGCTCGTCTGCGACCGTGAGGAGGATCTCCTCGCGGTGGCCCAGTTGGTCATCGACCACCACGCGCCAGGCGCCGGGCTGATCGGGCACGAAGGCAAATCGGCCCTGAGGATCGGTGCGTCCACTTTGGTAGACCGCCCGCAGATCGGACGGGGCGAAAATCTGGATATTCGCATTGCCGACGGCGCCCGAAGGGTCATACGCGCATTCGAGCAGCATGATGGGACCGGAGCGCGTGGCATCGCACTCGATTCCATGCGCCTGTGCACCGGCGGTGAGCAGGGCCAGAAGCGCGATTCCTATCGGGCTTGTTTTCCGCATGACGATCAATCGAGCATTGTGCATGTTACCTATAAGGGGCCTGTGAAAA
>CAYLXM010000056.1:20131-25641 GCA_964387555.1 uncultured Rhodothermales bacterium | reverse complement strand
CGGCCGCTACGGCCCCACGTTCATAACGACGGTGGTCCGGCGGCATGTGGGGCCGCAGCGCTTGCCGTTGGGGTAGTACGTCTCGTAGGTGGGGTTACACTTCAACTCGATTGTCCGCGTCGGTGTCTCGTAGGTGATCGTCACGGTAGACGGTGTGAAGTCATTGAAGTGCACCGAGCATACTCGTTCGACGACTGAGCACTGGAGCACTTCCTGCCGGCCGTCCGCCGTGGCGGTGACCGTGAAGTCGCGGACCGGTGTTCCCACGAGCGACACGCTGAGGCTGGGTCCACAATCGATAAGCGTGCAGACTTCCTCGCCGGACAGGTCGCAGCCCGCGAGTCCGCCGGCGGTCGCCGCCAGCATCCACGCCGCGACGAGCGGCCCTACCGGTCGGGGTGCGTGAATTCCCGCCCGGGGCGAGCGGGCATGAACCGTCGAGCGCCTGGAATCCCCCCTTCGCGCCCGGCAACGGGGCGACAGGCCGTTTCCCATAGCAACAATTCCTCCTCATCTTGGCTGTGGAGTTAGCCCTTTTCGGATTCGTTCACAACCAGGAAGGCGGGAAAACCGATCGGAGTGTGCCACATCGCACAGGCCACCACATTCGACCGGTCCGAGCCTGCGGCATCCGTTGGTTCATCCGGTGCACAAAACCGGGACGGCCGTTTCCGGGCGGACCCGGTTTTGCGCTGAGCGATGCAGCCAGTTTGCCCCCCACAAATAACGGCTTCGGCATCCTGAGCGAGGACGGAGCTTCAGCGACCGACTCGAATCGGGGTTCGAGGGGGCCCTCAGGCGGAAACGGGTCCGCGTTTGTCCTTTTTAAGGATGGTCTTGACCATCCGCCCGGAGGCATTGTCTCTTTTACGTTTCTCCACGTAGGATAGGTCGTGGAATCCGGTCTCGCGCTTGAGCTTCAGATAGCGCCGGTACAGCGCTTCGCCGAGATCGCCGGTTTGGACTGCGGCGAGGACGGCGCAGCCGGGCTCGCTCGTGTGGGTGCAGTCGGCGATGCGGCAGTCGAGGGAAAGGGCGAGAATGTCGTCGAAGGACTCATCGACCGCTTCGGCGGCGCCGAGCAGGCCGAGTTCGCGCATGCCCCCGGTATCGATGAGGATGGCGCCGTTGTCGAGGAGGAGGAGGTGGCGCCGGGCCGTGGTGTGAATGCCTTCGCCGGTGGCGCTGACGGATCTCGTGTCCAGCGCGTCGCGTCCGAGGAGCCGGTTGATAAGGGTGGATTTGCCGACGCCGAAGGAGGCCAGGAGTCCGTGCGTTTTGACGGGCGCGAGGAGGGTGCGGACGGCGTCCAGGCCGCTGCCGGTCTTGTCGCTTAAGGGGAAAAGGGGTGCGGGATTTCCAGGGTATCGATGGATTTCAAGCGCGACGGATCTGCTTCCACAGTTCGATACCCATCCACACGCAGCCGACGCCGACGAGGATGCCGTGGGCGATTCGCCAGGGTTGGGACAGGAAAAACTGCGGGATATACAGCACCATGCCGAGCGCAAAGGGAAGCCCGCTCCAGCGGGATGATGGGCTGGTTTTCCACAATGAGATGGCTGCAAGAATCGCGGCGAGGGCCATCAGGATCAGGCCCGCGGCAAACAGGAGCAGGCCGGGTCCGGACCGGATCACCTGGGCCATGATGAGCAGATCGACGTCCTGGCGGCTCTGGGCTTCCAGGCCGACGGCGTGGAGGCCGTAGGCTTCGCCGCCGTAGAACGGCAGGAGCAAGCCTGCGCCCAGGATGGCCAGGACGAGAGCGCCGAAGGACCAGTTGGGGCCGTCCGACCTATTGGCCGAGAGATAGAGCCCCAGCAGTCCCAGCGGGATGAGTGTGAAGGCAATAATCCCGAGGATATGGGAAGTGAGCCACGCCATGGTTGCGAAGGCTGCGGCTCCGTCGAGGGAAGATTCGTCCGAAAACGGTCGGGTAGCCGGATACACGACGAACAGGATTCCGGAGAGGAAGAAGGCGGCGGCGCTCAGGCGGATGCGGAACGTGGTCGAAAGCTGGGTCATCGTTTCCGGGTTCTTCAGGTTCACGCCTCAAATGCGGGTCTGCCACCGCCTGCGGTGGGCCCGGCCGGGCGATGGCGTCGGGTATGGTGATCCCTCCCAGGCAATCCCATCTCCTCGGCAGGCGCGCGACATTGGCCCAACGCTCGCATCGGCCGTCCGCAGGGACGGCGCGTCACGTGCGTCGATGGCGTATCTATCAGACCGCTACTTTCCAGTTTTGTGGTGAAGGAGAACTCGCCTGCTCACCAATAAGGATTTCGAATAATCTACTCACCGCCCCCCTCGTAGTCTACTTCGCGGCCCGGCGTGTACGGCGCCCCGGCGGCTTCGAGTTTCAGTTCGAGCGCCCTTACGTCCCGGTTGAGGAGGGTTTTGATGGCCTCGAGCTGGGGTTTGAACGCCTCCGCCGCAATGCGGAAACCGTCGCGCACGGTCTGCGTCGGCGCCGAGGTGGAGGTCCACATGTCGTAGGTCACGCTGTAGATCCGCGAGCTGATCGACGCCCGGGTGCCTTTGTCGATCGCCGACGCCACGTTATCGCCATTCATCGCGGTACGGATGTCCCGCATCGTGTTCTCGATGGTGCGGAGGTCTGAGACCAGATCCGCCGTGGGCGTTTCGACGGCAACCACGGCCTGGCGCATGTGCCGCAGGCGGCTGTCGATGTCGCGCATCATGGCGGCGGCGCCGGTGTAGGCGCGCATGAGTTCCTGCGCCTCACGCTGGAAGGCGACCAGATCGGCGCGATCGTCGGCCGGGAGCGTGACGCCGCCCAGGGTTTCCAGCCGGAAGGGTACCGGTCCGGCCAGTTCGGTCATTTCCCCGTTGACGCTGCGGGAGAGGGTCACCGTGTATTCGCCCGGCATGGCCAACGTGCCCTGATCAGGGTTGCCGAATATGTTATCGGATCGGGGGGAGAGGCTCACCGGACTTACGGATGAGAATCGGCCATCCCAGGTGATGCGGTTCACCCCCTTCGAGACGCCGGTTTTCAGCTTGCGAACCGTATTGCCGGACAGGTCACGGATCGTGAACTCGAGAACCGGCTCTTCCTCCCGCTCCTCGGCCGCCAGTTCCTCATAGGTGGGATAGCGGATGGCCTTACCGCCCTTGATCGCCTCCTGCTCCGCCTCCCGGCGCTTCTCTTTCAGGGTCTTCACCTCCTCCTTGATGAAGTAGGTAAAGGTCGCCCCCACGGGTGGATTGGGCGCCGTGTAGAGATTGTGCCCCATGAACGCGTTGCCGCGCAGGCCGAGCGGCAGGTTTTCGATGTAGATCAGGCCGTCCTTGACGGGGAAGATTATCCCGTCGGACCCGAGATCAGCTTCCTTCAGCGATCTCAGCGGGGAGTAATCGTCCAGCACGTAGAAGCCGCGTCCGAACGTACCCAGCACGAGGTCGTTTTCGCGCTCCTGGATAGCGATGTCGCGCACGGCGATCGTCGGCAGGCCCGCTTTCAGTGGTTTCCAGTACGCTCCCCCGTCGTTGCTGAAAAAGGCGCCGAACTCTGTGCCGGCGAAGAGCAGGTTGCGGTCGACGTGGTCTTCGGCAAGGACGTAGACCGATCCGCGCTCGGGCAGATTCGCGGAAATCCGGGACCACGTACGGCCCTGGTCCGCGCTCCGGAAGATGTAGGGCTTAAAATCACCGTATTTGTGGGGGTTGAAGGCGGCGTACACCACACCGGGGTCGTACCGAGAGGCCAACAGATGGTTGACGTAGGTTTGCTGCGGGGCTCCCGGGATCGCATTGACGTCCACCTTCCGCCAGCTTGCCCCACCGTCGGTCGTGATCTGGATCAGCCCGTCGTCGGTGCCTACGACCAGCAAGTTTTCGTCCAGCGGACTTTCGGAGAACGCCACGATGGTCCCGTACGGGGAGGTCGATCCATTCTTGGCCACCGCGTCGATGCTCTGCACGCGGCCCATCACTTCGAGTCCGTTCCGATCGATCTGCCGCGTGAGATCTCCGCCGAGGGTCTGCCAGCTATTTCCCCGGTCGTCGCTGCGGAAGAGCTTGTTGGCCGCGAAGTAGATGCGGGTCGGGTGGTGCACGGAGGTCTGCAGGGGCGCATCCCAGTTCCAGCGGTACTCCTCCTCCCCTTTCCCGGGTTTGGGCTGAATGCCCATGCTTTCACCGCTTGGCCGGTCGTAGCGAACGAGTCCGCCGTACTGCGACTGGGCGTAGACGATGCGCGGGTCATTGGGGTCGATCTGCGATTCGAACCCGTCACCTCCATTGGTCACGAACCAGTCGGAGTTCAGAATGCCGTGTCCGTTTCTGGTGCGCGAGGGACCGCCCATGCTGAAGTTGTCCTGCGTCCCGCCATAGATGAAGTAGAAAGGCAGCGTGTTGTCGACGGCAACCTTGTAGAACTGGGTGACCGGCAGATTCGACTTAAAATTCCAGGTTTTGGCCGCGTCGAAGCTATCATAGATGCCTCCATCGCACCCCACGAGGTAGTAGTCGGGAAAATCCGGGTCGATCCACATCGCGTGGTTGTCAACGTGTTTCCATTGTTCGTTGACGTTGGTGAAGGTCTTTCCCCCGTCCGTCGTCCACTGCAGCCAGGTGTCCATCGAAAAGACGATGTCAGGATCGGTGGGATGCGGAACGATTTCCACGTAGTAGTTGCCGCTGGTGACATGGTTACCCCGTTTCTCCCAACTCGCTCCGCGGTTGGTGGACCGGTAGAAGCCCCCCTTGTCGAGCGCGGCCTCGACCATGGCGTAGATCACTTCCGGGTCGGCGGGCGAGATGGCGAGGCCGATCCGGCCCAGGTCGACGCTCGGAAGGCCGTTGTTGGCCTTTTCCCAGGTATTTCCGCCATCGGCCGTTTTGTAGATGCCGCTGCCGGGTCCGCCTCCGACATAGGTGAAGACGTGGCGCCGGCGCTGCAAGGCGGCCGCGTAGAGCACGTCCGGATCGCGAGGATCCATCACCAGATCGGTAACGCCGGTGTGTTCGTCGATCGTGAGGACGGCCTCCCAGGTTTTGCCGCCGTCGGAGGTTTTGTAGACGCCCCGGTCGCCACCCTCGCTCCAGAGCGGGCCGATGGCGGCGACATACACGACGTCCGAGTCGCGCGGATCGACGATGATCTTGCCGATGTGTTCGGACTGTTCGAGGCCCATGTTTTTCCAGGACCGTCCACCGTCTTCCGACTTGTAGACCCCGTCGCCGTAGGCCACCGAGCGCTGGTTGTTGTTCTCACCCGTGCCGACCCAGACCACGTTTGGGTTGTTCGGGTCGAGGGTTATGCAGCCGATGGAGTACGAGCCCTGGCTGTCGAAGATGGGCTCGTAGGTGGTACCGGCGTTTTCCGTCTTCCAGACGCCGCCTGAGGAAACCGCCACGTAGTAGATGCTCCGGTTGGCCGGGTGTATGGCGAAGTCGGAGATGCGCCCCGAGGTGAAGGCGGGCCCTACGCCCCGGAATGCGAGTCCGGAAAGGGCGACGTTTTGGAGGTAGTGTTCCGGTTTGTC
>CAYLXM010000056.1:0-20031 GCA_964387555.1 uncultured Rhodothermales bacterium | reverse complement strand
GGGCGCGCGGTAATGGCAAAATACTCCCGGCGCGGGTATGGTGCTGTCCGGCGATGAGGATGCGGTAGGTGTGATGTGGGCGGACTCCGGGGAGGGAATCGTCTGAGGTTCGCAACCGGTGAAGGCGGCACTGATCCCGCTGCGGCTCGGGTTCGCTCGGGCGGTTTCCGTCGCCGGTTCGAGCCTGCGGCGTCCATTGGTTCGCGGGGTGCACAAAAAGGGGGCGGCCGGAACGGACGAGCCCCTTTTTGCGCTGAGGCGCAGGAGGAAGGTTGCCCAACCAAAAAGGATCGGGATATTCGCGAAGTGGCGGCGCAATCGACCGGCCGAGCGGTGCGCTCAGCGTTTGCCGTTTTTCAGGATGGCCTTGACCATCCGTCCGAACTCCTTGTCTCTACTGCGCTTCTCCGCGTACGAGAGGTCGTGGAAGGCCGTCTCCCGCTTGAGTTTGAGGTAGCTCCGGTAGCGCGCCTCCGCGAGGTCGCCGGACGCGACGGTGGCGAGCACGGCGCAGCCGGGTTCGCGCGTGTGGGTGCAGTCGGCGAAGCGGCATTCGAGGGAGAGGGCGTGGATATCGGCGAAACTGTCCTCGAGGGCCTCGCCGGCGCCGAGGAGACCGAGTTCACGCATGCCGGGGGTGTCGAGGAGCATCGCGCCGTTGTCGAGGAAGATCAGCTGGCGGCGCGCGGTGGTGTGGACGCCTTCTCCGGTGGCGCTGACGGCTTTCGTGTCGAGCGTTTCACGGCCGAGGAGCCGGTTGATGAGGGTGGTTTTGCCGACGCCGGAGGAGCCCAGGAGTCCGTACGTTTTGCCGGGTGCGAGGAGGGCGCGGACGGCGTCAAGGCCGCTGCCGGTCGTGTTGCTCAGGGGGAACAGGGGTGCGGAGATGCCGGCGTGGCGGACCTGCTGGATCAACCCGTCGAGATCTTCTGCGGGAATCAGATCCGTTTTGGTCAGGAGGATGATCGGTTCGATGCCGCCTTCGCTCGCGACGACGAGGTAGCGGTCGAGTCGTCGCAGGTTAAAATCGAAGTGGACGGATTGGGCAATGAAGGCCGTGTCGAGGTTGGCGGCAAGCACCTGGAAGTCCACCACCTTGCCCGGGTTTTTGCGGCGGAGGATGGTCTTTCGGGGGAGAACGGCCTGGATGATGGCGGGTCCGCCGGACACCGGCTCCTGCACGCACACCCAGTCACCCGTGCACGGCAGGTCGAGGACGGATTCGGCGCCGAAGCGCAGTTTGCCGGAGAGTTCGGCGTGCCACTCCTCGTCGCCCGGGCGGACGAGGAAGGCGCCCCGGTCGACGGCGGTGACCCGGGCGATGTGTTGGCCTTTCTGGAGGATCTGGGCCGCCTGGTCCTCGAACCAGGCGTCGAATCCCAGCGTGGTAAGGTCCATGGGGGTGATGTTTTACAGGGTATCAGACGGAGCGGGGGGCCGGGAGTTGCGCCGATATCGCTGCATCCGCCTCCTCCCTCTCTTATCGCGTCCCGAACCTTTCACGCCCCGCCTCCAGCAGTTTGTCCCGCAGCGCGTCGGCCAGGCGGCTCAGGCGGGTGCCCGAGGCGGAGCGGCCGTCCGGCCCCGGTTCGGGCTGGGTGGTCATTACGACGTAGACGATCCGTTCCGAACCGTTCTCCACCCACCCGGCGCGGATTTCGGCGAGCGGATCGGTGTGGAGGCTGCCGTCTTTGCCGAAGCGGCGCCATCCCGCGAGGGTGTCCTCCAGGACAGACGCGCTGCGGACGGCCTCCATCGTCTCCGGGTCGAGGCCGCCGACCCGGCCGGACGCGAGATTCCGGTACAGCGTGGCCAGGGCCGTCGTCGAGGCCTCATTGTCGCCCGTTTCCTGGCGGTCGCGCAGCATATAGCGGCGGACGGCCACGGTATGGAAGGCGGAATCCCGCGCGTGAATCCGCTTCGTCAGCGCCTCAGGCCCGCCGAGTGCAGCCGTAACGAGGTTGGCGGCCGCGTTGTAGGTGGCATTGGGGACGTCCACCTGACCCATCATCACCTCGCCGATGTGCCGGATGGAGGCGCCTCGGAGGGCGTGCCGGATTTCCTGTTGCACCTCCGCGGTGAAGTGGGAGAGGGCCGGGTGGGAGGAGTCGTCGAGGACCTCGTCCGCCGCGGGGAGGGGCTCGTCCAGCCGTCCGGCATAGATATCGAAGAGTTCGACGAGGTAGAAGGTCTTGATTGCGCTTGCGGTCGGGCGGATTTCGTCGGCGTGCAATTCCAGCCATGGTTCGCCGTCGGCGTTTCCGAGCCACAGTCCGGCGGTGGCGCCGTCCCCATGCGCGTCGCGCATCGCGACGACGGCCTGGAGGAGCGAGGCAGCGTCGGCCGGCGGCCGGGCCGTTTGCTGGGCGACGGCGGGTGAGAGGCCCGCGAGGAGGAGGCCGAGCGTGGCGAGGAGGTGGAGGGGGAGTTTCTTCATGCCATGAACGCCGTTTCTGTCGGAGCCCTCATCCGTCCAACTTCTCAGGATCCATCACCGCAAGATAACGTGCTCCCCGTTAGCGGCCGTGTAGAGATATCGTGGGCCAGGTTGATATAGGGTTGTGCATATTGGGGTTGTTCTGAGTTTCTGGAAAGTGACGCATCCGATCAATTTCTGGCAATATGGGCAAGACGTTCTACGTTTGCTTCTTTGACTCGCGCCGGGATGGTATGCCTGCTTTTCACGTGAAGTACGGCCGGCATGGGGCAACCTATTCGATACCTCAGGGCGATCTGTTGACAGGGTCGTTCCCGAAGCGGCAGGAGCGCCTGCGCCAGGGCTGGGCAGGCCTACGTGCGAGAGAAATGGAACAAGCTTGGCGAAGGGCTGTGAATATGGAGGGTCCTGGACGAATAGAACCTTTGCGGTGATGGCCGAACCTCGAACTCAGTCGACCGTCGTATCTGCCCCGCTGCCCATGCTTCCTCGAATCATCAATGTTGAAGCGGATCCCGAGACGCGCTTGATTGTGGCTACATTTTCCACAGGTGAGCGACGGCGATACGATGTGGGGCCGTTGATGGATCGCGGGGTGTTTCGGCCGACAGCGAGCCCACCCATTCGGTTGAATTGCAGCGCGACGGCTGGCAGGCCATTCTGGACAACTTTGCGCGCCATGTGGAGGCGCATCGGTAGCCGCCCTCGCCGTTCGGAAGCTGTGCCGGCGCTTTCTCCAACTCCTTGCTCTTTTCGACCGACCATGCCCGAGCCAAAACCCGCTTCCATCGACGCGTACATCGCGGCCGCTCCTCCGCAGGCACAGCCCCACCTGCGGGAGATCCGCGCCATCCTCAAGGAGGTCGCTCCCGACGCCCGGGAAGCCATCAAGTGGGGATCGCCCGTTTTCGAGCAGGAACGGATCCTCTTCTCGTTTTCCGCGCACAAGGCGCACCTCAACTTCATGCCGACCGGTCCGTCCATCGAGCCGTTTCGGGCGGCGTTGGAGGGATTCAAGACGGGAAAGGACACGATTCAGTTTCCATACGACAGGCCCCTCCCCCGCGCGTTGATCGTACAGATCGCCACCCACCGGGCGAAGCAGGTGCTGGTGCACGGGGCGCGGTGGATGTACTGACGGACCGGCCTCGGATCCTGCGACAGATTGACGCGACGGGGTGTGAACGGTCCAACGCGGAGCCGATCACGGACACACATACGCCATGCTGATCGAGATCGACCAGGCGCTCGCGGCGCCGAGCGCACCCTCCCTCGAGGAAAGCCCGTGGCAATGGGTGATGCGTACCCTCGCCTTTCTGCAGCTCATGCAGTGGAACTGCATCCCGCGCGAGCAGTGGCGAATGGTCGTGTGGGGCAATTGGTGAGCACCCGACACCGACAGGCGCGCCAGATCCTCCTGTCCCCCAGCGTATGGCCTTACCCCCCTCACTGCCCTTCGGGAGGCTGCCAGAGTTCGATCTTGTTGCCCTCCGGGTCCATCACCCATCCAAACTTGCCGAACTCCTACTCCTCGACCTTGTCATCGACCTGCACCCCTTCGGCGCGGAGGACGGCCAGCAGGCCATGGAGATCCTCCACACTGATCCCGGTCCTCCCCATCGGCTAGGGAGCAGCGACCTGATTGAGGCTTGCCACGAGGTCGTCGGCCAAGATGCTCAGTCCTGCATCGAGCAGGGTTACGAGGCTGTCATAATCGCCTACCGTCCAGCCGCGCCTCCTGTAGTCGGTCGTGCCCCGCGAAAGCACCACTCCATCTTCACTGCAGATGATCTCCCAGGTCGCCAACATGGAAACCGCTCCCTCGGGCGCCGTCTGCTCCTCCGGCGCCAGGCCCTCAAATCGCTCAATGTGGAGCTGAATCAGGAAATCATGCGCTTTCCTGGGCGGCCACGGGACGACGTCGACGGCTCCGAAGGGAGCCCGGGCGGCCAGATAGTATGCCACTGCGCGGTTGATCCCCCCGCTCAGTTGCTCGCCCCACCGATGAAACTCGGAGAACCCAACCCGGTTTGGACCCTCGCGAACCAGGATAAACGGCGATTCCAGGTATTCTGCCAGCTGTACCTGCCTCAATCCGACGGACAGGCCCTCCAGGTTCTCTGTCGGCATTCTGTTCTGCGGTTGTTCCTGTCCGCCGAGAACGTAGCGCCGCTGGGGCGGTTCGTCTCGGCTGAGGCTGAAGCAACCCGTCAGGAGCAGCAATCCGAGCAGGATGACTATTCGTAGTCCTTTCATGGTATGTATGTTCTGCCGAGTCACTTTTGGGGCGACTTCTTCCCGCGGAGCAGCATGTCCGGGTTTCGCTCCAGCGACAGCGCGAGCAGGTGCAGCGCGTCGGCCGCGGCTTTGAGGCTCGTGAATGCCTCCTCGATTCGATAGCCTACTCCGGAATCCGACGAGAGGAACCCCTGCGCCTCGTCAAGGACTTGCCGCATCGCTTTCAGCGTAGAAGCCACCTCCGCGTTCGTACTATCCAGTTGATGTTGAATAGGATCGACCGTCGCGCCGATCCGTTCGGCCAGCATCTGTATCTCGGACATCGTCCGGTTGAACTGCAGGGTCATCCCCGGGATCTGCTCCAGAGCCTCGCGGATCTCTTTGGAGTCGGCCAGGCGCTCGACGGACTGGGCGGATGCGACGACCGACGCATTGAGGCCTACCATATCCACGGCTTCCAGCATTTGATTCACGCGAAACAGGATCTTGAGCACATCAGCCACCAGGCTTCCGGCTTGCGAGCCGAACGCGGCCAGGAGGGAAGGAGTGGTCGGGATCTCCGGGTATCTGGTCGGTCTCACTTCGAGTTCAGGTGGCTGCGCATCGGGATTGTATGAAAGCTCGACGTAAAGCAAGCCGGTTACGATACTCTCCATCTGCAGTTGGGCCCTCAGCCCGTCGGCGATCTGACGACGAAGGACGGCATCGGAGTCCAGTTTCACGAACGTGCCGGCCTGCGACGTTAGGCGTTTAAGGTCGATTTCATACACCACCGGTACCTGGAAGGTCTTGTCGACCAGTTCGATTTGGATCAGGATATCCGTTACGCTTCCGACCGGAACTCCCTGGAACTTCACCGGGGCGCCCACTTCGAGGCCATTCACCGATTCCCCGAAATAGCTGACGAAGGTGGTGCGCTTGTGCATCCATGCACTGGAAGCCAGTGTAGCGACCCCGATCACCGTCAGGATTACGGCTCCGACAGTGAACAGTCCGATCGCCGTTGGGTTGGCGCGTATACTCATGGTTTTGTTTCCATTATTTGCCTGCCGCGGCGCTCGGGCTGACCTCGCTGCTGCGGGTCAGGAACCTGTGCACTTCTGCGCTGGGCGGGTTGTCTCTCAGGTCGGCCGGACTCCCGAGTGCGGTCATGGTCTTTTCCTTGATGTCAAGAAACAGCGCCCGGTCGGCGACCTTGAAGATGCTCGCGAGATCGTGGCTGACTATGATGATTGTCGTGCCGAGGCTCTCGCGCAGTTGAAGGATCAGATCGTCGAGGCGGGTCGCGGTGATCGGATCCAGGCCGGACGACGGTTCGTCGAAAAAGAGCACATCCGGATCCAGCGCCGCGGCGCGGGCGAGGCCGGCGCGCTTGCGCATCCCTCCGCTGATCTCGTTGGGATAAAACGATTCAAAACCGCGAAGGCCAACCAGGGCGAGCTTGAGCGCAACGAGCTCGCTGACGGCCTCGGGGCGAAGGGTGGTGTACTCCTCGATCGGAAGGGCCACGTTTTCGGCAAGGGTCAATCCGCTCCACAGCGCGCCGTTTTGATAGAGCACGCCCATGCGGCTCAGCATCTTCTTCCTTTTCGGCCCCACGGCTTCTGTGAGATTATCGCCCTTGAACAGAATCGTGCCGGAAGCAGGCGTGCTGAGGCCGACCAGGTGTTTCAGAAGCGTACTCTTCCCGCTCCCGCTTCCTCCCATGATGACAAAGATCTCCCCTTCCTGAACCTGGAATTCGAGGTCCTGCATGATGACGTGAGAGCCGAAGGCCATCGTCAGAGCGCGTACTTCAACAGGGGGAGGTCTTTCCACGGCACGGTCAGATTTTGAGTAGTACCGCGAGCCAGTCGATCACGGCATTCGCGAGGATGATCAGCGTGATCCCGGTGACAACGGCAGAGGTGGCCGCTCTGCCCACCGCGCCCGCGTCGTTTCCGGTCTGCAAGCCGCGCAGGCAGCCTGAGAGGCCGATGATCAAGCCGAAGACCGTGCCCTTGAATACGCCCAGCAGTCCGTCGGCGAGCACCAGTGGCGACAACAAGCCTCCGATGAACTGCGTCGAGGACAGGTCCAGGTAGGCCACTGCGACAATCAGCCCTCCGATGATTCCAATGAAATCGGCGTAGATCG
The DNA here is from genome assembly GCA_964387555.1 of uncultured Rhodothermales bacterium. Lineage (GTDB taxonomy): Bacteria > Bacteroidota > Rhodothermia > Rhodothermales > CAYLXM01 > CAYLXM01. The sequence continues at coordinate 13,220 of CAYLXM010000056.1, read as the reverse complement.
TCAGCAGGGGCATCATGATGAAGAGCCCAAGCACCCGGGGCAGCACCAGGTGATTGACCGGGGAGATTCCGAGCGTCTTCAAGGCATCGATCTCCTCAGTGATCTTCATGCTGCCGAGCTCAGCGGCAAAGGCGGCACCCGTTCGTCCGGCCATGATGATGCCCGTCATCAGCGCACCCATTTCTCGGAGCATGCCGTACCCCACCAGGTACGACACGTAATAGTCGGCCCCGAACTTGCGCAACACGACGGCTCCCAGAAAAGAGATGATCAATCCGACAAGGAACGCGATCAACCCTACAATGGGCAGCGCTCCAAACCCGTTCGACTGCACCACAAGCCAGAAATCGCGCCACCGCAGTCGCACGCGCCGCAGCAGGAACCCGATCAGGCCGTTCACCAACTCCCCGGTGAACGCCATGGACGCCAGAAAGGCATCGAAGGCCGATATCATCCGATAGCCTATCCTGGCGAAACGCGAGGCGACCTTCGGCGCACCGACGATCTCCTGGTCCTCAACGGCTCCGGCGAGTTCGAGGAGACGTGCGATGTTCTCCGGCAGGCCTTCCGCCTCGAACGAGAGGCTGTGGGCCTCACAGTAGTCCATGATCTGCATCAGGAAGGCGAGCAGGCTGCTATCCCACGCGCCCAACTGCGAGGTGTCGAAGCAAACCTCGCCTGCCGCCTGCCCGGCCGGGAGGTCCTCGACGAGTCGGGCGAAGCGCGGGACCGACTGTTCCAGTTCCCAATCACCGGACAACCCGACGTTCAACGTTTCGTTTTCTCTGCTGATCTCTACCTGCATAGCCTCAACTTCTACCCCGCCGCTTCGTCGTCGCCGGCCGCTGCATCGTGTTTCCGTTGCCATGCCATCCTATGGATGACCATCTTCCCTGGCGGTTTGCGCCAGGCCATCAACCAAACCCGCTATTTGTTCCATCAGCCTGTCGTTTCGGGCGGCACGGCAGCGGGTGATGACTCCGAAGCGTCAGACGGTTCGTACTCCTCCCCCATCATCTCCCACAAGACAAGGAAGAGTGCCGCCAGCAACGGGCCAACCACAAGGCCCGCTATCCCGAACACCATCAACCCGCCCAGCGTTGAGAGGAGCACGATGTAGTCCGGCATCTTGGCTTCTCGCCCCACGAGAATGGGGCGAAGAATATTGTCCGCCAGGCCGACGAGGATAGTTCCGCCCAGGATCAGGAAGATTCCCTTCCAGACGGAACCGGTCGCGATGAGCACGATGGCGGCCGGCACCCAGACAAGTGCTGCCCCGACCGCCGGTAGAAGGGAGCACGCCGCCATAACGACTCCCCAGAAGACGGCGGCATCGAGACCCAAAATGGCGAAAAGGACACCGCCGATTGCTCCCTGCACGGCCGCCACGACGAGCGTTCCTTTCATCGTCGCACGTGATACCTCGGCAAACCGTGTGAAAAGGCGCCGCTCCCGCTCGTCTCCCAGCGGCAGCGCGCTCACGATCCGATCGAGGATATGCTCCCAATCGCGGACGAAAAAGAACAGGAGATAGACCATCAGCCCGAAAAGGACAGTGATCGTGAGCATGTTCTGTCCGATTGCGAGGGCCCTTCCGGCTATGAAACCGCTCGCGGCCACCGCTGCCTGTTCAATCGAGTTGTGGATGCGCGCTGCGTCGACGCCATAACTGTCAAGGATAGTCGCCAGGGCTGGGATGGAGCGCTCGATGAATGCGATCGGAGTGCGGAGATCCACTTCACCGGAGGCGATCTGTTGATAAAGGCCGAGGGCTTCCCTGGCCACCGCTGCAGCCAGCAGGCCGAACGGGATCAGGATGACGAGGCAGACGGTCAACGTGGTGAGAAATGCCGCGACGCTGGGCCTTCCTCTGACGAGCCGCAACCAGCGCAAGAAAACGGGCCGGAATATCACGGCCAGCACCACGGCCCAAAAAACCGTCATGAGAAACGCCCGCACGACCCACAGGAACGCCCCGGTCGTCAGCAGAACCAGGAACAGGAAGGCGCGACTTTCCAGGGTATGCAGGCGCATGGCGGCACGTGAAGATGGAACCCGGACAAGCCCACGCCGCTTCGTCCGGTCGGTCTGGCTGAGAGGCCGGAGGAGGAGCCTGCTCTCCCGGCCTGCTCAACCTTGAGATACAGTTCCCTGGGGTGCCGGTTTCCCTTGGCGTGGCGGAATCCGGCACCCGAGGCTGTCAACGCAGATAGTAGGCTATGCCGGCACTGATATAGTCGAAGGAGTCGTCATTGAGACCGAGACCGACTTCGAGCATGAAGTCGATGTCCTGGCTGACCCTGTATTCAAGGCCGGGGACCAGATTCACTCGCTGGAAGGAATCGAGGGGCTCATCGGGAAACTCGAAGGCGACGTCCAGGCCGCCGTACAATTCGAGCTTTTCGGCGATCTCGGCGCTTGCCAGCAAGCGGGCGTCCAGTCCCTTGACCTTAAAGCCGTCGAAGTCCGCGAAGTGACCGCCGACGCCGACGGAGACGTCCAGGGGACTGTCTTTGACGAGCCAGAACTCGACGTCCGCGCCGACAAAGGTCACAAAATCGTAGAAGACCAGCCTGGCCTCCACATCCATGTTCTGCGAAAGCCCGTACCCCCCTTGAAGACCGATCCCAAGTTCTTCGGCACTGCCGGGCCCGAAGATGAAGATCGGGTTGACCATCAGCTTGAAATTTCCCTCGTTGATGGTCTCGGCCGAGCCCATGATGCCGTCTTGGGCAACGGCAGGAGAGACGAGAATGAGAGAGAGCGAGAGAAGGAAAATAACTCGTTTGATTCGCATTGGTGAACCTCCCAGGTCCATTTTCGGCACGGTTGAAGTTGTGTGCCAATCAGGCGCCTCGTGCGCCGCGGCTTTCACGACAGAGGCTTGCAGCGTCCGACCGCGCCGTAGTTTGTGGATTGGCCCAAATCCTATTGAAATGGGCGTGTTGTGTTCAGTCGCTTGGTTTGGTGGATCCCTCTGCACCGCCGATGACACCGAATTCCCCACGGTCCAGGGCTGGGCTTGAGCCCCGTCGGGTCCGCCGGGTTCGCCTTCCCGACCTCTGATCAGAAAGCATCCGCTTCACGGTCGGAGAGGACGAGGGCCAGGGATAGGAAGCCGGCCGGGTCTCAATCGTTGATGATGCCGCCGCTCAAAATGATCTCAACCGCGGCATGGTTACCCTTGAAATTCAGGGAGCGGTTCCTGGTAATCCCGGGCGGCACTGAAACCTCCAGCGTGTTGGCTCCCACCAGAGGGTTGCCCCACTTAATATTCACCGGCCCCTGTGGCATCCCGAATGAAACAGTGCCATCCGTGCCGGTCGTGAAGCCCTTCGACTCACTCTGCCACGTCGCCGCGTGCCCCGCGAGAATCTGGTCGGGTGGGACGGCGCTCCCTCCGCCGGACCAGACGCCTCGCGACAGTCCGAAGTCGTTTCGGGTCAACGTGTCTGAAGTTGAGTTGACCAACCGAATAAAGAAAGAACGTGCAATCATGTCGATGTGCCGGCTTGAGGATCGGTATTGATTTCATGTACGAGGCCTTGAACGAACTGCCAAACCGCCCGTACCAGCCTACCTCAACAAACCGATCCGGATTGTCCGGTAGACCCGGACAGCCGCTTCCTCCAACCATGGGTTCCGGTTGCCGGAAGTCGACACTTTGCCTGCTCGTATCTTACTCCATAGCAAAGGGGTTGTCAATCCATCGATCGGTCTAGGGGGAACTCCCAGCATACCGTTCGCAGACCTGTGTGTGACCAGGGGGACCAAATATCGTCCCTTCCACTTTGGTCGCACATTCGTATTCTTGCCAAATCGTGCGGCTCCATGCATGCCGCGCCGGAGGGGTGATTCACGGAAATGACATCGGGCTGGACACGGCTCCCCGTCAGCTCACTACGGAGCATCAAACCTATGGATGTCAAAGAGAAGAAGGCAGGAAGGCGGAGGATCCTCCGATGGACCGGCGCGGGGCTGGCAGCCGGGCTCGTCATCGTGTCGGCCGTGTATGTGCGGGACATGACCCGGGCCTACGACCGAATCCGCGATCGGAGCACGGTGATCCCGTCGCCGTATGGTGACATCGAGTTCACGCAGGGCGGATCCGGCCCGCCAGTCCTGGTGATCCACGGCAGCGGAGGCGGATACGATCAGGGCGAACTGCTCGTAGAGGCGCTGCTGGCCGACGACTTCCACTGGATTACACCGTCTCGCTTCGGGTATCTGGGCTCGACGTTCCGCGAGGGCGCCACCTTCGACGACCAGGCGCATGCATATGCCCATCTTCTTGATGAATTGGGGATCCAGCGTGTTGCGGTGGTCACCATGTCCCACGGCGGACCCTCCGCGCTGCTCTTCGCCGTGCTATATCCCGAGCGGGTCTCCTCGCTGACGCTCGTCTCCTCGGGCGTCGCCGCTTCTGCCGCCGAAAACCAGGCGGAGGCGAATCGGAAGGGCGAGACGCTGGTGGCAATCTACCGCTATGACGCCCTCTACTGGGGGGTGACCCGGCTTTTCCGGAAGACGTTCCTGCGGCTCATGGGCGCAGACGACGCGGTGATCGACGGGCTGACGCCTTCGCAGCGGGACATGGCGAAGCACCTCATCGACTACATGAATCCGGCCTCCCCCAGATCCGCCGGAGCCGCTTTCGACAACAAGGCCGCCATGCCGAACGAGCGGATCGCCTCCATCACCGCGCCGACGCTCGTCATCCATGCGGAGGACGACGCCCTGCAACTTTTTCACAACGCGGAGTATGCCGCGGCCAAAATCCCCGGCGCCCGGCTCCTCCGCTTCGAAAAAGGCGGACACCTCCTCATGGTCGTCGAGCAGGAGGCCGTCCGCGCCGCCGTGCAGCAGCACATCCTCGATTATGCCGGTGAGGCTTCGCCGTGACCAGACGGTTGGCCACACTCAGGGAGCCCCGCACCTCATGCTGCACGCCCTCTACCTGACTCTTCTCCTGGGCCTGTTACCGGCCGGTCCGGCAACCTCCGCGCAGGACAGCCTCCTCAAGGCCGATCGCGTTCAGGTCTCCCGAACCACGGTGGTGAAGGCCGCCGCCTTCACGTCCGCGTACTACGCCGCCTCGCTGGTCGTGCTCGGCCGGACGTGGTACAGGGGCCGGGAGGTCGTCCCCTTTCACTTCTACAACGATAATCGGGCCTACCTTCAGGTGGATAAGCTGGGCCATGCATTCGGGGCGTACGTCTACAGCTATGCGGGCTACCATTTCCTGCGGCGAGCGGGGCTGACGCGGCCGGAGGCCCTGCTCTTCGGGGCGACGCTGGGTGCGCTGCTGCAGGCTCCGGTGGAAATCATGGACGGGATCCACGAGGGATACGGTTTTTCCTGGGGTGACATGGCGGCGAATGCCGTCGGGTCCGGCGTCGTGTTGGGCCAGGAGGTGATCTTCGGGGAGCAGGTCGCGAAGATGAAGTTCAGCTACAGGGGTTCGACGTATGCGCGTGACGCCCACGGCTTGCTGGGAGAATCCGCACTGGACCGGCTGTTTTCGGACTACAACGGCCATACGTATTGGATTTCCCTTCCGGTGGACAGGCTGCTGCCGTCTGGGGGGGTCCCCGCATGGCTGAACATGGCGATCGGATACGGGGCCGACGGGATGTTGGGAGAGTTCGAAAACTTGTCCGCGTACGAGGGCTGGCCGCTGCCGGAGGCGGTCCGCGCGCGTCAGATTCTGCTTTCGCTGGATGTCGACTGGACGCGAATCGAAACGGATTCGAGGCTCTTGCGGGTGCTGCTGACGGGGCTGACGTTCGTGAAGCTGCCGTTCCCCGCGATCGAGTACCGCTCGACCGGCGGGTTGAAGGCCCACGGGGTGTACTTCTAGGGTGCTTTCCCCGCCGGCGTATCGGGAAGAGCGCGTTCGTCTATGTTGACTGCGCCCTGGAGTTGGGACCGTCCTCCGGGACGCGCTGGATGGAGGCCGGACCGGGCAGCCCATCTGGAGGCCGTGGACGGCCGTCCGACCGCGCATCGCGGCTACTCTGCACGTTGCCACCCATCCTTGCTGACACCCGCCGGGTATCCTTGACGAAGACGGGGGGATCACCTAGGTTAGATGGGACCGCATTTCCGATCAACACCATTCGGCGGTTTGTGGGGATTGTGGGGAGGAACGCGTCTGCGGAGGCGAACACCGTTGGACGCCCATTGCTGCACTTCAAGAGGAGACCGCGTCATGAAGATCACCGTTGAAACTACCGTGGCTGCCCCGATCGAGACGGTCTGGAGCGCTTACACCACGCCCGAGGACATCATCCAGTGGAACGCCGCGTCCGACGACTGGCACACCACCACCGCCACCGTGGATCTGCGTGCGGGTGGCGCCTTCTCCTCCCGCATGGAGGCAAAAGACGGCAGCGCGGGGTTCGATTTCGCCGGCACGTATACGAAAATCGTCGAGCCAGAACTGATCGAATACGAGTTCGGTGACCGCAGGGCGCAGGTCGAGTTTGCGGACAGCCCGCGCGGAGTGCGGGTGCGGGTCACCTTCGACAGCGAGTCCACCCATTCGGAGGAACAGCAACGCGACGGCTGGCAGGCCATTCTGGACCGCTTCGCACGCCATGTGGAGGCCAACCGGTGAATAGTCGGGCGACGCTCACTGCCCTTCCGGAGTCTGCCAGAGTCCGACTTTGTTGCCCTCCGCGGCGTCCTTAGCCTTGAAATTGAGGGCCAACGGTATGCTGCGTTCGGGCGCAAGCAAGCGCTGCGAGGACATAACTCGCGTCAGGCATCGGGCTCAGCCCTCCGTGTCCATCGACTCGATGAGTTCCACCGTCCCGGTCGACACGTCGTACATGGCGCCGACGACCTTCACGCTGCCCTTCTCGACGAGATCGCGGATGACGGGGCTCCGGTCCAGGATGTTCTGAACCGTCATCTTCACGTTCATGTGGGTCACGTCCTGCACGAACTCCTTGTTGCCGGAATTTCGCGGACCGTCGGTTTTGGCGGCGTAAACGGCCGGGGCCAGATTGCTCAGCGTATGGGTCAGATTGCCGAGTTCCACATGATCGCAGGCGCCCTTCACGGCGCCGCATTCGGTATGCCCGAGCACCATCACGAGCTTCGAACCGGCCGCGGCCGTTGCGAATTCCATGCTTCCAATGATATCCGTGTTCGCGAAGTTGCCGGCGATACGCGCGGAGAAGATGTCGCCGATCCCCTGATCGAAAACCACTTCCGGTGGCACGCGCGAGTCGACACACCCTAGTACGATGGCGAACGGATACTGCCCGGATGCTGTCTGGGCGACCTGGGCGGAAAGATCGCGGTCGAGCATCGTGCCGCTGACGTACCGCTCATTGCCTTCCATCAGCATGCGCAACGCGTCGTCCGGTGAGATGGCCGACTGGGACTGGGCGGATTGCGTGACGGCCTGCGCCATCGCCTGGGGCGCCGCAAGGAGTCCCGCGGCAAAAAGAACCAGGAGGAAGCGGAATCGAATCGTGTTCAGCATGGGTGTCGAGGTTGGTTTACAGTGGGTCCACTAAGGGGCATCGGGGCAACAATAAAGGCCGACAAGCGACGCACGGACGTCGTTTGCCGGCCCACTATCGGTACACCCGCTTGGCTGCCAAGCGTATGCGAAGCTAGTCTGCCCTCTGCCGCATGGAGTTGAATCGTGACGGGTAACCTGTGAGGCCACCCTTCCCGAGTTAATGTATTTTTATCGCAGAAGCGCGAATGCTGTTCCCGGAAATCGACCTCTCGTGAACGATTTGGCGGCTCAGCACGGCCGCCGCGCTCCGTATCAGGTCTTCACGACCGGACGAACGGCATGTGCTCCGGTGTCGGGGCAAGGCTCGAGGAGCCCCTTCTTTCAGGTCCGCCATTTCCGGGAAGGCTTCCCCAGCCGGAACGCCAGCGAGGTCAGTCGCCGGATCCAAAGCGGGCGTCGAGGTCCTGATCGAGTCCGAAGACGAACACGCGCTCGCCAGTGCGCGAACTGATGTCGGTGTGCATGGCCAGGACCTTCGCGCCCGTCGTCTCCTCGATCATCTGCTCCAGGGTGGCGCTTGAGCCTTCGATAAGGCGGGATCGCATCTGCTTGAGCAGTTCCACGCCCCCGGGCTCGCGGCTGAGCTGTTTTTCTGCCGGACTCAGCACGCCGGTCAAGCGCACGACGACCATATCCTGGATGATGAACGTCCGGGCCAGCTTGGGGCCGCGCCCCAGGTGGTCCCGCTCGAATCGTGTCAGGGCCTGCGTTACCGCGGCCTCGATCTGCCCCTTCGTCATGGCTATTTAGCGGAATACGTGCGCTGGGCGCCCCGGTGTCGTTCAGGTGGTTCTGCGACGTTTGATGGCGGCATACTGAGGTGGTTCGAGCCGGGTTCCGTTGCCGATCGAACCGCTTTTCGGCGAATGCGAACCGGTTTTCGTATTGGCAGCGTCCGGTTCGCGGCTGGCGTCAGCGGAACGCGTCAGACGTTATGGCCGCCGGCCGGCTCGGTTTGGTACCCACCGCCCGGGGTGACGGCGATCAGCACGAAGCACACCACGATCAAGAGGTTCCACGCAGCAAAGGAAACCAGACCGGCCGCGGAGAACACCCACCGGTCGTACAGGGCCGTGCAGCCCGCACCAATGATGCTTCCCACGCCGTTTGCTACGAGCAGGGTGCGAATCAGCAGGCCCCGAAGACTTCCCCCAAAACCGCCCGACACGAGCCAGGTTGCTACCCCCAGGGCGGCGTAGCCGAACATCTCCAGAAACCACCCGAACGAGGCTGGATTGGCCATCGTCAGCATGCCGGCTGTGTGCGGCTCGAGGGATATGATGCGGGGGACGTAGGCGACCTGAATCGTGTAGTTCGCGAATACCAGCGAAGCGTAGATCGCCGTCGCAACGAGTGCCGTTGACGTCTGGAGGCGCAGGGCCGGGGTCGTAAGCGCGTGACACGACGCCGCAAACAGCACAAAACCCGCCATCAACAGATATCCCAACACGTAGGGCAGGGTCTGCACGGGGTGGATATGCGCGGCGAACGTCCCGGCGTCCTGCCACGGGGGTTGGGGTGCCACGATCGAGACGATCAGCATGGATATCGGTGCCGAGAGCAGTGCTCCCGCTACGATCATTACGGCGGACAGCCGGAGAGGGTCGAGACGGCGCCGTGAGACATTGATCACCAGTGCCATGGGAGGGCTTTGAGAATCTGTGATGCAGGAATCGGCTCTGAGCGCCACTCAGGTTCACGCCGCACCGGTTCAGAGTGCGGTCAACAGGTCGGTAAGTGCATCCGGCGCCGTCACCATGCAGTCGTGGCCCGCCTCGATGGACGCAAACGACCATGACGGATCCTCCCTGATGCGGTCGTGGGTAGCGACCAGGGCCGCGTAGGCGGGTTTCACCGCAGCGATGTAGGTTCGCCTCAGCCCGTCGCTGCCCCCATTTCTCAACGTGAAGCTGCCGAGATAGGTCTGGATCGGCATGGGACCAAGTTGGCGAACGAGCCAGGCGACGTCGGACGGCTCGCTGACGGCAAAGGCGCCCGGTGGAGGTGGCGGGAGCGCTACTCCCGCCCCCTGTTCGCGCACCGACGTGAGTCGGGTCTCCCGCAGATCGGCTGCGTCGAATCCGGACCAGCTGAACGATGCCCCGGGGGACATGTCGGACGGCAGGCGGGCATCCAGGTACACGTAGTGCGATACGCGCTCGCGGAGCGAATCCGCGGCGCCGGAAAGGACCATCCCGGCGTAGCTGTGTCCGACGAGGACGAAGTCGTTCAACTCCTCCGCCTCCACCAGACCGAGCACGTCCTCCACATGGGTCTGCATGGAGATGTGGCTGGAGAACAGATGGGCACGATCCCCCAGTCCGGTCAGGCTTGGCGCGAAAACCCGATGCCCCTGCGCTGTGAGCCTGTCGGTCACCCGGCGCCAACACCATCCCCCGTGCCACGCACCGTGTATCAGGACGTACGTGCGGGGATCGGCGGCGGCTCGCGCGGACCCGGTCCGGCTTGCCCCCATTACGGCGGCCATGGTTGCACCACTGGATGCCGCAACGAAACCTCGCCTTGTCATTGTACCGACCTCCGCGCGGGTTGGTTGACCGGGCGCGGTGTGACGCATTCGCCGGCACCGCGAAGCCCCCAATGGCCCCTCATTCGCTCAACCTGGACGCCTCCCGGCCTGGTTCAAGAGAAAGCTAGGCGCAATTGCGTTCGATTACAAGACTGGCGGGCCGAGGCCGCGGTTACCCGGCGTTCGATCTCCCAGGCGTGCGCGATCAGGTGCCAGGCCACACGGCGCACGAAATACCGCGCGGGCCAGCGGACTCCTCCTCGCGGGCCCCGGGACTCGATCTGCCCCGTGGCCGAAGGAGTCAGCGCGGCGCGTGTGCCCTGCCGTACCGCCGCCATACCCAGGCCGCCATCCGAAGGCAACGGAGGTATTTGGGGCCGTATTCCAGCAGGGCGGCGAGGGCGTCCAACTCCGTCCTGGCCGGCCGGCACCAACCGGGCCAGTCCACCGCCGATGCAAATGTCCGCTTCGTCCCGCACTCGAGCACCACGTCAAAGGTTGCCATGCACGAATGTCCGATACCTGGTGTGGGAGCATTTTGGAGATAGAGCCGGATCTGCGCTACGGCACGAACGCCACGATGCGGACCGGTCCGCCGCTGCCTCCCTCGATTTTCATCGGGAGCGCAAGGGCAAAACTGCCCGTCGGCGGCAGCCGATCCAGATTCGCGACGTTCTCAAAACCAGGAATGTTCTGCGTGTACAGGATGACGTGCGACCGGAAGTCGGCGGACTGGCCGTAGTCAATGCTGGGGGTGTCGAGTCCGAAGGCCTTGATCTTCCGGTTCGCGACAAGCCAGTCGGCCGCCGCCGGGTCGAGACCCGGGAAGTGGAGTTCGGCGACAGCCTCCGCTCCCTTCCGCGCCGTGCCGAGATAGGCCGCGCGGTCGCCGTAGCGGGTATCCCACCCGGTTCGCACGAGCAGGATGGCGCCTTCCGGGATCTGTCCGTGCTCTGCCTCCCAGGCCGTGAGGTCCTCCACGGAGATGAGGTAGTCCGGGTGGGCGCGGGCGGAGACATCGACCACCGCGGCCGGGCCCATCAGGCTGGAGAGGGGGATTTCGTCGCTGGTCTGTCCGCCCTCGGCGAAGTGGATCGGTGCGTCGAGGTGCGTCCCGCCGTGCTCCGCGCCGGAGTAGCGGTAGGAGGAGTAGAACCAGCCGCCGGGGGTCGGGCCGTAGGCGAGTTCCTCGAGCACGAAGCCCAGGGTGTCGGTCGGCCAGTAGATGCTGGTCTCCGAGTAGGAATGGGTGAGATCCACCCACCTGCCGCTTTTCCCGGTGAAGATGGAGGCGAGGTCGATCGGTTCTTCGGAGCGATCCGAGGGGTCGCAACCGAAAAGGATCGCGGTGATGAGGACGAGGAGGATCCGGTGCATAGAAGGATGGCGATTGAGGGTTCGTTATCGGGACTGCAGTAAGGGGATGGGCCGGACTTGGCCGGCCGAACCTCGCCCGTCTCCGAAAATACGTCAGGGATGCAGCGCGTCCTGGCTGCCCGGTCCGCCGGCTTGTCACAGTTCATGCGTCGTCTAACATCTTCTGCATGATGTGAACGTCCAGCAGACGTCCGAATTTACGTCCGACCTGTTTGAGAGTGCCGACGCGAACGTAGCCGGCACGCTCCTTGAGATGCAGGCTCTCCCGGCTGCCCTCCACCACGCGCGCAATGAGGCTGTGAAACCCGAGCCGGCGCGCTTCCTCGATGAGGGCATCCTGAAGCGTACGCCCGATTCCGCGTCCACGGTGCGCCGAGTGCACATACAAAGACGTCTCGGCCGTGTCGTCGTAGGCGCGGCGTTCGGACCAGCGGGTCAGGGATGCCCAGCCCACCACGCGGCCATCCACCATGGCCACCAGGACGGGATGCCTCGAGCCACGGGACTCCAGCCACCGTGTGCGCTCCTCCACGCTTTTCGGTTCGGTGTCCAGCGTGGCCGTCGTCGTGAGGATGGCCTCGTTGTAGATTTCCGCGATGGCCGCGGCATCGGCCGGCTGTGCGTTGCGGATGGTGATGGGCTGAGTGGCGATCAACGGGCTGACCTTCTCATCGTATGGGACGGGCCGGTTCCTGCCGGTTTGCGAAGTGGTCCGCCGGCGCGTTGTGACGATGCAAGCGGCGAGGATGAATGCCCACAGCCCCCATTTCGCGCCGTTCGTGGGACCGCAGATGTCGCCCGGTGGCGGGTTCGCCCGGGCGCGCTGCAATGGGCACCGGCACCGCCACTACATCGTGAGTCTAAATCGATTCGAGTACAGCACATCCTCGTCCAGCAGCACCTTCATTTCCTCGTCCCTGAAAAAGGCGAGCCGTAGCCGAAAGGTATGGTCCTTTCCCAGTTCAAGCCGCTCCGCATTCTGCCGTATCCACGCCAGCGAGATGGAATAGCTCCACTTCTCGCCCGGCGCCAGTTCGGCCGGACACAGACACTCGCACACCGGGAAGCCCAACGATGCCACCACGCGACTACCATCGAGTTCCTGAAGCCACGTTGGCATACATGTGCTGTAGTGGATTATGGATGAGGACTGGTTCTCGGCCGTTACCGTGATACCCTCGGCCGCGTTCAGATCATAGCTCTCCCGATCCGTTTCCAGCAGAAGCGCCCGCTCATCGGTTTCAAAGATCGAGCAGCCCGGCAGTGCGAATAGAAGGACCACGAGAGAGCAGAGTTTCCAGTCCACGGCGACCCAGTGCGTTACTTCTCGAGAAGACAGCTCTTGATTTAGACAGCGTGAGTCACGATGGCATTCCGTGCGCGCATGACACAACGTCTACGGATCCGCACTCCCCTCCTCGATCCCGTACTTCGGTCCGCCCATCTCGGCAATGGATTCGAGGAGGTGGTGCGTACACGGTCAGGGTACGATTCCGCCTGACGGGTGTCAACGGTCGTCGTTCGCCGGACATCCGGATCCGCCCGTCCAAAAGCAAACCCAGCTGAACCCGTGTGGCATCACCGGTCCCGCGCCCAGTCCTCCCACGCGCGCAGGAACTCGGCCTCGGTCGTGTCGAGAAGGGCGAGCAGGGAAACCTGCGACGTGACGGCAAGGGCCTCGATCAGGATCGGTCGGCCCCAGCGGTCGTCGATGAAGGCCACCATGGATCCGGCCACGCCGTAGCGGTAGGGTCCGGACCAGGCGTCATCCAGCCG
>CAYLXM010000055.1:0-26129 GCA_964387555.1 uncultured Rhodothermales bacterium | reverse complement strand
GGGAGTTTGGAGTTTGAGGGTTTGCCCCTCAACCGTCTTCCCGGCGGAAGCCGGGATCCAGGGTTCCGATCAAGTCGACTCACAACCCTATATTATGAGTTTGAGCATTCCCCCGTTGATCGACCTCCTACTGCGATGCAATTCATCCGCCTGGTCTCCCTCCGCCTCCCCGTACGGATCAGCCTGGTATTTTCCCTGTTTGCAATAACGGCTATTGCCAGACAGGGCGGGCCGGGGCTCTTCGAGGGCAATCTGGATATCGGCGATGTCGGGCTCGCCGGTTCTGCGGCCTATGATCCGGATACGGAGAGTTACCGTGTGGCCGGGGGTGGGGAGAACATGTGGTTCGAAAAGGACGCCTTCCACTTCGTCTGGAAGAAGTGGTCTGGCGACGTCTCGCTCGCGGCGGATGTCGCCTGGGCCACCAGTGAAGGCAATCCGCACAAGAAGGCCGGCGTGATGTTTCGGCAGAGCCTCGATCCGGATGCCCCCTACGCCGATGTCGTAGTGCATGGGGATGGGCTGACGTCGATCCAGTACCGCGAAGAGGCCGGCGGACTCACCCACGAGATCCAGTCCACTATCTCCGCACCCGGGCGCGTGCGGCTGAACAAATACGGCGACTATGTCTATATGGAGATTGGTGAGGCCGGCGGACCGCTGCGCCCCGGCGGCGGCATGTTCCGGATTCGATTCAGCGATCCGTTCTACGTCGGCCTGGCCGTCTGTGCCCACGATAATGCCGCCATCGAAGAGGCCGATTTCTCAAACATCGAGATCATGACGGAAATGCCGGACAAAGAAGGAAACCCTGCAGTGGAAAGCACGCTGGAGATCATCGATATCGGCTCGACCGATCGCAGAGTGGTCCACGTGGCGCGCCAACATTTCGAGGCGCCCAACTGGACGCCGGACGGGGAACGCCTCCTCTTCAACAGCGGTGGACGCCTCTATGCCATCCCCGTCGGAGGCGGAGAACCCGAGGTGATCGACACCGGCTTCGCCAATCGCCTCAACAACGACCACGGGATTTCGCCCGACGGCACACAACTCGTGATTAGCGACCACTCGCAGGGCGACAACCAGTCACGCATCTATGTACTTCCGATTGAAGGCGGGACGCCCAGGCTCGTGACCCCGCTGGCGCCCTCCTACTGGCACGGCTGGTCACCGGACGGGTCCACCCTCGCTTACGTCGGCCTGCGCAACGGCGACTACGACATCTACACCATCCCCGTCGAAGGAGGTCCGGAGACCCAGCTCACTACCGCGCCCGGACTCGACGACGGGCCGGATTACTCCCCCGACGGCAGGTATATCTATCTCAACTCGGTCCGCACGGGCACCATGCAGATCTGGCGGATGAACGCCGACGGCAGTGACCAGGTGCAGATGACGTTCGACGACTACAACGACTGGTTTCCGCACCCCTCCCCGGACGGCAAGTGGCTCGTCTTCGTATCGTACGAACCAGATGTGGAGGGCCATCCCGCCAACAAGGACGTGATGCTCCGCATCATGCCGGCCGAGGGCGGAGAGGTGCGAACGCTGGCCAAACTGTTCGGTGGACAGGGCACGATCAATGTGCCCTCCTGGTCGCCGGACAGCCAGAAATTCGCCTTCGTGAGTTACCGACTGGTGTGGGAATAGGATACTATCGGACCACCGGCCCTTCCCTGGAAAGCCTGGCGTGCCGGCAGGGATCAGGCGGTCGATGCGAGATAGTCCTCCCTATTCGGAAACGTGCCTCTGCTCGATCGTGGAGGCAGGATTCGAATCAGCGAGAGGTCGTTGAGGCTTTAAGCGGGTAACACGTCGGCCCGGTCTCGTGAAACCACCAGTCCTCACCAATACGTCCCGATCCCTCCGCGGAAGGCATCTCGAACGTCGCACAGAGTTCGTAGGTCGAATCACTGAGGACCCGGAAGCCATACGGTTCACCCGTTTTGGGATCCATTGTCTCCAAGGATACGCCGGGCTCCCGAACGAGCGCGACGAGGGAATCGGGCAGACGACCGTGCCGGGACATATAGAGGTCGACAACCCCCGCAATCTGCCGCAACGCGTCCACGCGATTCGCATCCACCCTACGAGCGCGCTCCTCGGCCGGTGAACCGATCAGGAAGAGCCCCGCCACGACCGCCGCCGCAACCACCACGATGACGAGCGCGGGAAAGAGGCGGCCCGACAACGAACCGTTCATGACGTTCCCTCCGTCTCCTCCAGTCGAAGATCCCGGAGATAGTACCCAAACACCGCTCCGGCGATGCCGCCGATCGTGAGGACCTTGAGGATGAACCGGATCGTCAGTTCTCCCGCGAGAAGACTGTTGACCAGAGCGATCACGTCACCGATCAAGACACTCGCCGCGATGAAAAGCGTCAAATACATCGACCAGCGGCGGACCTTGGAGGACCGCTTGATGGGGTCACGGCGGAGTTCACGGTTTGTCAGGCGGGAGACGAAAAGAAAGATCGGGAACGCCACAATCAGTGAGGAAATGGCCCAGCGGATAGTCTCGCGGCCGTTTTGGGCCACGAGACCCGCGTCGAGTGCAGGGTCCGGGTAAGCGCGGTCGATCAACGCGAAGAGCATACTTCCAAACTGGAACGCGCTGATGTAGAGGGTGCCGAAGAGCACCAGGTACAAGAACGCTTCCCGGGCCGAAAGGTATGGCCTCGGCCTTGGTACGGGAATCGGGAAGTCGACGTCCGCATAGCCTGCGAGCGCCGCACGCACCTGGTCCGTTTCCCATCCTGCCTGAAGCAGCGCCGATTCGATTTCAGCCCGCTTCACGCCACGCACCAACGCCTCCCGAACAAAACCGAGTAGTTCATCCTGGACTGCCATGGGGTCACCTCTATCTTGGTCTGGCGGTATGCCGAAGCCCCAAAGGGTCTTCAATCAATTGATCTCGGTTCGCAGCGCGACACGGCCACCCTTCTGCACGAACACGGACACGTGTCTGCCCAAGGAAAAGAGGGCCTGAATGGGCATGGGACCCGGCGCGTCTCTTTCGCGACTTCCGTTCGCAGAAAGGTACGTCTATCCAGAACAGGGTGAATACGATTCAGAACGTATTCATGCCGTTGGGTACCGTTGGGACGGCATATCGGGCTTGGGACGTCTACACTGGAGCATTGCGATTCGCGCAATGGCTCGGTTTTCGAATCTGCGTTAGATTCCCGAAGCCACCGGAACCCAATATTGGCTAACCTCGATGAAAATTGCATTGAACAAGGCGAAGGGTTCTTTCGGACTCGGCCTCGTCCTGCTGCTCTCTTCCTGCTCCTCTCGGTTCGAAGACCCCATCGCTACCGACGCAGGCCTCGTGTCCGGCCTTCCGAGTCCCGAATCCCCCGTTCGCGCCTACAAAGGCATCCCCTTCGCGGCGCCTCCAGTGGGAGACTTGCGCTGGCGCGCGCCCCAACCCGTGGAACCGTGGGAGGGCGTGCGCGAGGCCGTTGCCTTTTCTGACGCCTGCACGCAGCGGGTCCTCGGTGTTCGGTTGCCGTGGACGGAGGAGTTCATGCACCAGGGGGAGGCGAGTGAGGACTGTCTGTACCTGAACGTCTGGACCGCCGTCAAGACGAAGCACGAGCGGCGTCCCGTAATGGTCTATTTCTATGGGGGAGGATTCAACGAGGGCTCCACGGCTGTGGCCGTCTATGACGGTGAGGAGTTGGCCAAAAAGGGCGTCGTACTGGTCAGTGCCAATTACCGCGTGGGACCGCTCGGATTCCTGGCCCATCCCGAGTTGACGGCCGAATCCGAACATGGGGCATCGGGCAACCAGGGGATGCTCGACATGGTGGCGGCGCTCGACTGGGTCAACGAGAACATTGCCGCGTTCGGCGGTGATCCGGCACGCGTGACCATCTTCGGGCAGTCGGCCGGCGCCATGGGGGTGAATCTGCTTCTTCGTTCCCCGCTCGCCCACGGACTGTTCTCCGGCGCCATCCTCCAGAGCGGACCCGGCTTGATTCCCTCCAATTTCCTGGCCGGACCGACCCTCGCCGAGGCGGAAGAAGCCGGTTTGGCCTTCGCAGAATCGAAAGGGGCAGCGTCCCTGGCTGAACTTCGTGCCTTGCCGGCCGATGGGCTCTATCCCGAGGGACCCGTGCGGTTCGGCCCGATTACCGACGGCTGGTTCTTGCCGGCCGATGCCTCTCCCGCCCCGAATCGGCCGATCATGAACGGACTCACGGCGGATGAGACCCTCATGTTCGCCGGGTTCGGCCCACCCCCGGAGGCCACTGTGGCCGCCTATGAGGCTGAAGCGAGGCAACGGTATGGAGACGAGGCCGACACCTTCCTCGCGCTCTATCCCGCCGCTGCGGACAGTGAGGTGACGGCCCTCCGAAAATTCGCTTCACAGGACCGCGCGCGCGTGGCCCTGAGCCTCTGGGCCTCCGAAATGGCGCAGTACGGCGGCCCGGTCTTCACCTACTATTTCAGCCGCGCAACGCCCTGGCCGGAGCATCCCGAGTTTGGAGCCCATCATACGGGTGAGGTGCCCTACGTTTTCAACAACCTGAAGGCCCTCAATCGGCCATGGGAGTCGGCAGATGAAACCGTCGCCGACCAGATGTCCTCATTCTGGGTCAATTTCGCCGGCTCAGGTGATCCGAATGGTCCGGGCTTGCCCGAGTGGCCCGTCCACCGTGCCGACGATGCCGTGACGATGGAAATCGGGACGACCACCGCCGCGATCCCGCTTGCCGATCCCGAAAAAGTTGCGTTCTGGCGTTCCGTCTTGATGCCTTAGATTGGTGTTTTTGTCTCTCACCGCAGACGGTTATGTCCACGCCATCCACTTCCCTCTCCGCATCCTACGAGTGGAACGAACTGGTTAGCCATGCCGAGGTCGTCCGGCCCCGGCAACTTCGCAGGCTCTTTGCCGAAGATCCGGATCGAGCCCGCCGGTACACGATCGAAGTTGGAGACCTGCTGATTGACTTCTCCAAACAGCGGATCATCGAAGAGACGCTGGTTCTGCTCTCTGCGCTGGCACATCGGGCCGGGCTGGAAGGACGTCGAGACGCGATGTTTCGGGGAGATCGAATCAACACGACGGAGAATCGGGCTGTTCTCCATGTCGCTCTGCGCGCGGCGAAAACGGATACGATCTATGTGGATGGCGTCAACGTGGTCCCGGAGGTCCACGACGTGCTCGACCGGATGTGTCGCTTTTCCGAACGCGTGCGCTCAGGCGCATGGCGGGGGCACTCGGGCAAGCGGATTCGCACGGTAATCAACATCGGGATCGGAGGATCCGACCTGGGTCCGCTGATGGCCTGTCGCGCTTTGAGTCCGTTCGTACACCCCGAGATCGAGCCACGCTTCGTCTCCAACATCGACCCCGCTCACCTCATCGAGGCCACAACCAATATCGACCCGGAGGAGACGCTCTTCATCATCGCCTCGAAGACCTTCACCACGCTGGAAACCCTCGCCAATGCCCGTCATGCACGGGAGTGGCTGTTGGCCGCATACGATGGCGACACGGGCGCTGTGGCGAAGCACTTTGTTGCGGTGAGCACGAACACCCGCGATGTAGCCGCCTTCGGGATCGACACGGAGAACATGTTCGGTTTCTGGGACTGGGTGGGGGGGCGCTACTCGCTCACCTCCGCGATCGGATTGAGTTTAATGATCGCGATAGGTGCAGAGCGGTTTCGGGAAATGCTGGAGGGGTTTCGATTGATGGACGAGCACTTCCGCTCGGCGCAGCTCGACCGCAATGGGCCTGCTCTGGCAGGTCTGATCGGAATCTGGAACCGGAACTTCCTCCACTGGGCAACCCACGCCGTTCTGCCGTACAGTCAATATCTGGATCGTTTTCCGGCGTATTTGCAGCAGCTGGATATGGAGAGCAACGGCAAACTGGTCCGCCTCGACGGCACCCGACTCGACTACGACACGGGTCCGATTGTCTGGGGAGAGCCCGGAACCAACGGCCAGCACGCCTTCTACCAGCTCCTCCACCAGGGAAACACGATCGTGCCCTGTGATCTGATCGGGTTCTTCGAGCCGGCGGCGCACCTGGGGGACCAGCATGATTTGTTGATCGCGAACCTTTTTGCCCAGTCCGAAGCGCTTGCATTCGGCAAGACCGAAGAAGAAGTTGCCTCCGCCGGCGTTGCGGAGGACCTCATTGCCCACCGAACGTTCTACGGGAACCGTCCGTCCACGATGATTCTCGCAGCATCGCTCACTCCCCGTGTTCTGGGTCAGCTCATCGCTTTCTACGAGCACAAGGTGTTCACCCAGGGTGCGGTCTGGGGCATCAATTCATTCGACCAGTGGGGCGTTGAACTCGGTAAGGTGCTGGCCACGCATATTTCGGATGAGATCTTCGCGAGAGAGGAACCGGAACTCAACCACGATGCCTCCACCAATGAGATGATCCGCCGCTATCGGGTGCATCGGAAGGCGCGGGCGACGGAGTGATGCGGCGCCGGAGGATGTCGTTCAGGGTCTCGGAGACGTTGTTGCGACGACTTTTCCGGCACGCCCTGAAATTGCCGAGAACCGATCCGTCGAAGTGTTTGTTTTGGGCGAAGAAACTCATCCTCTGCATGACCCGAACGGAAGAGTCGTCTACCGGCGCGTCCCGGGGCTATCTCGATTTCACAAGGGAAGATGAGTCATTCGATGAGCGTTTTCAGTGCATTCCGGTGAACGGGTCTTTCAGCTCGGAACGAGAACGGAGGCCCTTCGAGTTGACCAGAACGATCACGGCGGAGGACCGGCGGGGCGGGAGCCCTCATCGGAGTGAGTCCGTGGCATTAGATTGGGAATGCCTGTGAGAGTCAATTCGAGACCAATTCGCCACATCGTTGCAACAACCCGTTGGCCAGTGCGCCGTAATGTGAAGCGAATGTCGGTGCGGCCGTGCTTCTGTCGCGCCGGGTAGTCCAGACGTCGTCCCGAATGGCCGTGCGCCCACAGAAGCCCTGCATGCCAGCCTCCCTCTGTCGAAGATCCCTGTGGATCCTTGCCCCGGTCCTCCTCTTCCTCGCATTGCTGACGGCGCCAACCGCCTCCGCACAGGGCAGCAGCCTGCCACTGGACCTCCCGCAGGCTCAGGCGGTTCGGCTGGAAGGGTCGATCCGATTGGATGGCCGAATGGACGAAGACGCCTGGGGCGCTGCGCTCCCCGTTACACGGTTCATCCAGGTGGATCCGACCGAAGGGGATCCCGTCAGTGAACCGACCGAGATCTACATCCTGTACGATGCGGAGGCCCTGTATGTGGGCGCCCGGCTTTTCGACTCCGACCCGGTGTCGACACGCCTGGCCCGGCGGGATGCACTCGTCGAGGACTCCGACTGGTTCATCGTCGCCCTCGATAGCCACGACGACCGCCTCACCGCCTACCGCTTCTGGGTGAACCCGTCCGGCGTCCGGCGCGACGACGTGTTCTCCAGCGGAGGCAGCCGTTCGGGTACGGTACCCGTCTCGGGGGGCGTGATCGAGCGCGGCGGCACGGCTGACGCGAGCTGGGATCCTGTATGGTCCGCCCGTGCCGCTGTAACGGACTCGGGCTGGGTTGCCGAGATGCGCATCCCCTTCGGACAGCTTCGGTTTGCACCCGCCCCGGTTCAGAGCTGGGGGCTCCAGCTGGAGCGCCGGATCGCCCGCAGACAGGAGCAGGCCCACTTTGCCTTCACGCCAAAAGACCATCCGGCGGGAGTGGCGCTCTTCGGCCGTCTGGTGGATCTGCGGGGAATCCAAGCGCCACGTCCCATCGAAATCCTCCCCTTCGTATCAGGGGGGACACTCCACCGTTCGCTTGTCGCACAAAACCCGAACGTGCCCTTCCCGGACCCGTTCCGCGGCCATTCGGACCTGCATGCGGATATCGGAGCCGATGTCAAGTACCGCATCACCTCGAATCTAACACTCGACGCGACGCTGAATCCGGATTTCGGGCAGGTGGAACTCGACCCGGCCATCGTCAACCTCACCGCATTTGAAACACGATTTAATGAAAAACGCCCCTTCTTCGTCGAAGGAGCGGACATCCTTCGATTCGGTACCAGTGTTGCGGGCAACCCGGAGGGCGGACCGCCTCAACTGGTGTACTCCCGACGTATCGGCCGAGCGCCTCAACTGAGGGTGCAACGAGGCGCGGTCTATGCCGATCTGCCGGACGTGACCACCATTCTTGGCGCAGCGAAACTCACCGGGAGAACGGCGGGAGGATGGTCCGTGGGGATCCTCCAAGCGGTTACCCAGCACGAATCCGCCCGGCTCATGGACGCCTCGGGAGCGCGCACGTCCGCCACAGCGGAGCCATTCGCGAACTACTTCGCCGGGCGCCTGAAGCGGGATTTGCGGGCCGGCCGGACCAGCTTCGGCACGCTCGTCACCGCTGTCAACCGCCGACTCGACGCGTCGACCCGCCTCAGCCCACTGCGGAGCGCCGCTTATGCTGCGGGTGTGGATTTCAGAACGGAGTCGGACGACCGGGTCTGGTCCTTTTTCGGCTCCTTTTCCGCGAGTCACATCCGAGGTTCCGCAGAGGCGATGGGCTATGCCCAGCGTGCAAGCGCCCGGTACTTCCAGCGCCCCGACGCGGCGCACCTCGACTTCGATCCGGAAGCCACGTCGCTCTCCGGCTTCCGCGCGCAGATCGACGGCGGAAAACGGGCAGGGCTCTGGATCTGGAACGTGGCCCTGACCGCCACCAGCCCGGGCTACGAGATCAACGACATGGGCTTCCAGCTCAACTCCGACCGGATCATGGTCGACCCCAACATCACCTACGAACGGAACCGACCCGGTCCCCTGTTCCGCCGCTGGAGCCTTCGCTTCGGGCCCGACTTCGATTTCAACTTCGGCGGGGATCTGATCCGCTATATCCCCATGCTCACGTTTCAGTCGCAGTTCCACAACTACTGGAGCACGAGCCTCCGCTACAATTACGTCGGACCGGTGCGAAGCGATCGCCTGACGCGGGGCGGTCCGCTGACCGTGTTGCCCTCAGGCGATGTGATGGGCTTCACCCTGACCAGCGATCCGCGCCGCAGCACAACGGCTTCCGGCGGCCTCACCCGGACGCGCGACTGGGCCGGCATGGACCAGGTGACCGCGAGCGCCGGCATCGGACTGAAGCCGTCACCAAGCTGGCAGTTTGCGGTCGGGCCCAACCTGAGCCTGGTCAACCTTCCGGCCCAGTATGTGACGACCGTCAACGACCCGACGGCGACCGGTACATACGGCAATCGCTATGTCTTCGCGCCACTCGATCAGACGACCCTCGGAATCGATCTGAGGCTGAACGTCACCTTCAGCCCGGCCCTCTCCCTGGAGTTCTATGCGCAGCCCTTCTTCTCGAGCAACGACTTCGGGGCGCCTATGGAGTTACAGGCTCCGCGAACCTTTGACTTTCTGACCTACGGAGAGGATACCGGGACCATCGCCCGCGACGCCGATGCGTCCTTCGTCATTGACCCAGACGGCGCCGGACCCGCGGAGTCGTTTCGCGTCGCGGACCGCGACTTCCACCTGAATTCCCTGCGAGGGAACGCCGTACTGCGCTGGGAATGGGGGCCGGGCAGGACCTTGTACCTGGTGTGGCAACAGGACCGCGCTGAGCACCTTGGAGCCATGGCGCTGGATTCCGCCGGACGCGACCTGGGCGGCTTCGACCTGCGCGAGAACGTGCAGGACCTCTTCCATACCCGTCCGATCAACGTTCTGTTATTCAAAGTGACCTACTGGCTCAATCCCTGACCGGAAAGACCTGCCCGGGCGTGCGGGTGGCGATCCAACGGGCCAATCGGCACAATCACGCGGTCATGGGGACTCCGCTCCATCACCGAAAAGCGCCGAACCGCCGAAACGTGCTGTCCCGTTGCTCTTCACCGCCCGGTCTCTGCTCGCGCGGGCCCATTCCATCCGATCCCCCGCTCGCTCCTCGCTTTCCTCTTATGGAAGTGTGGGTTGCAGCAAACGAAAGAACCTGGTCCCTGAAGGAGTGTTGAAGCGCGATCTACCAGGTTCACCCTGTTCGCCACGCGGGCTCGGCATCCTGCCGCTTCGTGCAGCCTTTCGGTTCAATGGCCCATATTCTTCTTGTCTTCGCCCATCCTGCGCTCGAAAAGTCGCGCGTCCATCGCCGACTCCTGAGGCACGTCCCTCAGCGTGACGGGATCACCGTCCATGACCTCTACGAGGAATACCCCGCTTTCGAAGTGGACGTCACCCGGGAGCAGAAACTACTTTCGAACCACGACCTGATCCTGCTCCAGCATCCCTTCTACTGGTACAGCGTGCCGGCCCTCGTCAAGCAATGGGAAGATCTGGTGCTCGAGCACGGATGGGCCTACGGCACGGGCGGCACGGCCCTCCGCGGAAAGCGGATGGCCAACGTCCTGACGACGGGCGGTGGAGCGGCCGCCTACAGCCGGCAGGGCCTGAACCGGTTCACGGTCCGCGAACTGCTCGCTCCCATTGAGCAGACGGCCCGCCTGTGCGGCATGGAATACCTCCCGCCCTATCTCATTCAGGGGACGCACCGGCTCACCGAGCCCGAAATCGAATCGGCGGCAGAGCGGTACGGTCGCACCCTGGATGCGCTATGCGACGACGCCATCAGCCTGGATTCCTGGCGCGAGGCTACGAGCCTCGATACGATAGCATCCTCCATAACCACACCCGAAGGGGGAACGGCATGAGCGGCGGATTTCTTGGACAGGCTTTCGTCTACCTCCTTGCGGCAGTGGTGACCGTTCCGATCGCCAAGCGGCTCGGACTGGGCTCCGTATTGGGCTACCTTCTGGCCGGCGTCGCCATCGGCCCTTTCGGGCTCGGTCTCCTCGGAACGGAGGGACAGGACGTGATGCACTTCGCCGAGTTCGGCGTCGTGATGATGCTTTTCGTGATCGGCCTGGAGCTTGAACCGAGCTTGCTGTGGAGGCTGCGCGGACCGATTGTCGGCCTGGGCGGACTCCAGGTAGTGCTCACCACGCTCCTCGTGGCCGCAGTCGCACTGGCCGTCGGTTTGTCCTGGCAAGCCGCCCTTGCGGTCGGTATGACGCTCTCGCTCTCGTCGACGGCGATCGTGCTGCAGACCTTGCAGGAAAAGGGACTGATGAAGTCGGCAGGCGGACAGGGCTCGTTTGCGGTGCTCTTGTTCCAGGACATCGCCGTCATTCCGATGCTGGCCCTCATTCCATTGCTCGCCACGGGCCATGCTTCCGAAGATGAGGCCGGTCACGGCGGAGCGACCCTCGTGAGCCATCTTCCCGCGTGGGCTCAGACCCTCGCCGTACTGGCCGCCGTCGCGGTGATTATCGGCGGCGGACGGTACCTGGGGCGTCCCTTCTTTCGCGCCCTGGCAAAAACCCGCCTGCGAGAGATCTTCACCGCAGCCGTGTTACTCATCGTTATTGGTATTGCCCTGCTGATGAGCGAGGTGGGTCTCAGCCCCGCGCTGGGCACCTTCCTCGCCGGCGTCGTCCTGGCGAACAGCGAATACCGGCACGAACTGGAATCCGACATCGAGCCGTTCAAAGGCCTTCTGCTCGGGCTGTTCTTCATCGCTGTCGGCGCATCGATCGATTTTGCGCTCGTCGGAAGTAGTCCGGGACTCATCCTGGGACTCGTGGCGGCGGTGGTGGCCGTCAAGTTCGCCGTACTCGGCATACTGGGTCGGGTTTTCCGACTTGGGGTCGACCAGGCGCTCCTGCTTGCCTTCGCGTTGCCGCAGGTGGGCGAATTTGCATTCGTCCTGTTCTCCTTCGCCGCTCAGGAAGGGGTACTGGGGGCGGAGATCACGTCACCGCTGGTGGCCGTGGTCGCACTCTCCATGGCTGTGACGCCGCTCCTGCTGATGGTGAACGAGCGACTCGTCCAGCCGAGGCTCGGCACAAAAGAGGCGCCTGCTCGGGAAGCGGACGCCATCGAAGAAGAGTCGCCTGTCCTCATCGCCGGCTTCGGCAGCTTCGGGGCCACCGTCGGACGGCTACTCAGGGCAAATGGCGTGGGCACGACGGTACTCGACCACGATTCCGACCGGGTCGACTTGCTCCGTCGTATGGGCCTGAAGGTCTACTACGGCGATGCGACCCGGCACGACCTGCTCCACGCCGCAGGCGCCGGAAAGGCACGACTGCTCGTCATTGCGCTCGATACACCGGAGAAGACCCTCTCTCTCGTCCACACCGCCAGGAAGCATTACCCGCACCTGACGATCCTTGCCCGTGCGTTTGACTGGGATGACGCCCATGACCTCATCGAGGCGGGCGTCGAGCATGTCTACCGCCAGGCGCTCGATACCTCGCTGAGACTCGGCACGGACGCAATGCGCCTTCTGGGTTTCAGGGCCCATGCCGGCCACCGGGCCGCACAGAAGTTCCTCCGTCATGACGAGGAGTCGCTCCGGGAACTGACCGTCAGCAGGAAAGAAACCGGCTACCTGGGCGCCGTCCGACGGCGGATCGAGGAACTCGAACGTATGCTGCAGGCCGACAGGACCGAACCGGATCTGAGTCGAGACGCGGGTTGGGATGCGGAGTCGCTTCGGGAGGATTTCAACAGAATCCGGTGATTCCTCCTGGATCGTTGATTTGCCCATCGAGGCGGTGTAAGCTAGTCGGGAATCATACGGGGTCTGGGTCGCAGCGTCCAACCGTCGAAGGGGCTTTCGTCCAGTTCCGTTCGCCCGGCCTGCCAGATGCTGCCTGATCCAGCCCGACCGTCCGCAACCGGGCCGGGATGCCCGGAGGAGGCTATTGAGATGGTCAACTATGTGGTCGTCAGCGTCGTCGGCGGCCTCCTTTTCGGAGTACTCGACGGAGTGATCAACGGCAATCCGTTCGCGGTCAGGCTCTTCGAGCCCTACAGACCGATCGCCCGCACATCCATCAGCGTACCGGCCGGCCTCGCGCTCGACCTCGTGTACGGATTCGTGCTCGCCGGATTGTTCCTCCTCCTCTACAAGAGCCTGCCGGGAACAACCGGGCTCCTGAAAGGGCTCACCTTCGGGCTCATCGTTTGGTTCATCCGCGTCGTTATGGGCGTGGCATCCCAGTGGATGATGTTTCGGGTGCCCACGAAAACGCTCCTCTACTCGCTCATCACCGGACTGGCGGAGATGCTTTTCCTGGGGATGTTGTTCGGACTGGCCCTCCATACGCCGAAGTAGACGGCTATCAGGGCAACCCCTTCGGACCCCCTGATTCAGCAACTGCCCTCACGCCTTTGCTCCCATGTCGGCCACGGGCAGCCTCGTTGCATGAATATGCGGATCTGCATTGCCATGCGACGACGCATGACTAGCGCCCTTGCGCCAGCGGCACGATTTTCGATCGCAGGATGGACTGATCGCGGGTCAGGAGTGGAACGCCATGCACGAGGCTCGTCGCCGCGATGAGCTGATCGGCCGGATCCCCGCCGAAATCAAGCGTCGTGGAAGCAATAGCCACCTCCAGGTCCAGCGGCCAGACGTGAACGGATGACATCGCCGATCTGAAGTCGCGTCCGGCGAGATCGATTGAGACGCGACCCAGTTGCACCAGTTTCGACAGTTCCCACAGGACGATCGAGGCGATGCTCCACGGGAACTCCGAAAGCAGCATCCGCTCTCTCGGCCGGAGGTCGCCCTTCAGGGCGAAAAGCAGGATGTGCGTGTCGAGGTTAATCATCGGCGCCCCACCGGAGGCCCGTGGTGAGGATGCCGCCCCGAATCTCAATCTGCCCCTCCATAGAGCCGATTAGACCCGCCGGTGACTCGGGATAGGGCACCACCCGCGCCACCGGCTTTCCTCGCTTGGTGATCACCATCCCCTCGGGCGTCAGCTCATCCAGGAGCTTCAGGCACTCGGCCTTGAAACGGGCAGCTCCGATCTGTTTCACGGCAATGTGGTCAATTGTTATGACTGGTCGTTTCATATGGTCATATTGTCCGGGTATGAGGATGTTCCTGCCGCGGATCGATCCAACGGGCCCGGAAGACCGATCAGGACCTGATTCGGCGGTCTCGTACAAAAACAAGCGCAGAGCGGAGTCGATCTGCGCCATTTCGATGCAAACAACTCGGGACCGCCCCCTAAGCTAGGACGAGAGTTGGGGCAGGAGATCCTTCTCGAGTTGATAGTGATAACTCAGGAGGCGTCCGTTCAGGACGAGACCGAACACGCCGTACGGTGTCGGCGAAAGCCCGATCACATCGGCGCGGCTGCGCAGCTCGACAACGCGGCCCTCAATTCCTGCCTTCTCCGCTGCGGTCAGAGCCGTCGCAGTTGCGTCCTCGATGTAGGGGCATTGGTCGGACCGGAACACCGTAAGACCACCGCCACAGGCGCGCGCCTTCTCCTCCCAGCCGCCGGCGAAAGAGGGAGAGGTGTGATCACCGAACTTCAGGGTCATCAGCGAGAAGGCGGGAGGCGCCGTATCGACACACTCGAATCCGTTGGCCCTGAGGATCCGGCTGCCCGCCAGCCAGACCTTCTCGCTCGTGACCATCGCGACACCCTTCATACCGGCTCCCCGCGCGTCTTCAACGCACGCATCCAGCAACGCGGAACCAAATCCTCTGCCCTTGCTTTTCCCAACCACCCAGAGGCAGTGGATGAAGAGGTACCCATCCGCATGAACTGCGCGCCAGGCGTATTCGCCGGGAATCGTCTCGACAAATCCTCGGTCCGGGAGTCTCAGCATCCTCAGTCGCATCCCTTCTGCGAACCTGGCCTCCAGCCACCTCTTCTTGCGTCGATAGCCCTCGGAGTTCTTCTTGCTCATGAAGCAGAAGAAGCCGCTCTGCTCGACGTTGTCGGCAGTGACGTCAACGAATTCCGGTCGCATCGGCTGCTGCTTGGCTAGGCACGCTTGTGATCCTCAAAGCATGGTAAGACCGCTGCCGGTTTTCCGCCACTTCTTCTTCGCATGCGATGAAGAGACCACGATTCCAGCAGTACACAGAACGAGAACCTCCCTGTGTGAAACTGGTTCACAGCGAATCTTACAGTGAAGAAATGATCAAGACAGTCCTCATCTCCCGGTACAAGATGCTGTCCGTCAACGTTTTCCCCGAGCCGTATTCCGCACCCGAGAGCCGTTACCTGATTGCTGATGGGCCTGCATTCCCCGGCATGCGCATGCGAATCGAAATAGAAGGTCGGGCGGTGGCCGGCCAGTGCGCGGGTCGATGGCCTGAAATGGAACCGATCGGAGGGTGCTCCTGATGGGATGGCCTGCTTCACTCCTCGTCGGCGTTCTAACCGCGCTGGCCGCTGCCTTGCTCGCCGGTATCGTCGCGAATCTTGCCGTCGGCTGGTACCGAATCTCCTCTTTCGAGGGCGCCTCCGCGTATTTCGTGGTCGGTCTGGCACTCGTCGGCCTCGTCATCGGCTTCGCGATTGGTGTATCGACCGCTCGCGTGGTCGCCGGTTGGGCGGAACCGGGATTTCTCAAGGCCCTGGGACTCGCGTTTTCCGTGACGATCGGCATCACCCTGGCCATCGGCGCCACCGCCCGGCTGCAGGCCGACGTGCCCCCTCGGATCGACGGCCAGACCCAGCTGCTGCATGTGGAATTCAGGTGGCCCGAGGGACAGCATCCGACCGCTGCGTCGGAATCGAGCGCCCACTTCGTGCGCCTCTCCGCGACTTCCGGAAGGCAGGTTCGGGTGAGCCACGAGGGACCCCTCTGGTTGGAGGATGCCCGGTTGGAAGATGGGTTCTGGGTCGTTCCGGGCGCCGTGGAGGTGTTCACCAGCCGAGGGCGGCGGCTGATCGACATCACGCCCCAGGGGCTGGTGCCGGGAGGCTTCATGGTGCCCCTGCCCGGCCGGCCTGGCGAGAAATACCTCCAGTGGAGCGACTGGCTGCCCAATCACACCGCCGGACAAGTGGACCATACCGCCGGATTCCGCTACCGGTTTCGCGTCGTTCCTCGCAACAGACCGATCCGCGGTGAAACCTACGGGCCATTTGAGGTCCGGACCATCGCCGACGGGTTCTCCTCCTCGAGCGGCAGCGACGGCCGGCCGGTCTGGACAGCCGAAGCCCGCTTCGAAATCCTGCACCGCGGACAACCGGTCACTGTCGAATACCCTCCCGGTTCAGGTTCTCAGCCCGTGAAAGCCGGACGCGTGGATGCCGTAGCCGTGATCGGTTCGCAACCCGCACTTCTGGTTCTGGTCAACGACCGCTGGGATGGCGGACAGGTCTGCCTGCTGGTGGTCGACCCGTCCGGCGCCGTGCGGACGGTCCCGCTGGCTCGCAGTACCGGCGGTCTTCGGGGCGCGCCCGTCACGAACGACTCTGCCACCTTTGCAGCATCGCGCGACGAGGCACCCCTGCAGGGGCACTTCGATCGCCGGTCCTTCGTCCATCCAGGCCTCTACCTGTTTGACGGCGCCGTACTCGACACCCGCGACCTCTCCATACGCCCCTTCACTCCCGATCACCACCATCAGCTCATCGACCGAATCCCCCCGCTTGGCGGCTCTCCCGACGGCAAAAGCCTCGTGCGCCTCGGCTACGAGGAGGGAACGGTT
This sequence comes from uncultured Rhodothermales bacterium, assembly GCA_964387555.1. Lineage (GTDB taxonomy): Bacteria > Bacteroidota > Rhodothermia > Rhodothermales > CAYLXM01 > CAYLXM01. The sequence goes on along the minus strand of CAYLXM010000055.1, from coordinate 9,616 downwards.
TTCCCCGCACTTTTCGTCTTCGAATTGGGCCGTGACACGAGCTACGTGGTCCCCATCGACCACGTGAACATGCGCTACGCACAGGTCGAACAGATCGACCCGGATTGGGTGAACCACCACTTCGCCTGGGAGCGCGGACCCGAAGGGCGGGACCGGCTGGCGGAGAGACCGCGCTTCGATCCTTTGGCCTGGAGAGGCACCCTGACCACCGACACGGACGGCTACCGCGAGTATCGGCTCTCACCGGCTGGAGAACCCCTCCGGGAGGCCGTGCTGGATTTTCTGGAATCGGAATTCGGAGGACAGGTCATGCCGCCGCAGGAGTACGAATACGGCCGCCGAATCCGTGTCGGTGACGCCATCGTATATGTCGCCTGGAACGAAGGCTCCAGACATGTCGGCCTGTGGATGGACCGCGGCACGGACACCGTGCTGGTGACGGAAATCGCCGCGCGGTTTGATGCCACGTTACGCACCGGGAAGTTTGACCACTTCTTCGGAAGATGATCCGGCAATGAAACTGGTCCTTGTCCTCGCCGGTCTGACGATTGTCCTCGTTGCGGGTCGGACTGCAATTACCCTTCGAGGCAACCGGATGGTGGAGCGGCCCATGGGGGAACTCGCGACAGTCCGGGTACCCGCCCGGCTCCAAGCCCGCACGCCGACCTCTACCTGGGCCGGCACGAGCTTCCTCCTGACCCGGCCGATGGGAGGGTTTCGGGCAATGGGGAGCCACAGCCCACAGCACGAGAGCCTCCTGGTGACTCAGGCCGAGCCGCGCCAGATGCGCCGGCTCGGCGAACACATCCTCCGCCACCTCACCGACGCGTTCGAGTACACGGACGAGGTGATATGGAATGCGCCGCTGTCGGATCCCGTGGGTACGATTCGCCTGGGCTCCGGACGGTACACCCCCAACACGCTGGACGAACCGGCATGGCTCGTCGTGGCACTCGATCCGCTCCGAAGCATCGTGGTGAGCTACCGTGTCAACAAGAACGAATCCTCCCGCGAGGCCGCGGTGGCACTGGTCCGGGATGTACTGGCCTCGTATCAGGTGAACACCGACGTGGCAGCCCACTTCGCCTCCGTCGAGCGCGACCTGGGCGCCGGTGTGACCATCGCGTTCCCGGTGGAATTGACGGACCCCTTCCCATGGGAGTTTGATGACAGTGGGGTGCGGTGGATGGTCTTCCGAAGACACCGCGAGTGGGCGGAGGATGCCGATCGGCCGGATCAGACCATCGCGGTCTCCACCTTCTTCAGGCCGGGAGACACTTCCCAGGAACAGGCCGCGCGGGCGATCCTCGAACGCGAGGGGGCGGTCGACTTGACACGGATAGGCCCCCCTCATACCGACGGTGAGATCCAGGTGACCGAGGCGGTGCACCACACAGGGGACCGCAGGGAGCCCTCCTGGTTGGCGACCGGGTTGGATCCAGCACGGGGCGTGGGCGTTTCCGCCCGCGTCTGGCAGCGCGACGGCGACAGGAAAGCCGCCGTGGGACTCGTTGCGCGCGCGATCGCATCCTACCGTTTCACGGGGGATGCCGCCGGATTTTTCAATCCCAAGTGACCAGCTTCCATGGGTGATGGTTTGACCTTTCTCCGCGCGAATCCGGCGATCCTGGCGGTGCTGGTGGGGACCTGCATCGTTTTGGTGGTTTTCGGCATTCTGGCCGTTTTGATGACCCGGGCCGGCGTATCGCTCCGTCCGCTCGTGTTCGTCGGTGTGTTCTTTCTCATCGTCGCGGGCCCCCAGGCGGCATTTCACCTGGCCCAGGCATTCGAGTGGATTCCGAAGCAGCGAATTGAATCGAGTCCGCGGACCGGCTCCACAGACGTTCCCGCCTTCGACGAGAACGATGACGCACTCCGTGCGGAAGAAGGCCGCTTCGTCGACACCGGCGCGGTGTTCGGCGCGGACGTTTTCCGCAGCCTGATCACCGATCTCCGACCGTTCGAGCCATTCACAGGAGCGGAAACCGCCCAGATGGCCACGTTCCCACCCTCCTCGGCCGTCGTCGTGGCCCGGTATCCTGATCCCTCCGCCGCAGCCGAGGCTGCCGAACGATACCTGACGGGGGCCGTGGGGTTCGTCCCGGACATCGGGTCGGACGGGGGCCGGTCCGCACAGCGACCAAGGGGTGACAGAGTGAAGGTGGTGGTCGGCGGACGTACCCTGCTCATCTTGTCCGGTCCCGATGAGGCGTGGCTCGCCGAGCGTCTTCGTGCATCGCGAGTCTTTGCTTCGGTGGCGCATGACGATGAGGCCGTGCCGCAGGCGCCGGCCGGCGATTTTTGGCTTCATCGGCCGGCGGTGTTGCTGTCGTTCGTCCTCGTACTGATCCTCCTGGCCACCCTCTGGTTTTTCAGGGGCTCCACCTGGGCCGCATCAACGCCTGCCGAGACCGGAGCGACACCCTCCACCGCCCAGGAACTCCGCCGACGCCTGCTCGCCATCAACGACCTCGACGTGCCCTTCACGGTAGAGGAGGAGTCGTCGCATGGACGGATCGCGGTAACGTGGCGATTTTCCGACGCCAGGTGGATCACTGCAGCACGGGCACACGGCGTTCGTCGCATGCACCGTCTGGTACTCGAACTGGACGAGCCCCGCCGTGCGGTTCGCCCCACGGAATACATTTCGGCCGTGGACTGGTCGGCCGGGCCCCGTGGGGCCGCCCTCGAATGGAGAACGGCTGCAGGCATCGTGTTCTTCCAGACAGAGCACCGGAGGGTATTCGGCCTGCACGTCGACGAGAACGGCCGGTTCAGTCCAGAACCCGACTACTCCTACACGTTCGACCTCCAGGAGATGAAAGCACCGCTCGTCGCGGCGGTAACCCGCGCCGGATGGGACTGGCGTCCGACAGCCTGGCCGGGCCCCTCGTGGCTTCGATGGCTCACCGGGTGAAGGGGATGGACGAATCACATCGACCCGAATGGTGGCAACGCGCCCGAGTCCTCGAGGAAGCGGACGAACTGGAGGCGGCCGAACGGGCCATCACGGAGGCCATCGACCACATCGGCGCTTCGGCCTCTGTGGCGGAACTGTATGCCGGGCGGATGCGGCGGCTCGCTTCCGCCGGGAACGCTCCCGGAGCCGCCGAGGCCCGAATAAAGGCCGAGCAGTGGATACGCTGGTATGCTTCTCAGGCTACCAGTGGCGGCGAAGGGGCCGCGCTATCGGTGGAGCGGGACCGGTTTCTGGCTTCACTGGACAAACCGACACCCGGACCCCTTGAACTGATGCCGCGACGCGACCGCTCTCCCCTGCAGCGATTCCTTCGCAGCATGACGCGCGATATCGACACGTGGAGGGAGGGCGTCGGATACGATTTGCAGGCGCTGGCCGAGGCCTCCCCCGACGAACGAGCGTCGATCGAGGCCGCACTTCTGGCGCACCGGCCGCAAACATGGCACGACATCGAGGCCCTGTCTTTCCTCGACACGCAGCCGGCGCGGCAGGCGATCCTTGACGCCCGGCATAGCGGCGACCCGATGGTCGTCGCAGCCGTGACCCGTTTCGCTTCACCGGGGCTCCTGGAGGATGAGGCGCGTACGTCAGCTATCGTGAAAGGCCTCTTGACCGTGTCGTTCTACGGCGGGCTCACCCAGGTGCTGGATCAGGTGGAGGACTACCACCCGCAGCCTGTGCAAGACGCCCTGCTGCACGGCGTCTTACACCGCGAGGGCGAGGTCGCCGTGCACTTCGCTGCCATGCTGATGTACGTTCATGGGCATGCTGCCAGGCCGTTTGACTGGAACCTCCGCCCCTTCTTTCTGCAATTCAACACCGAGGATCCTTCGGAACGAGCGGCCGCCTTTCACGCGCTGTGCCTGAGGCTGGAGGTGGACGCATCCCGGTGGTTGACCGAATAAAATCGGAGGGGAGTCACAACCCCGTGCCGAGATCGTGCTGTTCATACTGCGGTGACCGGGAACTGCACCCTCTTGAGGCCGTATTGTGAAAATAAGGGGTATTCGATGAGCCGACCCTATGTGGGCATCCGGGCGTGCCTCGCTTTCGTGCTCCTCACAGGGTCGCCTCACGGTTCCATCATCCCATCCCGCTAGCAGCGGCTCGTCCATTTCAATTCTGCCTCTCCTATCACCCGTCTTAATGAGGACAAAATGATGTATCAACACAAAATCATCGCCGTCATTGGCGCCACCGGCGCCCAGGGCGGCGGTCTCGTCCGCGCAATCCTCTCCGATACGAATAGCCCCTTTCGCGTACGGGCCATCACCAGAAATGCCGCCTCCGAAAAGGCCGTGGCTCTCACCAAACTCGGCGCGGAAGTCGTGGAGGCGGATCTCGACGATGTCGCGAGCCTGAAACGAGCGTTCCAGGGGGCCTACGGGGCATTCTGCGTTACCAATTACTGGGAGCATATGAATCCCGAAAAAGAACTGGCGCAGGCGGCCAACCTGGCGGAGGCGGCGAAGAACGCCGGCCTCCAGCACGTTATCTGGTCCACGCTCGATGACATGCGCGAGTGGGTGCCCCTCAGCGACGACCGGATGCCCACGTTGATGGGCAAGTACAAAGTGCCCCACTTCGACGCCAAAGGCGAAGGCAATAAGGCATTCTCAGAGCGTTCGGTCCCGACCACCTTCCTCCAGACGTCTTTCTACTGGGAGAATTTCATTTACTTCGGGATGGGGCCGAAGCGAGGTCAGGACGGTGTCCTGGCCATTACGATGCCCATGGGGGAGGCGCGGCTTCCCGGGATTGCCGCCGAGGACATCGGCAAGGCGGCGTACGGCATCTTTAAGCGGCGGGACGAATACGTCGGAAAAACGGTCGGTATCGCAGGCGAACATCTGACCGGGGCCGAAATGGCCGCTGCCCTGACCCGCGCTGTGGGCGAAGAGGTGCGGTATAACGCCGTCCCACCGGAGGTTTTCCGCAGCTTCGGGTTTCCGGGGGCTGATGACCTTGGCAATATGTTTCAGGTGAAGCACGACTTCAATGAGGCCTACTGCGGCCGGCGCAGCCTGGACGAAACCCGCAAACTGAATCCCTCGCTTCAAACCTTCGAGGGGTGGCTCGAACGGAACGCCGCGCACATCCCGCTCGACTGAGGCGAAAGCCTGAATTCTCGCCGGCCAGAAGCCGGCGGCCGATCTTCGGGCAGCCCTCGACGCCCATTTCCATGCCCCGATCCATCGATCCGAATCGCCTTCTGTACCTGGCCGAGCGCTCGGCCTGGCGCGACTGGTTGAGCCGGCACTACGAAATCGAACCGGAAGTGTGGCTCGTCGCCTACCGAAAGGACTCCGGAAGACCGTCTCTCGCCTATAACGACGCCGTCGAAGAGGCACTCTGCTTCGGGTGGATCGACAGCATCATCAAAAAGGTGGATGCCGAACGTTTTGCGCAGCGATACTCTCCCAGAAAGAAAGGCAGCGACTACTCCCAGCCGAACCGCGAACGCCTGCGAAAACTCGTGGCGGCGGGTCTCGTGGCCGATGCCGTTCTTCCATCCGTGATGGAAATCCTGGAGGCCCCGTTCGTGCCGCCCTCCGATATTCTCGAAGCCCTGCAGGCAGACCCAACGGGATGGGCCCACTTCATGCGCTGTTCGGATGCGTACCAGAGGGTGCGCATCGCGTGGGTGGACGCCGCCCGGCGCCGTCCCGCGGAATTCGACAAACGCCTCCGATACCTCCTCCGCATGAATCATGCGAACAAGCAGTTCGGCCAGGGACGGGACACCTATCTTTAAGGGTGTCACGGTGTGTCAACCCAACCAGACCACATAATGGAAACGGATGCTCGCTTCCCAATCGGCCGATTTCAGTTTCCGGATGAAAGCACTGCCCATCAGCGGACGGGATGGATTGCCGACATCGAGCGGCTGCCCGGGCTCCTTCAAGATGCCCTTGATGCACTCCCGCCCGACCAGATCGACACGCCCTATCGCCCCGGAGGGTGGACCGTCCGCCAGGTCGTCCACCACGTGGCCGACAGCCACATGAACGCCTTCATGCGTTTCAAACTGGCCCTCACGGAGGATGAGCCCACCATCAAGCCCTACCATCAGGAGCGCTGGGCCGAAACGGCCGACAGCCTGAATGTCCACCCGGCCGTTTCGCTCTCGCTGATTCGAGCCCTGCACCAGCGATGGGCCGCACTGCTGCGTTCGATGAAGCCCGAGGACTTCGGCCGTACCTTCCGACACCCTGAGCAGGGACGGCTGCTCACGCTGGACCAGACGCTCGCACTCTACGCCTGGCACGGACGACACCATGCCGCCCACATAACGGGCTTCGCCCCTGAAGGGTAGACCACCCCGGCATCACGCACGCCCGAAGAGAACTCCATCCCGGGAGTGCCGCTCCCCATCAGGTACACGACCTCATCCCGACCATTCAGAAAGCCCGAACGGCCTGGCATTCCGTGTTGACGGCAACCCGTATCGGCGGAGGATCGTTGCTCCAGCCCTATCATGTCGTGGGCTGAACGCCTTACTCTCGTCCAAATGGTGGTATGTTGGATGCGTATTTTGCATAGTGGCGTTAGATAGGAAACCGGGTTCCCTTTCTCAATCTCGTCCCGTACAGGGAGGGAGGAATCGCCATGTGCCGTTCAGCCCATTGGTCACCCCTCTGGCTGGCGTTTGCGATCTTGGCGGCGGGCTGCGCAACCACCTCACGGATCGACCTTTCCGCCCCTGATTCCGCCGCGCGCCTGTCTTCCCTGAACCGGAAGGCCTCGGCCGGAACCGTAGCGACACGATACCCGCAGGACCTGCCGTCGGCATGTACCGGCGAGCGATTCAGCGTGCAATTGTTTCATGTCGGGCGCGACAGCACCCGTCTTGACTTGACCGCCCATGCGGCGGTATACGTGCCGACCGCGTGTCTCCTCTCCGTTACCCTGGAGAGGAGGGGCCTTGGCGCAGCGACCGGCTTCGGTGCCGGAGCCGTGATCGGAACGGCCGGCGGAGTCTTTCTCGCCGGCCTCGCTGCCTTCGTAACCGCCATCGGCGGGGAAGCATTGGGATGGGACAAGGCGTCGGCGATGATCGGGTTCAGCACCCTTTCGGTGGGGGCCGTCGGCGCGGGATTCGGCTGGATCCGAGGCGCACCGGCCCGGTACCGATTCATAGCGATAACGCCGCCGGTACCCTAACGACAAATCCGGCGCCCCTCTGGTCGGAATCACCGCCAGGACACCGGCCCGGGCCCTTGAATCCGCTCGCCGCACTGCCGGCTACCCGCCGGATCTGACACGCAGGGCGTAGGGATCCATCTCATCCGCCACGACCGCACGAAGGTATGAAACCGCAGCGCACATACCCGGCGCAACGGCGTGTCGCATTCCCCAGCCCTGCCAGGTTCGGGCCGCATTTTCTGCGCCAGGCTCCTCATTTCACCCGATCTTGTGGGGCAAGCCCCTACCCTCCTGAGATGCGCCCCATGCATAACCCCGCCTCCTCTCCTCCACGATTCGCCCACGTCGCCTTACCGGTACTACTCCTGGTGCTCAGCGGATGCGCCGAGCGCCCTTCCGACGCCGATCCCGTCGCATCGGAGAACGTCCGAGAGTACACCGTGTCTCATACCACTGCACCCCTCACCATCGACGGCCGGCTCGACGAACCGGCCTGGCAGACTGCCCCGTTCACCGAAGACTTCGTTCTCTACGCGGACGGACAAACCCCGCAGAAGTCCACGAAAGCGCAGATGCTGTGGGACAACACCTTTCTCTATATCGCATTCTCCCTCGAAGACCGTGACGTTTGGGCTACCATGTCCAACCACGACGATCGGCTCTGGGAGGAAGAAGCGGCCGAGGTGTTCATCGATCCGGATGGAGACGGTCTTGACTACGTCGAGCTACAGGTCAATGCCCTGGGAACCAAACTCGACCTCCTCATGAGCAAAGCCTACTCGGAAGGCGGTTCGGGTGACTTCGAGTGGAACCTCGACGGATTCACGGCAGGAGTCGTGGTGAACGGCTCCCCTGACCCGGGTTCGGAAGATGGAGGATGGACCGTCGAAATGGCCCTGCCGTTCGCAGGCGTCCAGGCCGTGGCGCCCTCGATGAACGTGCCGCCCCAACCCGGCGACACCTGGCGCATCAACCTGTGCCGCATGGAAGCCGAATTCGGCGACAGAAGTACGCTCGAAGCCTCCGCATGGAATCAAACCGATAGCCTCGGCTTCCACATGCCGGAGCGATTCGGCCTGATCGTGTTCGGAGCCGAGTGAAAAAGAACCGGCCGGCGATCCCCTGTCGATCCAGCAACTACCGAGAACCAGCGCACGATGCGTATCCATGGTCAGATGATGATCCGATCAACACCTTTTCGCCTGATACATCGCCTGACGGCAGCCCTCCTGCTCGCAGCACTCACCGGCTGCGCGCCCCGCGAAACGGAGCCATCCACACCGCTTGACCCGCTCGCGCTCTACTGGGACGGCCTCCGTGGCCAGGTCGAGGTCGGCGGACCCTACGCCGGCGTCGAATTCCACGATAGCCGCCCTCTCCCGGCCAGGATCAGCTTCTACTACCCCGTCGCCAATTCGATCGACCTCAGCACGGACTACTGGCAGCGCGGCGAGTCCAAACCATGGTCCATTCTGGTCAAAGTGGATGGACAGACGACCGATCTCGGTGACCAACCCGCACCCTACACCTGGGCGCCCCATCGGGTCACCTTCCATCGCACATCGGACGCCTTTGATGCCGACATCGCCTACCGCTTTGCGGAGGATCTTCCCCTCTTCGCCTTCGAACTGGTTCTCGTGAACCGGAAGCCCGAGCCTGCATCCTTCGAAGTGTCGAGCCGGCTGAACGTAACCCTCCGCACCTCCCACGCGTATACCATCAGTCAGGCCACCGGGGCGTACACGCTGGACGACGGTTCCGTCTACATCGCCGAGTTCAACGCACCCGAACCGGACTCAGCCCGGGTGTTCGTCGTGAACGCCGGAGTTCCTCCCATCCCGGCGTCTGGCAGTCCGGTAAGTCCTTCTGAGGCCGTCTTCGACTACAAAACCACGCTCGCGCCGGGCGATTCGCTCCGCATCGTTCACCTGGTCGGCTCTACCGCACCCGACGAAGCATCGGAAACGATCCAACGAGCACGAAGCGAGTGGGCAAAAAGCGTGGCGGACTATGAACAGCGCGTAACCGGTTACGCCCATCGGGATCGGCTTCACCTTACGGATGATCCCATTCTCCGCACGGCCCGCATGGCCAAGGCGCTCCTGCAAGCCAACCGGCATGTCCTCGATGGGCGGCTCATGCCCATGCCGTGTCCCGCCGAATACAACTTCTTCTTCACCCACGATCTGTTTCAGACCAACCTCGGCGCCGTCCGATTCGACCTGGCCCGTGTGAAGTCCGACTTCGAACTGCTGCTCTCGCTCTCCGACTCGACCCGCGTCCTTCCCCACGCCCACTACTGGCGCGACGGCGCCTTCCTCACCGAGTGGGCGGGCTCCGACAACTGGAACCACCTCTGGTTTGTAATCCTCGCCGGATCGTACCTCAACCACAGCGGGGACACCGCCCTGGTGGAGCGTCTCTATCCCATGCTTGAGAAGAGCCTGGACCTCATGCTGACCAACGAGCGGGACGGCCTCATGTACGCCT
>CAYLXM010000054.1:0-26873 GCA_964387555.1 uncultured Rhodothermales bacterium | reverse complement strand
GCAGGTGCAGACCGGCGGATTCAATGCGGAGTACGGCAACGTGCGGTCCGGGCTCGTCAACCTGACCACGAGAGAGCCGTCCGCTACCCGTTACGCCCTGGACGCTCTCTTCCGGTACCGGCCCACACAGGCCAAGTCGTTCGAATCGCTGGGGCAGGTGCCGCAGGACGTGAGCCGGTGCGGATTCGGAACGGACTACGTGACTCCGTCCTGCGACCTTCCCTGGATTCGTCCCTACATCGATCCCGAGGTAGCATACGGGGGAACAGGCCTCTGGGACGTGTACACGAGGCGGCAGTACTGGGATTTCGTGGGATGGGATACCCAGGTGGCCGCATTGCAAGAGCAAGGATTCGATGTCACGGCCGAAGACATGATGCGTTCTCACATCGCCCTGCACGGGAGGGATCTCGCCGTCCAGGCTCCCGACTACGAAGCGGACGTAACGCTGGGCGGCCCGCTGCTTCCTCGTGCGGGCGCACTGCCCGGAGATCTCCGCTTCCTGGTCTCCTACAGGGGGGTTCAGACGGCCTACATGCTCCCGCAATTCCGGGATTCGTACACGTCCAGAACCATCCAGGGCAAACTGGTCTCCCGGCCGAAGCCGAATATGAAGGTGACGCTTTTCGGCACGCGGGGGTCGGAGCGGGGGCTCTCCGGAGACGACAATCGCGTGACGCTCTACGACGGCCACCTCGCTCCCTATCCGTGGTGGTCAGGCTGGGTGACCCCGTTCTGGACGCAGTTCGCGACGTCGGCGGACGGATTCTGGACAGGAGCGAACGTGGACCACCTCATCGTCGGGGGCCGGTTCACCCATACCCTGGGACCCCGCACCTTCTATGAGGTCGGCCTTTCGGACGCACGGACCAGGAACCGACATGTCATGCCGGACCTGAAGGACGGCAACTACCTGTGCCCGAGTAGCGGGAAGGACGTGACCGGCTCCGATTGCGCGCCGGGATCCGTCGTGGGGCCGGTCTATGCCTTGCAGGGAGACGTGACCCCGGAAGGGGAGGGTCGCGTGGGCAGGGATGTGGATGACGACGGCCGCATCGATATAACCTGTTTCGGCGGGACCCAGGACCTCAACGGGGATGGGGCCATCAAACCGTACTGCCTGGGGCAGCTGCCCGAGGGTGCGTGGGGTTACGATGCAGCCGCAACCCGGGACACATCGAACTACGGTAACCTCACCGGGACGTTTTCATTCACCAGCCAGCTAAACCGAGCCCTACAACTCAAAACGGGCGCTGAACTCATCCTGGGGCGCTATCGCCACAACGCGGCGCGGCTTTCCAACTTCGTCATCAGCGGCGAAACCGAGCAGTGGAACGCGAAACCCATCCAGGGCGCAGCGTATCTTCAATCCAAGATAGAGTTCCAGGGCATGATTGCCAACCTGGGCGCCCGGCTGGACTACTTCGACCCCAACACGTCGTGGTGGGAGTTCGATCCGTACGACAATGGATACCGCTTCTCGGCGGATAGTCTCGACAAGAGGATTCGCAGGCGCGACCTGCCCGCCAAGGTCTACCTGAGCCCGCGTCTGGGCGTCTCGTTCCCCGTAAGCGTGAACAGCAAGTTCTACTTCAACTACGGGCACTTCATGGCGCTTCAGTTTCCCGCCGCCTTTTTTACGGTCGTGGAACTCCTGCCGAGAGGGGTCTCCGTCGTCGGAAATCCGGAGAACACCCTACCACGGACGATCGCCTATGAGCTGGGCTTCGATCAGAACCTCTTCGGCTCGGTGTTGCTGCGCATATCCGCCTTCTATCGCGACATCACCCGTCAGGCGCGCGGCGTTCACGTCCAGGGCATGGTGGCTACGGTATCCTACTGGAGCCTGCGACCCTGGAACTACGAGGATGTCAGGGGTTTCGAGGTCTCGCTCTCGAAGCCGGCCGGCCGGTTTCTCCGGGGTTTTCTGAACTACACCTACACGCAAAGGCGGCACGGCAACTTCGGTTATGGAGAGTTCTATCAGAACTCCACGGAGATGATGGCCTATCTGCAGTCTACTACCGACTATCGTCAGAGTGCCCCGGCGGCGAGCCCCTACGCCCGCATGAACGTGACCCTCTCCTCGCCGCCGGATTTCGGGCCGGCCGCCGGGGGTCGACGGCTTCTCGGCGGGTGGGACGCCGCGTTGCTGGGAGAATGGCGTGCCGGGCAGAGGTGGCTCTGGATGGGCCTGGCCGGCGGCCCTTCGTTCCCGGAGTTCAAGGACAATGTCAAGTTTCGAGATTTCTGGAATCTTGACCTCCGCGTCTCCAAGTCCATCGACTCCAGGCTGGGTGGAATGCAACTCTTCTTCGATGTGGACAACCTTGTCAATCGCATGCACTTCTTCCATCCGTTCACCTATGGCGCCTCGTTCCAGTCCACGCCGTACGACACGGACTACTACATGTGGTCCCTCCACCTCCCCGAGGACGTCTTCGATGATTCTCCGGTCGTGGACGGAAACCTCCCGTTCTCCGAAAAGGAGGGCCTGCCGTACCTCTACATTCCCGGCGATGACCGGCCGGGTGACTTTCGCAAGCCGGGCGTGCGGTTTCAACCCATGGAGGCGGTGGCTTCACTCGACCGGGTGTCGGATCCCAACCAGGTGGCCTGGTACTGGGCGAAGGACACCGGGATGTACGCGCGCTGGGACGGGACGAGTTGGCAGGACGTACCGGCAGACGAACTAAAAAGGGCCTTGAAGGACAAGGCCTACATCGACATGCCCAGTACCCGTTTCGGAACGTTTCTGAATCCGCGGTCGGTGCGCCTCGGGATTAGGGTCAGCCTCTAGTCCGCCCTAGCCCTCCTCCCCCCGATAGGCCTCCGACCGACCCCACTCGCCGAGGATATGCGTGACGGCGCTGTGGATGCTAAGGAAAAAGTGGTTGGGGCCCAGAAAGTTGAAGAAACCGGTGCGATCCATGACGACCCGTGTCGACCCATGTACGCCCGTGAAGTAGAGGTCTATTCCCCGGTCTCTGAGGTCCTCTACAATCCGCTGCAATGCGTCCACGGCCGTCGTATCGAGGTCGTTCACCGGACTCGCATCCACGATCACGGCACGAATCGGCGCTTCGCCCGCCCGGGCGGCGCACCGGGCGGCTACGATATCTTTGAGATACTCGGCATTGGCGTACGAGAAGGACGCATCCACGCGGAGCATGATGATACCCTCAATGGGACTCGCCTCGGGATGGCGGTTGAGCGAGCGGAACGAGCGCGTCCCCGGCAGATGACCGAGCACGGCCACATTGGGCCGGCTGATCCGGTACATGATCGCGGTGATGGACAGGCCAATCCCGACGACAATACCGACCTGGAGGCCGGCCAGGAGCGTCAGGATGAAGGTGAGCACCCCGATGGCGCCGTCGATGCGTTTCACGCGGAGCAGGTACCGGAATTCTCGAACATCCACCATCCCAAAGGCGGCGACCATGATCAAGGCTGCAAGAACAGGGATGGGTAGATAGTAGAAGAGCGGCGTGAGGATGAGCAGCGTCAGCATCATGAGAACCGCAGCGAAGGCGTTGGCCATGGGCGTGCGGGCGCCTGCCTGCTCGTTGACGGCCGTGCGGGAGAAGCTGCCCGATATCGAAAAACTCTGGAAGAGGCCTCCCAGGATATTCGAAATCCCCATGGCGACCAGTTCCCGATTCGGGACGATGGAGTAGCGGTGACGCGCAGCAAACACCTTGCCCAGGGACACGACGTTGGTGAACTGAATCAGGGCGAGTGTAATCGCAGTGGGCAACAGGGCACCGAGTGTGCCGAGATCCACGAAGGGCACAACGAGCCCCGGCAGGCCGCGGGGTACGTCCCCCACAATGCGAACACCCGCCTCGTGCAGGTCGAACTGCCATACGATCCAGATACCGAGGAGAACCACGGTGAGCTGGCCCGGGAACAGGGGCTTCCACCGCCGGAGCACCACGAGAAGGACGATCGCGCCGGCGCCGATCGCCAAAGTGAGCACATGCACCTCCGGGATCTTCAATGCCGCCTCCCAGAGAATGAGGAAGACCTGCTCCGTGCGGGGCAAGGTGACGCCCAGAAAGCTGGCCACCTGACTCATCCCGATGATAATCGCCGCTGCCGAGGTGAAACCCACAATAACGGGTCGCGAAAGCAGGTTCACCAGGAATCCGAGCCGGAATGCACCCAACGCGATATGGATCACACCAACGAGAATCGCAAACGCCAGCGCGACCCGGATGTATTCCTCGGATTGGCTCGCCGCCACGGCCGAGATGCCGACCGCCATGATCATCGAGTCGATCGCAGTCGTGCCGACGGCGAGGTGACGCGACGAGCCGAATAGCGTGTAGGCCAGCAAGGGGACGACCGCCGCATAAAGGCCGTAGATCGGCGGTAGCCCGGCCAATAACGAATAAGCCATGCCCTGAGGAATCAGCATGATGCCGACGGTTATTCCGGCGACGGCATCACCGCGCAGGTCCGCCAGTTGGTAGGACCTCAGCCAGCTCAGGGCGGGCAGGAGTTGCTTGGGGCGGATTGGCACGCCTTCAGGTAGGTCTGTGGGGAATCGCCTGAGCAGGAGGCGTAGCGGGTACGGAAGGCCTATCGGGCATCAGGGTCGTCGTCGCCGCTTCCCGCTCCGGCGGAGAAGGTGGAATGGGGGTCAGGCGAAACTGGCCCCCCTCCGGAAAAGCACTCCAGTGAGGTACGTGCACCGCAATCCGCTGCGTCGTCACAGAGAGCCACGCGGCGTACGTTGCTTCAAGGCGTCCTGCCAGGAAGTTCTCATCCATACCCGCCAGACGCCGGCTATGGATCAGGTGTCTTGCCAGATCGCGCAGGACGGACACCGCGGCATCCGGGTGATGGAAGAAGCACTGCTTATTCTCGACACTCGGCACGGCAGAAGGCAGACGATCCGGGGCCTCGGGATCGACATGCATGTGGACCAGTGCGGTTTCGCGGTGGGGTCCATCGAGCACCTCGAATTGCAGGCGCGGGTGGCGTCGCCACAGGAGACGGAAGAAGGCGCGAAAGTAGTCGGACATCAGGTCGGGTCGAATGCCGTATGCATCCGGATCCTCGCTCATCGCACGAAGATGGCCACAACCCACAAACTCCGGTCGCGACAGGAGTCCCAGCAGGGCTTCATGCCGTCCCGGAAGGGGATGGAGCAGCGAGGTGAGCACATCCACCCGCTGCTCCGATTCGTCATCGGCGTCGAGGAGGCGCCTCGGAAGCGCTTCAAGCGTGTGGGTATCCGAATGGAGGTACACGGAGCCGATGCGGCGCGCGACCTCGCCGAGCAGGGCCTCGAGGGAGGGGCCCTCGCTCCGGATGCCTCGGATTTGTTCCAGCACGTGGACCAGAACGAGAAACAGGCCCGAGGAGCCCCCGGGCACGCCGATGGTGGCTTCCGTTCGCCTGCCATCGATACACGCAATCGGCGTGCCTGCGTGAAGGTCCTCGAGGCTAACGGAGGTGGACAAGCGAAAATGCCGCTCCAGCGGGTGCATGGCTTGACTTCGGACGCGCCGGGAGTGCTGCGCGGCTAATGGAACGGGTCATTGGCACGGCGCAAGCTACCGCTCATCCGGCACAAAGACCACGTAGAGTCCGCGAAGGTCACCGGGCTCGAATCCAAAAGCCCGATCGTCGGGATAGCCGGACTGGATGAATGCCGGTCGCTCGTCCTGCGTCCCGTGGCAGGCCAGGCAGGACTGCTCGACCGTGATGCGGCGGCTGTAGCGCCACCCCGGTCCGGTGCCATCCGGGGATCGGTGCCAAACGCTGACCAGGGCGGAATCCGATTCGAAGGCCGAAAAGAGGCCGGCAAGTGTCGAGTCAGCGGCATTGGCCGGGTTGCGGAAGCGGGTCGCGACCTGCCGGACCGTCCAGCCGTACGACTCGGACAGGGACCGGGCCTTCATGCCCACCGGTTTGCAGACCTGGGCAAACGTGGTATCATTCACGGTCTCCGTCCTCGCACTCAGTGGCCCTGCCAGGGAGGAGCGCATCAGGTCGAGCGCTTCGATTTCGGAGGAGACAGATGCCGCGTCGGCGGGCAGACGATGGAGTCCATCCAGCGACGACGCGACGCTCGTGGCCCCGGGTGCGGGTGCCGGCGCCGGATCCGGAGTTTCGTCTGGTGTGCCACAGGCTCCAAGAAAGAGCACGAGGGCCCATGTGGCCAGGATGCGGGACAGGGATCTGTTCATCAATCGGCAGGATGAGGCGGACCGAATGCCCGACCCCGGAAGGGCCCGGGGCCGGGAAGCTCGGTCGGTATCGGGGGGCAAAACCTGGACGACCAGTGGCGTCAGTTGGCAACGACAGCAGGAAGCGCATCGTTCAACCAGCTGCGCAGCGCATGTTCGGGCAGTACGCCGACGAACTCGTTTACGACTTCCCCATCGACGATCAGCTTGACGGTAGGGATCCCGCGGATGCCGTAGCGCATGGCCAGCTCCGGATGCTCGTCGGTGTTCACCTTTGCCAGTTTGAATCGGCCCTGGTTCTCTCCGGCCAGCTTCTCCAGTGTGGGAGCGAGCATGCGACAGGGGAAACACCAGGCAGCCCAGAAGTCGACCAGCACAGGGGTCTGCTTGCTGGCGGCGATGACGTCGGTGTCGAAATTGCTGACTTCGTGTGACATGGTTCTGTTGGTAAGGGTTGTTGTTGTTCTGTATAAAAAGTCTCTCCGGGGGCCTCGACAGAGGGTCGATGCCCGTCAGGCCATGGCAGGTTCGTCCTCGGCCACGGATGTCTTGGCGTGTTCTTTGGCCGCACAGAAGGCGTCGTGGACCTCGTGGAAGAAGCGGTCGTCGCCGAGAAGGGAGGCCGTATTCGACCGTGTGAGCATGTCGCGCACGGGGCCCTTCACGCCGGTCAGGTAGAGCTCGACGCCCCGCTCGCGCAGTTCGATGATCATCTCCTTGAGGCTGTGCGCTGCGGTGGAGTCGATGCGGTTCACGGGGTACATGTCCAGCACAATCGCCTTCAGGCCGGGCCGGTTTGCGCCGACGCGCCTGAGCGTGTCCTTCGTATGCGCCGCGTTGGCGAAATACATGGACGCATCCATACGTACGATCAGCACCTCCTCGTCGACCAGGGCGTCCGCATGCCGCCCCACGTTGCGGTAGACCGTAGAACCGGGCAATCGTCCCATGACGGCGGTGTGGGGGTGGGTAGACTGTTCGATGACGAGGGCAAGTGAAAGGATGACGCCAACGAGGATGCCCTCTTCGATGCCCAGCGTGAGTGTTGCGAAGAAGGTGACGGCGAGCAGGACGAAGTCGCGTCGATCCACTTTCCAGAGGAAACGGATTTCCTTGAAGTCGATCAGGGCGGCGACAGCCACGATCACGACGGCGGCCAGGATCGCGTTCGGCAGGAAGTGGAACAGCGGGGTGAGAAACAGGAGTGCCAGGGCAATGACGCCCGCGCTGATGAGGCCCGCCAGATTCGTGCGGGCTCCGGCTGCGGCATTCACCGCCGTGCGGGAAAATCCCCCGGTCGTAGGGAATGCGCGAAAGAAGGAACCGACGATGTTCGCAAGGCCGAGTGCGATCAGTTCCTGGTTCGCATCGACCTCATAGCGGTTACGGGAAGCATAGACCTTTGCTACGGCGATGGACTCCATGAATCCGACGAGCGCGATGGTGAGCGCGGTCGGGAGCAGGGAGCGCATCGCGTCCAGGGAGACGGGCGGGGGCAAAAAGCCCGGCAGACCGCCCTGGACGCCGCCCACGATCGCGATACCGAGTTCGTCCAGGCGGAACAGCCATGCGGAAGCGATGCCGAGGACGACCGCGAGGAGGGCGCCGGGAAAGGTCTTCTTCCACCGTCGGAGTACGACGATGAGGACCACGGCAGCGAGCCCGACGACGAGCGTCAGTCCATGGGCTCCTCCTATGCCGGAAACGGCGGCCCAGAGGATTTCGTGGACGTATTTGGACTGGGGAATGGGGATGCCGAGCAGGTGTTTCAGCTGCCCGAGTCCGATGATCAGTGCCGCTGCGGAGGTGAAACCAACGAGAACCGGATGAGACAGAAAGTTGACGAGAAAACCGAAACGGGCCACGCCGAGCCCGAATTGCATGGCGCCTACCATGAGCGAGACGAGCAGCGCCAGCCCGATATACGTTTCCACGTTGCCTCCCGCGAGCGGCGCTACGCCGGCGGCCACGAGGAGGGATACCATGGCGACGGGCCCGACGGCCAGCTGGTGCGAGGTGCCGAACAGGCCATAAAGCACCAGGGGCGTCAGCGAAGCATAGAGCCCATAGATGGGAGGAAGGCCTGCAATCAGCGCATACGCCATTCCCTGGGGGATCAGCATGACGCCGACGGTGAGTCCGGCTGAAAGATCGCCCCGCAGGGCGGTACCTGGATAGGTTCGGATCCAGTCGACGGAGGGGACGAAGCGCGAGAGGCCGCGAAACATGCCTGTAGGGGTGGAATCCGCCGGTGAGCGGGGCGGTCCGGAGACCGCCCCGCCGTGCGGAGTAGGTCTGAAGATCCGTTACGCGAGCGCGGGTTCGCCGACTTCGTTCTGGAGCCAGTTGGCAACCAGATCGTCGACGTACTTCACCTCGTAGCCGAGGCGCTCGAGCAGGGAGGAAGCGGATGCCGCGCGGCTGCCGGTGCGGCAGTAGACGACCTGCGTCTTGCCTTCCTGCAGTTCACCGCGGCGAACCCAGAGGCGCGTGTGGGCGATATTCTGCGCTCCCGCTACCGCACCTGCCTGGAACTCGGAGATATTGCGCACGTCGAGAACCGCCACGTTGTCGGCGTTCTGAAGATCCTTCAGTTCCTCGAACGTGATGACCTCGGTGGAGGCCAGCTTCCCGCCGTTTTCCTGGAAGTGAATCAGCGTTTCCGGAGTGGCATAGCCGACGACGGTGTCGAGGCCGATACGGACGAGGTCCCGGACCGCCTCGTCGACGTGGTTCTCTTCGACGATCAGGTAAATCGGCATGTTCTCATCGACGTACGAGCCGGCGATGGTCGGGAATGTCCGATCCAGCGGCGCGAAGATGGAGCCCGGCAGGTGGTGTGCCATGAATGCCGTACGGTCGAGTCGCGTGTCGAGAACGGCCACGTCAGTCCTGCCACTCAGGGCGCCGAATTCGGAGGGCGTCAACCGGCGCGGCTGCGGCAACTGGCCGAGCAGCTTCGGCCCCATCTTGTTGTCCCGCTTCATCCGCGCGAAGTACATGGGCGGTTCGGGTTGACCGGTCAGGATGAACTGCACGAAGCTGTCTTCCGTGGCAGATGCCTGGATGGAGGCGTTGTTGCGCAGTTCGTAGCCGATCGTCGACATGGGGACGTCGCCGAGGGCTTTGCCACAGGCGCTGCCTGCGCCGTGGGCCGGCCAGACCTGAAGGAACTCGGGCAGTTTCTTGAACGACTCGACGGAACGGTAGAGCACCTTCGCGCCGGCTTCCATGGTTCCTTTCAACCCGGCGGCCGTCTCGAGCAGGTCGGGGCGGCCCAGATCGCCCACGAACACGAAGTCGCCGGAAGCGAGGGCGATGGGTACTTCCGAGCCGCTGCCCGTGTCGTGCACGAGGTAACTCATGTGCTCCGGCGTGTGGCCCGGTGTATGGAGCGCTTCAAAGATGATGTTTCCCACCTTGAAGCGGTCGCCGTTCTTGAGAAGCGTGTAGTCGTAGTTCGAGTTGATGAGCCACTCATACTTCCACGCGGCGTCGCCTTCATCCGAGGCGTAGACTTTCAGGCCGCGATCGGCCATTTCTCGGAGTCCGGTCAGGTAGTCGGCGTGAATATGCGTGTCGACGGCGGCCGTGAGCCGCAATCCGTTTTCCTCAGCAAGGGCGAAGTACTGGTCCACATCCCGTTCGGGATCCACCACGGCGGCTTCACCGGTCCTGGGGCAGCCGATCAGGTAGGCGTACTGAGCGAGTTTGGGGTCGAAGATTTGACGGACGAGCATGGGGGGTAAGGGTTTAGGAGTTTAGGAGTTACAAAGTTTAGGAGTTTGATATCTAATGCGTTCAAAGTTCGAAGTTCAAAGTTCAAAGTCGGGGCGTTGCGTCTTGTTCTGGTCGAACTTTGAACTTTGAACTTTGAACGTTTTAACCCCGGTCTAACTAGTGCGGCAGTCTTGGCCTGAGGTACCCATAGATCCACGCGCCGGCGACGGCGGAGAGCCAGGCGACGATCATGACGGTGACGCCATTTCCGATCAGGGCGTAGAGCGGGCCCGGGCACGCGCCCAGCATGGCCCATCCCAGCCCGAAGATGATGCCGCCGTAGAGGACGCTGTAGCCCCGGCTGGGCTCCTTGTCCTTGATCACGGCATAGGACCCGTAGATCGTGCGAATCCAGAAGTATTTGATCATCCAGAGTGAGATCGCGGCGACCACGACGGCGCTGCCGATCACCCCGTACATGTGGATGGACTGGAAGCGAAACATCTCCTGGATACGGTACCAGGATGCGACCTCGCTCTTGATGAGAAAGATGCCGAAGGCAACGCCCAGGAGCAGGTGGATCCAGAGCTTCTCGTCGACTTTCTGGACGGCTGCGGCCGGCGCGGCTTGGGGTTGTGTACTCATATCGCATTCAGCGCTCGACGAGCGCAATTAGAAGATCAAGGGATAGACGACGTGGGTCACGAAGATGCCCCCGATGAAGAAGCCGATGATGGCAACCAGGCTTCTCCACTCAAATGTGGCCAGGCCCGTGATGCCGTGCCCGGACGTGCATCCTCCGGCATACCGGGCCCCGAAACCGAGGAGCAGACCGCCACCGACGATCAGGAACAGCCCACGCAGCGACAACAGGGCCGACCAGGAGAATACCTCCTCAGGGACATAGCCCGACAGATCGGTCAATCCCAGTTCATACAGGTCTGCCTTCGTCGCTTCCGAAATCGCGATGTCGTTCGGATTCGACAGCACCGTCCCGGCGATGATGCCGCCGATCAGGATCCCCCCCACATACACGAAGAGCCATAAGCCCTTCTCCTTCCAATTGTACTTGAAGTACTCCAGGTTGCGAGGTAGAACGGCCGCACAGGTATCGCGCAGGTTGCTGGACACGCCGAACGTCTGGCCCGTGAGCAACAAGACGGCCGGAACCATCAACCCGATGAGCGGACCCGCCACCCACCAGGGCCACGGTTGAGAGAGAAATTCGATCATGACAGGTATGTCGTGATGGTGTGATTGCAGCGGCATGGATACGAAACATCAAAATATAAGCATATGATCATATCGTTGTCAATAGGCTCAACCGCACTTTTTCACGGCATTATCTCATTTTGGACACTTGTAACGGGGGTTCGCAGGTTCTATATTATGATCATATGCACATACCCTCATAACATCAATCATGGAAGAAAGGAAGATCGCGGGACTGCAGGTGGCCTTGTTGCCGAAGGGGATGATCGAGGAGGCGGCACGGCGGTTCCGTTTGCTGGGGGATCCCTCTCGTCTCGAACTGCTGAACATTCTGTCCGCCGCCGGGGAGTTGAGCGTCCACGAGATCGTCGAGGCGTCGGGCCAGAGCCAGTCCAACGTCAGCCGGCATCTCGGATTGTTGCATCAGGCGGATATTGTGGCGCGACGGAGGGATGGGATGCAGGTATATTATCGTATCAACGACCCGTCCCTGTCGGGGATGTGTCTGCTCATGTTCGGGCAGTTGAAGTAGGAGGGGGTGTGAGAGTTGAGGAGTTTAGGAGTTTAGGAGTTGAGTAGTTGAGGAGTTGTGTCGCGACCGTCCTCCCGGCGGAAGCCGGGATTCAGGGTTTGGAGTCGCGACCGCAGGGAGCGTCCCGGGCGGAGCGAAGCGGAGACCCGGGATCCAGGGTTTGGCGTTTGAGGGTTGCCCCGCCACCGTTTTCCCGGCGGAAGCCGGGATCCAGGGTTTGGCGTTTGAGGGTTGCCTCGCGACCGTTTTCCCGGCGGAAGCCGGGATCCAGGGTTCGAGGGTTTGACAGTCAGCAATTGGACCGCATATGATCGAACGGTACACCCGCCCGGAGATGGGCGCGCTATGGAGTGAGCAGAACCAGTTCCAGTCCTGGCTGGATGTCGAGCTCGCCGCGTGCGCGGCCTGGGCGGACGTCGGAGCAATCCCGCGTGAGGCGGTCGACGTCCTTTATACGCAGGCGCGGTTCGATGTGGACCGCATCCATGAAATCGAAGAAACCACCCGTCACGACGTGGTGGCCTTCACCCGCTCGGTGAGCGAATCGCTCGGTGAGGAGAAGCGCTGGGTGCATTACGGGCTCACCTCTTCGGATGTCGTGGATACGGCGCTGGCCTATCGCCTCAAGCAAGCGAATGGAATCCTGCTGGCAGGAATCGACCGGATGATCGCCGTACTTGGGGAGAAGGCACGCGCACACCGGTATACCCTGATGATGGGCCGCACACACGGGGTCCACGCCGAGCCGACCACCTTCGGTCTCAAAATGGCCCTCTACTACGCCGAAATGGGTCGCAATCGGGACCGGTTCATCGCTGCGGCAGAAGGGATTCGGGTCGGCAAGCTGTCGGGGGCGGTCGGCACGTTCGCTCAGATACCGCCTGAAGTGGAGCGGCTCACCTGCGAGCGGCTGGGACTCGAACCGGCCCCTATCTCCACCCAGGTCCTCCAGCGCGACCGTCATGCGGCCTATATGAGCGTCCTCGCTCTGATCGGTGCGACACTCGAGAAGATTGCGGTGGAAATCCGCCATCTCCAGCGTACGGAAGTGCGCGAGGTGGAGGAAGCCTTTCGTAAGGGACAAAAGGGGTCGTCGGCCATGCCCCATAAGCGCAACCCGATCGGTTCGGAGAACATGACGGGTGGCGCACGGCTGCTGCGCGGATACATGGTGAGCGCGTACGAAAATGTCGCGCTGTGGCACGAACGGGATATCTCCCACTCTTCGGTGGAGCGCGTCATCCTCCCCGATGCGACAATCCTGCTGGACTACATGCTCGATCGCATGGCCGGTCTCGTAGAAAACCTCGTCGTCTACGCGCATCGTATGGCGGAGAACATCGAGCGAACGCACGGACTGGTCTTCAGCCAGCGGCTTCTCCTCCTGTTGATCGAAAAGGGAATGAATCGCGAAGAAGCCTATGACCGGGTCCAACCCCTGGCCATGCAGGCCTGGGAGGAGGGGCGGTCTTTCCGGGATCTGGTGAGGGCCGATCCGTTCATTGCCGGCCGTATGACCGAGGCCGACTTCGCGTCCGCTTTCGACCCGTCGTACCATCTGCGGCACGTTGACACGATCTTCCGTCGTGTCGGGCTGGATGCCGATGCGCGTTCAGACCGCTAATCGTGTCCCCTGTTGCGCCCTAGGGTGGAAATTTCGTTAATTGCACCCCTTGACAGCCCGCCCTACCCGGGTGCGGTCCCGCCCAGCCGCCGCTGCCACCGGCCGTCAGACCGATCTCTGACGGCAAGATCCAATACATTATAGCAGTTAGCTGCCTCAGTGGGACTGAAGTGTCGCGTGTACCTGGAAGTTGCCCTCGGATAGGTTGGCCCCTTACCCAGAATACCCTCCCTCCCATGGCGGTGGCCGTCCGTGTGTCCCTCCGGGGAGACCTCCCGGCCCTGACCGTTCCACCACCTCGAACGTAAGACCGCAAATCGTCATGATGAACCTGAAACGAATGTGCCTTTGGAGCGCTGCCGTTCTAACGCTGGCTTCCCAGGCATTGGTCGCCCAGAACGCCGTCGTGCGGGGCCGCATCTCCGATGCCACCAGCGGAGAGCCCCTGCCGGGCGCTACGGTTCTGGTGGTGACTCCGGGAACTACCACAATGGTGAATGCAGCGGCCGGCGCGGCCGCAGACGTCAACGGACGCTATGAGATCGACGGCCTTCCCTCCGGCGATTTTGAAATCCGCGTGACGCTCGTCGGGTATTCGGAATGGAGGCAGGCGATTACTACGGCTTCGGGACAGACGCTGACCGTAAACATTCCGATGCGCGAAGAGGGCATCCTGCTCAATACGATCGTGGTTTCCGGATCCCGCGCCGCGGAAAAAGTGCTCGACGCACCGGCATCCATCGACGTGCTCACCGCCGCGGAAATCGAGGTGCAGGCCACGCAGTCCGCCGCCCTGACCCTCCGCAACGTAACGGGGGTTGACCTGGCGCAGACCGGTGCGGACCACTACGAGATCGTACTGCGCGGCTTCAACAACGTATTCTCGGGCGCGACGTATGTCATGACGGATTACCGTCAGACCAACGCCCCGTCGCTGAACGCCAACGTCTACTCGGTCATGCCGATCTCTAACATCGATCTGGAGCGGGTAGAGGTCGTTCGGGGACCCGGATCGGCCCTCTACGGCGCCGGGGTGGATGCGGGCGTCATCCACTTCATCTCCAAAGACCCCTTCACCCATCCCGGAACGACGGTGGCGGTCACCGGGGGAGACCGGGCGCTGATCGGATTCAATGCGCGCCATGCCGGCACGTTCAGTTCCAGGCTCGGCTACAAGGTGACCGGCCTGTACTCCCAGGTGAACGATTGGGAACTGGATCGCAACGATCCGGATGACAGGGTGTGGCTGAACTCCGACGCGGCCACCAGGAACTACGACCACTACAAATTTAATGTGAACGGGTTGCTCGAGTATCGGATGAACCCGAAGACGACGCTGACGCTGAACGGGGGATACTCCGGCATGCAGTCCATCGTGCTCTCGGGCATCGGCACGCTGCAGGGCGAAGACTACCGATATCAGTACCTGCAGGCTCGTCTCCAGTCGGGCCGGCTCTTTGCGCAGGCGTACTACAACCGCAACGATGCGGGGGGCTCTTTCGTCTATGGGAGCGGCCAGCTCGTCGTCGATAACTCCACCGTTCTGAATACCCAGGTTCAGTACGACCTGGACACCTGGGACGGGCGCCAGCGCTTTATCATCGGAAGCGACTTCAAGCTCACGACGCCGAAAACGAAGGGCACCATCTACGGGCGTAACGAAGCCAGCGACGAGATCTCTGAGGTGGGCGGCTATGTCCAGTCGACCACCCAGGTCTCACCGAAATTGGACCTTACCTTGGCGGGTCGGCTGGATTACAACAACATCATCGACAACTTTCAGTTTTCACCGCGCGCGGCGCTCGTCTACAAGGCCAATGAAACCCACTCCTTCCGCCTGACCTACAACAGGGCCTTCTCGTCGCCGGGCAACAACGCCCTCTTCCTGGACATCCCCGCGGCTGCGGCGCGCGTGGCCGGCCCGTACTTCCTGGTATTTCAGGGACGGGGCTCCAGTCAGGGCTTCACGTTCGACACGTTCCGCAATACGAACGCCATGGCGTTCTCGCTGCCCATTCCCGGACTTTTCGGTCAGTCCATCCCCTACAATGCCATTCCGTTGCAGGTATTATACGGTCTGGCATTTAACGCACCGGGCGGGGTCAAAGACCTCCTGTTGTCCACCAATCCCTTGCCTGCGCCACTGGATGCGTTG
Source organism: uncultured Rhodothermales bacterium (assembly GCA_964387555.1). GTDB lineage: Bacteria > Bacteroidota > Rhodothermia > Rhodothermales > CAYLXM01 > CAYLXM01. The sequence goes on along the minus strand of CAYLXM010000054.1, from coordinate 11,427 downwards.
AACGACCAGCCGGCCTTGCGGCAATCGTTGGTGAGCCTTCTAGAGGGCTTCCTCCCCCTTATTCAGGGTGGCACGGCCGGCGAGTTCGGCGGACTGCCTGACGCGACCGAACCGAAAGGGTACGCGCCTCGGGGTGGTCCCGTTGACATCGATGTGCTCAAACAGACGACGTCGCAGGTGGTCGAGGTGGGCTACAAGGGGATTTTCGGGGGCAAAGTGCTCCTGACGGCCGATGCGTACTATCGCAAATCGAAGAACTGGACCGGCCCGCTGCTCCTCGAGACCCCAATCGTGTACGTGACGAATCAGGTCGTGAGCGATTTGGCGGGGGCGTTGGCGCCACTGGTTGATGACGCTGCGGCCAATAGCGCCTTGCTGCGCGGCTTCCTCGCGTCTCTCGGCCTCTCTCCGGCGCAGGCGGCCGGTCTCGTGGCGGGTCTGATGGGCGGTGGATTGACGGGACTCCCGGCCGGCGTCATTCAGCCGGACCAGCAGGTTTTGGGCGACCAGCTTCCTCCGGGTGTCGGCCAGGCGGTCGGCGGTATGCTGGCCTATCGGAACTTCGGAGAGGCCACGCTCTTCGGTGTTGATGTCGGCACCCAGATCATGGTGTCCAGGCAGTTCGACCTGTTCGGTTCCGTGTCATGGGTAAGCGACGACCTGTTCGACGATGAGGAGCTAAACGAGCCGGGTACCGGACTCGAGTTGGCCATCAACGCCCCCGCGTTCAAGTTCAAACTCGGCAGCAACTATACGATGAACAACGGGGTCAACGTGAACGTGTCCGGGCGGTATGTGGATGAGTTTCCTGTCCGCTCGGGTCCCTACGTCGGGATCGTGGACGCCTACTTCCTGCTCGATCTCGGGGCCGGATATGCCCTTCCGGGCGTATCGGGCATGCGAATCGATGCGCTCATGCAGAACGTACTCGGCACGGAGCACCGCCAGTTCGTTGGTGCGCCGAAAATGGGCCGGTTCTCGACCGTGCGCCTAACCTACTCGTTCTAGACGTTTAAGCTTCGCCGGAAGGCTTCGCCCCGGTTCCGCCTGTCCAGACTGGGCAGGCGGGAGCCGGGGCGTTTTTTCTTTGATTCAACGCATCTTGACCTGCAAGCGTCATCCTGCGATTGCCAGTCGCGCCGTGCAAGGGTTAACTTGACAGGTTCCGTCTCGAAACGCTCTCGACTCCTTCCACGCCCATGCTGATCGACTTCCTGCCGATATTTGTGATGCTGGTGATCGCGGCCCTGCTCGCGACCGCGCTCCTGCTCGTGTCGATTAAACTGGGACCCAAGCGACCGAGCCGGCTCAAGTCGAGTCCCTACGAGAGCGGAATGGATCCGATCGGTACCGCGAGGGACCGCTTTTCGGTGAAGTTCTATCTGGTTGCGATGATCTTCATCGTGTTTGACGTGGAGATCGTGTTTCTCTATCCCTGGGCGGTGAGTCTGAGCCGTTTCATCGAACAAGGGATAGGAATGACGAGCCTCGCGGTGGTATTCGTCTTCGTCGTCATCCTCCTGATCGGCCTGCTCTATGACGTCAAGAAGGGCGGACTGGATTGGGATTGATCCGAGACCACCACGGCACCTCGCGCGTTGTCCATGAAACCCGGTATACCCGATCGTGTTTGACAACCCCCCGGCCGTCCATCTTGCCCGCACCGGGATCAACGATCACAGGGCTTCCGGTCCAGGCCGCAACGGGTTCTTCTTTCAGCCGTTCAAAGACGGCACTGAAAACGAGAGTACGTGATGGTGAATGAAAAAGACGCGTTTCTGACGACCACTGTGGATGCGGTGGTGAACTGGGCCCGCTCGAATTCGATCTGGCCCATGCCGATGGGCCTTGCTTGTTGCGCCATCGAGATGATGGCGTTTGCCGGACCCAAGGCCGACGCGAGCCGCTTCGGCAGCGAGGTGTTCCGATTTTCTCCCCGCCAGAGCGACCTCATGCTCGTGGCGGGATGGTGTTCCTACAAGATGGCCCACGCCATCCGGCGTATCTGGGACCAGATGCCGGACCCCAAATGGTGCATCGCCATGGGAGCGTGCGCTTCCACCGGCGGCATGCACCGGTGCTATGGCGTCGTCCAGGGAATCGACAATTTCCTGCCGGTCGACATCTACATCCCGGGCTGTCCGCCCCGTCCGGAATCCGTGATGCACGCCCTCATGGAACTCCAGGACAAGATGCGTAACGAGCATTCCATGCGCATCGATGCCAAAGCCGAACTTCCGGGACTCTGACCGCGCCTCCGAATCCGCGAAACCTGCCTGTCATGTCCGAATCGCTCAAGTTTTTTTTCACGCCGGTTGACGAGCCGCTGGGGAGCCCAGCCAATCCCCATGCCAAGGCTACGACGTTCGTTCCAGAGGTCATCGACGCGCTTCGTGCGCGATTCGGGGATGCTGTGCGGGGCGTCGAAGAATATGCAGGCGAGCAAACCGTGCTGGTCGAAAAAGGGAGCCTGCTCGAGATCTGCGGGGTCCTCAAGTCCGAACTGGGTTTTGATTACCTGGCAGATATGGGGGGGATCGACCGGTTTACCGAGGACGAGCGGTTTGAGGTGTTCTATAACCTGGTCTCGCTCGAGGGGCACAAGCGGCTGAGGGTGAAAGTCCGGGTCGACGAGGAAAATCCGGTCGTCGACTCCGTGGTTTCGGTGTGGCTCGCCGCCGGCTGGAACGAGCGGGAGTGCTTTGACATGTTCGGGATCCGGTTTGCCGGTCATCCGGACCTGCGCCGGATGCTGCTGCCGGAGGACTTCGAGCACTTCCCCCTCCGAAAGGAATTCCCGCCCCTCGGGATACCGGGCTCGCTGCCGATCCCTTCGTACCGTTCCGACGGTGAGGTGGTCGCCGATCCTTATGCCGCTGCCACGCGGCCCAAACCCAATGATCCGTAACCGGGCTTCAAACCGGGTTAGACGAACCGAACATGGAAGTCATCGATCGCACGAGCACGGGAGGACAGTACGACGGCGTGTTCGCCTTCTGGCCGCGCCACAACCGCGCCCTGTTTGAGCGGCTGGACAGCAAGTACGTCCACGTAGAAGACCACCCCGATCCGCTCGAGGCGGAGATGGTGCTCAACATGGGACCCCAGCACCCGGCGACCCACGGGGTGCTGCGATGCCTTCTTCGTCTCGATGGGGAGACCATTGAGACGAGCGTGCTGGACATCGGGTACCTTCACCGGGGTATCGAAAAACTGGCCGAAAGCAAGACGTATCAGGAGTTCATGCCGTATACGGACCGCATGGACTACCTCTCTCCCTACTCCAACAACGTCGGCTTCTGTCTTGCCGTCGAAAAGTTGGCCGGCATCGAGGTGCCCGAACGGGCGCAGTACGTGCGGACGGTCATGTGCGAACTGGCGCGGATCTCCTCGCACCTCCTCTGGATGGGGACCATGGTGATGGACACCGGGGCGCTGTCGGTCTTCCTGTGGACGTTTACGCACCGCGAGTACCTCTATACCCTGTTCGACGAGATCTGCGGGGCCCGCTTCACGGTCTCACACAGTCGCATCGGGGGCCTCGCCACTGACCTCACGCCGCACGCGATCGCCGGAATTCGCGCCTGGATGGAGAAATTCCAGCCGGACATCCCGGGCTGGGAATACCTGCTGAACCGCAACCGGATCTGGATCGAGCGCAACAAGAACATCGGCCTCATCACGAAGGAAGAGGCCATCGCGATCGGCCTCACGGGTCCCAACCTGCGGGCTGCTGGGGTCGATTACGACATCAGGCGGTTCGAACCGTACCTCGTCTATAACGAGGTCGACTTCAACATCCCCATTCGGGACGAGGGGGACTCGCTTGCCCGGTACCTCGTGCGCCTCGAGGAGATGAAGGAGAGCCTGAAGATCATCCGGCAGTGTCTTGACCGGCTGCCGGAAGGACCGATTCGGGCCGATGACGCGAAACTGACCTATCCCTCCAAAGACGAGGTCTATTACTCGATGGAGGGCATGATTCACGATTTCATGATGACCGACGTAGGCGTGGCGCCGCCCAGGGGAGCGCAGTGTTACCACGCGATCGAGGCCCCAAAGGGTGAACTGGGCTTCTTCTTCATCTCGGACGGGACCGGCAATCCATTCCGCATGAAGATCAAGAGCCCGAGTTTCTCAAACCTTCAGGGCCTCGAGTACATGCTGGAGGGCGCGATGGTGGCGGATACGGTGGTCATGATCGGATCGCTCGATCCGGTGATGGGAGAAGCCGACAAATAGCTGCCGCGCGTACCGCGGCAACGGACTCCATCCAACATGAACCGACGAGAGCAGTTTGCCGACACGATTCGGCAAGGATATACCTTCAAGGGAGATTCCATCGTCCTTGGCGGGGCGATGCTGGACCTCCAGTCGGTGCCGGATTGCCTCATCCGCGTCCCGCTGAAGACGCTTAACCGGCACGGTCTCATCGCTGGTGCGACTGGTACGGGGAAGACCAAGTCCTTGCAGGTGCTTGCCGAGGCCCTCTCCTGGAAAGGCGTGCCCAGCCTGCTGCTGGACATCAAGGGCGACCTGAGCGGGCTGGCCCGTCCAGGCGAGAGCCATCCCAAAATCGACGAGCGGCACGCGCGTATCGGGATAGAGCACAACCCGGTTTCGTTCCCGGTCGAGTTCCTCACGCTGTCCGATGAGAAGGGTGTACGCCTGCGCGCCACGGTCACCGAGTTCGGGCCGGTGCTCTTCTCCAAGATTCTCGGCCTCAACGACACACAGGGCGGCATCGTGTCGCTGGTCTTCAAGTACTGCGACGACCACGACATGCCCCTGCTGGATCTGAAGGATTTTCGCAAGGTGCTTCAGTACGTCACCAACGAAGGCAAGGATGCCATCGAGAAGGAGTATGGCTCCATGTCGGCCGCCTCGGTGGGAACCATCATGCGCCGGCTCGTGGAACTGGAGCAGCAGGGCGCGGCACGGTTCTTTGGTGAGCACTCCTTCGAGGTGCAGGATCTCATGCGCACCGACGACAAGGGGCGCGGGATCATTTCGATTCTTCGGGTGACCGATCTTCAGGATCGTCCGAAAATGTTCTCGACCTTCATGCTGAGTCTGCTCGCGGAGGTCTACAATACGTTTCCGGAGGTGGGCGACCCGGACAAGCCGAAGCTGGTTCTCTTCATCGACGAGGCCCACCTCGTGTTTGACGGGGCCACTTCGGTGCTCCTGAAACAGATCGAGACGATCGTCAAACTCATCCGATCCAAAGGCGTCGGCGTGTTCTTCATCACCCAGAGCCCGGCGGATGTCCCCGAAGAAGTGCTCGCCCAGCTGGGCTTGAAGATTCAGCACGCCTTACGGGCCTTCACGGCGAAGGACCGGAAGAGCATCAATCTTGCCGCGGAGAACTACCCGATCTCGCCGTTCTACGACACGTCGCAGTTGCTCACCAGCATGGGTATCGGTGAGGCGGCGGTCACGGTCCTGAACGAGAAGGGCATCCCCACGCCCCTTGTGCACACCCTCATGTGCGCGCCCCAGAGCCGGATGGACGTGCTGACGCCCGGCGAAATCAATGCCGTGGTGGCCGCATCCGACCTGGTGGGGTACTACAATGAGGACGTCGACCGGGAGAGTGCCTATGAGATGCTGACGGCGAAACTCGAAGAGGCGCACACGGACGCGCGGCAGGAGCAGTATCGCCGCGACCAGGAACAGGTACCCCGCCGAGGTCCGCGCGATAAGGGCATGATCGAAAGCGTATTGACGAGCACCACGGCGCGCCAGATTGGTCGCACCGTCGCGCGCGAGTTGACGCGCGGCCTGCTCGGTGCGCTCGGCGTGTCAAGCTCGTCACGCTCCCGCCGCCGTCGTTAACTGACCATTGTTGACAAGTCCCATCCGCATGCAGCCCAAATCCGCTTCTCCGGTCGCTCCACCCGAGCGCTTCCCCGATCCGGTCATTCCTGCGGAGGATCTCTTCTTCACCCAGGAGGAGAAAAACCGCATCGCCGGCTACCGCGCATTGTATCCGCGCGCCGACGCGGCCGTCATGCGAACGTTGTGGCTCGCGCAGGAGAAATTCGGTTTCCTGCCGCCGGAAGTAATTCGCCTGGTGGCGGACACGCTGGAGATGCCGTATGCCCAGGCGTACGGTGTTGCCACGTTCTACACGCAGTACTATAAGGAGCGGATGGGCCGGAATGTGCTCGACGTCTGCACCTGTTTTACATGTCAGGTGGTCGGCGGGTACGACGCCCTGCATCACCTGGAGGAGAAACTGGGCATTCGGGAGGGAGAAACCACGGCGGACGGCCTGTTCACCGTGCGTGAGGCGGAGTGCCTCGGCGCCTGCGGCAGCGGTCCCGTCGTCCAGGTGAACAACGGGCGGTACATCCACCGTGTAACTCCGGATAAGCTGGATCAGCTGATCGACGACCTGCTCCAGGGCAAGGAGCCACCGTTTGTCTCGATTACGTTGCCTCAGGACGAGGTGGAACTGAGCGGCAACCGACGCAGTGACGCGGAAGTCGTCAACCCCTACCGAACGCCCCCCGAGTCTCGACACATGGACTGACCCTGAGCCACTCGTCTCGTCCCCGGAATCGCCATTGTCCCTGCATCCCCTCATGGAATCCAGAAAGAACGGAATCGGTAAAGCCGGTGATTGGCGCAATTACCAGCGCGTGCTTCTGCCGCCGGTACGCGACCTGCACAACATCGACGTCTACGAGCGGCAGGGCGGGTACGAGAGCCTGCGTAAGGTGATGGAGACGAAGACGCCGGCCGAGGTCGTCGAGATGGTAAAGGCGAGCGGTTTGAAGGGCCGGGGGGGCGCCGCCTTTCCAACCGGTCTGAAGTGGAGCTTCATGCCGCCGGTGGACCCGAATGTGCCGCGTTACCTGTGCTGCAACGGCGACGAAAGCGAGCCGGGTACGTTCAAGGATCGCCAGTTGCTGGAGTACAATCCCCACGTCTGCCTCGAGGGCATCCTGGTGGCCTGCTACGCGATGCAGATCACCGCATGCTACATCTATGTCCGAGGCGAATACGCCGACTGGATCGTCATGCTGGAGAAGGCGATCGCCGACGCGTATAGCCGCGGTTTCATCGGCAAGAATATCTTCGGCAGCGGGTTCTCCACCGACATTTTCGTGCATAAGGGTGCGGGGGCGTACATCTGCGGGGAGGAGACCAGCCTCATGGAGTCGATCGAAGGGAAGAGGGCGTATCCCCGTATCAAGCCGCCGTTTCCTGCCCAGAAGGGCCTCTGGGGGATGCCGACAACCGTCAACAACCTGGAGACGCTGGCCGATGCCGCGATCATCGCCAAATACGGGGCCGAGTGGTTCGCGCAGACAGGTGCACAGGGCCAGCCCGGGCCGGTGCTCTACGGGATTTCCGGGCACGTCAACAAGCCGGGCGTCTACGAGTACCCGACGGGGATGCTCCTTACGGATCTGATCTACGAGGTTGCCGGCGGCGTGCGCAACGGCAAGAAGCTGAAAGCCGTCGTGCCCGGCGGCGCCTCGGTGCCGGTTTTACGTGGCGATCAGATCGAGGGGGTCTCGATGGATGCCGACTCGCTGCGTGAAGCGGGATCGATGTTCGGGACCGGGGGCATGCTCATCCTCGATGAAGACACCGACATGGTGAAGTGGCTCCGGCGCGTGTCGCACTTCTACCATCATGAGAGTTGCGGGCAGTGCACGCCGTGCCGGGAAGGGACGGGGTGGCTGGAGGATCTCGTGGCCCGGATCGATGAGGGGGAGGGTCGCCTGCGCGACCTCGACCTCCTGCTGGAAATCACCGAGAACATGGAGGGGCACACCGTGTGCGCTCTGGCCGACGCGGCCGCATGGCCGGTGCGATGGACCATCCGCCGGTTCCGCGAAGAGTTCGAAGCGAAATGCAAGGTGAGTCTCGTCGCCACCTTATAACCCATTCCAATCGGTAACGGCGAAGAATACCCCATGAACCGACTACTTCCTGTTCCCCTGCTTTCCTCGCGGCGCGTGGCTGGATTACTGCTCCCGCTCGCGGTCGGACTGGTCCTTGCGTCCTGCGCGCCGGCGCCGCTGCCCCTGACCTATGTTTCTTACGGGACCGAAATCACGGCCGACGACGCGCTGCCCATCGGCAAGGTGGTCGCCGATCCCGATGCCTACGACGGGCAGACCGTAAAGGTCGCGGGCGTGGTACACGAAGTATGCCAGAATAAGGGATGCTGGATGACGCTCGACGGCGGAGAGGGGCAGACCGTTCGGGTGACGTTCCGTGACTACGGCTACTTCGTCCCGAAGGACATCGCCGGCCGCACTGTCGTCCTGGAGGGCAGCGTACGGCGCGAGGAGCTGTCGGTCGAGACCTTGCGGCATTACGCCGAAGACGAGGGGAAATCCGAGGAAGAAATCGCGGCCATCACGAGTCCGCAGATCCAGTTGACGGTCGTGGCCGACGGGGTACTCGTTGCCGAACCGGCCATCGCATCCTGACCACCGTATCGAGCGGCCTTTATTGAAGCGCAATCCGCCATGCCCACCATCACGATAGACGACAAGCTCTACGAATTCGAACCCGGCGCCAGGCTGCTGCAGTTCTGTCTGGATCAGGGCATCGAGTTGCCGCACTTTTGCTACCACCCGGCGCTGTCGGTTCCCGCCAACTGCCGGCAGTGTCTGGTGGATGTGGGGATGACCGTAGTCGACCGTCAAACCGGCAAACCGCAGCTCGACGAGGCGGGGAACCCGGTGGTGCGCTTTTTCCCGAAGCTCCAGACGAGTTGCTCCACGGACATGGCGGACGGCATGGTCGTGCGGACCCATCGTTCGAGTGAGCAGGTGGACAAGGCGCAGGAGTCGAACCTCGAATTTCTCCTGATCAACCATCCGCTCGACTGCCCGATCTGCGATCAGGCCGGGCAGTGTCCGCTACAGATCCAGGCGTACAAGTACGGTCCGGAGGGTTCCCGATTCGAGTTTGAGAAGGTGCACAAGCCCAAGCGGATCGCCCTGGGACCGCGGGTCGTACTCGATGCGGAACGGTGCATCAACTGCACGCGCTGCACCCGGTTTACCGAGGAAGTGTCGGGGAGCAACCAGCTCACGATCATCAAGCGCGGCGTCAAGAACTACCCGTTCACGCCGCCGGGGATCGAATTCGATGAGCCCTACTCGATGAACGTGATCGACATCTGCCCCGTCGGGGCGCTTACCTCGGCGGATGCCCGGTTCAAGGCCCGGGCATGGGAGATGAGCGCCACGCCCTCGATTTCCGTGCACAGTGCGATCGGGGTGAACGTCGACTATCGGGTGCGGGACAACCTCATCGTGGAGATCAAACCCCGGGGCAATCCGGCGGTTAATGCCTTCTGGATCGCGGATGCGGACCGGCTGGACTACCGGCGGTTCAACGAAGCCCGTCCCGAGGGTCCGACCGTCGATTCCCGGGCCGCCTCGTGGGACGAAGCGCTCGGACGCGCCGCGGAGGCGCTGAAGGGGGTTTCAGGGTCGGAGATCCTGTTCCTGGGGTCGGCCTTCGCCACCGTGGAAGACAATTATTTGCTGCAGAAGCTGGCAGCGGCAGTGGGCGCGGAGGCTCCCGGGTATGTGTCGCATGTCAAGCCCGGATCCGGCGATGGATGGCTTGTGGCGGATGACCGGGCGCCCAACGCGCAAGGGTGTGAGCGACTGGGGATGCGTCCGGTAGATCCGGCCGGTTTCGCGGCCCGGGTCCGTGGCGGTGGCGTGAAGGTACTGTATGTGATGGAGGAGGATCCCCTGTCGGCCGGCGTCCTGGCGGCGGAGGATCTGTCGGGGATGACGGTCATCCTCCATTTCCACAACACGACGCACGGGATGCTTCCGCGGGCGACGATCGCCTTGCCGGCTGCGACGGCCGTGGAGACGATCGGAACCATGGTAAACGTGCAGGGCAGAGCCCAGCGGCTGCGGCCGGCCAAAGAGATCCGGGGCGTCAACCGGTCGCTCATGATGGAGATGGGCAAGAGCCGTCTCGACCGTCACGGCACGCCGTTCGACCGGTGGCACAATCCGGCCCATCGGGTCGATTGCCGGCCGAGCTGGGATCTGTTGATGGATCTGGCAGACCTTGTCGGCGAGCCGATGCGCTTCAAGGGTCCCCGGCAAGTTATGCAGGAAATCGCCGCGACGGTGGCGGCATTTGAGGGAGCGACGTACGAGGCGATGGGTCTCGAGGGTGTTCCGCTCGTCGAGGTGGGCGAACCGGCCTGACCACCCCCACGCCTCCTCCCAATCCGATCACAGGACAACCGATCATGGACATCCCCCTCTGGCTTCTCTCCCTGATTGCCTTCATCGTCGGCAACTTGTTGCTGCTTTCGGCCGCGGCGCTCGTGTACGTCGAGCGGCGGGTTGCGGCGTTCATTCAGCAGCGGGTGGGCCCGAACCGAGTGGGGCCGATCGGGCTGTTCCAGCCCTTCGCGGACGTGTTCAAGTTGGTGATGAAGGAGGATATCGTGCCGTCGGCATCGAACCACTTCATCCACTCGCTGGCGCCGTTCCTGATGGTGCTGATCGCGTTTTCGACGATCTCTGTCGTGCCGCTGGCGCGCGGCTGGCACATTGCAGACGTGAATGTGGGCATTCTGGTTATCCTCGCGTTGACGTCCCTGTCGGTGTACGGGGTCACGCTGGCCGGCTGGAGTTCGAACAGCAAGTATTCGCTGCTCGGCGGACTCCGGTCGTCGGCCCAGATGGTGAGCTACGAGTTGTCGATGGGTGCTGCCGTGGTTTCGGTGGTCATCCTGGCGGGTACGCTCAGTTTGACGGGGATTGTCGAGGCACAGCAGGGCTGGTTCGGGTGGTATCTGTTCCGCAACCCCCTGGGCTTCATCATCTTTTTTGTGACCGCGCTGGCCGAAACGAACCGGGCGCCGTTTGACCTGCCCGAGGCGGAGCAGGAACTCGTTGGAGGGTACCACACCGAATACTCGGGCATGAAGTTCGGCATGTTCTTCCTGGCGGAATATGTGAACATGTTCATGGCCTGTTTCGTGATCACGACGCTCTTTCTGGGAGGATATCTCGTTCCGTTCGAAGGAACGATCGTGGGGTGGCTCCCGGGCCTGGAGGGCAGCGCGTGGCTAGGCATCCTGCAGGTCATCTCGCTGGTCGCAAAGGCCGGTTTCCTGGCCTTCGTCATGATCTGGATCCGCTGGACGCTCCCGCGCCTCCGTTATGATCAACTCATGAAGCTGGGATGGCAATACCTGCTGCCGCTGGCGCTGGCCAACATTCTGATCGTGGCGTTTTTCGTGATCCTGCTGGCGTAGAGAGTTTGGAGTTTGGAGTCGCGACCGAAGGCCTGCCCCGGACTCCGATCCGGGGGAGCGTCCCGGGCGCAGCGAAGCGGAGACCCGGGATCCAGGGTATTATAGTTTAGGAGTTTAGGAGTTTAGGAGTTTAGGAGTTTAGGAGTTTAGGA
>CAYLXM010000053.1:0-27232 GCA_964387555.1 uncultured Rhodothermales bacterium | reverse complement strand
CGGGTATCACGCGACGGCGCGACGGGGGGTGGGAAGAGGTCCAAAGGTCCGGGGGTCCGAGGGTGAGAGGGAATCGGGAGGTGGGAGACGGATTCGAAACTCCTCAACTCCTCCCGGGCCTGTGCCCCGGACCTGTCCTGGGAATACGCCCGAAAATCCCGGGCGCGCGTGGCACACTTGTGCGCTGTTTCCCGCCTTCCGGATTGAGGAAGGATCCCGGATGTCGGTATTCCGGCTTGGTCGGGCTTTCCTCGAACCAGAAATCACCACGAAACCGGTATGGACATGAAACGCTCACAATGGCTGATCGGGCTCACCCTCGGCATCGGTCTCGTCGGGTGTTCGGACCAGGCACGGAGAGACAGACAGGGGGCCGAAGCAGAGTACAAACTGGGCCAGGAGATCATGGCCTACGACGCGGCCACCGAATTGCCGGCCGAGCCGTCCCACTACATGCGCGCCCTCCAGCACTTCGAACAGGCCATGGCCGCCGATTCAACCTTTGCCCCCGCGTACGCTGCGGCCGTCGTGCCGTACTACAGCCGCTTCTGGTGGAACGAAGTGTCGAAGTCGGAGGCGGAGGCGAAGAGCCGATGGGCCCTCTCCAGAGCCCAGCAGCACGGCCCGCGATTGTCCGAAACCCTCACGGCCGAGGCCGTCATGCGCATGCTGGAGGGCGATATGGCGGCCTCCGAACCCGTCTTCAAACGGGCGATCGAAGCCGACCCGAACAGCTGGAACGCGCGACGCGAGTACGCTTCGATGTTAGGCCGATCGGGTCGTTTCCAGGAGGCCCTGGCCGAGGCGCAACCCGCGCGTGATGCGGATCCCCTCGCCATCCTGCCCTGCGAAGTGCTGGCCGGCGCCTATCACAACCTCGACCGGCTCGACGAGTCAGTGACCACCTGGCGGGAGTGTATTGCCCTGAATACCATGAACCAAACGGCCTATCCCCAGCTGGCAGTCGTGCTGATCGAAAAAGGCGACTATGACGGGGCGATCGCCGTCGCCGATGAATCGATTGCCGTCGGCCAGGATCGGCCGTGGATCCGCAACGTCCGATCCTGGGCCCTCGCGATGAATGGCGACCTGGAGGCGGCGCTGGCCGGCTACGAGGGAACGGAATACCAGGGCGGAATCGGGTGGGTAAACGCACTGATGGGGAACCGCGCTGAGGCCCAGCAAGCCGTCGAACGCATGACGGCAGCCCTGGACGGAACCGAGTGGTGGCATCATTTCGACATCGGCCTGGTGCTCGCGGCACTCGGAGACGTGGAGGTGGGAATCGATCACCTCGAGGCGCACCATCAGAAGCTGATCGAGAACACGCCACAGGACGTGGTGGGCTATGGACGGGCACTTTCGCGATTCCCGGAATATGCATTCCTGCGCGACCATCCCCGGGTCAAGGCCCTTATTGCCCGGACTGGCTATGTCTCTCCCACCTGAAGACAAGATCGAAGCCGAACGGGGCCTCTGGACCATAAAGAATAGTTTCAATAGCTTGACACAATGAATGGCGCTTGCGGGGGAATCCTGTCTCACCCTCGCACGCCTGGGCTGACCGGGGTCTACCCGTTGCGAGGGCGCATGGGGGGGGCCGCGCGCCGGTCCGCCGTGAAGTGCCGGCCATGCCATACCGTCCCGGCGATACCGTTGGCCGCTATGAGGTGATCCGCGAAGTCGGATCCGGAGGCATGGGAACGGTCTACGAGGCCCACGACCCGCGTCTGGAGCGGTCCGTCGCACTCAAATTCCCGTCCAACGGCATTCCTGAGGGGTCGCCCGAACGGAAACGATTCGTTAATGAGGCCCGCGCCGCGTCGTCGCTCGATCACGACAATGTCGGGGTAGTCTACGACGTCGGGGAAACCGAAACGGGAGACCTCTACATCGTGATGGCCTACTACGAGGGGCTGACCGTCCGGCAACGGCTGGCCGGAGGGCCCATCCCGTGGAAAGAGGCCGTCAACACAGCCGCTCAGGCTGCGGCCGGACTGCACTACGCCCACGAACGGGGGATTATCCACCGGGACATCAAGCCGGAGAACCTCCTCATCACCGAGGAAGCCCGCCTCAAGATTCTCGATTTCGGCGTCGCGCGCATCGAATGGGGAACGCACGACACGCCCACAGGAGCGGTCGTTGGGACACCCGGCTATATCTGTCCCGAGCATCTGCGGGGAGCGCCGATGGACCGGCGATCGGATATCTGGTCCCTCGGGGTGGTGCTCCACGAAATGCTGACGGGGAGCAATCCGTTTGATGGACCGCATATCTGGGCCATCCAGTACAAGATCCTCAATGAGGAGCCAGAGCCCCCGAGCCGGATCGTGCCGGACATCCCGCCTGCCCTTGACGAAATCATCGCAAGGTGTCTGCGAAAAGATCCGTCGGAACGCTACGCGGATGCCGGCCAGGTGGCCACAGCCCTGGAACGGCTGGATCCCTTATGGCCCGTGATCGGCGAACGCACGTTTGACCTGCTCATCCGCGTTGCGGCGGTCGTCATCGCCGGCGTCCTGGCCATCTACGCAGGCATCGAGGTGGCGCGCTATTTTCGCGGCCCCTCGATCCGATCTGTAGCCCTCCTGCCGTTCAGCACATCGGATGACGATGCCGACCGGCTGGCGAAGGGACTCACCTACGTGCTTGCCGGCCGTCTGGCGGAGATCGACGATCCCGGATCGGAATTCGCCGTGCTGCCGGCGGGGGAAATCAGCGAGCGCATGCCCCCGTCCGACGTCCACGAGCGCTACGGCGTGAAATGGGTCATCGACGGGGCCTTGCAGGTTGAGGGAAGTACGACGCGACTCACGTTCTTGTTGATCGATGCGCAGCACAAGCAGACGGTGGGCTCCAGGGAGGTCAATATCGAAACGGCCGGCGGAATGCTCCTGCAGGACGAGGCTTTTCCGGCTCTGGTCTCCCTGCTTGGACTGAACGACGCGCGTCTGGGTGGCGGCGCCGGGGAAGGGTTGGTCAACGCCGAGGCGAACACGCTCTATCTGCGCGCGATGGGTCACCTGAAGGACCTGCAGTCGGATTCGGATGTGGATGCTGCGATCCGTCTGCTCCGTTCGGCGATCGTACTCGACTCGACGGAGGCCGTCGCGTATGCGGCGCTCGGAGAGGCCTACGTGGCCCGGTACCGGAGGTCAAAGGACCCTGAAGCGGCACGCCAGGCCATGTGGTCCATCGCCAAAGCGGTGTCCCTTGGGGGTGATCTGGTTCCTGTCCTGGCCGGTGTTGCCGCCTTGCAGTCGGAATTGGGGGCGCACGAGGCGGCGCTGGAAACGCTGGAGCGTGCAGCGGAGATCGTCCCGCAGAACGCGGAACTCCGTCGCCAAAAAGGCATCGTGCTCCGGCGCCTGGGTCGTCTGGAGGCGTCGGAGACGGCGCTTCGGGACGCAGCGAAGAGGAATCCCCACTACTGGAGGATCCATCTCAACCTGGGGAATACCCTGAAGGATGCGGGGAGGACAAAGGAAGCGATCAGGACCTACGAACGGGGACTGGCCATCGCCCCCATGAACCTGATGCTTTTGGGGAACCTGGCGGCGACGCAGTACGAGCGAGCGGAGATCGACGAGGCGGAAACCAGTTTAGAGCGCATCGTGGGCATAGACGAGCGAAATGCGACGGCCCTGAAAAACCTGGCCACCATCCGGTTCTACCGGGGGGACTATACGGCGGCGGCGGCCCTGTACGCCCGCAGTTTGGCTGAGGAACCGGAAAACTACGTGACGTGCGGTTTCCTGGCGGACGCGCTGCTTCTGGCCGGGACGGATTCTGCGCGAACACACGCCCTGGCGACGTATCGGAGGGCCATCGACCTCGCGCGAACGCATCTGCCGATCGTGAGGGACAGTTCGGACGTCCTCTCATCGATCGCCACCTATCAGGTCCGCCTGGGTCAGGTGGATAGTGCGGCCACTCTGTTGGATCGGGCCACGCGTGCGGTCGACATCTGGTCGCTCGGGCCGGACTGGCGATTCGGGTATGGCGAAGTCTACCTGCAGGTCGGGCAGCGTAACCTCGCGGTGGAGCTGGTCGCCTCCGCCCTTCGGGATGGTTACGGGCTCGTCCAGACCCGCAACTCCCCGTGGCTGCGCGCCATCCGTGACGATCCCGCCATCCGCAGAGCGATCAGTGACTATGGGAAAGGAAATTGACCCGGTTTCGGCGGCAGGCTTCGTCGCCACACCCTTTTAACCCACAAGACGATGAACACACTTCACACACAACACCGTGCCGGTTTCGGCCGTCTCACGCGGGCTATCCTCGTGATGGCCGCCCTGCTCTTCTGGGCGGGGCCGGCGGTTGGGCAGGGCAAGCCAGAACCCAGGGATGAAATCGAGATTCGTGTGTTCTTGATGGACACTGTATGTTCTTACGAAATAGTCAACTATCCCAATGAAGATACGCTATTGATTCGCCCTCGCGGAAGATTGAAGGTCCGCACGGAGGGAGTCGCGGCCAAAATCCGTCCCGGTGATGACGAAATCCGCCCGAACGGTCCCCCAGCGACCACTCCGGTCAAGGCTAACGTCGGAAAGAACAAGCGCACTGAGTTCCAGGTCAGAGATGCCGTTGGTGCAAAGAGTTCACACAAGCTGCACATCAATTGCTGCAAAGCCCTAATTCTTGGAGTTTGTTGGAGTCCGATTGACCTCCCGGGGACAACTGAAGAGGATGATGAAATGCCCATCCTGCCCGGCGGCCCTCGGATGATCATCGAGGATTGATCCGGAGCTGATGCGCAGACTCAAGCCCTGGATCCCGGCTTCCGCCGGGAGGACTTCTGATCAGCGGCCTCACACTCCAAACTCCAAACTCCAAACTCCAAACGTTCAAACTCCAACCCCTGGATCCCGGCTTCCGCCGGGAGGACTGCCGAGCGGCAGCCTTCAAACTTCAAACCGTGGATCCCGGGCCTCCGCTCCGCCCAGGACGCTCCCTTCGGTCGCGACTCCAAACCTTCAAACTCCAAACTCCAAACGTTCAAACTCCAACCCCTGGATCCCGGCTTTCGCTGGGAAGACTGCCGAGCGTCAGCCTTCAAACTCCAAACTCCAAACGTTCAAACTCCAACCCCTGGATCCCGGCTTCCGCCGGGAGGACGGTCCAGAGGCAAACTCCTAAACTCCTAAACTCCTAAACTCCTATTCTCCAAACTCTTTAGAAACTCCAACCCCTCCACCAGCAGCCGGTCACTCGACTCGGCCAGGGGGCGCCATACGCATGTGGCCGCGCGCATGGCATCCGAGACCTCGGTGAAGGACTCCAGGCCGACGACCCCGTCGTACCTGGTGTCGGCAAGGGCGCTGAAGATGTCGTCCCAGGGGACCACCCCCGTGCCGGGCGTGCCGCGGTGGCTCTCGCTGAGATGATAGTGACACAGGTGAGGCGCTGCCGCGAGCGTCGGGCCGTAGAAATCCGCCTCCTCGATGTTCATGTGATAGGAGTCAAGGTGGATCGCCACGTTGGGTTCTCCGATCCGCTCCCGCAATTCGAGCGCCTGCGCGCACGTGTTGACGAGAAACGTTTCGTAGCGGTTGACCGGCTCCAGGCCGAGCGTCACCCCGAGATCCCGGGCGAACCGAGCGACCTCCCGCAGTCCATCCGCCGAGCGCTCCCAGTGCCGCTCATCCGGAAAGCGGTCGAGTCGCCGGCCGATGGCGTTGTAGAGCACCCCCGAAAACGTCCGCGCACCCATCGCCGCCGTCGCTCGGACACAGGCTTTGAGGTATTCGACCCCGGCCCTCTGCACGGCCGCGTCGTCCGCGGTGAGGTCCGCGGCCTCCCCGCAGGCCGTGGAAGTGCAGACGTCAATCCCGACCCGATCCAACCGCTCGCGAATCGCGACCGCATCGACGAGATCGATGTCCATCAACGGGATCTCGATGAGGTCGAATCCCAACGCCCGGGCATGATCGATGAGGTGGAGCGTCTCGTTGCTCCATCGGGAGGTCCATGCGTAGGCGTGTACGGCGTAGCGGAGGGAGGACATGGTGGACGTGCCGGTTGGGTTTCTCGTGGCGGACATCCGGCGTTCGCAGTCAGTGGTCGCTGCGAATCGGATCCAAGCACCAAGGTACGTCCGGACGTAGAATCCGACCGACAGGGAACGACTCTACCTGGTCCCGACCACCGTCACGGATCGTACCCGGGCCCCGGAAGCGCGGAACGAGGCGAGGTCCGCAGGCGCGAGGAGCCCCTCGAGTTGTTCATCGGGAATGATGATCTCCCGATCCTTAACGACTTGAATCGACGAAAAACCTGCCTCCTCCAGCATGCGGAGGTAGTCCTCGAGCGGAATCGCTCCCGTTACGCATCCCGCGTAAAGTTCAGCGACCGCACGGACGGCCTCTGAAAGGGCCCCGTCCAACACGATGTCCGATACGCAGAAGCGTCCGCCCGGCTGCAATACGCGAAACATCTCTGCAAAGGCCTTGTCCTTCTCGGGCACGAGATTGAGGACGCAGTTCGAAACGATCACATCGACGCTCGCATCCGCGACCGGGAGGGCCTCGATTTCACCCAGGCGAAACTCGACATTCGTGGCGCCGAGTCGTTCGGCATTGGCGCGTGCACGGTAGACCATCTCCGGGGTCATGTCGACACCGATCACCCGCCCGGACTCGCCGACCAGCGCCCGGGCGACGAAGGCATCATTCCCGGCGCCCGATCCGAGGTCCAGCACGGTTTCGCCCTGCATGAGGTTGGCGAACTCCGTCGGGATGCCGCACCCCAGGCCGAAATCGGCCTCGGCGAGATACCCCTCAAGCTGGGTGTAGTCCTCCGCCATGGTCACCGGGATCGATCGATCGGGTCCGCAGCACGAGGAAGCGGGTCCGCAACAGGATGATCCTTCGGTGGACACGACGCGGGCGTAGGTTGCACGGACGGTCTGCTTGAGTTCGTCAGCAGTGGAGGTTGTCATGGGAGTGCGGTGTGAGATAGGGCCTGGAGGGTGGAGTTTGGAGTTAGGAGTTTGAGGGTTTGGAGTTCGAGGGTCTGAGGGTTGGCTCTCGACCGTCATTCCGGCGGAAGCCGGAATCCAGGATTTTGCAGTTTAAGAGTTTAGAAGTTGAGCAGTTTAGGAGTTGCGCGACTCGTGACCCGCGACTCGCGCCCCGCGACCGGTGACCCGCGACTGGCGACCCGTGACCCGCGACTGGCGACCCGTGACCCGCGACTGGCGACCGGTGACCCGCGACTGGCGACCCGTGACCCGCGACTGGCGACCCGGCGACCCGGCGCCCCGCGACTTGCGCCCCGCTCCCCGCGACCGACCATCCTCTTCCCTCACCCGACGCTCTCGGTCTCGAAACGCCGCAGGAGTTCCACCAACGGCTCGAGGGCGGAGGGATCGACGGCGTGGCGAACCCACGTACCGTCCTGTCGGCTGGAAATCAGCCCCGCATCCCGCAATATCTTCAGATGATGCGAGATCGTCGGCTGCGTCAACGCGAAAAACGCCTCGATCTCGCAGACACAGATCTCTCCGCCGCCGGACTGGATCAGGTCCAGCATCCGGAGCCGCGTAGGGTTCGCGAGCGCCTTCAACCGCACCGAAAGCCGCTCCACCTCGGCGTCCGACAGGACCGGACTCGCGACAGAATGGTCCGGCACACAACAGTCTATCTTCATCTCCTCTGGCGTCATATATAGATCTTTCTCTATATTAATACTCTTCAATATACGAATCAATGCGCTTCGCGTTTCCTGCCCGGTTGATCGCCGGAAGCGGGGCATCGCGTGAGGGCTTCCATCAGGAGCAACTGGACGTTCAATGACGGCAATTCCGGAGAAAAAAACGCGGGTCCTTTTCGTATGTACGCACAATAGTGCCCGGTCTCAGATGGCGGAGGGATTGTTGCGGACGCTCGGGGGGGACCGGTACGAAGTGCACAGCGCGGGGACGGAAGCGCGCGGCGTGAATCCGCTTGCGATTCGGGCGATGGCGGAGATCGGGATCGACATTTCCGGGCACTGGTCGAAGACGGCCGACGGATTTGTCGAGTTGCCGGCTGACGTGGTGGTCACGGTCTGCGACTCGGCGAAGGAAGCGTGCCCGTGGGTGCCCGCACTCCGCGAGCGGATCCATCACCGCTTCGACGATCCGTCTGCCGCGCTGGGGACCGAGGAGGAGCGGCTTGCCGTATTCTCCCGCGTCCGGGACGAAATCCGCGACTGGATTGAAGCCCGCTTCGTACACGAGAAGCGCTGAGCACGTCGCTGGGCTGCCCCCTATTGAGAAGGGAAGGGGAGGCCGGACGGGTAGCGGCCCTGATGGCAGTACCGGGGATGGCGGTCCGTGGGACGAGGGCGAGCTGTTGAGAGGGCGCTGAGCACGCGACCCGTTGGCCCATCACATCCACACGGAGGGGCCTAACATTCGCTGTCACGCGAGGCGCCAGGGGCCTTCAGGGATCGGGGATGAACCGGAGCGAGATCGAGTTCACGCAGTGACGGGTGTTCTTGGCCGTGAAGCGTTCGCCCTCGAAGACGTGCCCGAGATGTCCGCCGCAATTCGTGCAGAGGATTTCCGTGCGGCGGCCGTCCGCATCCGTTTCACGCCGGACTGCCCCGGGGATCTCATCGTCGAAGCTGGGCCACCCACAGCGGGCATCAAATTTGTCAGCCGACCGGTAGAGGGGCGCGTCGCACCGCCGGCAGACATACGTGCCGGCAAGCCAATGGTCTTCGTACTCGCCCGAAAACGGCCGTTCGGTGCCCTTGTGGACGATAACGCGCTCCTCGGCCGGGGTGAGGGGGTTGAGTTTCGGAGAAGGCATGGGAGGAGGAGAGGGACGGGTGGTGGATGATGGATGGTGGATGTATGGTGGATGGTGGGTGGTGGGAAGCGAGTCGCGGGTCACGTGTCACGGGTCGCGGGTCGCGCAACTCCTAAACTGCTCAACTCTTAAACTCTTAAACTATAGTATCCTGGATCCCGGATTTCGCCGGGATGACGGTCAAGAGGCCAACTCCAAACCCTCAAACCCTCAAACTCCGGACCCCCGGACCCCCGGACCCTGAACCCTACCCCGGCAGCCGGATCACGAACAACGCGCCGCCCCCGGGGACGTTCTCGACCGTCATCGTGCCGCTGTGTCCGCCCTGCACGACGTCGTAGCTGAGCGAGAGGCCGAGGCCGGTCCCGGATCCGGGAGGCTTCGTGGTGACGAAGGGCTCGAATACCTTTTCCCGTATCGCGTCCGGAATGCCCGTCCCGTTGTCGGAGACGCGCACTTCGATCTCAGCGGAGGACAAGCGCCGGGTGGTCACATGCACCTGGGGTCGGTACTCCGGTCCCTCCGAGGCCGCTCGCTCCGTGACCGCGTCAAAGGCATTCGAGAGCAGGTTGAGCACCACACGCCCGATGTCCTGGGGCACGAGCATCGCTTCGCCCACGGCCGGGTCCAGATCGCGCTCGATGGTTACCCTGAAACCGGCAGCAGAAGCGCGCCGTCCATGGAAGGCCAGATTAACGTACTCGTCGACCAGGGCATTCACATCGGTCTGCTGGCGAACTCCGACATCACCCCGCGCGTGCTGCATCATGGCCTGGACAATCCCATCCGCGCGCCGGCCGTGACGGGCAATCTGGGCGGTATTGTCCGCCAGATCCTTCAACTCCTCATGGAGCAATTCAAGGACTTCCCCGACAGCGCGATCGGGATCGCCCTGCAAGACGGCGAGGATGTCGCTCAACAACTCCGCGTTGAGATCCGCAAAGTTGTTGACGAAGTTGAGCGGGTTCTTGATTTCGTGGGCAATCCCGGCCGTGAGCTGACCGAGCGAGGCCAGCTTCTCCTGATGAACGAGTTGCTCCTGTGTCGACCTGAGGTCCTCGACCGTCTGACCGAGCCTTCGGTACGCATCCGCATTGTCCAACGCGATGGCCGTGTAGGTCGCCAGCGTACGGAGCACGTTCAAGTGAAATTCGTTGTAGGCGTTCTTCGAGAAACTCTGGGTCGTGATCACGCCGATCATCCGATTTCGGTGCTGGAGCGGTAGATAGAGGATCGACTCCGGCTCGTCTCCGGCGGGCGAGGGCAGGTCCGTCGATACGTACTTGTGGTACTCCGTCGCATAGTCGTTGATGATGATCTCCTCCCGACGGGTCAGACAGCGCACGGCAAGCCGGTCCACGTCATCAACCGAGAAAGAGTAGGGGGGAAGGGTCTCTCCCCGTTCTTTCGTGGCAGGGAAATCGAGCGTCCGCGCCTCTTCGTCGAGCAGGCCGATGCCGAATCCCGAAGCGTCCATCAGTGCGTTGACGTTTTCGTAGACGGTGTCGATGATTTGCTCGAGAGACAGGTTGCTGGTGATCTTCTGCCCGATCCGGCTCAGCAGTTCAACGTTGCTGTTGCGCTCGTTTTCCGCCTTCAGGGCGCGGGCTTCCATTTCGGCCGTTTCGGCGCGAAGCCGGGCGCGTTCAATCTCCATGCGACGGCGTTCCCGGGCCGTGATGAGACGGCGCTGCGCTGCGCCGGCCCCGTAGAGGGACCCCAGCAGGAGCAGGAGATAGCCCCCGTACGCCCAGATTGTTTGCCACCACGGCGGACGAATCACGATTTCGAGGGTGGCATCCTCATCGGACCAGATTCCATCGGCATTGGCAGCGCGAACCCGGAATACGTAGCGCCCCGGGTCGAGGTTGGTGTAGGAAACGGACCGGCGATCTCCGATGCGCTGCCACTCGACGTCGTACTCCTCCAGAAACGTCATGTACTGGTTGCGAGCGGGATTGGAGAAGTGGAGACCCACGAAGTCGATCGTGAAGTCGTTCTGGTTGTGGGCAAGGACAATCCGTCTGGTATCGTACAGGAAGCGGGGAACGGAGTCGGGCTGGCGGGACGCGTCGGGTCCGGTCAGCCGGAATCGGGTCAATGCCACGAGCGGCGGTACGGGGTTTGCCCGCAGTTCGGAGGGTCGAAACTGGACGAAGCCATTGTCGCCGGAGACGAGGATGTCACCCGTCTCCGTCCGGCCCAGGAGGCCGCCCAGGGAGAATGTCGGCAAGCCGTGCGCCTGGTTGAACGAAATGAAGGTCTCCGTCCGCGGGTCTACCCGGGTCAGTCCCCTGGCATGGAGCAGCCAGAGCATGCCGCCGGAATCGCGTGCCATACCCAGAAGGCCGCTACTTGGCAAATCAGCATTCTCCCGGTCGAGCCATCGCATCGTATTCGTCTCCTCATGGAGAAGTCCGAGCCCCCGAATGTCGCTGCCGATCCAAAGGCGCCCGGATTCGTCAGACTCGATCCGCGCAATCGAAACATCCCGGCCGATCGGGGCCGGCTGGAAGATCCCGGATTCCCGGTCAAAACGGTATAGACCATGCATGGTGCCGACCCACATTCTGCCCCTAGGATCTTCGTGGATGGTCAGCACCTGGTTGCCGTTTCGGTCATTCACGGGCAAGGCAAAGCTCGTGAAGCGGAGGGTCCCCTCCTCCACACGGGCGAGATGGCCGGGCATACCGATCCATAGCTGTCCGGCACGGTCGCGGAGGAAGGTGCGCACAGGCGTCGCGGGCAGACCGTCGACCGGGAAATAGGGATCAAGCAGGGATTGGACCTTCTGCAGGTCCGGTTCGTCCAGCCGGAAGGCCTGAATGCCGTACCACTCGGGCCGAACCGGTGGAACGACGTTCCATGTGCCGAAGGCGTGGCAGGGGACGCCCTCGCCACAGTCATCCGTTCGGTTTCGAAGGCGATAGGACCCCGCCGGCAGGAGCACCGGCTCGACTTGAACAATGTTGCGTTCGTCCCCGCCTGCGTGTCGCGCCATACGGCAGTCGATGCTCCAGACGCGAGCGCCGTCGGTATCCTCGATCCATGCATCGTCGTCCATCCCCAGATCCGCGTCGGTGCATTCTCCCATCGCGACGACGAGGAGACGGGTGGGGCGTGCGAGCTGAAAGGGGACGCTCCGATCTGCGTTGTCACCCGAACGCAGGATGACGGCGGCGGTACGGTTTCGGGATTGAAGCGATTCCGCCAGTGCAAACAGGTCCGGGTGGTAGGTCGTATCGGATTCGATGCGATGGTGGAAGATCCCCTGGACGGGATCGAGCACGTCAATCCCGGAATCTCCCGCTACCCAGATTCGGCCCGAGTCGTCCCGGTGAACGTCAAGTACCGTGGAGACCCACATGGAATCAACACGTGTGCGGTCGAGGGAGTACGAGGAGAGAACGGCTCCGGTGGAGGAGATCTGCTGGAGCGTCGGTCCGGCCATGGCCAGCCAGACACCCCCGGTGGGCTCCGCCTGCATGGCGACAGGCGTGTTGAGGCCCAGGGCGGTGCGGCCGAAAAGCGAAGACTCCTGATTCAGGCGATAGAGTCCCTGCGCACTCCCGATCCAGACGGATCCGAAGCGGTCTACCAGTGTCGTTCGGACCTCGTTGAGCGAGGCCGTCACGGCGTCCGGATCGAAGAGGTACTGATCGAAGCGGCCGTCGGGGCGGATCCTGATCAAGCCTCGGTCACCGGATGCGAAGAGGACGTCTCCCGAGGCGACACGGCGCAGGGTTCGGTGAAAGGGATAGCGAATGCGCGAAATGCCCACCTGCGTGGGTATTTCCATCCGAGCAAACCCGCCGGATACGGGATCCCACTGGTAGAGGGGTCCTTCGGCTGCAATGGCCCAGAGGGTGCCGGCGTCATCCTCGACGAGGCGAGGTGCGTTGTCGGAGAAATCGCGGGAGAAGGGCAATTCGTCGAGTTTGTACCGTGTCGCGGCGCCGGTAACCGGATCAAAACGGTCGAAGCCGTCGCGGGCCTTGGCTATGATCCAGAATTCACCGCCCGACGACTCGAACAAGGAGTAGCCCTGTCGGATGGCTGTCAATCCGAATGTTGAGTCGGGACGGTGTCGGAGAGGAACGAACTGTTCGGCTTCACGCTCGAAACGGTACACGTCATCAAACGTGGCCACCCAGAATCTCCCGCTTCGGTCCTCCAGCATGTCTGAGATTTCATTCCCTTTAGTGGCAAAGAGATTCGGATCGAACTCTGTGATGTCGGGCCTGGGCAGGTGGCGGCGAAGGCTGTCGCCGGCGGCATCATACTCGAAAAGGCCAAAGGGCGTACCGATCCAGATCCCTCCGGCACGGTCCTCGTACACGCTTCGAATCCATCCATCGGTGAGGCTGCTACCCGTGGCCGCAGTCTGCGTGGAGCGCAGGTAGTGTCGGAAGGTGTTCGTTGCCGGATCGTAGCGGTTCAGGCCGTTCCAGGTCATGACCCAGAGATGTCCCCGGCCGTCTTCAAAGAGCCCCGTCACCGACCCGGACGACAGGCCGTCATGGCTTCCCGAGGGATCGGGATCGGTGTCGGCCGCCCAGGTCTCGAACCGGTACCCGTCGAATCGTGCGAGACCATTGCGCGTGCCGACCCATAAGAAGCCGAATCGGTCCTGGAGGAGGGCGGTTACCGTGTTGTCGGGCAACCCATCCTGCAGGGCGAACCGGTCAAAGAGGAGGGCGCCTTCCGTCCCACGCACATCGGCCTGGTAAACGACTCCGTCTTGCGCCCGAACCGGACCGACGCCTAGAAGAAAGGCGACGACCAGCGGAGCTACGCGATATTTCATCCTGAGGCGAGATCGTGGACAAGGTGTGTGCAGGAAAGATGAAGATAGGCCGGAAAAAATGAATTTGGGGTATTTGGCGCCAGTTCGACGCCTTGACAGGATTTCAAACATCAACCTATCTTTCAAACAGTCTTCACAAAGCATCTCAGCGCAAGGGGGACGGCCTTCGGCCGAAGGGCGCCCCGGCTTGCAAATCGGTACGGCCGACTTGGCCTCTGTCAACAACGTCGTAGGGCATTGCCCTCGGAGAATGGAGGTATCAGGCGGATAGGCTGCTCCCGCTCAACCGAACCCGTGTCGGCAGCACACCAGGACTGCGGCGAAGGTACATCCCTCAGCAGAAGATCAGGCGACACCTGGCACTGCAGGACATTAATTGCGGACTGTCACAACCTAAATACACTTTGCCCACAAACGTAATGAAAACAACACGTGCATCGCTCGCAGTTCTCGCTGGGGTGATGTTCCTCGCCCTCTGTACCGGCCCGTCAGCAGCCCAATCCATCTCATTCGAATTTCCGGATTTTTCTGATCTGAGCACGTTCACGCTGAACGGGACAGCGGCGGCGATCGAAAATCCCATAACGGTAAACGAACGCCCTGTCCTTCGTCTCACGGAGACACTGGGCCAGACTGGGAGTGCGTTTGTGACCGATTCTATCCCGCTGATGGACGCTCAGGGATTTCGCGGTTCGTTCAGCACGTTCTTTTCGTTCCTCATGCTGGATCCCTGTTGTTGGGGGGACGTGGACGGGGCCGGAGCCGACGGCCTGGTCTTCGTGGTCCAGACGGTGTCAGATACGGTTGGGGGAGGCGGAGGAGGTATCGGGTATGCGGATATTCCCCGGAGTCTTGGGGTCGAGTTCGATACGTATGACAATGGCGCGCCCGACAGGAATAGCGGCAACCACGTGGGAATCAACACGAACGGCAACATCACGTCGCACGTGGTCGCACCGGTTGGCACGCGTCTCAACAACGGAGAAGTCTGGTATGCGTGGATCGATTACGACGGTGCCGGTGCGCTGCTCGAGGTTCGTCTCTCCGAGCAGTCGGATCGTCCGGAAGAGCCGCTCCTCACGTATTCGGTCGACCTTGCCGGCGTCCTCGAGTCCCCCTACGCCTTCGTTGGATTCACAGCCGGGACCGGAGGCGGCGGTGAAACCCACGATATCGCAAGTTGGGCCTTTAAGAACGCATTCGAACCGATCTCCGGAGTTGATGCAGAAAGAGAGGGCCTGGACCATCCGACCTCATTCTCGCTCCAGGGCAACTACCCGAATCCGTTTAATCCCACGACTGCGATCACGTTCGAGACGTCGAAACCGTCCGCCGTGACCCTGAAGGTCTTCGATTCGGCCGGACGACACATCCGCACGCTGGTAGACCGTGCGGTGGGCGCCGGCACGCACCGGGAAATCTGGGACGGCAGCGATGCGCGGGGCCGTCTTGTAGAAAGTGGCGTATATCTGGCGGTGTTGCGTGTGGGAGACCGCTTGGAGACGACAAAGATGACCCTCCTCAAGTAGTCGAAGACGATTGGCGTTGAAACCGAGATGTCCGTTTCCCGATTGCATCCTGACGTCGACGTGCGGTGTGGCACGTAATTTGAAGAACAGAATAATTCGAGTCAGGCTGTGCTGTGGGAACTTGTCACATCCCTAACACAAAAGGAAGGTATCATGATGAAACGAAAACGATTTGTTCTGTTCGGAGCAGTGTTGGTTGGAATGGCCGGCATGCTCGGGGCCGGTGGCCCCATTCAAGACCAGACGCAGATGCCCGTATATCGCCTCCAGAAGGCGGCCGTCGACAAGGGACGGTCGGGTGAGATGTTCAGGAAGAACATGGGGGCGGCCGGCGCGATGCAGGAGACGCCCAATGCGGTTGTCCATCGTTCGGGACAGAAAGTCCTTGAAGTTGACAAGCGAAGCGGACACGTGTTTATGGGGGACATGGAAAAACTGTGGAACCCGAAAGCGGCTGGGGCGAACGTCCCTGACCATGCGCGCGCCAGGGCCGTCGCGGATCGTTTCATGGAGGAGAACGGGCTCAATCCAAAAGGGGACGGCAATGCGAACATGGTGTTTTCGCACTTCTCCGAAACGATGTCGGGGGAGGACGCGCCCGGTCAGGTGGTGAAGAAGCTTCTGGATCAACAGGTGAACTATGCCGTGAAGGTCAAGGCCCGCGTGGCGGGCAAAGACCAGGAATTCCCGGTGGTCGGTGGAGGGGGCAAGGCGAAAGTCTTCGTGGGTGAAGGCGAAAAAGTCGTCGGCTTTTCGGGCGGATGGCGCCAGACGGCCGGCGTGGAGAAGATGGAGCGGATCATGGGCGAGACGGCTGCCGTCAATGAAGTGAAGGGACGTCTCAAAGGGACAGAGTTGAAGAATGTCAAGGCAGAACTGGCCTACTACTCAGCGCCGGCTTTCGAAGAGCAGACGGTGCTGGCGCCCGTCTGGGTCGTGAACGGCGAAATTCAAGTGGGAAACGAATCCGTTCCCATGCGCGCCCAGATTGTGGCGGCTACCTCCTATGGCCCAAAATTCGAACAGGTTCCGGCCGACAAAGCCCGAAATCCCGGCGAACGTCCGGAACCCAAAGGGAAGGACAATGAAGGCAGCGGGTCTCAGGGATGGCTCGACCGGTTCGTGAAGCCGGCGTTCGCCTCGCCCGCGGCCGCAGGCTTCGAGTGCGGCGCTTCCTACATCGGCGTCAGTGGTGGACTCAGCGGCAGCGCGGGCAATGTGAAGGGATTCACCGACCAGTGCAAGGCGGCCGGATGGGGCGTTCCCTTCAGCTTTGGCGATGCCAACGCCTGGGAAAAGGACTGGCGCGTCAACGACGATTCGTATATCGACAACGTCGACCTGGTGTTCTACACCGGACATGCCAGCCCGAGTGGATGGCAACTCGCCAGTCCGGACGATACGCAACTGAGTTACACCGAAGTGCAGAACGGGGGCTCCGATTTCTACGGGAACGGCGACGTGGAATGGATCATCATCGCAGCCTGTGGGCCCATGCAGAGCACGCACTTCACCACGAACACGACGAACGCTTTCGATCGCTGGCGTGGCATTTTTGATGGATTGCACATCTTCCTGGGCTACGGGGCGGTGACGTACGACAATACCAGCGAGGGGCGCCGGTTCATGGAACTGACGCGCGCCGGTTGGGGCGTGATCGACGCCTGGTTCCGCACGGCACTCGAGATCCAGCCTGCGACCAACACCTATGCCGCACCGAATGGGCCGAACATCAAGGTGACCGCGATGTACGCACACAACGGCGACCACTGCGCGCGCAATGAGAAGCTGTGGGGCATGGGCACGGTCTGCTCAGACGTGACGGGGTCCGCTCAGGTACGTACTTTCTTGTGGGCCGGTACCTGATTCGAGTCCACAATGTTGCACCGAGACCGGCCCGGTCCCTGAACCGGGCCGGGCCGGTCTACTTTCCATACGGCCATGACTACCGTACGCGTCAAATGGGCTCTGTTTCTGTTGCTCCCGCTTTTCGCCCAGTGTGCACGAAGCGGCGCCCCCGTCACCAACGGAACGGGCGGAGGAACTCCTGCTGTGCCCTCACAATCCGGCGACCCGCAGGACGTGGCGGAGATCTGCGCCGAGCCGGAGCGGTTCCTGAACCAGGGCGTCACGCTGTCCGGCCTGCTGCATGGCACCATGGTTGACGGATGCACGTTTCCTGAAGCAGCCAGGACGACGGGGTTGACGCGCGGAGACTGGCTGTTCCGGACCGGAGCGGCGTGCATGTATGTCACCGCCGGCATGCCGCCTGAAGCCGATCTGATCGATCCGGCGTGGTCGGGGCGGGCGCTCAGACTCGAGGCGACCGTCATGGCGGATGAGGCGGGGAAACTCTATCTCGTTTACCTGAACTCGAAGATCTAGCCCGTACGCAAGCTGGACGCAGAAGGCATTGAACAGCACGTCAGCCTCCCGCCTGCCGTTGGCCCTCGGCAGATAACCACCCCGCCGTGCGCCGGGATGTGACCCGGGGGCATTATGGAATCGGTCGGATGTCCCCGGCCGGCGCGCGTTACAGGAAAATCATTCCTCCTGGATCCCCTGGAGGAGCACCTCGATCAGGGGCACAAACTGTTTGAGCGACTTGCCCACATCGTAATCCGCATCCGGGCTTGCGGTGAGTACGACGACCAGGTCGGCCTCAGGCACGACCAGGATGTATTGTCCACCGTGCCCCCAGGCCGTGAAGCCGGGCAGGTCAGGGATCACCCACCAGTAGTACCCGTAGCCGAACCCACCGATATCGGGATCCCCGGCATCGGGCATTACCTTCGTCGTGGTTGATGCATCGATCCATTCCTCCGATACGAGCCGCTCTCCGTTCCAGAGACCGCCGTTCAGAACGAGTTGGCCGATCTTCGCCATGTCTCGCGGCTGCAACCAGAGCGCGTGCGCTCCAAGCGTAACCCCGTCGACGTTCTCTTGCCATCGATAGTCGTTGATGCGCAACGGCCGGAAAAGCAGTTCATCCGCCAGATCGGCCAGGGTCCGTCCCGTGCGATCCTGGATGGCGTAGCTGAGAAGTTGAGGATCTGCATCCCGGTAGCGGAATTCGGCACCAGGGTCCGCATACATCTTTCGGCTGAGGATCTCGCGGTCCTGGTCGCCCGGCCGAAGCATGAGCAGGTCGATCGAGAAGGCGGTGTTGTCGTAATCGAGCCCCGACGACATCGTGAGCAGATGCCGGAGCGTAATGGAACGCGCGCGAGGATCTCCTTCGAAGGAGGAGGAGGGGAGAATGTCCCTCAGCGTTTCATCCAGGTTGGGGAAGACTCCTCGCTCGTGAAGCACTCCGAACACCAGTGAGGTGACGGATTTGGTGATGGATTGCAGGTGATGGACCCGATGTCGATCGTACGGGTCCTTCGCATACCCCTCCGCAACGAGCCGGCCGTGGCGGACGACGAGCAGAGAGACCGCGTTGTAGAAGTCGTCCTCCGCGTAGAATCGGTCGTACAGCGCATCAAGGGTGGAAGCACGGATGCCCGCCTCTTCGGGCGAGGCGACTTCCCACCCATCGTTTCGTCTGGAAGGCTCGAAGCCGTCCGGCCGCTTCAGGTCGCCGTCGGCCACACAACCCGCGGCAGCCAAACCCACGAAGGGGAGAATGAGAAGGAGCGGTGTCGGTCGCATGATGAGAGTCATCCCACAATCCACTGGATCGATAGCCCTTGCTCGAGGACGTGCACGCGCCGGGGCTCCCGCGCCGTACGATAGCCGATCTCCCACCAGATTTGGGTCCGCCTCGTGAGCCGCGTCCCAATTCGCGCATCGAAGGCGACATAATCGGGCACGCCTCGCACTTTCAGGTTGCGGCTGGGATTGCCGAACCATGTGTAGGCCACCACGAGGTCGTCGACTTTGTTGAAGCGGCGCTCCGGGGGCCTTCCTACCAGCGCCGCGAGCGGGAACTCTGCAGCGAGGCGCAATTTTCTTCCGGACGGAAGCTGGTGGGTTACCTGCAGGGCGGGTCCCATCGCGTGTGCGGCGAGCCAGTAGAGGTGTGCGTCGTCCCACTGAACGAAATACAAATCGTCGGTGCGCGAAATGATGCTTGCGCCGGCGAAGAAGTCCGTGTTCGGACCAACAGACCTCACGCGATGGACGTAGGCAAAGCGCCCGCCCCAGGTGAGCGTGCCCGCACCATGCCCGGCCCGGTTGAAAGGCACTGCGAGGCCCAGTTTCATTTCAACCCGGAGGGCGTACCTCGGAGATCCCGCATCGGCGACAAGGCGGAAAGCGAGGCCGGGTCCCGCATAACGAAGCGGTGAAAGCAGGTCTTCGCGGGTCTGCAGCAGATGGAGGTCAAGCCCCAAACCCAGGTTTCCATACGAGTCCTGGAGCCGGAGTGAATCCGGTGGGGCGGTCCCGGAGGAGGCGCCAGCCGTTGCCGAGAATGTGGTGAGGAACAGAAGCAGGGGAAGACGGCTCATGGGCAGCGTACGCGAGCGCACGGGATGTGAACAGTGGTACGTGTTCAGACACTCCGACCAAATGCACCCCTCAGACCCCACATCCACCAGCATACGGTACGCCGGAACCTGTGTTGCGGGTGACGGAATGTGAAATCGCAAGCCGGTTTTGCTGAAGGTGCGCATTCCCCATCGCTGCACAGGCCACGCGAACCCCTGCAGCGAATCGGTTCGGCGTGTATCTTCCTCAATCCCCCGTATAATCGGTGTCCACCGCAACCGCCGACCTGTTCGGCAACGAGCCCCACCCGTCATGCTGCCCAGGGCCATCCTGCCGCTTCTTGGCCTCCTCACCTTCGGAGGCGTACCACCCGGTCCCATTCCGGATGCTCCCCCCGAGCGCCCGAACATCCTCCTTTTCATTGCGGATGATTGGGGATGGCCACACGCGGGCGCCTATGGCGACTCCGTCGTCGCGACACCCCACTTCGACCGTCTCGCTCGCGAGGGGGTTCTGTTCGAAAATGCGTTCGTCTCCTCGCCGTCCTGCACGCCATCCCGTGCCGCGCTGCTCACCGGCCAGTCGTTCTGGCGGCTCGGCGCAGGGGCCAATCTGTACGGATCGCTTCCCCCTGAACATCCGGTCTACACCGACGTGCTCGAGGCGGATGGCTATGTCGTCGGCTACGCCCGCAAAGGCTGGGCGCCCGGCGAACTGGGCGAGCGCCCGCGCAACCCCGCAGGACCCGAATTCGACTCGTTCGAATCGTTTCTCGCACGCCGCCCGGACGGCCAGCCCTTCTGTTTCTGGTTTGGCACGCACGATCCGCACCGGGTCTACGACGAGGGGTCAGGCGCCAGAAGCGGGATCCCGCTTGAGAAGATCCGCGTCCCGGCGATTTTCCCCGACACGCAGGAGGTGCGGGAGGATGTGGCGGACTACTACTTAGAGGTGCAGCGGCTGGACCGCGATCTGGGGGACATCCTGGCCCTGCTCGAAAAGACCGGCGAACTGGACCGCACGCTCATCGTCGTAACGAGCGACAACGGGATGCCTTTCCCCCGCGCCAAGGGAAACCTCTACGATGCCGGCGTCCGCGTGCCGATGGCCATCCGCGGGCCAGGCCTGTCGCCCGCCGGCCGCGTTGTGCCGGACCTCGTCAGCCTGACCGATCTCGCGCCCACATTCCTGGAACTGGCAGGGCTGCCCACCCTCACCGGCATGACCGGGAGGAGCCTCCTGCCGCTGCTGGCCTCCGATCCCTCCGGTCGAGAAGAGCCCTTCCGCACGGCTGTTTTCTTCGGCCGTGAGCGCCATGTGCCTGCCCAGGAGGCGCCGGACGGCGGGGGATACCCTATGCGGGCCGTCCGGACAGCCGACCACCTCTACATCACCAACTTCCGCCCGGACCGATGGCCGTCCGGAACGCCTCATTTCGACAAGGCGCACCTCTACCCCGCGTGGTACTCCGACACGGACGCCGGGCCAACCAAACACACCATGATCGACAACCGCGACGCCGACGCGGCATCACGGCAGCGCTACGAGCTGGCATTCGGCAAGCGCCCGGCGGAGGAGTTGTACGACCTGGCGAAGGATCCTGATCAGCTTCACAACGTAGCCGCGGACCCGGCCTATGCACAGGTGAAAAGGGCCCTCTGGAATCGGTTGATGGACGAGCTGCAGGTCACCGGGGACCCTCGCGTGTACGGCCAGGGCGAGTTTTTCGACATGCAACCTTACTCCGGCGGCATCGTAGGGGTTCGGAACAGGTAGCGCGATCCAAAACGGAGCGAGGTGCGTGCCGAAGGGCGCTTCCGCCCCCGTATTTGAGCACCCGCGAGCCGTTGCCCATCCATCCGCCGAATCGCGCGGATGCCGAAAGCGATCGCCCTCGGGATTCTCCTTCTCGTTGTTGTTCCGGTACGTGGCGTCGCCCAACTGGCCGGAGTCTGGGGAGTGCCAAAGGCCCCGTTCTTTTCCCCGCCGGCAAGCGGTGATCCGCCCCTCGCGGGAGGCGGCAACGCCGTGTTCGTCTCGTTTGATCGAGGCGCAGCCATGCCGTCAGGTGGGACACCCGCACCGAGTAGCGAGGGCTCTACCTCGCTCGACTGACGTCGGGGTCGAACGTCGCCGTGCGATCGATCGTTGTCCAACACTGAGGGGCCCGGCATTCACAACTACCGGATCCATAGCCCCGTCGTCCCAAACCATTGCGCCACTGGAGCCCTTACCACCGGCGCCTACGCCGCAAGAACGCTCCGCCCGGGCATGCACCATCCCTGAACGCGATCCTCGCCGCGCGTCCTGAATGGCGTTGTCCCAAACCTTCAAACTCCAAACTCCAAACTCCAAACCTTCAGGCTTCAAACTCCAAACTCCAAACCCCTACCTGAACAACCTTTCCCCCATATCGCGAAGGTACTTCCTCCAGTTCACCCACGAATGCTCACCGCCTGTGATGATATGTCCGTGGGCTATTCCGGCCTCCGTGAACACCCCGGCGAGCGCCTTGGAAGTTTCGAAGAGGTAATCGAGTTCTCCGCAGGCGATCTCCATCAGCCTGTAGTGCTGGTTGATCCGGACCGCGTCCCCCAGAAAGGCGCCGTTTCTGGCGACGAAGTCCGCCGGGTCTTGCCCGAGGAGCCCGGCACTCCAGATGCCGGCATAAGCAAACTGGTCCCAGTGTCCCGTGAGGACGCGAAGCGTTTGTCCGCCTCCCATCGATAGCCCCGCGATCGCCCGGTCGGCGCTGTTCTTCCGGACCCGGAAGCGCGATTCCACCGCGGGGATAACATCGTTCATCAGCTCGCTCGTGAATCGTGCCTGGGCGGCCTCGATGAAGGCGCGCCAGTCGGACGATGTCCTGCCGCCTGCCGGCGGATTCTCCGGAGCGGGCAGACTCCCGTTGGGCATCACCACGATCATGGGTACGGCTTTTCCATCCGCGATGAGGTTATCCAGGATGAACCCGGCACGGCCGACCGTGCTCCACCCGGCATCGTCCTCCCAGGCCCCATGCAGGAGGTAGAACACCGGATACTCGGTGTTGTCGAGATGGTAGCCCGGCGGCGTGTAGACGTGCATCCGGCGCTCCACCCCGAGGGTGGAAGAGGGGTACCAGATCTGCAGAATTTCTCCATGCGGCACGGGTCGAAGATCCATAAAGGCCGTCTCTTCACCCGGGAGGTAGAAGATGCT
Source organism: uncultured Rhodothermales bacterium (assembly GCA_964387555.1). Lineage (GTDB taxonomy): Bacteria > Bacteroidota > Rhodothermia > Rhodothermales > CAYLXM01 > CAYLXM01. The sequence goes on along the minus strand of CAYLXM010000053.1, from coordinate 4,457 downwards.
GCCTGGAACGCGGACGCTGGGCCTCATCGCGGCATTCTTCGGATCGAGCGTGCGCACGCCGTCTACAGTAAACGCGTAACTGTAATAGTCCGGCACGAGTGGTCCCACGACAACGGCCCAGACGCCGAGGCTGTCCTTCGCGAGCTGGGTAACCCCCGGAACCTCCATCCAGTCTCCCCGAATCGTCACTTCGGAGGCTCCCGGAGCGTAAATCTGGAAGAGGACCCGGTTCTCGGAGAGGAACCGGGGAGAGATGAGGGTGTCGTTCGGCGCGGGCGCCGGCGGGACCAGTTGGGCGTGCGCGGCCGGCATCAGTCCGGTCGGCGCGAAGACCGACACGATGGCGAGCCACACGGCGACATCGGCATAAACGCGTTTCATGGCGGTGGGTGGGGAGGAGGGAACCATGCGGGATCCCGGTGAACACCGGACCAACCATCAAAGGTAACGGCCGGAAGACGGGATTGCCATGACATGCGGACAGCCCCGATGGCCCCCTCCCGACGATTCCTCGTCGTTCGTTTCAACAAACCGATGCTCATCACCTCCGCAGGATCACACCGCCTCGCGTTGCTCCTTCGCTGCACCACGTTGCTGGCGAAGGATTCCTTTGATGTCCGTTACCGGAAAAGCCGCTCACTCAGATCCCTGAGATACATCCTCCAGTTGATCCAGGTGTGTCCGCCACCGGTGATGACCATCTCGTGGGAGATGCCGGCTTCGGTGAATACCGTAGATAGTGCCCTGGATGACTCGAAGAGAAAATCATTGTCGCCGCAGACGATCTCCAGGCGCTTGATCCATCGGTTGACTTCGTCCGGATCGCTCAGGAACGACGCGTTGCGGGTCTTGAAGTCCTCTGCATTCTGTCCCAGCATGCCGGCACTCCAGATACCCACATAGGCAAACTGATTCCAGTGTTCCGTCAGGACGCGGAGCGTCTGCCCGCCGCCCATAGATAGCCCGGCAAGGGCTCGGTCCGCCGGGGTAGGCCTGACCCGAAACAGGGTCTCGACGGTGGGGATGACATCCTCCATGAGATCATTGGTGAAGCGGGCCTGAGCCGCCTCCATGAAGGCCCGCCGTTCGGGCGAGCCTGCCCCACCCGCCGGCGGGTTCGAAGGCGGGGGGAGACTCCCGTTGGGCATCACGATGAGCATGGGGACGGCCTTCTCCTCCGCCAGGAGGTTGTCGAGGATGAGACCCGCCCGGCCGATCGTACTCCAGCCGGAGTCGTCATCTCCACCCCCATGAAGCAGATAGAAGACAGGGTAGTCCGTCTCGTCGAGGTCATAGTTGGGGGGCGTGTACACGTGCATCCGGCGTTGCATGCCGAGGGTGGAGGAGTCGTACCACACCTGCCGGATCTGCCCGTGCGGCACGGGTCGATGCTCTTGATAGGCGGCTTCCTCACCGGGCAGAAAAAACATGTTGTCGAGACTCCGCGTGCCCTGCTTGATCGTCACGTTCTTCGGGTCCAGCGTCCGCACGCCGTCCACCGCGAACGCGTAGCTGTAGGTGTCAGGGCGGAGAGGCCCCACGGTCACCGACCATACGCCGAGACTGTCCTTCGCGAGTTGAGTCATGCCGGGACCCTCCATCCAGTCCCCTCGCATGGCGACCTCGGAGGCCTTCGGCGCATAGATCTGGAACAGAACCCGATGTCCGGAGAGGACGCGCGGCGAGACGAGCGTGTCGTTTGGCGTGGGAGCAGGCGGGACGAACTGCGCGGTCGCTCTCGGGGCGAAAACGACAAGAACGCAGAGCGCGAACAGGGGGATGGCCCAGATGCGCAGCGAAAGAATCCGTTTCATGGGAAGACTCCTGAAAGGTCGGAGGGGGGATTGCAGCCAAAAAGAATGTAGCGGGCGCGCGGTTCACAGCGGGCGGTGCGATTGCAGACTGCAGCAGGCGCACCATGAGGGGTCCGGTTCATGTCATGGCGGGCGGGCTCCCGGGACGGCTGGATCCCCTGGGCGTCACGTCATGACCGTCGCCCAATCGCCCATTGGCCCATCACCCATTCACCCATTCGCCCAATCGCTGAAAGGGCAGGTTCAAGGTTCGAAGTTCAAGGTTTAATGTTGGGTCCAGGCCGGCCAGAGCCCACGAGCCGATTCTGGCGTGTGCGCACGCCCGGACCTCGGACCTCGGACCCCCGGACCCCCCACCCCCCTTCGCGCCTTCGCGCCTTCGCGTGATACCCGGGCGGGTTTGAAACCCGCCCCTACCCTCGGACCCCCGGACCCCCGGACCCCCGGACCTCAACCCCTACCCCGGAAGCGTGATCGACATGGTCGTCCCCTCCCCCTCCTCACTTTCCACAGAGATCGTTCCGCCGTGCCCCTCGACCACGATCTCATAGGCCATCGACAAGCCGAGCCCCGTGCCTTCTCCCGCGGGACGCGTGGTGAAGAACGGCTCGAAAACCCGATCACGAATGGCCGCCGGGATCCCGATTCCGTTGTCCCGGATCTGAATATGAACCCGGTCAGCATCTCTCTTCGACGAGATGGTCACCGTCGGCTCGTAATCCGGCCCCCCCTCGGCCGAACGCGCCCGGACCGCCAGCAGCGCATTGTCGAGCACGTTCAAAATCACCCGCCCCATCTCCGTCGGCAGCAGGTCGACGTGGCCCGCGTCCGGATCGAGATGGCGGACGATCTGCGCCTCCAAGCCGGCGTCCTGTGCCTGCCGGCCGTGCTCCGCAAGCCGCACAAAATCGTTCAGCATATGATTCAACAAAACAGACTGTCGCTCGCCCCGCCTCTCCGTCGCATGCGCCATCATGCTGCGGATAATCCGCTCGGCCCGCTGCCCGTGGCTCTTGATCCGGTGAAGGTTCGTACGCAAATCCTCCAATGCCGCATGGAGCGCCGTTCTGTTCTCGACCGGATTTCGCAGTTCCTCCTCTACTTCCTCAACCAATTCGGCGGACAACGATGAGAAGTTGTTGACGAAGTTGAGGGGGTTCTGAAGCTCATGCGCGATTCCGGTCGTCAACTGGCCGAGCGAAGCCATCTTCTCGGAGTGAATCAATTGGGCCTGGGTCCGATGCAGGTTGTCAAGCGCCTGCTCCAACTCTTCATTCTTGCTGTGCACCTGCGTGAAAGCGCGCGCCCTTTCGTTCTGGAAGATGAGCGCGATGACGAAGATCAGGAGGACGAGCCCAAGGTGATCACCCACGGCAAATAGGGTCCGATACGGTTCGCCCACCGCGTTCGGAAACGTATATCCGGACATCGAGGCCGCCGCGAATCCCGCCACGGCCAGAATCGCGACCGCCGTCCACGGCCAGCCGCTCTTCGGACCGTCCAGCAATACAGCGGCCATCGGAAGGATGCCGAACCACGGGAGGATGGGCGAACCAAATCCTCCGGAATAAAAGACCACGATTCCCACACCGATCGTTCCGACGAGTACGTAGAGGTTGACGACGAGCCGGACGGAGCGCGTCCTTCGGAAGATGAACGGCAGAACCGGAAAGGCCGCGGCATTAAACACCATGGCCCAGACACCGGGCATGAATCCGACAAACAGGCTCAGCGCGATGTATGAAGCGGAAAACAGGGCGGTGAGCAAGGAAGCGCTGACCAGGAACCGCGCCGCGCGAAAGCGCTCCACATCGAGCCGCAGATCCTCCGGGATGAAGAAAAGGACGATCCGCTGAAACATGACCTGGAGATCAGAAGGAGGATGATCCGTGATTCCGCTCATCCGGCAACGGTCCAGGCAATGATACAGGCGAGGAACATGACGAGTCCCTGCGCAATCGCCAGGAGCGGCGTGTATTTCAGGGACAGGCGCTCGCCTGCCATGAAGAGGGGCGGAACGGAAAGCATCAGCAATCCTTCCGCGATGATGATATACACGGGTACCGGTCCCAGCATGGGGGCACTGTGGTAGGACCACCAATCGGCGTGAATGGCCAGGAATTCATACACCGGCACGAGGAGCGCTCCGAGCACGGCCGTCATGGCCATGGCCTTGATCATGCCGAAGCGCCCGACCAGCAGATAGCCGATGTAGCCGACCTGCATCAGCACGACGGTCCACGCAAAGGGCATGTAGGCAGGGGACTGCCAGAGCATGGGCTCGCCGCCGGGATACAGCAGCGTCTGGGTGTGGTTGACGAGCCACGCGTCCGCCGGCAACTCCGCAAAACCCACCAATAGGGCGAAGAGCCAGAAGTGAATCGTCAACCGGTCACGCGTCCCCAGCGCATAACCGCCATAGAGGACCGTGAAGCCGACGCTCCAGAGCGTGGCGCTCACCCAGCCCTTGAATACGAACGCGTTAAAGACCAGCATGCCGATCGAGAGGCCCATGCTGATCAACATGAACCATGTGCGGTGGCGATGGAGGTCGGTCGTGGCGGAAGAGGGGGGCATGGGGAAAAATTGAGTTTAGGAGTTTAGGAGTTTAGGAGTGGTTTATACCCGTTTTTGTGGACACGT